>NZ_JBITGW010000028.1:52157-175707 GCF_044457345.1 Nonomuraea sp. NPDC050547
TGGAACGCCTCCACGGACAACGTCGGCGTCACCGGCTACGAGATCTACCGAGGCGGCACCCTGGTCACCACCGTGACCGGAACCACCCACACCGACACCGGGCTCAGCTCGAACACCGCCTACACCTACACCGTCCGGGCCCGCGACGCGGCAGGCAACCGCTCGGCCGACAGCAACTCGGCCTCCGCCACCACCTCGGACGGCCCCGGCGGCGGCGGTAACAAGGTGCTCGGCTACTTCGTCCAGTGGGGCGTCTACCAGCGCGGCTACCACGTCAAGAACATCGACACCAGCGGCTCGGCCGCCAAGATGACCCACATCAACTACGCGTTCGCCAACACCACGGGCGGCCGCTGCACCATCGGCGACTCCTTCGCCGACTACGAGAAGTCCTACTCGGCGGCCGAGAGCGTCGACGGCGTCGCCGACACCTGGGACCAGCCGCTGCGCGGTAACTTCAACCAGCTGCGCAAGCTGAAGAAGAAGTACCCGAACCTCAAGATCCTCTTCTCCATCGGCGGCTGGACCTGGTCCGGCGGCTTCACCCAGGCCGCGGCCAACCCCACCGCCTTCGCCGAGTCCTGCTACCAGATGGTCGAGGACCCCCGCTGGGCCGACGTCTTCGACGGCATCGACATCGACTGGGAGTACCCCAACGCCTGCGGCCTGACCTGTGACACCAGCGGCTTCGCCTCCTTCAAGAACGTCATGCAGGCCGTACGCGCCCGCTTCGGCCAGAACAACCTGGTCACCGCGGCCATCACCGCCGACGGCACCAACGGCGGCAAGATCGACGCGGCCGACTACGGCGGCGCCGCGCAGTACGTCGACTGGTACAACGTCATGACCTACGACTTCTTCGGCGCCTGGGCCGCGCAGGGCCCGACCGCCCCGCACTCGCCTCTCACCTCCTACACCGGCATCCCGATCGCGGGCTTCTACTCCGACAACGCCATCCAGAAGCTCAAGAGCAAGAACATCCCGGCGAGCAAGCTGCTCCTCGGCATCGGCTTCTACGGCCGAGGCTGGACCGGCGTCACCCAGGCCACACCTGGCGGAACCGCCACCGGCCCGGCGCCAGGCACCTACGAGCCGGGCAACGAGGACTACAAGGTCCTCAAGACCCGCTGTCCCTCCACCGGCACCGTCGCGGGCACGGCCTACGCCTTCTGCGGCAACCAGTGGTGGAGCTACGACACGCCGGCCACCATCGGCGGCAAGATGACCTACTCGAAGAACCAGGGCCTCGGTGGCGCGTTCTTCTGGGAGCTCAGCGGCGACACCAGCAACGGTGAACTGATCACCGCGCTCAAGAACGGTCTCGGCTGACCGTCTGACCGTTGAGGGCCGGTCCCGCGAGGGGCCGGCCCTCTCGTCGTGCCGGGGTGCTCAGCCGCCCAGCCGGTAGACGTGGTCAGGGGTGACGACGCCGGTGACCGCCCGGCCGAGGACCGTGCTGGGTTCCTGGCCCTCGTAGGAGATGTCGGTGTTGAGCAGCATGACCAGCGTCGCCTGGTAGGCGGGCAGGTAGAGGGTCAAGGCCTGGTAGCCGGGCAGCGAGCCGTTGTGCCCGATCCAGCCCTCCACGTTGAAGATGCCGAGCCCGTAGCCGGTGCCGGAGATCTGCGTCGTTCCCGTCTTGAGGCGCTCGGCCTGCGTACGCGGAGTCAGCAGCGTGCCGGTGGCCAGGATCCTCGCCCACTTCCGCTGGTCCTCCAGGTCCGAGATCATGGCGCCCGCCGCCCAGCCCCAGGAGGGGTTCCAGCCGGTGGCGTCCTGGACCGCGCCCGACGCGGTCTGGTTGGTGTAGCCGTGGGGGTGCGGGCTCGGAAAGGCGGCGCCGGTCGGGAAAAGCGTCCGGTTCAGCCCCTCGGGCTTCAGGATGTTGGCGCTGACGAACTCGTGCAGCGGCCGCCCGCCGAGCTTCTCCACGACCAGCCCCAGCAGGATGAGGTTGGTGTTGCAGTAGGAGAACTCGGCGCCCGGCTCGAACAGCACGGGATGCTTGAAGGAGTAGGCCAGGAGCTCCTGCGGCGTGAAGGAGCGGGTGGGGTCGCCGGTGAGCGCCTTGAAGAACCCCTCGTCCTCGCTGTAGTTGAACAGCCCGCTGCGCATGCCGGCGAGCTGGCGCAGCGTGATGCGCTCGCCGTTCGGGACGCCCTCGACGTAGGTGGCGATCGGGTCGTCCAGGCCGGCCTTGCCCCGGTCGACGAGCTGGAGCAGCGCGGTCACGGTGAACGTCTTGGTGACGCTGCCGATCCGCGAGTACACGCCGGGCGTCATCGCGGCTCCGGTCGCCTTGTCGGCGACGCCGAAGGCCCGCACGTACGAGCCCTTGCCGGGCGCCGACAGGCCGACGACCACGCCGGGCACGCCCGCTTCACGCATGGTCTTCTGTACGACGGAGTCCAGGCGGGCGGCCACCGCCGGGGTCAGCTCGGGAAACTCCCGCGCGGCGACCGTGGCCCCGGCAGGCGTGTGCAGGGCCAGCAGCCCGGTCAGGGCCACCAGCACGCGCATTCGTGAGCACCTCATGGATGAGCCTCCCCCCGAACCCTCCTACCAGCGTAGACGTCCGCCGATCCGGAACTGTGACGACCTCGCCACTAGCCGCGACCACGGCTTCCGCGGGAAAAGAGGGAGTTCATATCAGCGCCAACCGGGACGGAGCGCAATGAAGCGTTTCAAGAAGAACCAGGATCCGACCGCGGGCGACACCGACACGACGCCGGTGGAAGGACCGATTCCCCTGGTGGCCCAGTCCCACTCGGACCTGCCCAAGGGCGCCACCGTCTACCTGCGACCGGCCATCCTGCCGCACACGGGCGGCGACATCATCCGGCGCGTGGTCATCAGTCCCCGTCCCCGCACCCCCTCCCCCTTCGGCGGGCGCATGGGCGACCACACCATCGCCTGGCAGGTGCACCTCGACGCGCTCAAGGCGGTCCTGCACAACCTGACCCTGACCGAGGCCATCAACAAGGTCCAGGCCCTGCACGACGAGGCGACCGCCTGGATGTCCAATCTCGACTCCACCCAGATGAAGCTCTTCCTGTGGCTGGAGGACCACGAGGAGCGCGCGCCCAGGCTGGAGGACGCCGCCCATCGCACGGTGACCGGCCTGGATCTGGCCCGTAGGGCGCTGATCGACGGCCCGCGGAAGAAGAAGGACGGCTCGATGGAGACCCAGGACGAGGTGCGCGCCCGCGCCGCCGACACCCTGGGCGTGGCCGTCGCCCACCATCTGGCCTACGTGAACTACCTCCCGTACGCCACCGTCTTCAACCCCTCGGCCCGCGGCTCGATCGGGTCGGGTGAGGGCCGCTACCGGAACATGCTCATCGCCCACGAGCGCCACTCCCTGTTCATGGACCGCCTGAGACTCCAGCGCGAGGAGGAGGCGAAGCTGGCCGCCGAGCAGATGGAGACGGAACAACCCGGGCAGCCCGCGCAGCCCAAGGCGCAGCCGCCGAAGGACCCGGACCCGCCCTACACCGCCGACCAGGTCAAGGAGGCGCTGTGGCGGATGTTCTCCTACGACGCCGCCCTGCGCGAGTCGGGGATCATCTTCCTGCTCGACCCCGAGGCGGCCAAGGTCCCGCGCGCCAGCTACAAGGAGCTCGCGATCCTGGCCGAGAACCTGGAGAAGCTGGTCAGCGGCATCGGCTCGATCGCCATGACCCCCACCGACGTCGAGACCATGGCCGAGACGATCGCGCAGAGGTACGCCAGGCCCACCGACGACCAGGAGCTCTTCCACGCCGCCAAGGCCATCAAGACCGCGGCCCGCAGCGTCGTCGGCCTGTCTCCGGGCACCGGCAAGCAACGGCTGCGCGAGCTGCGCGACGGCGAGGGCCGGCACGTCGGCGCCTCCCTCAGCCGAGCCCTGCTCTCGGTCCAGGCCATCGAGGCCCTGGCCAAGGACGCCGCCGCCCGGGTCGAGGCGATCATTCCGACGCTGGTCCACGAACATCAGAGCCTGGTCGCCACCGCGTACCCGCGCAGTGTCACCTACTCGGGCTTCTTCGGCGCCTCCGCCGCCGAGGCGGCCAAGGCCAAGCTCACCGCCGAGCTGCGCCGCCTGTTCCCCGGGGCCGACCTCGGCCAGGAGGCGGTCACGAAACTGCTGACCCGGATCGCCGCGGCCTGGACCACGATGTCCGCCCTGCCGGACGCCACCGGCTCCAACGCCTGGGTGGACGACGCGGCCAACGACCCGCTCGTGGTGACCTTCACCGCCGGTCAGCCGCTGGTCGTCAACGGCCGCGCGCCCGCGCCTCCCGGGGTCACCGGGATGGGCTGCCACACGACCGCCTGGGTGGTCCAGTGCGGCGCCCTGTCACGCCGGCTCGTCACGGCTACGAACGAGGACCGCGCCATGGCGGCGGTACGCCAGCTCGTCACCGACGACCTCACGTCGGAGGTCATGAAGCTGGACCGGCTGCTGCCGATCATCCAGTTGGAGGGCGGCCAGCTCGACGAGCTGTTCGACGCGGCACTGGAGGCGCTGACCGCGGCCACGGCCGGTGAGGCCGCCACCGCCTACCTGAACTTCCGCAACCTGCTCCCCTTCGCCACCGTGGACACCGGCGACCGGGGCGGCCACGGCGAGAAGAGCGACGCCGGGCGGAAGGAGACCTACGACGCGAAGGCGCTGGCGGACACGATGGCGCTGGTGGAGGAGGACCTGGCCAGACTGCGCGGCCAGTCCTACGGCGCTCGCCTGTCCACGATCGCCGCCGGCCTGCGCAAGAGCCTGAAGGAGGACGAGACCCACTGGGGCAGCCCGACGCCCCTGCGCGAAGCCGTCGCGGCCTCCGCCGCCCGCCTCAACGCGCTGGCCAGGGAGCTGCGCCGCGGCAGCGTGCCGGACGCGACCAAGGTCATCAGCACCGCCCGCTGGGACGAGCACGACCGGCTGTACACGCTGGCCCACTCCTAGCGCCCCTCGCGGCCGCCGGCGTCGTGAAGACGCCGGCGGCCCGCACCGCCGTCACGCCATGATGTGCGCCCGGTCAGCCGGTACGGCATGCCGCAACGCCTCCCCGCCGGCCAGGCGGCGCAGCTCGTCCACGACCAGTTCCCCCATGCGCGCCCGCTCACCGCCCAGAGCCCCCGCCACGTGCGCGGTCAGGACGACGTTGGGCAGGGTGAACAGCGGCGAGTCCGGCGGCGGCGGTTCCGGCCAGGTGACGTCGAGTACCGCTGTGAGGTCGGTCCTGCGGCGCAGGACGTCCACGAGGGAGTGCTCGTCCACCAGCGCGCCGCGGGCGGTGTTGATCAGGGTGCCGCCGGGCTCCAGGAGGTCGAGAAGCTCGCCGTCGACCACGCCTTCCGTCTCGGGCAGCAGCGGCGCGTGCAGGCTGACGACCGGGCAGGTGGCGAAGAGCTCGGGCAGTTCCACCAGGCGCACGTCCAGCCCGGCGGGGTCGGCCACGGGGTCGCAGGCCAGCACGTCCACGTCGAAGTGCCGCAGGTGGGCGGCGACGAGGCGGCCGATCGCGCCGAGGCCGAACAGGCCGACGCGGGAGCGGTACCCGCCGGCGACGGGCGGGTCGTGCGGGTAGCGGCGGGTGGCCCGGATCTCGCGGGCGATCCGGTGGGCCTGCTTCAGCGCCAGCAGGATCTGGGCCAGCGCGAACTCCGCCACCGGGATCGCGTTGGCGGAGGCGGCGGAGACGATCGGGATCTCGCGGGCCCAGAACTCCGGCGTGGTCAGCGGCCGTACCGAGCCGGCGGCGACCAGCACCGCGCGCAGCTTGGGCGCCCGGCTCAGCAGCGCCGCGTCGAGCCGGGGCGGGCCCCATCCGGTCAGCAGGATCTCCACGTCCGCCAGCACGTCCGGGTCCTGGGCCAGCTGCTCCCGGGTACGC
Organism: Nonomuraea sp. NPDC050547; assembly: GCF_044457345.1. Classification (NCBI taxonomy): domain Bacteria; kingdom Bacillati; phylum Actinomycetota; class Actinomycetes; order Streptosporangiales; family Streptosporangiaceae; genus Nonomuraea; species Nonomuraea sp. NPDC050547. The sequence goes on from NZ_JBITGW010000028.1 coordinate 58,031, forward strand.
GGTGGCGCGCCCCATCTGACCAGTTCGTCCAGGTCGCGCAGGACCTCGGGCGGGTAGACGTCGCCGCGCCGCCGTTCCTCCATGACGAGCAGGGCGGTGGGCCGGGGATCAAGCTCGGACATGAACACTCCAGAGTCATCAAGAGTCATCGGGTCAGTGGCAGCACGCGGCTTGTTTACGCATCGATTTCGGCCGGGAGTCATCGGACCATTGACCGTGCCAATGGGGCAACGCTAGCTTCTCGGAAAGCGTTATCCAAGAGACTGGGAGCCGTTCACATATGCGGACACATGCCAAATACAGGGTGGGTTGTCTCCTCGCCGCCGCGCTGGTGCTGACCGGGTGCGGCTCCGGTCCGGCGGGAGGCAACGTCGAGCAGGACGCCTCGGCGCCCCTGGAGCTCTGGACCAGGACGACGCCCGGCGGACCGGGCGAGCAGGGCACGATCAAGCTGGCCGCGGCGTTCGAGAAGGCCACGGGCCACAAGGTCAAGGTGACGGCCATCTTCGACGACTTCGAGACGAAGATGCAGCAGCGTGCCGCCCAGAAGGACCTGCCGGACATCGTCATGAACGACGTCGCCCAACTGGGAACGATGCAGAGCCAGGGCCTGCTGCGCGAGATCGACCTGTCCAAGGTCGCCAGCGCCAAGGACGTCAGCGAGCGGGCCCTGGCCGCGGGCAAGGCCGTGGACGGCAAGCAGTACGGCCTGCCGTACTCGGCGCAGGCCACCGCGCTGCTCATCCGCAAGGACTGGCGCGAGAAGCTGGGCCTGAAGCCGCCGCAGAGCTGGGCGGACCTGGCGGCGATGGCCAAGGCGTTCACCGAGAAGGACCCCGACGGCAACGGCGAGGCCGACACCTACGGGCTGGCCGCGCCGCTGTCGACCAAGCGCGGGTACGCGTCCTGGTACTTCTCGAACTTCCTCTGGGCCGCGGGCGGCGACTTCGTGGCCGACGCGGGCGGCGGCAAGTACAAGCCGGCCATGTCCACCGCCGAGTCCGTCGCCGCGATGCAGTGGTTCCGCGACCTGGGCTGCAAGGACAAGGTGATCCAGCCGGGCGCGGTCACCATGGACACGCCGCCGACGAACGAGACGTTCGAGGCGGGCAAGGCCGGTCTCTACGTGGTCGGCCCCTACCTGCTGCCCCGTTTCGACAAGGCACTGGGCAAGGACAAGTACGAGGTCATGGCGATGCCCAAGGGCGCCAAGAGCGCCGAGGTGCTGGCCGAGGGCGGCGCGGTCTACCTGATGGCCGGCTCGCCCAACCAGGCGGCGCAGGACGCCTTCGCCGCCTTCGCCATCTCGGCCGAAGGCCAGAAGATCGGCATGGAGGGCGAAGCGGCGTACATCGTGCAGTTGCCCGTCAACACCACCGTCGACATCGCCCAGGTGCGGCCCGACCCGCGCTGGAAGACCTTCGCCGAGGCCTACCAGACCTCCGGCCGGTACGCGCCGTCGCTGCCGAACTGGACCCCGGTGCGCCAGGCGTCGGCCGAGACCGTCAACGCGCTCGTGGCGGACTGCTCCCTCGACCTCAAGGCCGAACTCGGCAAGCTCGACACCAAGCTCGCCGCCATCCTCACCGAACAGGGCATCGCCGCCTCATGAGCGTCGAGCAACTGAGTCCCGTCGCCGCGCGAGCGACGACCGGCGCCCCCGCTCTCCGTTCCAAGAACGGGGGGCGGGACGGCCGCTGGTGGATCCCGTGGCTGTTCCTGGCCCCGGCGATCATCCTGTTCGCGCTCTTCAAGTTCATCCCGATGGGCAACGCGCTGGTCATGTCCTTCCAGGACGTCCAGCCGTTCCTCGGCAACAGGTGGGTCGGGACCAGTAACTACGCCACGATGCTCGCCTCCGAGGGCTTCCACAGCGCGGCCTGGCACACGATCGTGCTGGCCGTGGGGCAGACGGCCGGCTCGATGGCGCTCGGGTTCGCGCTGGCGCTGCTGATGGAGGGGCAGAGCCGCAGGCTCGGCTTCATCAGGTCCGCCGCGTTCCTGCCGGTCGTGGTGCCGATGGCGGTGGTCGCCGAGCTCTGGCGGATCATGTACCACCCGACGGCCGACGGCATGATCAACTCGATCATCGGGCTGGTCGGGCTCGGGCCTTCCGGGTTCATCAACGACCCGGACGCCTCGATGGCCTCGGTGATCATGACCGGGATCTGGCGGGGCGCGCCGTACGACATGATGATCTTCATGGCGGGGCTGGCCGGCGTCAACCGGGACCTCTACGAGGCCGCCACCGTCGACGGCGCCTCCAGGTGGCGCCGGATCCTGCACGTCACGCTGCCCGGCCTGCGCTCGGTCTTCACGATCCTGTTCGTGCTGGCCGCCATCCGCGGGCTGCGGGTCTTCACCGAGGTGTTCCTGCTGACGAACGGCGGGCCGAACGGCTCCACCGAGGTGGTCATGACCCTGATCTACAAGCTCGGCCTGGAGCAGAACCGGCTGGGCGTCGGCGCGGCGGGGGCGGTCCTGCTGTTCGTCGCGACACTCGTGCTGACGGTCTTCGTCTACCTGCTCAGAAGGAAGGAGAACCGATGAGCGAGACGGCTCTCGGTCTCAAGGAGAACGCGACCCCCGCGGGCCGCGCGACGAAGCTGGTGATCTACTCGCTGGTGCTGGTCGTGTTCGCGGGGCCGCTGCTGGCCCTGCTGGTCAGCGCCTTCAACCACGTCTCCGACCCGACCCAGCTGAGCCTGGTGCCGACCAGCCCGACGCTGGACAACTTCACGGTCGCCGTCGACCAGGGCGTGCTGAAGTATCTGCTCAACTCCTTCCTCGTCGTGGGCTTCGGGCTGCTGCTCCAGGTCACGGTCTCGGTGCTGGCCTCGTACGCGCTGGCGCGCAAGCGGTTCCGGTTCATGTCGCTGGTGTTCGTGGCCATTCTCGCGACGCTCATGCTGCCCGAGGAGATCCTGGCCATCCCGCTGTCGATCATCCTGGCCGACGTGCCGGTGATCCACGTGAACCTCATCGGGACGCTGGCCGGCATGATCGTGCCGCTCGGCGCCTGGGCGTTCTCCATCCTGGTGATGACCGAGTTCATGAAGGACGTGCCGCGCGAGCTGGAGGAGGCGGCGCGGATCGACGGGGCGGGCGAGCTGCGGATCTTCGCGCAGATCATCCTGCCGATGTGCAAGCCCGCGCTCGGGGTCATCGGCGTGTTCGGGTTCACCATGATCTGGGACCAGTACCTGCTGCCGCTGCTGGTGGCGCAGGACTCCTCGTCCTACACGCTGCCGCTGGCGCTGCGGACGCTGCGCATCGACCCGATCGTGACGCCGGGCGTGGTCATGGCGGCCTCGCTGCTGGCCCTGCTGCCCTCGGTGATCGTGTTCCTGTTCTTCCAGCGTTCGTTCGTCCACGGCCTGTCTTCCGGCGCCCTCAAGGGATGATTTTTCATGACGTGGTTCACCCATGACAGATTCGGGATGTTCATCCACTGGGGCCTGTACGCCCTGCCGGCCCGGCACGAGTGGGTCAAGACCCGGGAGAAGATGACCGACGAGCAGTACCAGGTCTACTTCGACCACTTCTCCCCCGACCGCTACGACCCGGCCGGCTGGGCGCGCGCGGCCAAGACCGCCGGGATGCGCTACGTGGTGCTGACGACCAAGCACCACGACGGGTTCTGCCTGTGGGACAGCGATCTGACCGACTACAAGGCGACCCGCACGCCGTACGGGAAGGACCTGGTGGGGCCCTTCGCCGAGGCCTGCAGGGCCGAGGGGCTGAAGGTCGGCTTCTACCACTCGCTGATCGACTGGCACCACCCGTCCTTCCCCGTCGACGGCACCCACCCCCGCCGTGACGAGGTGGACGGCGAGGGCGGTGGCGACATCGCCGAGTACCGGCGCTACCTGCACGGGCAGGTCCGCGAGCTGCTCACCCGCTACGGGACGATCGACTACCTGTTCTTCGACTTCTCCTACGCCGGCAGGAAGGAGTGGTGGGGCGGCAAGGGCGCCGAGGACTGGGGCTCGGCCGAACTGCTGGAGATGGTCCGCGAGCTGCAGCCCGGCATCCTGGTCAACGACCGCACCGGCCTGCCGGGCGACTTCGTCACGCCCGAGCAGTACCAGCCCTCCGGCCCGGTGGCCGAGGTGTGGGAGGCCTGCCAGACGCTCAACGGCAGCTGGGGCTACGACCGCGACAACCTCGACTACAAGAGCCCGGACCTGCTCATCCGCATGCTGGTCGACGGCGTCGCCAAGGGCGGCAACCTGCTGCTCAACGTGGGCCCGACGGGCCGGGGCGAGATCGACCCCAGGGCGCTGGCCGTCCTGGCCGAGATCGGCGGCTGGATGGACCGGAACGAGCGCTCGATCCGCGGCTGCGGGCCCGCCTCGTTCACGCCGCCCGCCGACTGCCGCTACACCCAGAACGGCGACCGCCTCTACCTGCACCTGTTCAGCTGGCCGCTGCGCCATGTGCACCTGCCGGGGCTGGCGGGCAAGGTCCGCTACGCACAACTGCTCGACGACGCCTCGGAGATCAGGATGGTCGTCACCAAGCCCGGCGAGGTCGCGCAGAACACCAAGATGGGCGGGCAGCCGGAGGGCACCTTGACCCTTCAGCTGCCCGTTCAGCGTCCCCCGGTCGCCGTCCCGGTGATCGAACTCTTCCTTGCCTGACCGCTCACTCGCGCCAGGCCGGCCCGGTGTCCGCCGTGCTCGCGCTCCGCGGGGCTCGCGGGGCGGCCTTCCCCGCGAGGGGCACGACCGTGATGCCGTCGGCGGTGTTGGGCGCGTTCACGTCGAGCGTGCCGCCGACGACGAGGTTGCCGTGGAAGGTGTTGGGCTCGAAGGTGAACTTCTGCAACGGCGGCGCGGTGTCCTGCTTGCTGGTCTGCACCGAGACGCCGCCCGCCGGGCGATAGGCGAGGTTGCCGGTGAAGGTGTTGCGTGTGGGCAGGAGGACCATCTGGTAGCCGGGCCAGTGGTTCTTGTAGAACCAGCCGAGGTGCATGTCGCTCTTGGCGTTGTCGACGAACATGTTGCCGGTGAACCGGCTGTCGGTCACCTGGCCGTAGTGGAAGAGGTAGCCGTAGGGAGCGAGCGGGTTCTTCTGCGGCACGAAGCCGGGCGTCAGATAGTCGAGCTGGTTGTTCTCGTCGAACATGTGCTCGCCGCTGGTGACCTTGAGCCCGTAGCCGGAGACTCCGGCCACGTAGTTGCCGCGCACGGTGTGGTGGTCGCCGCTGACCCGGATGCCCTCGCTGGCCGGGTACCGGTCGCCCAGGATGACGTTGTTCTCGACCGTGTTGTAGTTGCCGTAGCGCAGGACGAGGCCGCCGCTCGACTGCTTGATCGTGTTGTGGCGCACGGTGTTGTGGTTGGACTTCAGCGAGATGATCTCGTCGTCGCCGTCGACGTGCTCGAAGAGGTTGTTCTCGATGGTGAAGTACGCCCCCTCCGTCGTCCCGAGATCGCCCCACTGCCCGTAACCCCAGATGCGCAGCGCCTCCATGCCGTTGCGCCCGATGTTGGGGACGTTGGCGAAGCGGCTGTGATCGACCTTGTTGTACGTGGCCCGCGGCCCCCGGTCGTTGCCCACCACGGGCTCCTGGTGGTTCTTGCCCTCCAGCAGGACGTGGTCGAGCCGGTTGGCGCCGCCGCGGAAGTAGACCCAGTAGTAGGGGGTCTGCGGTTCGGCCGGGTTGAAGTTCACCACGGCCGTGTCGGTGACCCGGCCCCGGTCGCTGTTGAACGTGATGACCGACCCCTTGCCGTCGGGCACGGTGCCGCCGGTGAAGGTCAGGCCGCTGACCACGAGGTCGGGGCTGTTCAGCGAGATCCCTGACCGGCCGGTGAGCACGACCTTGCCGGGCGTCTGCGCCCGCAGCGTCACCGGCCTGCCGGGCGCGGCGGCGGCGCTGAGGTCGAGGAAGGCGTTCTCCCATGTGCCGTCGGCCATGACGATCGTGTCGCCGGGGCCCGCGTCCGCCAGGGCCTTGGTGAGCTCGGCCGGATTCGCCACGAGCACCTCGGACGCGGACGCCGCCACGGCCGGGCTCTGGGCCAGGCCTAAGGCGAGGACGGCCGCGGCGAGCAGGCGCGGAGCAGTGATCACGAAACCTCCTACCAATCAAGGGATAAATCCCTTTAGAAGAGCGAATAAACCGCTCAATGCCCATATTCATCGGAGTATTGAGAGAACCGTAACCTCCGGGCAAGCGTTTTCCAAGAGCCAGGCGCACGATGACTTGCGCGACGTTTGCACGCGCTGACGCGCTGTCAGCCATCCCGTCATGGCCCGCGGCCACGTCCCGAACCGACAGTGAGTGCCATGAGCCCATCTGGCATGACCGCGGACCTTCTGCGGCAGGAGATCGACCTCAACGCGCTCGTCGACGCGCTCGGCGAGCGCGCCCCTCAGCTACGGTCGGCCATCGAGACCCGCGTGTCCGCCGCGATCAACGCGCGCACGACCTCGGAGCTGCTCACGCTGACCGTCACCGAAGGCGGCCACACCCGGACGGTGAGCCCCTCCCCCACCCCCGACTACGCCAAGTCGCTCTTCCACTACGTCAAGGGCACCGGCGGCGCGACGATCTCCTGCCGGATCGAGGACGTCGTCGAAGCCGCCGTCGTCGCGGCCACCACGGAGTTCTACCAGTCAGAGGAGACGATGTCGGATCTGGCGGAGGTCCTCGGCCGCCAGCTCGTGGAGAACGCCGCCGTCCACCGCATCCTGGAGGAGGAGTTCCGCGACCTCGCCGCGCACGTGCAACGGGAGGTGAAGGACTCCATCACGCTCTCGACGCACACCACCGTCGGCGAGCAGGCGGCCGACATGGCCCTCGCGAGCGCCACGCACGCCATGCACACCACGCTCGGCGCCACCGTCGCCGCCCTGCTGGCCAAGGCGCTCGCGCTGCCCATGGTGAAGGTCGCGGTGGCCAAGGCCGTGGGCGCGGTGCTGGCCAGCGCGGCGTTCCAGAAGGTGCTGATCATCCTGCTCAAGAAGATCGGGGTCGCGCTGGTCCTGAAGATGCTGCTGGTCAAGCTGTTCGGCGCGGGCGCCGGCGCGCTCGTCGGCTTCATCGTCATCCCGCTGATCGTCGCCTTCCTGGTGTACGAATGGAACACCTTCCCCCAGAAGATCGCGGCCAAGATGTCGGGGCAGGTGGCGGAGAAGCTCGTCGGCCAGAGCGCCGACCTCAACCGGCAGGTCGCCGCCTCCTTCGTGGCCGCCGCCCTCGACGAGGTGCTCGGCAAGCTGCACGACGACCTGCTCTCCCCGGCGAACTGACCTCCCGCGCATGCCAGGACGAAACGGCGGCCCTGTCCGCTGATGCGGGGGGCCACCGGTGTACGGGCTTGAATCTGCGAAGGGGTAACGTAGGCGTTCGTGACGACGTTTCGTATCAGTGAAGCCGCCGCGCTGCTCGGGGTCAGCGCGGACACGATCCGCCGCTGGGTGGACGCGGGCCGCCTCGGCGCCGAGCGCGACGAGCACGGCCACCGGCAGGTCGACGGCGCCGAGCTGGCCGCGTTCGCCCGCGCCCAGGTCGAGGAGGTCGAGGGTGGGCGTTCCTCGGCGCGCAACCGCTTCCGGGGCATCGTGACCGAGGTGATCCGCGACGCGGTGATGGCCCAGGTGGAGATCGCCGCGGGGCCGTTCCGTGTGGTGTCGCTGATGAGCCGGCAGGCCGCCGACGAGCTCGGCCTGGAGGTGGGGGCGGTGGCGGTCGCCGTGATCAAGTCCACCAACGTCGTCGTCGAGATCCCCGGTCACGAGCGCGTGGCCGGTGCGGCGTGAGGAGCCCCTCGATGTTCAGGCGTCTTTCCCCCTGGGTCATCGCGTTGGCCGTGCTGTCCGGGTGCGGTTCCGGAACGGGCGCCTCGGTCTCCCCCGCGGGCGGGGCCAAGGAGCTGACGGTGTTCGCGGCGGCCTCGCTGACCGGAACGTTCACCGAGCTCGGCAAGACCTTCGAGGCCGCGCATCCGGGCACCACGGTGAAGTTCAACTTCGGCTCCAGCGCCACGCTGGCCCAGCAGATCGTCCAGGGCGCTCCGGCCGACGTGTTCGCCGCCGCGAGCCCGGCCACGATGAAGACCGTCACCGACGCCTCCCTGGCCGCCGCGCCCGCCACGTTCGTCCGCAACAAGCTGCAGATCGCGGTCCCGGCCGGCAACCCGGCCAAGGTGGACGAACTGAAGGACCTGGCCGACCCCAAGGTCAAGGTCGCGCTGTGCGCCGAGCAGGTGCCGTGCGGGGCCGCCGCGGTCAAGGCGCTGGGCGCGGCCGGTCTCAAGGTCACGCCGGTCACGCTGGAGCAGGACGTCAAGGCCACCCTGACCAAGGTCGAACTCGGCGAGGTGGACGCCGCACTGGTCTACACGACCGACGTGATCGCCTCGGCGGGCAAGGTGACCGGCATCGGCTTCCCCGAGGCCGACAAGGCGATCAACGACTACCCGATCGCCACCCTGACCAAGGCACCCGCCGGTGACCTGGCCAAGCGGTTCACCGACCTGGTGCTGTCACAGCAGGGCAAGGACGTGCTGACCAAGGCCGGCTTCGAGGCTCCCTGATCCCGATGAGCTCTTCCACGCGCGAGCGGGCCGGGCGGCTGCCATGGATGCTGGTGGTGCCCGCCGTCGCCGGCCTGGTGTTCCTGGTGCTGCCGCTGGCCGGGCTGCTGATCCGCGCGCCCTGGTCCACCCTGGGCCGGCGGCTGGCCGAACCGCACGTGCTGGAGGCGTTGCGGCTGTCGGTGGTGTGCGCTTCCCTGGCCACGCTCATCTGCCTGGTGCTCGGCGTGCCGCTGGCCTGGCTGCTGGCCCGGGTGAGCTTTCCCGGGCGGCGGCTGGCGCGGGCGCTGGTGACCGTGCCGCTGGTGCTGCCGCCGGTGGTCGGCGGCGTCGCGCTGCTGCTCGTGCTGGGGCGGCGGGGGCTCGTCGGGCAGTGGCTGGAGTCGGCGTTCGGGATCACGCTGCCGTTCACCACGGCGGGGGTGGTCATCGCGGAGGCGTTCGTGGCGATGCCGTTCCTGGTGATCAGTGTGGAGGGCGCGCTGCGCGGCGCCGACCAGCGCTTCGAGGAGGCGGCGGCCACGCTCGGCGCCTCCCGGTGGATCGTGTTCCGGCGGGTCACGCTGCCGATGATCATGCCGGGGGTGGTGGCGGGGGCGGTGTTGTGCTGGGCGCGGGCGCTGGGAGAGTTCGGGGCGACGATCACGTTCGCCGGGAACTTCCCCGGCACCACCCGCACGATGCCGCTGGCGGTCTACCTGGCGCTGGAGACCGAGCCGGAGGCGGCGATCGTGCTCAGCCTGGTGCTGCTCGCGGTCTCGGTGATCATCCTGGCCAGCCTGCGCGACCGATGGGTGAACAGCCCATGAGCGCGCGTGACGCGACGGGCGAGGGGCGGGAAGAGCCGGTGGGGTTGCGTGCCCGGCTGCGAGTGGACCGGGCCGCGTTCACGCTCGACATCGCGTTCGACGTGGCGCCCGGCGAGGTGGTGGCGCTGCTCGGGCCCAACGGCGCGGGCAAGACCACCGCGCTGCGCGCCCTGGCCGGGCTCACCCGCATGTCCGGCGGCCGGATCATCCTGCGCGGCCGGGACCTGGACGCCCTGCCCGCCGAGAGCCGCCCGATCGGCATGGTCTTCCAGGACTACCTGCTCTTCCCGCACCTGTCCGCGCTGGAGAACGTCGCGTTCGGGCCACGCTGCCGCGGGGTCGCCAAGGCCGAGGCGCGCCGTACCGCAGCCGCCCTGCTGGAGCGGGTCGGGCTGGGCGGCAAGGCCGCCGCCAAGCCGCGGCAGTTGTCCGGCGGGCAGGCGCAGCGGGTCGCGCTGGCCCGGGCGCTGGCCGTCCGGCCCGAGCTGCTGCTGCTGGACGAGCCGCTGGCCGCGCTCGACGCCCACACCCGGCTGGAGGTCCGCTCGCAGCTGCGCCGCCACCTCGACGACTTCGACGGCGCCACCGTCCTGGTCACCCACGACCCGCTCGACGCCATGGTGCTGGCCGACCGGCTGATCGTGATCGAGGACGGGGCCATCGTGCAGCAGGGCGCGCCCGCCGAGGTCGCCCGCCGCCCCCGGACCGACTACGTGGCCCGCCTGGTCGGGCTCAACCTGTACCGCGGCGTGGCCGCCGAGTCCGGGGTCAAGGTGGGCGGGCTGCTGCTGCACGCCAGTGAGCACTTCGACGGGCCGGTGTTCGTGGCCTTCCCGCCCGCCGCCGTGGCCCTGTACCGCTCCCGGCCGGACGGCAGCCCGCGCAACCTGTGGCAGGCCCGCATCGACGGCATCGAACGGCACGGCGACAACGTCCGCGTTCACCTCGGCGGTCCCGTCTCCGCGTTCGCCGACATCACCCCCGCGGCGGTGGCCGAACTCGACCTGTCACCCGGCCAGCGGATCTGGGCTTCGGTCAAGGCCACCGAGACCCACGCGTACCCGGCCTGACCGGCCCACCCGCCGCAGGCCCGCGGCGGGCGATGGGATAGGAAGAAGGTGGAACGGGGTGATGTGTCGTGATCGTTGTCGGCGTGGATGGTTCGCGGGCAGGGCTTGAGGCCGTCGGCTGGGCGGCCAGGGAGGCGGCGCTGCGCGGGCGGACCCTGCTGGTCGTGCACGCGATGCCCGCCTGGGCGCACGCCGCCGTTCCCGGCGAGCGGTACGCCGGGGTGGCGGAGTGGATGCGGGACGGCGCCGCGACCGTGCTGGCCGCCGCCGTCGAGCGGGCCGGGCAGGAGGCGCCCGGCCTGGACGTCGAGCGGCGGGCCGTACCGGGTGACGCCCGCGCGGCGCTGCTGGAGCTGTCCGCCGGCGCCGAACTGCTCGTGATGGGCAGCCACGGGATGGGCGGCTTCCGCGGGCTGCTGCTCGGATCGGTGGCGGCGGGGGTGACCGGGCACGCGGCGTGTGACGTGGTCATCGTCAGGGAACCGCCCGCCACGGTGCCGCGCGGGGAGGTGGTCGTGGGAGTGGACGGTTCCGAGGCCGGTCGGCGCGTGCTCGCGTACGCCTTCGGGCACGCCGACCGGCACGGTCTCGCGCTGCGGGCGGTGCACGCCTGGAACCGGCTGGACCTCGACGGCGTCCTGGCGTCGGCCTCGGCGGAGGAGGACGAGCTGCGGCTGCTGAAGGAGGCGGTCGCGGGCTATCGCGACCGCCATCCCGACGTGCGGGTCGTGTGGGAGGTGGTGCACGACCATCCGGCGCAGGCGCTCAGGAACGCCTCCGAGGGCGCCGACCTGCTCGTCGTGGGGACGCACGGGCAGAGCGCGCTCACCGGGCTGATCCTGGGGTCGGTGAGCCAGGCGATGCTGCACTACGCCACGTGCCCGCTCGCGGTGGTCCGCAACGCGCCGGCGGCGCGTTAGGCGCGCTCGGCCAGGCCCAGGGTGAGCGTGCCGTTGAGGTCCTCCAGGTTCCATCCGCCGGTGCTGTAGGCCTGGTTGGTGATCCAGAAGACCATCACGCGCCCGCCGGTGAAGCGGGCGTACTCGCCGAAGGACCAGCCGTTGCCGCCGTCGTGCTCGGCGACCCGGCCGAGGCGGGTGCGGGGGACGATGCCCCAGCCGTAGCCGTAGTAGTGGCGTTCGCGCCGGTCGGTGAGCACGCGCGGGGTGAACATCTCGGCCTTGGCCCGGCGCGACAGGACGGTGTCGCCCTCCAGGGCGCGGTGCCAGCGGTACAGGTCGGCGGCGGTGGAGAGCATGCCGCCGTTGCCGCGCAGGTACCAGTGCGGACCGTCCTTGGCCCAGGGATGGTCGGTGGGACGGCCCCGCCGCTTGCCGCGCCGGTCGTACTCGACGGCCAGGTCGGCGGGTGACCAGCGCGGCAGCACGTACCCGGTGCGGGTCATTCCCGCGGGCGCGAACAGGTACGCGGCCAGGAACCTCTCGTAGCTGAGACCGGAGGCGCGCTCGACGACGGCGGCCAGCAGGCTGTAGCCGAGGTTGGAGTAGCGGAACCCGGCTCCGGGGGCCTGGCGCAGTGGCGCGGCCAGGGCGCGCCGGATCATGGTGTCGCGCGAGACGGGGACGTAGTCGTCGCCGCCGTCGCCCAGGCCGGAGGTGTGCGTGAGCAGGTGGCGCAGGGTGATCGCGCGCTTGCCGGCGGGGACGCGGCCGAGATGGGCGCTGATCCGGTCGGTGGTGCGGAGCCTGCCCATCATCTGCAGCTTCATGATCGCCGCGGCGGTGAACTGCTTGGTGATCGACATGATGTCGTAGACGGTCTCGCAGCCGGCGGGCGTGCCGCGTTCGCGGTCGGCCAGGCCGAAACCGGCGCAGTGCACGAGCCGGCCGTCGCGCACGACGGCGACGGTGCCGCCGGGACCGTCCGGCAGCGTCCGGTCGAGGAAGGACACGATCCCCTTGTCGACGGGAGCCGGCGCCAGCAGCGTGCCGGCGAGGGCGGCGTGGATCCACACGGAAGTCATGTCCTCGACGCTGGCCCGCCGGCCGGCCCGGAGGTGGCGGGATCGCTGTTCCGGGTTGTGCGGGTCTGTGCGAGTCGGCTGTACTGCCGGGTTATGAGCGACACGACTGATCCTTCTGACGTGCGGACCGGTGCCGAGTTCATGAGCGGGTTGCGCCGGCTCAAGGCGTGGTCGGGGCGGAGCTACCGGGAGATCCAGGCGCGGGCGCAGCGGGCCGGGCACGCGCTGCCGTACTCGACGGCGGCGGGGATGCTGAAGCGTGAGACGCTGCCGCGTGAGCAGGTGGTGGAGGCGTTCGCGCGCGGGTGCGGGCTCGGGGCCGAGCAGGCGTCGGCCTGGGTGGCCGCCCGCAAGCGGGTGGCCACCCAGGTGGCGCCCACACCGGAAGCGGAGGCGGCGCCCGTGCTTGTGGCGGAGCCGGTGCGGACACCGGAGGCGGAGCCGGTGCGGGCGCGGCCGTCGAGGCGGCGGCGGTGGGTCGCGGCCGTGCTCGTGGCCGCGGGGCTGGTCGGCGTCACCGCCACGGTGACCACCACGGGGGCGGTCACGCCGGGGGCGGCGCAGCAGGAGGAGACGGATGTTCAGGAGATCGAGCCGTAGCTCGGCAGGTGGGAGAGGTCCGCGGTCATGCGGGCCGCGGCCGAGGTGAGTTCGGGCAGGACGCGCTCCACGAGGGTCTGGGCGGTGGCGCGGCTGGCGTGGGTGGCGACGTTGACGGCGGCGACCACGTTGCCGTCGCCGTCGTGCAGGGGCACCGCGATCGAGCGGACGCCGTCCTCCAGCTCCTGGTCGACCAGCGCGTAGCCGTCGCCGCCCGCCTGCCGTACCGCCTCGGCCAGCAGCGCGGGGTCGGTGACGGTGCGGCAGGTCAGGGGTTTGAGCTCCAGCGCGGCGAGGCGGGCGACGGGCTCGGCGGCCAGGAGCACGCGGCCCATCGAGGTGGCATGGGCGGGGAAGCGGGTGCCGAGCGTGATGTCCACGCTCATGATGCTGGCCGTCGGTACGCGGGCGACGTAGACGACGTCGTCCCCGGACAGCACGGCGACCGAGGCGGACTCGCGCACCCGTTCGGCGAGCGCCGCCAGGTGCGGCTGGACGACCTCGGCGAGGGTGAGCGCCGACAGGCGCGCGTACCCCAGCTCCAGGACGCGCGGCAGGGGCACGAAGCGGGCGCGCCGCGCGCTCACGTAGCCGAACCGCTCCATCGTCTGTACGGCCCGCCGCACGGTAGCCCGCGCCAGCCCCGTGACCTGGGCCGCCTCGGCCAGCGTGAGCCCGCCGGGCGCGGCGCCGAGGGCGACGAGCACGCCGAGCCCGCGGGCCAGCGACTGCAGGTAGGCGGCGCCCATCTCGTCCTTGGGCACGCGCGACAGGTCGGCGCCCGGCACGAGCCGGCGCGGTGGGTCGAGGCGTAGTGCGGCCTCCATGGCGGCGACGGCACGCCGCAGGTGGGGCAGGGCGTGTTCACGCAGGCCGTCGGCGGTGTGCCGGCTGGTGTGGCTGATGACGCTGACCGCGCAGACGGCCTCGCCGCCGGGTTCGTGGACGGGCATGGCGACGGCGACCAGGCCGGGCTCGACGAGCTGGTCGTCCACGGCCCAGGGCACGGCGGCCCCGAGCAGCACGAACCCGGCGGCGCACCGTTCGGCGGCCAGCACGTCGCCGACGCGCAGGGCGACGGTCATCGTGCGCCGCCGGGTGTAGCGGGCGACGAAGCGCACGCTGCCGCCGTCGGGCACGGCGAGGGAGACCGACTCGTCCAGCTCTTCCGCGAGGGCCTCGGCGTGCGGGCCGAGCGTGGCGGGCAGGCCGCTCGCGGCGAGGTAGGCGGCGCCCAGCTCCAGCAGCCGGGGCGCGAGCAGCACGTCGCGGCCGTCGGCCCGCAGGTGGCCGAGGGTGACCAGCGTGGCGAGCACGCGGTCGACCGTCGCGCGGGCCAGCCCGGTGGCTTGCACCAGGTCGGTGGCGCGCCAGCGGCGGTCCGGCACGGCGGTCACCACCCGCAGCACCGTCAGTCCGCGCTCCAGCGCTCCGCTCGGCTCCATGCGCCCTCCTTTGACAGCCCGGCGGGGCGGTCCCCATACTCGAAACCGGCTCATAGTGAACTTTAGTTCACTCTGCGAACGCTTGGAGCGACAATGGACAAGGTGGTCGGCTCCGCCGCGGAGGCGCTGAGCGGCGTGCACGACGGCGCCTCCTTCGCGGTCGGCGGCTTCGGCCTGAGCGGCATCCCGGCCGTGCTGATCGACGCCCTGCTGGACAGCGGCGTCACCGGCATCGGCGTGGTCTCCAACAACTGCGGCACCGACGGCGGCGGCCTCGGGCTCCTGCTGGCGGCCGGGCGCATCGCCCGCGTCACCGCCTCCTACATCGGGGAGAACAAGGAGTTCGGCCGGCGGTACCTGGCGGGCGAGGTCGAGGTGGAGCTGACCCCGCAGGGCAGCCTCGCCGAACGGCTGCGCGCCGGCGGCTGCGGCATCCCCGCCTTCTACACGCCCGCCGGGGTGGGCACACCGGTCGCGGAGTCCGGCCTGCCCCTGCGCCACCACCCCGACGGCTCGGTGGCGCTGACCGCGCCGCCCAAGGAGGTGCGGGAGTTCGACGGCGTGCCGTACGTGCTGGAACACGCGATCACCACCGACTTCGCGCTGGTACGGGCGGCGCGCGGCGACCGGCACGGGAACCTGTCCTTCCGCAAGGCGGCGCGCAACTTCAACCCGCTGGCCGCCATGGCGGGGCGGATCACGATCGCCGAGGTGGAGGAGCTGACCGACCTCGACCCCGACGAGGTGCACCTGCCGGGCGTCTTCGTGCAGCGCGTGCTGCCGCTGACCCCGGAGCAGGCCGCGGCCAAGGGCATCGAGTGGCGCACGGTGCGGGCATGAGCTGGAGCCGCGACGAGATGGCCGCCAGAGCGGCGGCGGAGTTGCGCGACGGCGACTACGTCAACCTCGGGATCGGGCTGCCCACCCGCATCCCGTCGTTCCTGCCGCGCGGGATCAGGGTCACGCTGCACTCGGAGAACGGCGTGCTCGGCGTCGGCCCGTACCCCGCGGCCGACGAGGTGGACCCCGACCTGATCAACGCGGGCAAGGAGACCGTCACCGTCGTGCCCGGCGCGGCCTTCTTCGACTCGGCGCTGTCGTTCGGCATGATCCGCGGCGGGCACATCGACGTGGCGGTGCTCGGCGCGATGCAGGTGTCCGCGGGCGGCGACCTGGCCAACTGGATGGTTCCCGGACGCCTGGTCAAGGGCATGGGTGGAGCCATGGACCTGGTGCACGGCGCGCGGCGGGTGCTCGTCGTCACCGAGCACACCGCCAAGGACGGCAGCCCCAAACTGGTGCGGGAGTGCACGCTGCCGCTCACCGGGCGGGCCTGCGTGCACCGGGTGATCACCGACCTCGGCGTCCTGGACGTCACCCCCGAAGGCTTCGCGCTGGTCGAGACCGCGCCCGGCGTGAGCGTGGACGAACTGCGCGGCCGTACAGGAGCAGTGATCGGATGAGAGCCGTCTACATCGCCGACGCCGTGCGGACCCCCATCGGCCGGTACGGCGGGGCGCTGGCCGAGACCCGTCCGGACGACCTGGCGGCGCACGTGGTCAGGGCGCTGGCCGAGCGCACCGGGCGCGAGCACGTGGACGAGGTGCTGCTCGGCAACGCCAACGGCGCCGGTGAGGACAACCGCAACGTGGCCCGCATGGCGGCGTTGCTGGCCCAGCTGCCGGTGAGCACGCCGGGCGCCACCGTCAACCGGCTGTGCGGTTCGGGGATGGAGGCGGTCATCCAGGCCTACCGCGCCATCGCGATGGGCGACGCCTCGGCGATCATCGCGGGCGGCGTGGAGTCGATGACCCGCGCGCCCTGGGTGCTGCCGAAGCCTTCGCGCGCCTTCCCTGCCGGGGGCGCGGAGCTCGTGTCGACCACGCTCGGGTGGCGGCTGGTCAACCCCAGGATGCCGGCCGAGCACACGGTGCCGCTGGGCGAGGGCGCGGAGCTGATCGCCGACCGGTACGGCATCGCCCGCGAGACCCAGGACACGTTCGCCCTGGAGAGCCACCAGAAAGCCGCAAAAGCCGATTTTTCCCAAGAAGTTGTGCCCGTGGGCGATTTTTCGGCGGATGAGGGCATCAGGCGGGACACCTCGCTGGAGGCCCTGGCCAAACTCAAACCCGCCTTCCGCGCCGGCGGCACGGTCACCGCGGGCAACTCCTCCCCCCTCAACGACGGCGCCGCGGCGCTCCTGCTGACCGACGAAGAAGGGCTCGGCGGCCGCGAGCCCCTCGCCCGGATCGTGGCCTCCGGCGTCAGCGCCCTCGAACCCGCCTTCTTCGGACTCGGCCCGGTCGAGGCGAGCCGCCGGGCCCTGGCCAAGGCCGGCAGGAGCTTCGGCGAGCTGGCCGTGGCCGAGCTGAACGAGGCCTTCGCCGCCCAGGTCCTCGGCTGCCTGGCCGAGCTGCCCGAGCTCGACCCCGCCATCGTCAACCCGCGCGGCGGCGCGATCGCCCTGGGCCACCCCCTGGGCATGTCCGGCGCCCGCCTGACCGGCGCCCTGGCCCACCAGCTCGCCGAAGCCGGGTCGGGCACGGGCCTCGCCTCCCTCTGCATCGGCGTCGGCCAGGGCCTGGCCGTCGTGCTCGAAAGGTGACCCGCATGCTGACGCAGGACGACATCGACCGCGAGATCGCCGAGTGGCCGGCGCCGCCCGAGCCCTCCGGCCACCCGCGGCGCGACTACGCCCCCTACCGCAGCAGCGTGCTGCGCCACCCCAAGCAACCCCTGGTGCCGGTCAAGGACCCGGACGCCGCCGAGCTGCGCGGACCCGTCTTCGGCGTCACCGACGTGACCGCCCTGGACGCCGACCTGACCAGGCAGCACGCGGGCGAGCCGCTGGGCGAGCGCATCACCGTCGAGGGCCGGGTCACCGACCGGCAGGGCCGCCCGGTCCGCGGACAGCTCGTGGAGATCTGGCAGGCCAACGCCTCCGGCCGCTACCCCCACCAGCGCGACGACCACCCGGCCCCGCACGACCCCCACTTCTCCGGCGTCGGCCGCTGCCTGACCGGCGAGGACGGCGCCTACAGGTTCACCACGATCAAGCCCGGCGCCTACCCCTGGCGCAACCACCGCAACGCCTGGCGACCGGCGCACATCCACTTCTCCGTCTTCGGCAGCGCCTTCACCCAGCGCCTGGTCACGCAGATGTACTTCCCCGGCGACCCGCTCTTCCCCTACGACCCGGTCCTGCGCTCGGTGACCGACGCCGCCGCCAGGCAACGGCTGGTCGCCGCCTACGACCACGCGCTGTCGCAGCCAGAGTGGTCGCTCGGCTACCGCTGGGACATCGTGCTCGACGGGCCCGCCGCCACCTGGACGGAGTCATGACGCTCCCGCCCACCCCCTCCCAGACCGTCGGTCCCTTCTACGGCTACGCCCTGCCCTTCCCCGGCGGCGGCGACCTGGCGAGCGGCGGGATCACCGTGCACGGCCAGGTGTTCGACGGCGCGGGCGCGCCGGTGCCCGACGCGCTGCTGGAGTTCTGGCAGGCCGACGCGGCCGGTTCGCTGCGGGGCGCGCCGGGCAGCCTGCGCCGCGACCCGGTCACCGGGGCGGTCATCGGGCGGCACGGCGCGGACTTCACCGGGTTCGGCCGCGTCTCGACCGACGCCGACGGGCACTGGCTGCTGCGGACCGTGGCGCCGGCCAACGGGTACATCAGCGTGTGCGTGTTCGCACGCGGGCTGCTGCATCACCTGTTCACGCGGATCTACCTGCGGCCCGGCGCGTTCCCCGACTCGATGGAACGGGGCGGGACGCTGCTGGCCGTACCGGAGCGTACGGGTGTGTACCGGTGGGACCTGTGGTTGCAGGGGGAGAAGGAGACGGTCTTCCTTGAGTTCGGCTGATCTGGGGCTGTTGTCGCCCATGCGGGGGGTGGGCGAGGCCACCGGCGACCCGGCGGTGCTGCGGGCGATGCTGGAGGCGGAGCTGGCGCTGGCCAGGATCCAGGCCCCGGCGGAGGCGGTCGCGGCGATCGAGCGGGCGTGCGCCGCGCTCGCCGCCACCACGGAGCCGGCCGAGCTGGCCGATCGGGCGCGGTCCGGCGGCAACCCGGTGATCCCGCTCGTCGAACGGCTGCGCGCGGCGGCCGGCGAGCACGCGCGGTGGGTGCACGCGGGCGCCACCAGCCAGGACATCCTCGACACCGCGCTCATGCTCGTCACCCGGCGGGCGCTCGGCCCGCTCCTCGCCGACCTCGACACCGTGATCGCCGGGCTGACCCGGCTGGCCCGCGAGCACCGCGACACCCCGATGGCCGCGCGCACGCTCACCCAGCAGGCTGTGCCCACCACCTTCGGGCTCAAGGCGGCCGGATGGCGCAAGCTCGCGATCGACGCGCGCCGCCGCGTGGCGGCGCTCGACCCGCCCGCCCAGCTCGGCGGTCCCGCCGGGACTCTCGATCCGGCGCTGAGCGCCGCGTTCGCCCGCGAGCTGGGGCTCGCCGCGCCGCTCCTGCCCTGGCACGTCCTGCGCGCCCCGGTCGCCGACCTGGCGGGCGCGCTGGCGTTCACCTGCGGGGCGCTCGGCAAGCTCGCCGCGGACGTGCTGGTCCTGTCGCGCGGCGAGATCGGCGAGCTGTCGGAGGGGGTCGGCGGCGGCTCGTCGTCGATGCCGCACAAGCACAACCCCGTCCGCGCCGTCATGATCGCCGCCGCCGCGCGGCAGGTCCCCGCGCTGGCCTCCATCCTGTACGGCTCGCTCGCCGCCGAGGACGAACGGCCGCCAGGCGCCTGGCACGCGGAGTGGCAACCGCTGCGCGAGGCGCTGCGCCTGGCGGCCGGGGCCGCCCGTGACGCCGCCGAGCTGGTGTCCGGCCTGCGCGTGCATCCGGACCGGATGCGCGCCAACCTGGCGGTCCCCGGCTCCACCGGCGCCGCCGCCGACCTGGTCACCCGAGCGCTGGAGGACACGCCATGAGGCACCGGATCGACGGCCCGGCCGACGGCGAGCCGCTTCTGCTGGGCCCGTCCGTGGGCACGACCGCGCGGCTGTGGGAAGCCCAGGTGCCCGAACTCGCCCGGCGCTTCCGGGTGGTCCGCTACGAGCTGCCCGCTCTCGGCTCCGTCGGCGAGCTGGCCGAGGCGGTGATCGGGCTGGCGGACACGCTGGGGATCGGCGCGTTCCACCACGCGGGCGTCTCCCTCGGCGGGGCGATCGGGGCGCAGCTCGCGCTGACGCGTCCGGGGCGGGTGCGTTCACTGGCGATGATCTGCTCGTCGGCCCGTTTCGGCGAGCCGGAGGGCTGGCACGAGCGGGCGCGGCTGGTGCGCGCGCGGGGCACCGCTCCGCTGCTCGACGCCGCGGCGCGGCGCTGGTTCGCGGCCGGGGCGGGCACCCCGCGGGCCAAAGAGCTGCTGGACGATCTGGCCGGGTTCGACCCCGAGACGTACGCCGCCTGCTGTGACGCGCTGGCCGCGTACGACCTGAGGGGGTCGCTCGCCGCGATCGCGGCGCCCACGCTGATCGTCGCCGGGCGCGAGGATCCGGCCACGCCGCCCGCCCACGCCCGGCTGCTGGCTGACGGCATCCCCGGAGCGAGCCTGGTGGAGATCTCCGGAGCCGCCCACCTGGCCACCGTGGACCGCCCCGCGCAGGTCACCGCCGCCCTGCTGGCCCATCTGCCCCCGGCTGACGGCATGCGGGTACGGCGCGAAGTCCTGGGCGACGCGCACGTGGACCGGGCCGTCGCCCGCACCACCGCCTTCACCCGCGACTTCCAGGACTTCATCACCCGCTACGCCTGGGGCGAGATCTGGACCCGCCCCGGGCTCGACCGGCGTACCCGCAGCTGCGTCACGCTGACCGCGCTGGTCGCCGGAGGGCACCTGGAGGAACTGGCCATGCACGCGCGCGCCGCGCTCCGCAACGGCCTGTCCCCCGACGAGATCGGCGAGGTGCTGTTGCAGAGCGCGGTCTACTGCGGCGTCCCGGCGGCCAACGCGGCCTTCGCCGTGGTCCAGCGCGTGCTGGAGGAGCCTCCGTCAGGAGCGTGACGGAACCGGCGGCGTGTCCAGGTTCGGCAGCGTGAACGGGGCGGACTTGGCGGCGGGCTGATCGGTGCCGCACAGCCCCGTGAGCAGGTGCCGCGCGTGGGCGATCTCGCCCGGCTCGGCGGCCGGGTGCCAGGTGAGGTTGACGCCGGTCGAGGCCTGCCGCTGCAGGTTCTCGGTGGTGAAGGAGTTGGTCCCCATACCGATCACGCCGCCGTCGTGGCCCCACGCCTTGCCGCCGCAGGGCAGGTTCAGCGAGAAGATGCCCAGGCCGTAGTCGGCCGCCGACGGCGCTCCCTCGCCCGGCAGGACCGGAACGGTCTGCTTCATCTGCGCCAGCGAGGCCTGACTGACCAGCTTGCCCCCGAGCAGCGCCCGGTAGAAGCGGTTGAGGTCGGACATCGTGGACACGATCGCCCCGGCGGTCGAGCCCCACGACATGTTGAACACGGTGTAGTCACGCGGCGGGTCGAAGTACCCGAACACCGACGTGTACGCCCTGGCGTGCGGGCGCGGCAGGTACGGCGTACGCGGGAAGGACGTGTTCACCAGCCCCGCCGGGCGGATCACGGACCGGGTGATGTGGTCCTCGGCCTCCTCGCCGGTGATCTTGGTGATCAGCAGCGCGAGGACGATGTAGTTCGTGTTGGAGTACACCCCGGGCAGCTGTCCGGGTTCGCCGGTCTTGCCCACGCCCACTCCGAGGGTGATCAGCTCCTGCTTGGAGTACTGGCGGACCCGCATGGCCTCCAGGTCCTCCGGAACGGTGATCAGCGCCTCGTCGTAGTCGCCGAGGTGGCTGGTGTGGTTGAGCAGCATCCGCACGGTGATGCGCGCATCGGGCAGCAGGCCGGGCAGGTACGTCTCCACCGGAGTGTCCAGCCCGATGCGGCCCCGCTCCACCAGGCGCATCACGGCGGTGGCGGTGAAGCTCTTGGTGATGCTGCCCACCCGGTGGCGCATGTCGGGCCGCATCCTCTGACCGGTCGTCACGTCGGCACGACCGGCGGCGCCCCGCCACTCCTGGCCCCGGTACCGCACGTCGGAGTAGATGCCGTAGACGCCGCCCTTGGGCACCTCCTCCAGCGTCTGCCGCAACGCCCGCCGGTCGAGCCCCGGGTCGGCGGCGGCCGGGGTGGCGGTGACGGTCGCGGTGGCCAGGATCGCCGACCCTGCCACGACTGCGGTCAACAACTTCCTCGCGAGCATGATGAGCCCTTTCACGGAGTGACGCGGAACATCTCCGACCCTCCCAGCTCGAAGATCGTCCCGCCTCCGGCCCGATGCCGAACCCCGCCTCCTTCCCGAGGCGGATCGACAGGCTCGCGAGGAGGAGGTAAGCGCGGCTACGAGCCCACCTGGTCCGGGGCCTCGACCCGGGTGACCGTGACGGCCGGGCCGCCGGGCCGTCCGGTCAGGAAGGCCACGGATTCCTGGTAGGCGGGGTCGAGCCAATAGTCGGAGTGCCAGTACGCGATGGGCAGCCGTTCGCCGTGCTCGGGGCGGGCCGGGTCCCAGCAGTGGCGGTCGACGACATGGCTGCTTCCGGGACGGGTGACCGAGCCCATGAGCGGCCCGGTGTCCGACGCCGTCGTCGCCACCGTGGCCCACTCCGTGACGGGGCCTGTGATCGACCCCGGTCCTTTGGCGGTTTCTCCGGCTTCCTCGGGGTCCGCGGCCGCGTTCGGGATGCGGTGGAAGATGGGACCGCCGATCGGGTCGCTGCGGCGGTACAGGTTGATCCACGGCACCTTCGCCACCTCCTTCAGGCAGTCGGGGCCGAAGTAGGCGGGGAAGAAGGCCGCGTACAGGCGGCGCAGCGGGGAGCCGTGCGTCAGCAGGCTGACGCGCTTCTTCATCTCCGGGTCGAGCTGCATGATCGCGGCGACCGCGATGACGCTGCCCTGGCTGTGTCCCGACAGCAGGACCCGGTCGGTCTCGCCGGGGGCGAGCGTGCGCAGGCGGCGCAGCAGGTCGGGGATGACCCTCTCGGTGTAGCAGGGCGGGGCGAGCGGGTGGATGGCCCGCGGCCAGAACGTGCAGATGTCCCACGAAATCCCGATCGTCCGGCGCAGCCCGTTGTCGCTGTACGCCCGCCGGCCCAGCAGAACCAGCCCGACCAGCAGCGCGGCCAGCGCCCAGCTGCCGAGGGTGGCCATGAGCCCGGCGACCCCGCCCACGGGGATGAGCAGCTCGCGCTGGTAGATGACGGTCACCACGGCGAACCCCACCAGCCCGAACCCGGACAGCACCCCCAAGACCAGCCCGGCCTTGTCGGTCAGCGAGGCCAGCGCCCACATGCGCGCCACCGTGGTCTGGTTCTCCGCCCCGTACGGCTCCGCCAGCTTGGGCGCCAGCGCCGCGGCCACCCGGAGCCGCACGCACACCAGGACGACGCCCACGACCAGCGCGCCCACCCCCACGACGGGCAGCAGCGAGGCGGTCCACCAGGTCTCGTCACCCAGGAAGAGGCGGCGGCCGGGACCGTCGGCGGAGATCCCGGAGTTCATGGAGTCGGGGACCCCGAAGAAGGAGGCGGTCCAGAACACGACCCCGAGCCCGAGCGCGTTCACGCAGGCGGTGGCGGCCATCAGCACGAACCAGCTCGCCATCCCGCCCACCGGCCGCCGCGCCTCCCGCTGCCGGTCCATCAGCACCAGGCCCAGAACGACGGCCAGCAGCACCAGCGCCACCCCCGACGTCAACGCGAAGTTCACCCGCCCCAGCACACCGGCCGGCAGCCGGTAGGCCGGCGCCCCGTTGGGCAACCCGTTCAGCGCCACCAGGAACGTGACCACGAAGGCCCCCAGCCCCGCCCACCGCACCGCGACGCACACCCCGTCGAGCCACGGCCGGCCGGAGTCCGACCGGGGGTTGACGCGGCGGGCCACGCCGGGCAGGAGCACCAGCAGCATCGCGGCGACCTGCACGCCCGCGTTGGCGAGCGTCAGGGCCAGCCCCACCCCGATCCCCGTGTACGGCAGCGCCACCACCAGCCCGATCGACCCGAGCGCGAACGCGAGATGGAGCGCCCGCAGCCGCCCCACCGGCCCTTCTCCGTGCCACAACCGTGGCTGGGCGAGAAGGGCGGAGGTGGACTCGGCCCCGTTGGACGGCATGGCCGTACCCTCGTCGCGCTTCCAGGTCCGCCGGCCGATCACCCACAGCAGCACCACGACGGCGAAGGGCACCAGCGCGGTGAGCGCGAGCCGGGGCGAGATCTCATTCGGCCACAGCGCGTTCAGCCACTGCACCCACGACGGCGCGTCCGGCAGGGTGCAGCTCCGGCGGGCGTTCGCGCACTGCCAGCCGACGAGGTCCACGGCGGCCCGGGTCACCGCCCCGACCAGCGCCCCGGTCAGCAGCAGCGCGTAGAGCCGCAGCCCGGCCTCGGCCACGTCGCGCAGCAGGGTCCCCCAGCGCGAGGGTGTGCGGCCCGGGGACCGGGGCGCGGGCCGGGGCAGCATGAAGTACGCCAGGTTGACCAGCGCGAACGGCAGCAGCAACAACCACAGCGCGATCGTCTTGCCGCCGGAGGTGAGGCCGCCCCACGCGTACGCCTCCCTGCGCCGGATCCCGGGCAGGTCGGCGTCCGGGCCGGTCGGCTGCCCGCCGGGCCACCACCGCCGGTAGAACCCGGCCTCGTCGTCACCGCAGACCTGCCGCGGGTGGGGGTGGTTGAGGATGTCGGCGGGCGGGGTGCCGGAGACCCCGTGCACGCGCAGTTCGGTCACCCCGGCCGTGGTGGTGTCGTGGAAACCATCCATACCAGGCACGGTCCGGCATATCCGGGTATGGCGCATGAGTAGGCCCTACTCATGCGCTCCGTCGACAGCCTCCCAAGCCGGGCAGACCACCGGCCCGCACACCCGGCAGCGCAACGGCCGGCCGGTCGTCGTGGACGGCGACGCCGGAACGGTTGGTCTCTAGCGGCGAGGGCGGTTCCTGCGGAATGATCGAACGCATGTCGACGGTGGTGTTCGCCTCAGGCACGGACTATCCGGTGTTCCGCATTCCCGCGATCGTCCGCGCGCAGGACGGAACACTGGTCGCGTTCGCCGAGGGACGGCAGGCGATCAGCGACACCGGCGACATCGACGTGGTGTGCCGCCGCTCCTCCGACGGCGGCCAGAGCTGGGGCCCGCTCCAGGTGGTCACCAGCCACGGGAACGACACCGCGGGAAACCCGGCCCCCGTGGTCCTGCCGTCGGGCCGCATCCTCCTGCTCACCTGCCGCAACGCGGGCGCGGCCACCGAGCACGAGATCATGCGCGGCACCGCCGCCCCCCGCCGCGTCTACCTGCAGCGCTCCGACGACGCCGGCGCGACGTGGAGCCCGCCGGCCGAGATCACCGCCGCCGTGAAGCAACCGGCCTGGCGCTGGTACGCCACCGGCCCCGGCCACGGCATCGTCACCACCTCCGGCCGGATCGTCATCGGCGCCAGCCACTCC
Source organism: Nonomuraea sp. NPDC050547 (assembly GCF_044457345.1). Taxonomy (NCBI): domain Bacteria; kingdom Bacillati; phylum Actinomycetota; class Actinomycetes; order Streptosporangiales; family Streptosporangiaceae; genus Nonomuraea; species Nonomuraea sp. NPDC050547. The sequence goes on from NZ_JBITGW010000028.1 coordinate 82,949, forward strand.
CGCCCGCCCGCCGCCGGTGACACCGGATCGGAGCCCAAGCACTACGGCGGCCACTGCGTCTACTCCGACGACCAGGGCGCGAACTGGCGGATCGGCTTCACCTCCTCCAACCCCAACGGCTACGTCAACGAGAACGAGACCACCCTGGCCGAACTGCCCGACGGCCGCCTCTACTTCAACTGCCGCGACCGCGGCGGCACCGGTCCCGGCAACCGCGCCGACGCCTACAGCCGCGACGGCGGCCAGACCCTTGAGCTCTCCTACCGCGCCCAGGCCACGATCGTCACCGCCGACGTCCAGGCCAGCGTCCTGGCGCTGCCGGGCGGCCGGCTCCTGTACTCCGGCCCGTCCCACCTCACCGACCGGGCCGCGATGGGGCTGCGGGTCAGCGAGGACGCGGGTCAGACGTGGCGGTTCGTCCGGCACGTGTCCGGGGTGCCCGCCGCCTACTCCGACCTGGTGCACCTGGGCGACGCGGGGGTCGGGCTGCTGTACGAGACGGGAAACTGGTCACCGTACGACCGCATCACGTTCACCACTCTGCCGGGCATCTGACCGCTCCCCGCCGCATCACGGAGGGATCGCCTCGATCGCGTTCCGCAGGCGGCGCAGCGCGGGCCCGAGTTCGGCCTGCGGCGGCGTGCCCAGGGCCAGCCGCAGCGCGCGCGGACGATACGGGCCGGTGACGAAGGCATCGGCGGTGGATTCGGCCTTCCGCCGCCCTTCGGCGGCTCCCAGCGGCTGCCGCGCCACGCCGGCCGAAAGCGCGGCCTGGAGATGATCCTCACCGGCGACCCCGTCCCGGCCACCCGCGCCGCCGAGCTCGGCCTCGTCAACGCCGTGGTTCCCGCCGGCGGGCTCCTCACCGCGGCGCGCGACCTGGCCGCCCGGATCGTCCGCCACGCGCCGACGGCCGTGGCGGCCTGCCTGCGCGCGGTCACCCGGGGCGTCAACCTGCCGATCGACGAGGCGCTCACGGTCGAGGCGTCAGCCTTCGCCGCCGCCGTGCCCACCGACGCCGTACGCGCCGGGCTGCGCCGCTTCCTCGACCGAGGCGCCTGACGGGAGCTCGCCGTACAGGCAGGTGACGTGGACGCCGTCGGCGTCGCGGGTCAGGTGGCCCCAGCCGGTCGGCAGCAGCAGGGGCCAGCGGCCGTGCCCCCGGTCCCGCACGGTGAGCCGCCCTGTGCCCGCGTCCCAGACGGCGCCGGACATCGCGTCCAGCACCGACCAGCCCGCCATGGCGCGCACGTAGTGGTCGCCGCACTCGATCTGGTTGTACGGGTTGCGCCGCCGCCCGTCATACCGGCGCCAGAGCCCGCCCAGGATGGCGTCGGCCTCCTCCGTCAGCCCCTCCCACAGGCAGTGCGCGGCGACCTGGTACTCGCTGCCCGTCCACACCTCGTCGCAGTACCGGGTCGGCACCTCGGGCCGCCCGCCCCGCGGCCACGTGCACATGAGCAACCCGGTGTCGCCGCCGTCGGCGAAGACCCGGTACGGATGCTCGAACCCCTCGAAGCCGGTACGCAGGTTGTGCCGCACGATCGCCCGCAACGCCGAGACCACGTGCTCGCGAGGCAGGATGTGGCCGAGGCCGAGCTGGTGTGCCCACCACTGCCCGATGAGCTGGTCGGACAGGCAGCCCGTCCCCCACTGGTAGTCGGTGCCGGGTTCCGGCTCCTGGATGTAGTACTCGCCGTTGAAGAGCCGTTCGTCGTACAGGGCGCTGCCCCGGGCGAACAGCTCGGGCAGGTCGTCGCCGAGGCCCATCTCGGCGGCGGCGCGCAGCGCGGCCAGCCACAGTCCGCCCATGTACGGGTTGAGGCCGTTCAGGTCGATGTCGTGCGTGGACGGCTGCACGCCGCGCAGCACGCCGGTCGCCTCCGGGTCCCAGGTGCGGCGGATGTGGCCGAGCAGCCGCCGGAGGGCGGGGCGGTGGTCGGCGGGGTCGCCGTGCCGTACCTCGCGAAAGGTCTTGAGCAGGGCGCCGAGCATGCCGTCGAGCGCGGGTTCGGTGGGGCCGCCGATGGGGACGTCCCAGAGCTGGCGCAGGTAGGCGGGGGCCAGGACGCGGTGCGGGAGGTAGCCCTGCGGCGCCTGCGTGACGCCGAACTCGGTGGCCCGCATGTCGCGCTCCAGCGTGGGGAAGAGCTTGGCGACGGCCTGGGCGTAGTTCCACACGTGGGTGCAGTTGAGCGGGCACGAGCCGCCGACGTCGCCCGACCACATCGGGGTGGAGGCGCCGAGCACGCCTTCGAAACCGTAGAAGGTGCCGTCGGCGGCCAGGAAGCAGGAGGGACTGCGCAGGATCGCGGCCTGCGCGGCGAGGTGCTCGGCCAGGTCCACCGGCAGGCCGGCGAAGGTGCCGGTCCAGCGCAGCGAGTCGTCGCGCAGGCCGGTCCAGTGTTCCTGGGTGTAGGCGGCCACGTCGATGGCGTCGGGGAAGCGGGTGGCGTAGGCGTTGCCCAGCCAGAAGCGGGTCGGGCCCCAGGCGGGGTTCGGCGGGCCGAACTGGATGAAGTCCGCGTATCTATTGGGGAAGTGCCAGGCGAGACATATCCGGATCTGGGCGCTTGCGCCGGGTTCGAGGGTGACCGGTGCCACCAGGCCGCCGTTCCAGGTGTGGCCCGCCGGCGAAGGGCCCGGCCAGGCGCGGCCGATCTGGGGGTCGGGTGACCAGGACGCGTGCCGTACCCGATCGGCGTCGCCGTAGACGGCGCGTCCGGCGAGAAACGACAGAAACTCCTCCGGGTGCGCCCACTGCGGCAGGAACGACGCGTGCGGCGAGTCGGCCGACAGCACCGCCTGCCCCGCGCCCGGCGCGGCCGGGTCCACGCGCGTGTTCTCCATCACCAGCGCGCTCCACCCGCCGTGGCGGCGCACGCGGTTGGTGTTGCCGCCGTAGCCGGCCGCGCGCACGCCCTCGACCGCGGTGCTCCCGTCGTGCCCCACCGGATTCTGTACGGCCGCCGCCAGCCACACCTGCGCCGGCACGGCCCCGTCGTTGGCCAGCGTGAACGTGAACATCGCCACCGGCAGCGAACTGCGCTCCACGTCGAGCGGGATCAGCGGGTTGAACGCCTCCAGCTCCGCCCGCACCGGCAGCCCGTGGTACTCGATCCGGGCGAACGGATACAGCCCGCGAAAGGTCGTTCCCCGCACTCCCGGATGCCGCGTCAGCAGTTCCCGCTGCCACGCGGGCACGTGGTCGTCGTTGACCAGCGGTGTTCCCTCCGCCCCCGGCGCGGGGGGCGGCGCCTGCAGGATGACGGTCCTGTTCGCCGGCGGCTCCCACGTGCTCACCCGCAGCGCGAAGAAGGTGTACGGCAGGCCGCCCAGGTGGTTGCCCGAGTTCTGGAGCTGCCACTGGCGCAGCCCCCCGTCGGCGCAGATCGCGAGGTTGCCGGTGCCGATCCCGCCCAGCGGCATGGCCACGTGCCGCCCCCGCTCGTGCGGGATGGGCCGCGCCCTCACTTCAGCCCCGAGATGCGGATGCCGGCGATGATGTGCCGCTGGAAGCACAGGAACAGGACGATGACCGGCAGCGCGGCCAGCGTCGAGCCCGCCATGAGCAGGCTCATCTCGGAGCTCCGGTCGGAGCGGAAGGCCGCCAGGTACTGCTGCACCTGGAACAGCTCCGGATCGGTGATCGTCAGCACCGGCCAGATGTAGGCGTTCCAGAACGCCAGGAACGACGTCACCCCCACGACCACGAAGGCTCCTTTGGACATCGGGACGAAGATGTGCAGGAAGACGCGCCACGGCCCGGCGCCGTCGAGCTGGGCGGCCTCCTCCAGCGCGACCGGCAGCCCGAGGTAGTACTGGCGCAGGAAGAAGACCTGCAGGCCGGACGCGGCGCCGGGGATCACCAGGACGGCCAGCGAGTCCAGCATGCCGAGCTGGGTGACGACGACGAACGAGGTGAGCATGATCGCGATGCCCGGGACGAACATCGTGGTGATCACGACGAACCACAGCGTCCGTTTGAGCGCGAAGTCCAGCCGGGCGAAGGCGTAGGCGCCGAGCGCGTTGACGGCCAGGCTGAGCGCCGCGAACAGGACCGCGCCGGTGAACGTGACCGCCAGCGAGCGCAGGAACGCCGCGTCGCCGAGCAACTGGGCGTAGTTCTCCCAGCGCCACATCTCGGGGAAGAACTGGAACGGCGTCGCCACGACCTCGGTCCTGGCCTTGAACCCGGCCACCGCCATCCAGGCCAGCGGGAACAGCGCCGCCACGGTGAACAGGGCGGCGGTGCCGTACCTGATGGCTCGCCCGATCATCCGTCCATCGCCTTCTCCGATCGCACGAGACGGAAGATGATCGCGGAGACCGCGCCCAGGACGGCGAAGAGCAGCAGGGCGGCGGCGATCGAGTAGCCGATGTAGAGGTCGTTGGTGAAGTGGCGGAAGATGAACAAGTTGGGCAGCGTCGTGGAGTCGACCGGGCCGCCCTGTGTCATGACCAGCGGCAGCACGAGAAACTGCAGCGACGCGGCGAACCCGGTGACCAGCAGGAACAGGATGATGTTCTTCATGAGCGGCAGCGTGATCCGGAACATCTTGGTCCACGGTCCGGCGCCGTCCAGCGAGGCGCACTCGTAGTAGGTCTCGGGGATGTCGAGCAGCCCGGCCAGCATGATCAGGGAGGCGACGCCCGCACCGAGCCAGACCGCCGGCACCGCGACCGCGGCGAGCGCGGTGCCGCTCTCGCCGAGCCAGGCCGTGTCCTCCTGTTTGCCCAGCAGGCCGAGGAACCAGTTCAGCAGGCCGCCGCGGTGCGTGTAGATGAGCGAGAAGACGATGGCGGCGATCACCTCGGAGATCACCGCGGGGATGTAGATCGTCACCTTCATGAACGCGGCCATCCGCCGGCTGAGCGACTTGACCAGGACGGCGAAGACGAAGGCCACGGCCACCTGGGCCGGCACCACCATGGCCGAGAACGCCAGCCCGCGCAGCACCGCCTCGACGAACGCCTGGTCGGTCAGCACGTCGAGGTAGTTGCCGAGGCCGACGAAGACGGGCGACTCGTAGAAGCTCCAGGTGTAGAAGCTGATGTACGCCGCGTGGACCAGCGGCCAGAGGACGAAGACGCCCAGCAGGGCCAGGAGCGGCGCCAGCATGAGCAGCGCCGTCCCGGTGTCCCTTCCGCGCCTCGTCAAGATCCCTGGCCCGCGAGGTCGTTCTTCGCGATGAACTCCTTGATCTCGGCGTCGGCCGCCTTCAGCGCGGCGTCGATGTCCTTGCCCTGCAGCGCCTTCTCGATGGCCTTGCCGAAGGCCAGGCTGATGGCCCAGTCGTAGGTCGGCTCCGGCTTGGCGCGGGCGACCACCTGGTCCTCGATGGTCTTGGCCCAGGGGTTCTCCGCGGCGGCCGGGTCGTTCTTGACCGCGTCGGCCACGGCCGCGCGCGGCGAGTACTTGGAGAACTTCGTGATCTTGAAGTAGTCGACCAGCAGCCGGGTGTCTCCGGCCAGCAGCCAGCTGATGGCGTCGGCGGCGGGCCGCGCGTGCTTCGACTTGGCGTCCACGACGAGCGTCCAGCCGCCGAGGGTCGCGGTCGGCTTGGAGCCGTCGCCGTCGAAGGACGGCAGCGCGGCGGCGGCGATGTCCGGGACGAGCTGGGGGTAGTCCGACAGCAGGACGCTCGCGGCCCACGAACCGCAGATCATCATGGCCGCCTTGCCCTGGCCCATCGGGTTGGCGTCGGCGTACGGCGCGAGCGGCTGCTTGGGCATGATGCCCTGCTGGTAGAGGGTCTGGTAGACCCGCAGAAGCTGCCGGTACGCCGGGTCGCTCGCCCGCGGCGCCGCCCAGTCGTCGCTGATGGGCAGGTGGGAGGCGGCGTTCCACTGCAGGCCCCAGGTGGACCACGCCATGTCGATCGCGTTGCCGGCGGTCACCACGCCCGAGACGTCCCTGGTGGTGAGCCGCTTGCCGTACGCGATGAGCTCGGCCCAGGTGGCGGGCGGCCGGTTGGGGTCGAGCCCGGCTTTGGCGAACAGGTCCTTGCGATAGAACAGGACGGCCGACGGCTCGACCAGCATCGGGTAGGCGAACTTGCGGCCCTTGTACTCCACCGAGCGCAGCACGGGTTCCTGCAGCCCGGTCCACTTGCCCGCCGGGATGAGCGGGTCGAGCGCCTGGATCTGGCCGGTGCGGGCGAAACCCGGCGCCTTGCTGTAGTTGAGCGTGTAGAGGTCGGGCGCCTTGCCCGCGGCCTGGGCCGCCTTCATCTTCTGGTCCCATGCGTCGGCAGGGACGATCTGGTGCTTGAGTACGACCTTGTCCTGCGCCTGGTTGTAGGCCGCCACGGCCTTCTTGTACCAGGCGTCCTCCTGGTCGGTGAACTTCTGCTGCCACAGGGTGATCTCGGTCCTGCCGCCGGGCCGCTTGTCCGCGCCGGATCCGCAGCCGAGCGCCAGCACCGCCGCGCCCGCCAGGCACGCGGTCAGCCGGATGACTCGCACGTCTCCTCCTTCCCGCTCCTCAGGTCAGCCGGGCGCTCACGGGCGGCAGGGTGAACGGCCGGTGCGGCAGCTCCTGGTACCAGTACGCGACCGAGGACAGGTCGTCGCTGCGCCGGTTGGCGTGCCCGTGCTCGATCGTCACGCGGATCGAGGTGGTGAAGGGCACGGGGTCCTCGATGTGGAAGCGGTACAGGGAGATCTGGCCGCTCCAGTTCTCGCCGCCCGGGAGCGTGATCCCGTGATAGGGCGCGTGGTACGGCCGGCTGGGGCACCACGCGGTGTTGAAGTAGTCCTCGGTGCCGGTGCCGTGCAGGCTCGGCGGGAAGGCCTCGCCGTCGATGAAGATCATGTCGTCGCCCTCGCCGTACCAGTTCCAGTCGGCCGTCTGGCGCAGGTTCGTCACGTTGAGCACGCAGCCGACGTAGTGGCCGCGGCCCTCGGCGTCGAGGATGACGTAGTTCCCGGCGCCGTCGGTGTTGGCGCCGTCGAACAGCCACGCGGAGTTGGACAGCTCGCCCTGCTCCAGGCCGTCGGCGGGGCACTCGCGCCGCCACTGGGCGTGAAATCGGCCCAGCCCGTCGCCCAGCTCGCCGAACTCGTCGTAGTCGATGTAGTAGTAGAACCACAGCACCTCGGACGCGCACTCGCTGACCAGCTCGAACCTGGCGCCGTCGGCGAAGGGCATGTGGAACCAGCAGTTGAACGCCTTGCCGTCCTGCGGGCTCATCTGGAGCGGGGCGGAGACGAAGTCGGCGGTGCGCGCGTGGCCCATGCCGAAGAAGTCCCCGAGCGGCACGAACACGCTGGGGTGCTCGGAGCCGTCCCAGTAGATCTTCAGCACGAGCTTGCGCAGGAAGTCCCGGTCGGCCGTCTCCGGGGTGGCCGGGTCGCGGGGGGCGACGGTCATCCAGATGTGGTTGACCGATCCCGCCCCGCGCAGGTCGGCCAGCGTCACGGTCTGGCCGGGCTCGATGGTGATCCTGTCGTCGTTGCCGCCGGTGCGGTCCCAGCTCGACGCCCGGCGGCGGCGGTGCGCGCGTAACCTCGGCAGGTCGCGGAGGCTGCTGCCGTGCTGGCCGTAGGTCACGGTCATCCTCCTTGAGAAATCGATTGCTGACGTCGTACCTCGGTTGGCGGGTGGCGTCAAGAGGCTCACTGCTGCGTCGAGCCCCTGATTGCGGTCTTGTCCTGGGGTTTTGTCGGAGGAATCGATTTCTCACCCGCGGACGAGCGAGACGTCGTCGAGCTGGAGCCACATGTCGCCGTTGTCGGTCCAGATGCCGGCGAACACCTCCACCGAGGTACGCGGGCCGCTGTCGAACGCCACCTGGTAGCGGGTCCACGAACCCACCGCCCGGAAGTTCGTCTCGCTGAACGGCGCGCCGCCCGGATCCCTGACGCCGAAGAAGCCGTTGTCGTTGTTGGCCGAGGTGCGCAGCCAGCCGGTCATGACATAGCGGGTGTTCGGCGCGACCGTCACCACCTGGTACAGGTCATGCCAGCCCCGGTTGTAGCGGGCGAAGGCATTGCGGTCTGCGGTGAAGGACCAGGTCCCGTTGTCAATGCCGCAGTTGCCGTGACAGGCCCACGGGGTGGCGACCGTACCGGTGGCCTGGCGCTCGAAGCTCGGGTCGCGGACCAGGTTGGCGTTGGTGATGGCGGCGTCCGGGGTCAGGGTGATCCGGATGAGGTAGACGTTGTACGGCGTCCACTCCGACAGCGTCAGGTACAGATCGGGGCCCTGCGACCAGGGGTGCATGAAGCCGCCGTACAGGCCGGGGTGGTCGGCGGAGCTCGCGACGACCGCCGGGGCGCTCCACGGTCCCGTCGGGGCGGCGGCCGAGCGCAGGACCACGTCGCTGCCCTGCAGGTAGGTCATCAGCCACTTGCCGGTGTAGGCGTTGAACCGCACCGACAACTCGGCCACGGGGGCGTTCACCACTGGGGCGGCCAGGGTGTCCTGGCCCTGCTGCCATCGGGAGCCGGTCCAGTACTGGTAGGCGGCCTTGTCGAGGATCTGCTGCTCGGGGACGCGGGCCAGGTAGGCGGCGCCGCTCCGGCCGTTGGGGGTGGCGAAGAGGTGGATATATCCGTCACGTCGGACCATCGCCGCCATCTGGAAGTGGTTGCCGCCGCCCGGGTTGTCCCAGCGGGGGGTGCCCGGGGTGGTCGCCGTCCAGTTCTGGCCGTTGTCGTCGGAGTAGGCGATGCCGGCGTAGTTGGTGTCCCATTGGCCGGGCTGGCCCCAGTGGCGTACCGACATGTACCCCATGTACTGCCGCGTCCCCACCGACACCCCGGCCGTGGGGATGACGGTGATCTCGTCGCCGTCGACCTTCCTGCTGGGGATCAGCTCCTTGGCATGGCCCGCCCGATCGGTGGCCGCACCGCTGAAGGTCATCCCGTCGGCCAGATCCCGGTCGACGCTCCGCAAGAGCACCTGACTCCGCCAGTCACCCCCGTTCGCGCCCGGCGGCGCCCACCCGTCCCCAAAGGTGTCCCCGAACGCGGCCAGCACCTCCCCGGCCCCGTTGTCCCACATGATCCCCAGATCGGTGGCATTGACCTTCCAAGCCAGATCCGTCCCCGACCCCGCCCCCGTAACCTTCGCCACCACCACCCCCGGCGACCGCCCCACCCCCAGGACACCCCACCCTTCTCCCCCACCCAACACCGCCCCCAGGCCCTGCCCTCCTAACACCTTGGGGTCTCGCCCTCTCGGCGCGACCCCCACGCCCCACCTTCCTCGCGCCGCTTCCCCTTGCCCATCCCGTGCGACCTCCCCGCCCGAGACCGTCGAACCCGCGTGCCGCCCTCCCGGCGCGGCCACCGACTGCCACACCCCGGGGTGTCCCGCTGGGGCGCTTTCCCGGCCCGGCGCCGCTTGCCATGGTCCTGGAGCGGGACCTTTCCGCATCGCCGTCGCGGCCGGGAGCGAGCCGGGAGATGCCTGCCTCCCGTGCGACGCGGCGTCGGCGGGCAGGTGGGGGGCAGTGGCGGCGATCAGGGCGAGCAGGCTGCCCGTGACCGTCCAGGTACGTAAGCGTGTGTCCATGTGCCCGGCCTCCTCGGGAAATCGATTTCCCGCATTGTCAAGCGGCCCGGCGACGCCGTCAAGAACCCTGTCATACCAGTACGGCAGGCAGCACCACGTGCCGAGGCGGGAACCCCTCCCCCGACACGCGGCGCAACAACAACTCCACCGCGAGCCGCCCGATCTCGTACGTGGGCTGCGAGATCAGCGTCATCGCGTCACTCAGCCCCAGCGCCCACCGCATGTCGTCGAACACCGCCAGCGTGATGTCCTCCGGATAGCGCAGGCCGTACTCCCGCAAAGCGGTCGCCGCGCCGAGCGCCATCAGGTTGTTCGACACGAACAGCGCGTCCGGCCCGGGTTTGAGACGCAGCAGTCCGGCGGCGGCGGCGCGCCCGCCCTCGATGCGGTAGTCCCCCCGCACGACCAGCTCGCGACGGTAGGCGAGACCGGCGGCCCGCAGCCCGTGCCGGTACCCGGCCAGCCGGTCCACGGCGGTCGTCACCTCGGTCGGCCCCGCGATGAACCCGATCCGCCGACACCCCTGATCCACCAGCCGCAGGACCGCGTCCTGGGCGGCTTTGACGTTGTTGACCCCGACCCGGTCGACTTTGGCCGTCTGCAACCGCCGGTCGACGGTAACGACGGGTATGCCGCGTTCGGCGAGAAGCGAGATCGAGGTACGCGTCGCGGAGGCCGGCGACAGGATCACCCCGGCCATGTTCTCGGCGGCGGCCACCTCGATCGAACGCTGCTCCTTCTCCAGGTCCTCGTCGGTGTTGGCCAGCATCACCGAGTACCCCGCCTTGCTGGCGGCGTCCTCCGCTCCGCGCACCATCGAGGTGAAGAACGGGTTCGTGATGTCCGAGATGATCAGCCCGAGCACGGTGGTGGCACGGGTCCGCAGGAACCTGGCCTGCGAGCTCGGCCGATAGCCCAGCTCCCGGACGGCCGCCAGCACCCGCTCCCGCAGTTCCTCGGCCACCGTGGGCCCATGGTTGAGCACCCGCGACACCGTGGCCGGAGAAACTCCGGCCCGACCGGCCACATCCTTGATCGTGATCTGCGCCACCGCACCTCCAGTCCCTTGGAAATCGATTTCCCCCGAGTCTCCCACGCCCACCGGCCCACGACGCCCACATGCCGGCAGACCCGCCCGCGCGAGAGCCCACAAGCGCGCACACCCACGGACGCACACACCGACCGGCGCGCGATGCACACCGACGCGTGCACCGGCCGGCGCGTGCCCACCGCACGCGTGCACCCACAGGCGCGGGTAGCGCGGACCCGCGTGGCCGCAGACCCGCCCGCACCACACCCGCGTGGCCCCAGTCGCGGGCACCCCACAGACGCGTATGACCCCTCGGGTAAACGACCCCGTGCCTCGGGGGACACCGCCTCGGCGCAGGTGAAGCAGCCGGAGGCCGCGTGCACGGCTCCGGACCCGATGGGCATTGGTTGGCCGGGGGCGGGCCTGGTGACCGTGCCCGGTCTTGGGGCTAGGGGGTGTGGAGGGCGGCGTAGAGGCCGTTGGCGGCGAGGAGTTCTTCGTGGGTGCCCTGTTCGGTGATGGTGCCGTTGTGCAGCATCAGGATCAGGTCGGCCTGGCGGATCGTGCTCAGGCGGTGGGCGATGACGAAGCTGGTGCGGTTGCGGCGGGCTCGGGTCAGCGCCTGCTGGATGAGGAGTTCGGTGCGGCTGTCGACCGAGCTCGTGGCTTCGTCCAGGACGAGGATGACCGGGCCGGCGAGAATGGCTCTGGCTATGGTGATCAGCTGGCGTTCTCCCGCGCTCAGGGCGCCGCCGTCCTGGTCGATGACGGTGTCGTAGCCGTGGGAGAGGGTGCGGATGAAGTGGTCGGCGTGGGCGGCTCTGGCGGCGGCTTCGACGTCGGCCTGGGTCGCGCCGGTGCGGCCGTAGGCGATGTTGTCGCGGATGGTGCCGCCGAACAGCCAGTTGTCCTGGGGGACCATGCCGGTCGCCGCGCGTAGCGTGTCGCGTTTCATGTCGCGGACGTCCACCCCGTCGACGGTGATACGGCCGGACGTCACGTCGTAGAACCGCATCAGGAGGTTGACCAGAGTGGTCTTGCCCGCACCCGTCGGGCCGACGACGGCCACGGTGCTGCCCGGCTCGACGACCAGCGAAAGGTCCCGGATCACCGCCTCGCCGGACACAGCTCCAGGCACTCCCGCGCTTTCGAGGGCGACCGCGCGTTCCAACGCCGCCTCGGGTTTGCGGAGCGCGGGGCCGTACGTGAAGGAGACCGCTTCGAAGACGACGCGGCCCCGCACAGGCGCGGCCGTCCCAGGCGGGTCCGCGGGCTCCTCCTCGGCGTCGAGCAGGTCGAGGACGCGCGCGCCCGACGCCACCCCCGACTGGATCACCCCCGCCAGACCCGCCAGCGCCGTCAACGGCCCGCCGAACTCGCGCGAGTACTGGACGAACGCCTGCACGGCCCCCACCGTCAATCCACCGGCGGCCAGTTGCAGGCCGCCGACGACCGCGACGAGCACGTAGCCGAGGTTCCCTGCGAGCCCGGTCGCCGGGCCGATGACGCCGCTGACGAACTGGGCGCGGGCCGACGAGTGGTACAGGCGGGCGTTGTGTTCGCGGAAGGACTCGGCCGACTCCTGGCCGCGGCCGTAGGCGGTGATCAGGGTGTGGCCGGTGTAGGCCTCCTCGACGTGCGCGTTCAGTTCGCCCGTGGCCTGCCACTGCCGCGCGAACTCCACCTGCGCCCGCCGCCCCGCCACCCGCGTGAGCTGGACCGACAGCGGTACGGTCACCAGCGCCACCACCGCCAGCAACGGCGAGATCCAGAACATCATCCCCAGCGTCCCCACGATCAGGAACGCGGAGTTGGTGATCTGGCCGATGCTCTGCTGCATGCTCTGCGCGAGGTTGTCGATGTCGTTGGTGGTACGGCTCAGCACCTCCCCCCGGGGCTGCCGGTCGAAGTAGGGCACGGGCAGCCGCCCGAGCTTCTCCTCGACCTCCCGCCGCAGGTGGAAGATGGCGCCCTGGACGAGCCGGGTGGTGTAGCGCCGCTGGAGTATCCAGAACGTCGCGGAACCGGCGTACACGGCGAGCGCGCCCAGCAGCGTGAGGGTCAGCGCGCGGCCGTCGATCCCCTGCTCCGGCCGGGTGATCGCGCCGATGACGACGAGGTCGGTGGCGCGGCCGAGCAGCAGCGGGCCGGTGACGTTGAGGACGATGCTGGCCAGGCCGAGCACCGCCACCCCCCGCAACCGGCGCGACGGCCGCAGGAGCGTCAGCAGGCGCCAGGCCGTGCGCCCGAAGCTCATCCGACCAGTTCCTCGCCGAGCTGGGAACGGACGATCTCCCGGTAGACGGGGCTGTCGCGGACGAGCTCGTCGTGCGTGCCCGCGCCCGCGACCCGGCCCTCGTCGAGGACGACGATGTGGTCGGCGTCGAGGATGGCGCGCACGCGCTGGGCCACGACGATGACGGTGGCGTCGGCGGTCTCGGCGGCGAGGGCCTGCCGTACCCGCGACTCCGTGGTGTGGTCGAGGGCGGAGAAGGGGTCGTCGAGGAGGTACACGGGCGCGCGGCGGACCAGCGCGCGGGCCAGGGACAGCCGCTGGCGCTGGCCGCCGGAGAGGTTGGCGCCGCCCTGGGCGACGGGCGTGTCGAGGGCGGGCACGAAGTCGCGGGCCTGGGCGATGCCGAGGGCGTGCCAGAGTTCGTCGTCGGTGGCGCGCGGGCGGCCGTGGCGGAGGTTGGTGGCCACGGTGCCGGAGAACAGGTGCGGGCGCTGCTCGACCAGGCTCGCCGACCGGGCCAGGAGGCCGGGGTCGAGGGTGGTGGCGTCTTCGCCGCCGAAGAGCACCGTGCCTTGCGTGGGATCGGACAGGCGGCGGATCAGGCTGAGCAGCGTGCTCTTGCCGCTGCCGGTGGAGCCGACGATCGCCGTCGTCGTGCCGGGGCGGGCCACCAGGTCGACGCCGTGGAGCACGTCGTCCTCCGCGCCGGGGTAGCGGAAGCGCACGCCGCGCAGCTCGACGCGGCCGGGGGCGCGCATCCGGCCGACCGGGTTCGCGGGCGGCGCCAGGCCGGGCTCGGTGTCCAGCACCTCGGCGACGCGGACGGCGCAGACCTCGGCTCTGGGCAGGTTCATGATGACGAACGCGGCGGTGAGCACGGCGGTCTGGATCATGGCCAGGTAGGTGAGGAACGCGGTCAGCTCGCCGACGCCCAGACCGCCGTCGTCGACCCGCCGCGCGCCCGCCCAGATCACGAAGACGCCGCAGACGTTGACCAGGTTGACCACCAGCGGCATCAGCGCGGCCGACGTGTAGCCCAGGCGGGTCGAGACGTCGGTCAGCTCCTCGTTCGCCCGCCCGAAGCGCGCGCGCTCGGCGTCCTGCCTGACGAACGCGCGGGTCACCCGGATGCCCGCGATCTGCTCCCTGAGCACCCGGTTCACGGCGTCGACGCGCTCCTGTACGGCCCGCGACAACGGCCGCATCCTGCCGACCAGCACCGCCGTGACGGCACCGAGGACCAGCGCGAGCGTGACCAGCAGCCACGACAGCGCGACGTCCTGGAGGACGGCCATCACGATCCCGCCCACGGCCATGACCGGAGCCGTGACGATCACCGTCAGCAGCGACAGCGCGAGCGTCTGGATCTGCTGGACGTCGTTGGTGGTGCGGGTGATCAGCGAGGGTACGCCGAGCGCGCCCACCTCCTGCGTGGACAGGCGCTGGACGTGCAGGTACACCGCCTCCCGCAGGTCACGGCCCACCCCCATGGCCGTACGCGCGCTCAGGTGGACGGCGGCGAGCGTGGCGCCGCCCTGCACGAGGGACACACCGGCCATGACCGCGCCCAGGCGCAGGATCAGCCCGGTGTCGCCGGTGAACACGCCGTCGTCGATGATCACGGCGTTGAGCGTGGGCAGGTAGAGCAGGGCGGCCGTCTGCGCCACCTGCAGGAGGACGACGGCGGCGACCGCGCGGCGACGCGGGCGCAGATGTCTGGCCAGCAGCCGCCAGAGTGCCACGTCGCGCCTCCCTTCACGATCGACTGTAGGGAGGCGCGCGTGGGGTGAGGAAGCGGTTCCGCCCCGGGCGTAGCGGTCCGCTCAGATGCTCAGCCGGCTCCCCGACAGCGGCCGCATGGCCAGCCGCATGAGAGCCAGCGCGTTGTCGTCGCCGGCGATCCGGTTGGCGCTGAGCACGCCGCACCGGCGGCATTCGTGGATCAGCAGCCACTCGCCGTCGTCGCGTACGGTCACGCCCAGCGCCTCCATCCGCCCGCCGCACCCGGCCGCACGGTCGCCCGGCACCCGCCGGTCGAGGTGAAGACTGCCGAGGCAGGACGGGCAGTGGTTGCGGTGCGCGGTGCCCGGCGCGTGCATGGACACGTCCATCCGGCACGAGGCGCACCGGAAGGTCGCCGCCCGCGGCTCCTTACGCCGCTGCGGCCTCCTGACCCGCCCGCGCATCACAGCCTCCCGAACAGCTCGAACGGGAACGGCGGCGACGCCAGCGGGCGTACGGCCATCCGCATGAGGATGAGGACGTTGTCGTCGCCGCGCGCGGGCGAGGAGACGAGATGACCACACGACTCGCACCGGTGCACGACCACCCAGTCGCCTTCGGACGGCACGGCGACCGCGATGGGCGCCATGCGCGCACCGTCGGTCTCGTGTACGGCCGTCAGGCATTCGGGACAGTGATGACGCCGGTCGTCCGAGGTGACCCCGCACCCCGGACAGGAAAAGTATTCGGACACGTTGGAGGTGCTCCTTGCCGAGAAACCACGTGGAACGACAGCAAGGAAGCGCCGAGCCGCCTAGCTCAGCATGCGATGCGGCAGCCCCGGGACAGCGTGACGGCCCGAGACACGGTAGGCGCGCTCGGCGCGGACCGGGGCATACATCACTGCTTCCTGGGGCTCGGCGGCCCGGTTGATTCACCTTCACGGACATCGCGACGCTATCAGCGCCCCGGCCCACCCGACCACGGGTTTTCTCCCCATGCCAACCGAACCCCCCTCTCCCCCGTCCTCTCTTGCGTCCCACCCACCCCGAGGGGGCCACCATGCGCGTCCACCTGCTCGTCCCCGCCGTCGTCCTGCTCGCCGCCTCCTCCGGCGTCCTCCCGATGGGCGGTGAGAGCGCCGGCGTGATGACGTACACGTGCACCACGACCGCCACCGCGCAGACCCAGGAGATCCGGGTGAACGTGGACCTGACCGTGCCCCCCACCGCGAAGGTGGGCGAGCAGATGACGATCGGGTGGCGTGGCTCGTACGCCGGGGGCGGCGAGCTGATCGCACCCATAGCCGGGCTCAAGCTGTACGTCTACGCGGGCATCAGCAAGATCGACAAACTGACCTCCGCCACCGGGGTGGCGACGCTGCCCGAGATCGCCGCCGGGGAGCCCATCCCATTACCCGAGAGCGTCGTCGAGCTCAAGACGACCCCCAAGCAGACGGGCAGCGGCTCGGTGCACCCGGCCTCCTTCAACCTCGGAACCTCGCCCAGCGCGCGGGCCATCGAGTGCGAGGTCAAGGCGCGGGGAGCCGGTCTGGACTACCCGCTCACCGTGGAAGGAGGGACGACCCCCACGGACGCCGAGACCGAGCAGCCCGACGAGACCGTGGACGACGCCGAGACCGTGCAGTCCGACGAGCCGGTGGACGAGGTGAAAACGCCTGTCGGTGGAGCGGAGACGGGTGGTGGTGGTGAGGCCGGGCCGGATGGGCGGATCGTGGTGCTCGCGGGCCTGGTCATGCTGGCCGGGGCCGGAGCGGGGCTGGCCCGCCGGACGAGGTCGCGCGGTTAGCCTCGGCGGTTGCGGCGGTCGAGGATGAACCACCAGGCCAGGCAGATCAGACCGAGCACGCACAGGCTGGCGATCAGCAGCGGCGAGGTGACCAGGAAGGCCAGGACGATCGCGATGACCGCGATGACGATCGGCAGCGTCGGAGTGGGCGTCATGTGCTGATTATCGGGCGGAGCGGATGGCGTCGGCGACTCTGGTGGCCAGGGCCATGACGGTGAGCGACGGGTTGACCGACAGGGAGACGGGGATCAGGGAGGCGTCGCCGACGTACAGGCCGGAGACGCCGATCGCGGCGCCGTCGAGGTCGACGGCGCCGCCCATGGGGACGCTGCCCTGGACGTGCGAGGTGGTCAGGCCGGTCCACACCACGCGCCTGGCCCCGGCGGCGGCCAGTACCTCGACCGCGAAGGCGAGGCCGTCGGCCAGGCGGCGGCGTTCCACGGGGGCGAAGCGTTTGCGGAAGATGTCGCCGGGCTCGGCCGTGGCGGTGTTGAGGTCGTTGGCCATGACGAGCAGCCCGGCCCAGTGGCGGTACGTACGCAGGGTCTCGGTCAGAGCGTCGCCCCACAGAGGCAGGCCGGAGGCGTCCACCAGGCTCATGGCGAAGGCCACCGGGTCCTGGATGGTGGTGCCCTCGACGACGAAGTCCTCCTGGTAGTCGAGGCAGTGCGCGGTGATCGGGTAGACCATGTGGCAGTCCTGCGGCTCGTCGAACAGGCCGTAGACGAGCCGGGCGGGGTGCAGGCCGAGCGTGCCGGGCAGGTCGGGGAAGCCGGGGCTGCGCCGGAGGATCTGCGGTGTGTTGAGTGCCCCGGCAGCCAGGACGACGACGGGCGCGCGGGCCACGCCGCCCGTGTGAACGACGCCGGTGACCTTGCCGTTCTCGATGAGCACCCGGTCGACCTCGGCGCCGGTGGCCAGGCGGATCTCGCCGCGGGCCAGGGCGGGGGCGAGCCACGTGTTGAGGGTGTTGCGGCCGGCGTTGGTCGGGCAGCCCTGCAGGCAGGAGCCGCATCGGCTGCAGTTGTAGTCGGTGTAGGACTCGACCGGGGTCAGGTCGGTGCCGAGTGCCCGGAAGCCGGGCCGTACCCGGTGGACGCTGGGCGGCCAGTCGGCGCGGACCCGCACGCCGAGTGCGGCCTCCACCCGCTCGTAGTAGGGCGTCAGGTCGAACGGGAGCTCGCTCGCGGGCGCCCGCAGCGCGACCTTGGTGTTGATCACGGTGGTGCCGCCGACACAGCGCCCGGACAGGAGGGTGAGCGGGCGCTCGCCCTCGACGTCGGCGAACCGCGCCGGCCACCACAGCCGGTGGTTGGCGCGCAGCTCGAAGCGGGTGTGGTCGGCCGCGCCGCGCAGCTCACCGGCCTCCAGCACCAGCACGTCCAGCCCGGCGCGGCCGAGCTCGGCCGCGATCAGCCCGCCGCCCGCGCCTGACCCGACGACGACCACGTCCGCCGTGTCGTCTCCCCGGTACGGCTCCCGCCGCTCGTCGAGGAAGTCCCAGTCCTTACGCAGCCGAGCCCCCTGCGGCGGCTGGAACCCGATCGCCTCATGCCCGGTGGGCCCGGTATGCCCGGGGGCGGTGTAGTCCCCGTAGTAGGCCTCGATCGCGACCGCCCGCACCAGGTCGAAGGCGGGGCTGCCCACCTGGCCCGCGAGGTCGGCACGGCCCAGCGTGGCAAGGGCGGCGGCGAGGCCGGGCGGGTCGGTCCTGGCGGCGTACTCGGTGACCCCGATGTCAGCCGATCCCGGCACGAGCCGGTCGAAGACGTTCACAGGAAGGCCGCCCCTCCGTCGACGTTGAGTGTCTGCCCGGTGAGGAACCCGCTGGCCGGATCGCACACGTACAGCAGCGTCGACACCAGATCGTCCGGTTCCGCCACCCGCGGCACCCGCTGCATGGCCGCCACGCGCTCGAACCCGCCGTCCGCCCCGGTGCTGCGCGCGGCGGTCTCGGTCCTGGTCAGGCCGGGGGCGATGACGTTGGCGGTGATGTTCTCGGGTCCGAGCAGGGTGGCGAGCGAGCGGGTCATGCCGATGAGCGCGGCCTTGGAGGCGGTGTAGGCGACGAGGTCGGGCGGGCCGACGAAGACGGCGCCGGAGGCGATGCTGACGACGCGCCCCCACCCGGCCTCGCGCAGGTACGGCAGCGCCGCCTGCGTCACCGTGAACGGCCCTTCGACGTTGACCCGCAGGATCCGCCGCAGGTCGTCGAGCGTCGTCTTCTCGAACGGGATGGGCGGGTAGACCCCGGCGTTGTTGACCACGATGTGCGGCCCGCCCGCCTCGGCGGCGACCAGCGCCATGGCCCGCGTGACCTGCGAGGGTTCGGTCACGTCGACGGTGACGGGTAGGAACGCGGCGCCGATCCGCCGGGCGGTCGCGCTCTGGGCGGCGACGTCGAACCCGGCCACCCGCGCCCCGGCGGCGGCCAGGGCGGCGGCGAACTCCCGGCCGAGCCCGCCGGCCGAGCCGGTCACCACCGCGGTACGTCCGGCGAGACGATCACTCACTGTTGGCTCCATGGGCGAGGTGGAGGATCTCGTGGTCGGTCAGCCGCTCGCCGGCCAGTTCGGCGGCGACGCGGCCTTTGCGGAAGACAAGGACCCGGTCGCAGACCTCGGCCAGCTCGGCCGGGTCGGTGGAGGTGAGCAGCACGACCCGGCCCTCCGCGGCCAGTTCCCGCACGATGGCGTGCATTTCGGCTTTCGCCGCGACGTCGACGCCGCGCGTGGGGTCGTCGAGCAGGACGACGCCGGGCGCGGCCTCCAGCCACTTGGCGAAGACGACCTTCTGCTGGTTGCCGCCGGACAGCCGGCCGGCGAGCTGGCCGGGGCCGCTCGCCCGGATCCGCAGCCGCGCGGTGGCCGCGACCGCGCGCTCGCGCAGGTCCTTCGCGCGCACCCAGGTCCCGGTACGGCCCAGCGCGACGGTCCGCACCTGGGCGATGTTCTCCCAGAGGGGTTTGTCCAGCATGAGGCCGAGGCGCTTGCGGTCGCTGGGCACCACGGCGACGCCCGCCTTGATGGCCTGGCGCAGGCCGCGCGGGCGTGGGCCGCCTCCGGGGTAGGCGAGCGTGCCGGCCGAGGGGGCGCGCAGGCCGCAGACGACCTCAAGGACGGCCGTCTGGCCGGCGCCCGCGATGCCGGCCAGGCCGACGATCTCGCCCTGCCGCGCCTCCAGGTCGACGCCGTCGAGGTGGCCGGGCACGTGGACGCCGCGCAGGCGGAGGCCGGCCGTACCGGGGCCGGCGGGGCGGGTGGCACGGGCGGCGGGGACCGTGGGGCGCTCGCCGACCATGGCGCGCACGATCTTCTCAAGCGTCAGCTCGGCCATCGGGACGGCGCTCAGCGCGTTGCGGCCGTCGCGCAGGACCGTGACCTCGTCGCACAGTTGCACCACCTCTTCCAGCACGTGCGAAACGTAGGCGACGGCGACCTGCCTCGAGCGCAGCGCGGCGAGGATGCGCAGCAACCGGGCGGCGGCGTCGGCCTGGAGCGCCGAGGTGGGCTCGTCGAGGATGAGCACCGCGGGGTCCTCCAGCAGCGCCCGCGCGATCTCGACGAGCTGGCGTTCCGCGAGGGTGAGCTCACCCACCCTGGTGGTGGGCGGGCGGGTGAGCTCCAGCTCGTCCAGGACCGGTCCTGCCTTGCGCGCCATGGCCTTCCTGTCCAGCAGGAGGCCGCCGCGGCGCAGGTCGCAGGCGGGGAACAGGTTGGCCAGCACGTCCATGTCGGGGAAGAGGCTGGGCTCCTGGGAGACGACGGCGACGCCCCGCCGTACCGCGTCGCGGGTGGTGGAGAAGCGCACGGGCGCGCCGTTCAGCAGGAGCTCGCCCTCGTCGGGCGGGAGGGCGCCGGCCAAGATCTTGACCAGCGTGGACTTGCCGGCGCCGTTCTCGCCGAGGAGGGCGTGGACGCTGCCGGGGCGCAGCTCGATGCGGGCGCCGTCGAGGGCGCGCACGCCACCGAAGCGCTTGCCGATGCCCGACGCGAGGTACATGGGCTACTTCGCCTCGCTCAGCGGCCTCAGCCTGCCCTGGATACCGCTGAAGAACTCATCGGCCCGGCTCTTCAGCCACGCCCGTTTGGCCTGGTCGGAGGCCTGTCTGGCGGTGATCTCGTCGACGTTGGCCTTGGTGACGAGCAGGTGACCGGGGTCGGCCCAGCCCTCGGGCAGCGCCTTGCCCGCCTTGGCGGCCTCGGCCAGCATGCGGATCGCGACATAGCCCTTGAAGTAGTGCTCGGGGGACATGGCGGCGAAGCTGGTGCCGTCCTTGACCGCGGCCAGCGTCTTGGGGTCGAGGTCGAAGGCGGCCACCAGGTACGAGCCCCCGGCGGTCTGCTTGGCCTTGGCCAGGTTGTACGCGTCCTGGTCCCCGGTGCCGAGGAAGGCCAGCGCCTTCGGATGGGCCTTGACCAGCCCGTTCCAGATCTCGAAGTTGGCGGCCGGGTCGTTCTTGGTCTCGAAGGGGCCGAGCACCTTCACACCGGGCAGCTTCTCGGCGAAGGCCTCCTTCATGCCGTTGGCCCGCTCGTCCAGCACCGGCACACCGGGGTTCGGCGTGCCGAGCACCACGTCGCCGGTGGCGTCCGGCGGCAGGAGCTTGATGGCTTCGAGCGCGAGCTGCTTGCCCGCGCCCCGGTTGTCGTTGCCGACGTAGAGGCCGACGTTGCTGCCGGGGGCGGGCACGGTGTCCACGCCGACCAGCCGGATCTTCCGCGCCGCCAGGTCGGCCAGCGGCCGTACGAACAACTCCGGCGCCAGGTCCTCGATCGCGATGCCGTCGGGCGCGGTGCGGCCGAGGTCGCCGAAGAGCTTGACCTGGGCCGGCGGGTCCACCGAGTTGGGGGCGCTGATCTGCAGGTCGACGCCGCCGACCGCGTCGGCGGCGAACTGCCCGCCGGCCGCCATCTCCTGCGCGAAGTCGGCGTCGGTGGTGGCCAGCGAGAACCCGATCTTCGGGGCGCCGGAGGAGGTGGGGCCGCCGCCGGAACAGGCGGCGGTCAGGACGAGGACGGCGGCGATCAGGGCGCGTTTCACAGAGTTCCTCACAGGGACTCCCTAGAGCTGGCGGAGCCGCGGCGGCGCAACAGGGCGTCGAGCGCGACGGCGAGGAGGATGACGATGCCTGTGGCGAACAGGCTCCAGTTGATGGGGACGCCGAAGTACACGAGTCCGCTGGCGACCGTCCCGAGGATCACGGTGCCGAGGACGGAGCCCCAGACCGTGCCGGAACCGCCGCGCAGCGGGGTGCCGCCGATGATCGCGGCGGCGATGGCCTGCAGCTCGTAGCCCTGGCCGATGGTCGGCTGGCCGGAGGCGAAGAAGCCCAGCGTGAGCACGCCCGCCACCCCGGCCAGCGCGCCGGACAGCACCAGCACCTGGAGGCGGACGCGCGGGATCGAGATGCCGGAGAAGCGCGCGGCGTCGGGGTTCGAGCCGATCGCCCGCACCCGGTAGCCGAACGGCGTGGCCTTGAAGACCACGGTCAGCGCTATCGCCACCGCCGCCAGCACCCAGATCGAGGTGGGCAGGCCCAGCAGGTCGCCGCCGACCACCGTGAAGAAGGCGTCCTCGCGCGGCAGCCCGGCCACCTGGCGGCCCTCGCTCAGCGCCAGGGCCAGGCCGCGGAAGACCGACAGGGTGCCCAGCGTGGCGATGATCGACGGGATGCCGAGCGTGTTGCACAGCGCCCCGTTGACCAGGCCGAGCACGGCGCCCACGGCCACGCCGGCCGCCGCGGCCAGCCACGGGTTCACGCCCGCGCGCATCATCATGCTGCCCGCGATGAGGCTGAGCGCGTAGGTGGATCCGACCGAGAGGTCCAGCTCGCGCATGGCGAGCAGGTACGTCATGCCGCAGGCCAGCACGCCGATGAAGGAGGCCTGCCGTACCACGTCGATGAGCTGCGCGCGGTCGAGGAAGGCGGGGTGGAACAGTCCGATGGCCACCACGAGCACGACGAGCACCACGACGACGCCGAACTCGTCCACACCGAAGACACGCTTCACGCCGTCTCCCTAGAACGGGTAGGTCTCGATCGGGCCCTGGACGGTGATCCAGCGCGTCTCGGTGAACGCCTCGACGTTGGCGGCGGCGCCCCCGAAGCGGGAGCCGGTGCCCGAGTGGGCCACGCCGCCGAACGGGGCGACCGCCTCGTCGTCCACGGTCTGGTCGTTGACGTGCGCGATCCCGGTCGGGATGCGCTCGGCCAGGTCGAGGCCACGCATGGCGTCGCGGGTGAGGATGGACAGCGACAGCCCGTACTCGCTGCCGGTGGCCAGCGCCACGGCCTCGTCCTCGTCGCGGAAGGTGAGCACGGGCGCCACCGGGCCGAAGACCTCCTGGGCATAGGCGGGGCTGTCGGGGGTGAGGCCGGTCAGCACGGTCGGGCGGTAGAACAGGCCGTCGTAGGTGCCGCCGGTGACCACCTCGCCGCCGGCGCCGACGAGCGCGTGGACCTTGTCGCGCTGGCCGGCGTCGATGAGCGGGCCGAGCGCCACGTCCTGGGTGAAGGGGTCGCCGACCGGCAGTGCGGCGGCTTTGGCGGCCAGCTTCCCGACGTACTCGGCGGCGACGGACGCGTGGACGAGGTGGCGGCCCGCGGTCATGCAGATCTGACCTTGGTGGAAGTAGGAGCCCCAGGCACCGGCGGAGACGGCCCGGTCGAGGTCGGCGTCGTCCAGCACGATCAGCGCGGAGTTGCCGCCGAGCTCCAGGTGCGCCCGCTTGAGATGGCGGGCCGCGGCCTCGCCCACCTTTCTGCCGGCGGCCGTGGAGCCGGTGAAGGAGATCACCCTGACGTCCGGGTCGGCGACCAGGGCCTGCCCCACGTCGGGGCCGCCGGGCAGCACGTGCAGCAGTCCCTCGGGCAGGCCCGCGTCCTCGAAGACGCGGGCGATCGAGACGCCGCCGCACACGGCGGTGCGCGGGTCCGGCTTGAGCACGACCGCGTTGCCCAGGGCCAGGGCGGGCGCGACGGAGCGGATGGCCAGGATGAGCGGGGCGTTGAACGGCGCGATCACCCCGATCACACCCGACGGCACCCGCCTGGCCAGGCTGAGCCGCCGTTTGGCCGTGGGCAGGATCTCGCCGATCGGCCGGGAGGCCAGCGCGGCGGCCTCGTGGCACTCCTGGGCGGCGATGTGGGTCTCGAAGCCCGCCTTGCCGCGGATGGAGCCGGACTCACGCATGATCCACTCGTGGAGTTCGGCCGCGTGCTGCTCGAAGGCCAGGCCCGCGCGGCGCAGCACGGCCGCGCGTTCCTCGAAGTTCGTGCGGGCCCATTCCGGCTGTACGGCCCGGCCGCGCCGGGCGGCGGCCGTGACGTCGTCCGGCGTGGCCAGGCCGATGGTGCCGAGACGGACGCCGGTGGCGGGCTCGGTGACGGGAGCGGTGGCGGCGGCCTGCGTCCAGGTGCCGCCGAACAGGCGTCCCGTCCAGGTGGACGGGTCGAGCAGGGTCATGGGGGTGGGCCTCCTGCTGTTGTGGCCTTGAGGGGGGTGGTCGGCGTCAGGGGGCTATGGCGATGTCGAGGAGGAGAGGCTGGGTGCGGTCCAGCAGGCTGGGGATGACGCCGTCGAGGACGTCCAGCAGTTCGTCGTGGCCGGTGATGCGGCGGGCCGGGCAACCGAACGCGGTGGCCAGGCCGCTCAGGCTGACCTCCTCGAAGGCAGGCCACGGGGGCTTGCCCGCGTCCGCCGCCTCGGCGAGCTGGTCCATGACCGCGTACCTGCCGTTGGCCAGCACCACGAACAGGGCGCCCACCCGGTAGCGGGCGGCGCTCCAGAGGGCCTGGATGCCGTAGATGGCCGACCCGTCGCCGACCACCGCCACCACCGGGCGGTCGGGCAGCGCCATGCGCAGCCCGACCGCGGCGGGCAGCGCGAAGCCCAGGCCGCCCATGGCCGCCGACACGAAACCCAGGGGGCGCCTGGCCGGGAGCAGGCGGTGGAGCTCCGGCCTGGACGACGGGGTCTCCTCGACCACGATCGTCTCGGGCGCCAGCCGTACCGCCAGGGCCGCCAGGACGTGCGCGGCCCGCAGCGGCTCGCCCACGCCGGGGTCGACCAGGCCGTGCGCGTCGGCGCGGCCCTGCTGGGCGGGCACCACCCAGCGCGGCTCCCATGTACCTTCCGCCGGCTCGTCCGTCGCCCACCGGCCCCCGCTCAGCACGCGCCCGCCGTCGCCCGCGCTCTGCACGGGCCCGATGCCGCCCGCGCTTGGTGCGGGCCGCCCACCGGTGTCCCATCGCGGGTCCACGGGCTCGGGCGACGCGAACGCGGTGTCGCGCGGTTCGCCGGGTTCCTGCTCGGCCTGGTGGTTCGGGGTGGCCGGGTTCGTGAGCGCCCGGGGCGGGGCGGGGCGGGGGTGGAGGTGGGTGGGCAGGTGTTCGCAGACGGTGGCGGGCGAGGCGAGGATGGCCAGGTCGGCGGGGGCGCGGTGGGCCTCGGACGGGTCGTCGGTGACCACGGCGATCCGGGTGCCGGGGGTGACGAGGTGGCCCGGCTGGTAGGGGTTGTGGCGGAAGACGGGGGCGCCGACCGCGAGCACGAAGTCGTGGCCCGACAGGATCGTGCGCTGCTGGGCCCGGCCGGAAGGCAGGACTCCGGCGTACTGCGGGTGGTGCTGGGGGAAACCGGCTCTGGCGCCGAACGACTCCTGCCAGACCGGGCAGCCCAGCCGTTCGGCCAGGGCGACCAGGGCGGCCCAGGTACGCGGGTGGTCGGCGCCGGCGCCGGCGACGATCACCGGGGAGGCGGACTCGTTCAGGAGCGCGGCCAGTTCGATGGCGGCGTCGAGGGCGGTCGCGCTGGGCCGCAGCAGCGTATGGGGAGCGGCGACCACCTGGTCCGGCGGCATGACGCTGAGCCAGTCATCCATGGGCACCACCACCAGGGCGGGTCCGCGGGCGGTCTGCGCCTCGTGCCACGCGCGGGCCACCGCTCCCGGCACGTCCTGGGCCCGCGCGGGCTGCGCCCGCCACACGGGGTAGTCGCCGGCGAGGCCGTCGAGCCGGCCGGTCAGGAACGGCTCCAGCGCCAGGTGGCGGCGGTCCTGCTGGCCGGCGATCACGACCAGCGGCGCGCGGTTGACGCGCGCGGTGGCCAGGGCGCCGACGGCGTTGCCGAGCCCGGCGGTCGTGTGCACGATCGCCAGCGCCGGGCGGTCGGTGGCGATGGCGTGGCCGGTCGCCATCCCCACCACGGAGCCCTCGTGCAACGCGAGAACGAACGTCAGGTCGTCGGGCAGCCCGGTGAGCAGGGACACCTCGCTGGAACCCGGGTTGGCGAAAAGGGTGGTCATGGCATAGCGCCGAAGCACGTCAAAGGTGGCGTCTCGGACCGTCTGCATCATCGCCTCGATGTTCGTATGCCGCACAGTCGTTCGCACAGTGTGCGTTTCCGTGACGTTAGGCGGTGATCGGGGTCACGTCAATGGATAGATGTTCGCAGTCCATACGAATGTACGGATGGCGAACACGTTCTATAGTTACTTCATGGTAAGTAGGGACACTTCCGAAAACCGGGCGCCGGAACACGTACAGTCGCTGGCCAGAGGCCTGTCGGTGATCCGCGCGTTCGACTCCGAACATCCCGCGCTGACACTCGCCGAGGTGGCCAGGGCCACCGGACTGACCCGGGCGGCGGCCCGCAGGTTCCTGCTGACGCTGGCCGACCTGGGCTACGTGCGGACCGACGGGCGGTTCTTCACGCTCACGCCGAGGGTCCTGGAGCTGGGGTACGCGTACCTGTCGAGCATGTCGCTGCCCGAAGTCGCGCAGCCGCACCTGGAACGGCTGGTGGCCGAGGTGCACGAATCCGCGTCCGTGGCGGTGCTCGACCAGGAGGACGTCGTCTACGTGGCCAGGGTCGCCACCTCGCGGATCATGCGGGTGACCATCAACATCGGCACCCGCTTCCCCGCGCACGTCACCTCGATGGGCCGGGTCCTGCTGGCCTGGCTGCCCCCCGCCGAACTCGACGCCTACTTCACCCGGGCGAAGCTGCGGCGTCACACCTCACGCACGCTCACCTCGCCGATCCAGCTGCGCGCCGAGCTCGATCGGGTACGCGCGCAGGGGTGGGCCATGGTGGACCAGGAGCTGGAGGAGGGCCTGCGGTCGCTGGCCGCCCCCATCCGCGACGCGACCGGCCAGGTGGTGGCCGCGGTCAACGTCTCCACGCACGCCAGCCGTACCACCCCGGAGTCGGCCCGCCGCGACCTCCTGCCTTCCCTGCTCGCGACGGCGGCCCGCATCGAAACCGACCTCCACGCCACGGGCACCCCCCGCTTCCACGGCCGCCTCCCCTCCTAGCCCGCTCCCCCGCCACCACGCGCCGGCGGCAACCCAAGACGGCGGCCCGAGGCGGTGGCCCGGAGCAGGTGGCGGGGTTCAGGTGAGGGGGAAGCGGGGGGTGGTCGCGGTGAGAGTGGCCGAGGTGGGGGTGGTGTGCCAGATGGCCGTCAGTTCGTCGGACACCGTCTGGGCGAGCTTGGTGACGTCCGTGGCCGCCGTGGCGTGCAGCGCCTCCGCCACGATCAGCACCGACGACGTCCCGGCCCGCACCGCCGAGTACCCGCTCTGCCGGTTCGTCCAGCGCCGCGCGTGCGCCCGCCCGGCGGAGTCGGCGAAGACGACCTCGCCGGGCTCCGGGTTCTCCACCTCACGGGAGAACGTCTCGTAGATCTCGTCTCCGGCGGCGGGCCGCACGGTCAGGTCGCCGGTCACCCGCGCGAGGTCGATCGCGGCCACCGGCACCGCGAAGGCCAGCGAGATCGCGTTGCACAGGTCGATCAGCGGGTGGATGCGCGGGAGTTCGCCCTCTTTCCTGAAGCGCCGCAGCAACGCCTCCGACGCGCACCGGTACTGGGTGGGCTTGAGGCCCATCGCGGCGAACGTCCGCCGCCAGGCCTGGATCTCCGGCAGGTCGGACTCGGTACGGCCGGCCAGCCGTTCGGCCGCGACCGCGCTGAACCTGGCCACCTGCTCGCCGACCTCTGCCGTGGCGGTGACGCCGTCCGCGCGGACCACGCCGGCGGCCAGATCGGGGTGGGCCGACCACATGGCGGTGGAGTGCTGGAAGTACATGGCCCACCAGCCTGCCGCGATTCCCACCCGATCGGCAAGACCAATCACGGCCGCGCGGGCCGTACCATCAGGAGGTCACATCAGGCCCGCGGCGGCGAGGAGTTTGCCGATGCGGCCGGTCTCGTCGGCGTTGAGCGGGGTCTGGGGCGGGGCGGTCGTGGGGTGGTCGATGATGCCACGCAGGCACAGGGCGGCCTTGAAGGCGCCGAGCCCGGCCGAGCTGCCGCCCATGCGCGACCCGCCGACGCGCACGATCTGGAAGAGCCGCACCAGCCGCTCCTGTTCCTCCCTGGCCGCGGCCGCGTCGCCGCGCAGCGCGGCGGCGGTCAGGCGGACGTAACCGTGCGGGTCGACGTTCCCCAGCCCGGGGACGACGCCGTCGGCCCCCATGGCCAGGGCGGAGTCCACGGTGATCTCCGAACCGGTCAGCACGCTGAAGCCCGGGGGGCGGCCGAGGATGACCTGGCGCATGGCGCCGTCGTCGCCGCTGGAGTCCTTGAGCCCGGCGAGCGCGCCGTCGGCGGCCAGGTCGAGCAGCAGGTCGGCGGTGAGCTTGATGTGGACGGACACGGGCAGGTCGTAGGCGTAGACGGGCAGGCCGGCCCGGTCGGCGAGGATCCTGAAGTGGGTGCGGATCTCGGCGGGGTGGGTGCGGGTGTAGAAGGGCGCGGTGGCGACGAGGGCGTCGGCTCCGGCGGCGCGGGCGGCGCGGGCGTGTTCCAGGACCCGCGGCGTGGTCATGTCGATCACCCCGGCCAGCACCGGCACCCGCCCGCCCACGTGGCCCACGACCGTCTCCAGCACGAGCGCGCGCTGGGCGTCGGTCAGGTAGGCCACCTCCGAGGAGGAGCCGAGCACGAACAACCCGTCCACGCCCCCCTCCAGCAGATGGTCGATCAGCCGGACGAGCGAGGCGGCGTCCACCTCGTGCTCCGGCGTCATCGGGGTACATACCGGCGGAATCACACCGGTCAACATCATGCGCGCTCCTGGATCAGGTCGAGGTCTGTCGCCCCCGCGGTCACGGGGTGGTGGCAGTGGAAGAGATGCCCGCCCTCACGCAGTACGGCCGGCATCTCCGCGGCACAGGCGTCGTCGGCCCGCCAGCACCGGGTGCGGAACGGGCAGCCGCTCGGCGGCCTGGTCGCCGACGGCACCGCGCCGACCAGCGGGATCGGGTTGATCGGCGAGATGAGCCCGGGGGTGGCGGAGAACAGCGCCCGCGTGTACGGGTGCCGCGCCCCGCCGGGCACGCCGGCGGCGGGAGCCTGCTCGACGATCCTGCCGAGGTACATGGTGACCACCCGGTCGCTCATCCGCCGCACGGTCTGAATGTCATGCGAAACGAACACGAGCGCCAGGCCCAGCCGGGCCTTGAGGTCGAGCAGCAGGTTGAGTATCTGGGCGCGTACCGACACGTCCAGCGCGCTGGTCGGCTCGTCGGCGACGACGAGGCCGGGCTCCAGCGCGAGCGCCCTGGCCACGGCGACCCGCTGCCGCTGCCCGCCGGACAGCTGGCCGGGCAGCGCGTCGGCGGCGCTCTGGGGCAGGCCGACGAGGTCGAGCAGCTCGCGTACGCGCTCGTCGCGCTGGCGCGGGGTGCCACGGCGGTGCACGTTGAGCGGGTCGCGCAGCACCTGGGCGACGGGCAGGCGGCGGTTGAGCGCGGTGGACGGGTCCTGGAAGATCATGCCGACGCCGGTGCCGATCAGCTCGCGGCGTTCCGGCTCCTTCGTGGCCCACAGGTCGCGGCCCTGGACGCGTACGGTCCCCTCGGTGGGCCGCTGCAGCCCGACCAGCACCCTGGCCAGCGTGGACTTGCCGCACCCCGACTCGCCCACGACGCCGACGGTCTCGCCGGGCGCGACGGCCAGATCGGCGGCGGTCAGCGCGTAGACGCGGTCGCGGGAGAACAACCCGCCGGAGCGGGCCTTGTGCACGACGTGCACGCCCGAGACCTCGGCTACCGGAACGGAGACGGCGGGTTCAGACATGCTCTTCTCCTCGGACTCCCGCCGGGGTGAGCGCGGGGTGGTGGCAGGCCACGGCGTGCGCGTGCGCGTCGCCCTCCAGCGGCGGCCGCGAGGTGTGGCACAGCGCGTCGGCCATCGGGCAGCGGTCGGCGAAGCGGCACCCGGCGGGGAAGCCGGCCGGCGAGGGGACCACGCCGGGGATCTGGGTGAGCCGTTCCGCCCCCGACTCCAGGGACAGCACCGATCCGAGCAGGCCGCGGGCGTAGTGGTGCGCGGGCGCCCCGACCAGCGTGGCGGTGGCGCCGGTCTCGACGATCTGCCCGCCGTACATGACGACCACGCGGTCGGTGACGTCGGCGACCAGCGCGAGGTCGTGCGAGACGAGCACGAGCGCGAACCCGAGCTCCTCCCGCAGCCGCAGCAGCAGCTCGATGACCTGCGCCTGCACGGTGACGTCGAGCGCGGTGGTGGGCTCGTCGGCGACGATCAGCTTGGGCTCGCGCGAGAGCGCCATGGCGATGAGCACCCGCTGCCGCTGCCCGCCCGACAGCTCGTGCGGGTAGGCGGAGAGCGTGCGCGTGGCGTCGAGCCCGACCAGGGCCAGCAGGTCGGCTGGGGTGCGTCGGCCGCCGCGCCGGGTGAGCTGTTTGAGCTGGGCGCGGATGGTCATGGCGGGGTTCAGCGAGGAGAGCGCGTCCTGGTAGATCATCGCCATCTCGTGGCCGAGCAGCCGCCTGCGGGCGCGGCGTGGCAGGGCGATCAGTTCGCGCTGGTCGAAGCGGATGTGCCCGCGCACCCTGGCCTCGCGCGGCTGCAGGCCCATGATGGTCAGCGCGGTCAGCGACTTGCCGCAGCCGGACTCGCCGACCAGGCCGAGCACCTCGCCGGGCCGCACGTCGAAGGAGATGCCGTCGACGATGTCGACGCCGCCGTGCCGGTGCTCGAAGCCGATCGCGAGGTTCTCCACGGCGAGGATCGGCGGCCCCGTGGGCAGCGGGCGGGCGCGCTCGGCCAGGCGGCGCGCCGCCTCCTCCAGACCGGGCAGCTCGGTGACCTGGCCGGAGCCGGGCACGGCCCGCTCGAAGGCGTCGTCGTCGCGGGCGGGCGGCGCGGTGCGGGCGGCGGGCGCCGCCCAGGCGTCGGAGATGCCCTCGGACAGGATGTTGAGCGCGAGCACCGTGAGCAGGATCAGCAGGCCGGGAAAGACCGTGGCCCACCAGCCGCCGAGCAGCACCATGTTCTTGCCGTCGGCGATGACGCTGCCCCAGGAGGGGTCCGGCGGGCGTACGCCGGCGCCGATGAACGACAGCGACGCCTCGAACACGATCGCGTCGGCGACCATCACCGTGCAGAAGACCAGCACGGGCGCGGCGGTGTTCACCGCGACATGCCTGATCACGATGTACGGCGTGCGCGCCCCGATGACCCGTTCCGCGGCGACGTAGTCCTCTCCGTACTGGGCCAGTACGTTGGCGCGCACCACGCGGGCCACGGACGGCATGTACAGGAAGGCCATGGCCATGACGAGCACCGGGACGCTGCCGCCGAAGACGGCCACGAGCACGGCGGCCAGCGCGATGCCGGGAAAGGCCATGACCACGTCGAGCAGGCGCATCAGCGTCTCGTCCACGGCCTTGCGGGAGGTGGCGGCGATCGCGCCCACGACCGCGCCGGCCAGCAGGGCCAGGCCGGTGGCGCCGAGGCCGATGAGCAGCGAGAAGCGCGCGCCGTACAGGAGCCTCGAAAGGATGTCGCGGTTGGCGCTGTCGAGCCCCATCCAGTGCGCGGCCGACGGGCCGCCGCCGGCGACCTCCTGGAAGTACGGCGAGTGCGGCGCCAGCAGCGGCGCGAACAACGCGGCGAGCACGACCAGCGCGATCAGCACAACGGCCGCCCACGACAGCGGCGGCAGCCGGCGGAAGGTGACGCCCGGCCGGGCCAGCCGATCGGCGAGTCCTCGTCTCATGCGGCGCTCCTGAGGCGGGGGTTGACCAGCAGGTACAGGATGTCGACGACCAGGTTGACCAGCATGAACCCGACCGCGATGGTCAGCACCACGCCCTGCACCACGGCGGGGTCGCCGTCGCGCACCGCGTTGATCATGAGCTGGCCCATGCCGGGCAGGCCGTAGATCTGCTCGATCACGACCGCGCCGCCGATGAGGTAGCCGATGCGCAGGCCGAGCACGGTCAGCGGGTTGATGAGGGCGTTGCGCAGCACGTTGCGGCCGACCACGACGACCGGCGGCAGGCCGCTGCCGACGGCGGTGCGGACGTAGTCGCGGTCGAGCTCTTCGACCATCGAGGTGCGCACGATGCGGATGAGCTGGGCGGCGACGGGCAGCGACAGCGACAGGGCGGGCAGCGTCATCGAGCGCAGCCAGCCGGCGGTGGAGTCGGCGGGGTTGATGTAGCCGCCGGTCGGGAACAGCCCCTCCCCCACGGCCAGCCATTGGATCATCAGCAGGGCCAGCCAGAACGCCGGGGCGGCCACGCCGACCAGCGACACCAGCCGGATCACCTGGTCGGGCCAGCGGTCGCGGAACAGCGCCGCGGTGACGCCGAACACCAGCGCCAGCACGGTCGCGACGGCCAGCCCGAGCAGGGTGAGCTGGAGCGTCAGCGGCAGCGCGGTGAGCACCGACTCCAGCACCGGCTTCTTCGTGAGCACGCTGGTGCCCATGTCGCCGGTGGCCAGTTCGCCGACGAAGCGCAGGTAGCGCACCGGCAGCGGGTCGAGCAGCCCGTTCTCCAGCTGGAACCGGCGGATCTGCTCGGCGGTGGGGTTGGCGCCCTGGAAGTAGGCGTACTCGGGCTTGCTGGAGGAGAAGCGCATCACGATGAAGACGAACGCGATGACGCCGAGCAGCAGCGGAACGAGGATCAGGACGCGGCGGACCAGCATCCGGGCGACGAGGATCATGTCCTCTTGGCCTGCAGGAGGTTGATGCCCGGGTAGGCCTGGGCGCGTACGCCGGACAGCTTCTTCGGGTCCCAGGCGGTCATGAGCTCGGTGTGGACGACCGGGTAGAGGACGGCCTGCTCAGCGATCACATCCAGATATTTCTGGACCAGGGCGGTCTTCTGGGCTTTGCCCGGCTCGCGGGTGGCCTCGTCCATCATGCGGAACAGGGCCTTGGCGTCCTTGCTCGCCTCCCAGTGGGAGTACTTCATCCACAGGCCGTCGGGCACGTAGTTGTAGTGCAGGATCAGGTCGGCGTCCATGCCGAACTGGTTGGGGTTCGATGCCGCCGCGACCACCTGGTAGTCCTGCATCTGGTCCATCTTGGCGAACAGCGCCGCGGTGTCCTGCGGCTCCAGCGTGGTCTTGACGCCGATCGCCTCCCAGGAGGCGGCGATCGTGGGCAGGCAGTCGGCCAGCCAGCTCACGTTGACCGCCATGAGGTTGACCGTCAGGTTGGTGACGCCCGCCTCCTTGAGCAGTGCCTTGGCCTTGTCCGGGTCGTGGTCGTAGACGACCGCGGCGCGCTTGTGGTCAGGGTGGCCCTCGTTGAGGAACGAGCTGGAGGGCGTGCCGTGGCCCTTGAGCGCCACGTCGATCATCTTCTTGCGGTCGATGGCGTAGTGGAGCGCCTGCCGTACGCGCACGTCGTCGAAGGGTTTGGCGGCGGTGTTGAACATGAGGAACAGGTGGTTCATGCCCTTGCCGCCCTCGACGTTCAGGCCCTGCTGCTTGAGCCGGTCGATGTTGGCGTAGGGAATGTTGTCGGCGATCTGGGCCTCGGCGCCGCCGCCGGAGATCTTGGCCACGCGGGCGGCGGCGTCCACGATGGTCAGCCAGTTCATGCGCTTTGCGGTGGCCGGGCGCGGGCCGTTGTAGCCGGCGAAGGCCTCGAAGGCGGTGTTGGACTTGGGGTTGTGCGCGGTCATCTTGTACGGCCCCGAGCCGACCGCCTTGCCGCCCTTGGCCGCGTCCCAGCCGCCGGCGGCGCCGAACACGTGCTTGGGCATGATCTTGGCGATGGTCAGGCGCGGCGCCGCGTCCGGGAAGGGGAAGTTGAAGACCAGCTCGACGCTGCGCTCGCCGGTCTTCCTGACCTCCTTCAGCCAGGCCTTGAAGAAGTTGCCGACCAGCACGTTGGCCGCCGGGTCCAGGACCCGCTCGAAGGTGAAGACCACGTCGTCGGCGGTCACGGGCTGCCCGTCGTGCCACGTGGCGCCCTCGCGGAGGGTGAAGGTCCAGCTCGTCGCGTTGAGGTCCGCCGGCAGCGCCGTCGCCAGCGCGGGGTACGGCTCGCGCGTGATCGGATCGGTGTCGAGCAGGCCTTCGTAGATGTGGGTGATGCCGGCCATGGCGAAGGCCGACGCCGTCTGGGTGGGGTCCCAGCTCTGGTCGTTGCCGTAGCCGATGACGGCGGTGATGAGGTACTTGTCCGATCCGGCGCCGACGGAGCCGGTCGAGGCGGGGCCGCCGCTGCAGGCGGCGACGGTGGCGACGACGAACGCCGAGGCGCTGGTGTAGCGCAGGAAGTCGCGGCGGCTGAACTCAGAGCTCACGGATGCCTCCTGGGGGATACGCTGGCCGGATGTGGCCAGGGGTAGAACGTGGGACATCCCATGTCCTATCTTGTGCGTAACGTGGACGCTAAGCCGGGAGACAGCTTGCGGTCAACGGATGGTTTCCGGAATGTTACGCAGTGATCGCCGAGAAGGGGCTGTACATGCGTTCACGACCCAGCCGTGCCGTCGAGGCCCAGGAGGCCGTCAAGGAGATCATTCTCGGGCGCGGCCTGGCCGCTGGGGATCCCCTGCCCACCGAGTCGGAGCTCATGGAGGAGCTCGGCATCAGCCGTAACTCGGTCAGGGAGGCGCTCAAGGCGCTCCAGGCCGTCGGCATCGTGGACATCCGCCACGGCTTCGGCATGTTCGTCGGCCGGATGTCGCTGGCCGGCCTCGTGGACGAGCTGACCTTCCACAGCCGCATCACCCTGCAGGACGGCCGCAGCCACATCGCCCACCTCGTCGAGATCCGCGAGATGCTGGAGACCGGCCTCGTCCAGAAGCTCATC
This sequence comes from Nonomuraea sp. NPDC050547, assembly GCF_044457345.1. Classification (NCBI taxonomy): domain Bacteria; kingdom Bacillati; phylum Actinomycetota; class Actinomycetes; order Streptosporangiales; family Streptosporangiaceae; genus Nonomuraea; species Nonomuraea sp. NPDC050547. The sequence goes on from NZ_JBITGW010000028.1 coordinate 117,366, forward strand.
GACCTGGGCTCGGAGGCCGACCTGTCGGCCTCCGCCGAGGTCATGGCCAGGATGGAGGACGAGGCCGAGCGCGGCGGGGTCTCCCCCGAGATCGACCGGCTCTTCCACGACGTGCTCTACCGCCCGCTGGGCAACCCGCTGGTCAGCCAGTTGCTCGGCGCGTTCTGGGACGTCTACCACCAGCTGCGCGACCAGATCGGCGCCCCGGACGAGCCGCCCGCCGACGTCGCCCGCCGTCACCGCGACATCTACGCCGCGGTGACGGCCGGGGACAAGAGCGCCGCGATCGCCGCCGTCCACGCCCACTTCGAGGGGGTACGCAACCGGGTGGCCCGGCTGGGCGTCCCTCAGAGGTAGACGCGGGGGTCGGCGCGCAGGCCGCGCGTCAGCCGTACCTTGATGAACTCGTTGTCGTCGGCCGCGCCCGCGGTGCGGCCGGAGGAGAACGGGAAGTTGTTGTCGTTGAGAATGCCCAGCGTGCGGTCGTCGAGGATGATGACGTCCTCGATGGTCTGGAACGGGAAGGTGAAGGTGCCGCCGCCCGGGGCCGCGAGGTCGAGCAGGTCGGCCACCTGGGTCTTGTCGATGGCGCCGTCGCCGTCCCTGTCGCGGGTGTCGGCCAGGTAGACGCGCTTGAAGCGGGCCTCGGCCCCCTGCAGGTTGTCCCGCTCGATGATCAGGAAGCGGTGGCGATCCACCGCGATGGCGTCGCCGATCGCGTGGGAGGGGTCCTCCAGGCGGTAGGTCCAGCGGCGCTCGCCGTAGGAGCGCTTGCGCGGATCGAACTCGTACATGCGCAGCGTGCCCGCGGGGTCGCCGGTCACGGTCCCCTCCAGCAGCGGGTACAGGCGGCGCCCGTCCACGGACCTGGCCATGCCCTCGAAGCCCTTGCTGCGGCCGAGGTTCGGCTGCCCGCCGTTGAGCTCGGGGTTCTCCGGGGCCTTCACGCCGGGCAGCGGAACCGGCGCGTCGAGCAGCTCACCGCGCGCGTTGGCGTGCAGCAGGAACGGGCCGAACTCGTCGCCGAACCAGTAGGTGCCGTCGAGCGAGCGCACGATCGACTCGACGTCGAAGTCGGCGCCGGTCAGCTTGCGGTCGGGGCGGGTGAGCGGGAAGGGCACCCGCTTGTGCGGGTCGGACAGGTTGAAGCCGCCGCGCAGGCTCAGCTTCCTCGTCCGGAAGTCGGGGCGTACGTGGTGCACGCGCAGCAGGAAGTCGGCGCTGTTGGCCTGGGCGCCGAAGCCGTTGTCGGACAGGACGTCGTAGCCTCCGTCGTGGCGGCGGGCGATGCCGCTGAAACCCTGCACGGGCTGGCCGGGGAAGGGCGGGGTGAGCCCGTTGATGGGAGCCGTGCCCAGCTGCGCGCCGGACCGCTCGCTGCCCGGCACGTACGTCTGCGCGGGCAGCGACGCGAACCCGGCCAGGGCGGCCCTGCCGAAACCGTGCTCGGGGGTGGCGGTGGCCGGGACCGCGGCGGTCCCGAAGGCCAGCGCGCCGGCGCACATCACGATGGCGAAACGTCTCATGGCGCGCACCCTAGGCCGGTCAGGTGACGGGACGTGGAACACCACGCGAACCACCCGGATGCGAGAGCGCTCTCACCGAGGTTGACACGGCGTTAACCATATGTTTCTTTCAGGTGTGAGAGCGCTCTCTGCACCGTCCACCCCCCGCTAGGAGCAGTGATGCCGCGCCGCCGTCTCGCCGTCGCCGCCGCCGCCTTGTCGGCCGCCTTCTCCCTCGTCCTGTACGCCGCTCTCGCCGCCTCGGCCGCCGTGCCGCCCCCGCCCTCCGGGTGGTCGCTGGTCTGGGCCGACGACTTCAACGGCCCCGCCGGATCGTTGCCGGACTCCGGCAACTGGATCATCGACACCGGCCACTCCTACCCGGGCGGCCCCGCCAACTGGGGCACCGGCGAGATCCAGAACTACACCTCCAGCCCCTCCAACCTCAGCCTCGACGGAACCGGCAACCTGCGCATCACCCCGCACGGCGCCAACCGCGACTGGACCTCCGCCCGCATCGAGACCCGTCGCTCCGACTTCAAGCCCGCCGACGGCCGCGTGCTGCGCATCGAGGGCCGCATCCAGATGCCCAACGTGACCGGGCAGGCCGCGCTCGGCTACTGGCCGGCCTTCTGGGCGCTCGGCTCGCCGTACCGGGGGAACTACTGGAACTGGCCGGGCATCGGCGAGTTCGACATCATGGAGAACGTCAACGGCATCAACTCGGTGTGGGCCGTGCTCCACTGCGGCGTCGCGCCCGGCGGGCCGTGCAACGAGTTCAGCGGTCTCGGCGCCAGCCGCGCCTGCCCCGGCGCCTCCTGCCAGTCGGCCTTCCACACCTACCGGTTCGAGTGGGACCGCAGCGTCTCGCCCAACCAGTTGCGCTGGTACGTGGACGGCCAGCAGTTCCACTCGGTCAGCCAGTCGCAGTTCGACGCCGCGACCTGGAACAACATGACCGGCCACGCCGGCTACTTCATCCTGCTGAACGTGGCCATGGGCGGCGCCTTCCCCGACGGCGTGGCCGGCTTCTCCACGCCCACCGCCGCGACCGTCTCCGGCCGGCCGATGGTCGTCGACTACGTGGCCGTCTGGCAGAGCGGCGCCACCGGCCCCACCCCCACTCCCACCGATCCGCCGGGTGACGTCGACGCCCGCTCCACCATCCAGGCCGAGCGCCACCAGGCCCAGTCGGGCACCATCGTCGAGACGACCACCGACACCGGCGGCGGTCAGAACGTCGGCGCGATCACCAACGGCGACTGGCTGCGCTTCGACAACGTCCGCTTCGGCGGCACCGCCGCCACCCAGTTCCGCGCCCGGGTGGCCTCCGGGGCCGCGGGCGGGGTGAGCGGGCTCGTCCAGGTCCGCCTCGGCAGCCCGACCGCGCCGCCGATCGGCGACTTCGCACTGGCGAACACCGGCGGATGGCAGAGCTGGCGCACCATACCCGCCAACATCTCACCGGTGACCGGCACCCACACGGTCTACCTGACCTTCAGCAGCGGCCAGCCGGCCGACTTCGTCAACGTCAACTGGTTCACCTTCTCCACTACCTGACCCGCACGCAGTACGCGTTGAGCGCGGTGGTGAAGTCCCGCAGGCGGTACTGGGCGGCACGGGCGTCGGCGTAGCCGGCGTGCCCGAGCTTCACCAGGAAAGGGCTCCGGCTGGCGCCGAGCCTGACGAAGGCGGTCGCCCACGTGGCGTAGTAGCCGTCTCCGACGAACGGCGTCAGCGCGGCGCTCGCCAGCGCCGCGCACGCCTCTCGGTCGGTGACCGTGCCGGGCGGGCCCGGCGGCGGGACGGCGTTCCCCGGGCTGTCGAAGCTGCCGCTCTGCGGGAAGTCGACGAAACCGTACTGGAGCAGCCAGGTCGGCGCCGTCCCTGCGATCCACACCGCCGACGCCCCCAGGGCGGCGACCGCCAGCGTACGGCGCAGCCACGCACGCGCCGGGCGCACCAAGGGCCGGGCGGGAGCCGAGGACGCCAACGCCACGAGGGCGCGCACCGCGCTCACCGCGCCCGCCCCCAGCAGGCTCACCGGCACCCCGAACCCGAGCACGCCGATGCACAGCGCGGCGAACTGGGACAGGAGGTCCGCCGCCACGCACTGCCCGGTGGCACACGTCCGGGCCAGCGGCTGCCACACGATCGCCACCGAACAGCCCAGTCCCCCGGCGACCGCCGCCAGGACGGCGTGCGAAGGACCCAGACCGCGGCCGGTGAACGCCGACACCACGACCGCGGTCAGCGTCTGCAGCAGCCCCAGGACGACGACGATCGCGGCGGCCACGGCCATCATGTCGCCGAGGGAGTCGGTACGCACGCCCGGACCGAACCCGGCGACCAGCGACAGCAGTATCGGCTCCGGCGTGGCCAGCTCGGCGACCACCACCAGCGACGTCAGGACCGCGGCGGGGGCGAGCGCCACGAGCGGCCTGACCCGGGCGGCCGGCAGGGCGAACTCCTGCGGCGAGTCCAGGTAGAGCCGCCGCCCTCGCGCCCGCGAGGTGTACAGCAGCCAGGAGCCCAGCGGATACAGCGCCGCCAGGAGCAGGACGGTCAGCTTCCCGGAATCGAACACCGACACCAGGATCGCCCAGACGGCCGTGCCGGGCGCGCGCGTCTCCATGCCGAAGACGGCGGACATGACCCAGGCACCGAGAAAGGGCCCGAACAGCAACGTGGCCGGCACCAAGGCGCCCAGATAGACGGGCAGCAGCGTGCGCGACCTCGCCACGGGCAGCCACGCGTCGGCGCACGCCGACAGCCAGCGCACGAACGTCACGCACAGCGCGAGCAGGAAGAGCGCCATGACGGCGGCGGCCACGGGCGCGGCGGCGATGGACTCCGCCCAGGACAGGCGCATCCGGCTCGGCGCGCCCAGCAGGCCCAGGACGATTCCCGCCGCCAGCGCCACCCCCGCCGCGACGCCCCTGGGCGCGGGCCGGTCGGCCGCCATGGCCGCGAGCGTGGCACGGAACGCCCCGGCCAGCAGGATCGCCGCCACGGGCAGACCCGCGAGCAACGCGCTCACCTGATAGGCGAGCAGATCCGCGTTGCTCAGCCACAGGCTGACGAACTCCATCAGATGCGGCAGCACCAGCCCGGCCGCGATCCCGGCGCCCAGCGCCTCGCCCGGCATCCACCGCAGCAGCCGTCCCGGCTGCCGGACCACCTCGGCCCGGTCGGCCGCGCGCGGATGCAGGCGCAGCAGCCTGACCAGGCTGCCCTTCACATCGCCCCGGGACTCGACCGGGGCGCCGCCGGACATCGCCGCCCGCACGTCCGCGTAGTGCTCGCGGGCGCGCAGCACCGACGCCGCCAGCAGGACGACCAGGACGGTGCCGATCAGGGTCCTGATCGACAGGGGCGCCAGCCATACCGGGTCGAAGATCGCGGTGTGGACCAGCAGCGGCGCGCCGACCAGCACCGCGAAGACCCACACGGCCGACAGCGTGAGGCTGGTCAGGTCCACGTCGCGGTTGCGGAGGTGGGCCAGCTCGTGCAGGACGATCGCCCTCAGCTCGCTCCGGTCGCCGCGCCGCGTGGCCTCGTGGAGCGTCCCGATGTTGAGGCGGAGGTAGTAGCGCGGGTAGCGGCCGAACGCGCGCCCGCCCGGCGTGCCGCGGTTGGCGTCGAGAAGCACCTCGGGCGTACGGCGCAGCCCCTCCTCGGCCGCCAGCCCCGCGACCAGGCCCGACAGCTCCTCACCCGCGGGCACCAGATGCTGGCGGGCGATCGTCAGCCGGGGCCTGACCAGGTACAGGAGCAGGATCGCGACGGCCACCGCCAGCATGGCGCCCAGCGCGACCGCGGCCCGCTCCAGGCCGACCCCGCGCAGGCACCCGAGGTAGCCGGCGGCCAGCGCCCGCGTATCCTGGCCGCCGGCTCGGGCGGCGGCGTCGGCGGCGAGGTCGCAGGGCGCGTAGGCCGCACGCCACCGCGAGGCGCCGCCCGCGACCAAGTCGAAGGAGGAGGCCGCGGCCGCGAGCACGATCGTGACCAGCAGGACGAAGTGGGAGGTGGTCGCCGCCGGTAACAGGAACGGGTTGCCGGGACGATCCCCGCCGCTCACTGGGGAGGGGTCCAGTCTCGGCGGCTCCAGCGTTCCACGGCGCGTTCGGCGATGGTCTCCGCGTGGTCGCGGCCGGCGGCCTCCAGTTCCTTGGCGATGCGCCGCCTGGCCTGGTCGGCGGACTCACCCAGCTCGGGCACCGGCGCCTCCGGGCCGCCCGCCCTGCGGCGCTCGCGCCAGCGCCGCAGCCTGGACCTGCCGTCGCGCACGCCGATGACCACCATCTCGGTCATGAGGCCGCCCACGACGCCCCACAACAGGTTGGTGAGGGTGGGGTCGCCCAGGTCGATGCCGGAGGCGCCGGGCTCGTCGCGGGCCCTGCGCGCACGGCGGGCGGCTCCGGGGTTGGCGAAGTACACGCCGGTCATCAGGTCGAAGTCGGGGAGTTCCTGGGGGGCGAACTCGGCCACCAGCGCGCGTACGAGCGCACGGCGATCACCGTCACTGTCCGTCGTCACGCCAGCACTGTAGATCGGGCCGAGGCCCGGGGAGAAGCCTTGACGGGGAGGAGGCGATCCCTGCCACGCAATCGGTCAGCAATCGGGGCGCGTATCCGTCTTCGCCTGAGGCAGCCGGTGCCCGCTCCAGGGCCAGCTTGGCGCGCCGGTAGACGACGCACCGCTCCTCCCATTCCATCTCGTCGGTCATGACGGCCATCGTGACCACAGGACGTGATCGTTCGCATGCGTCTTGTCATCCGTTGAGGACTTCCACAGTCCCCCGTTCCCCGTCGACGCGGACGCGGTCGCCGTCGTGGATGCGCGCGGTGGCGTTGCCGGTGCCGACGACAGCCGGGATGCCGAGCTCGCGGGCGACGATCGAGGCGTGGGAGAGCGGCGCGCCCATGTCGGTGACGACGGCGGCGGCGCGCGGGAACATGGGCGTCCAGCCGATGTTGGTCAGCGTCGTCACCAGGATCTCCCCCGCCTTCAGCCGCTCGCCCTCCTCGGGGCCCGACAGCACGCGGGCCACGCCCTCGACGACGCCGGGCGCGCCGGGAAAGCCGGACACCGTGTCGGCCGGGGGCGCCTGGCCGCCGCGGGCGTCGTAGAGGTCGACGCGCCGGTCGGGCGAGGCGGCCCAGCGGACCGGGTCGAAGGGCCCGACGATCAGCATCGGGTAGATCGGCAGTGCGGCGTACTTCCGGTAGGTGGCGCGCCTCACCGGGATCCTCGCCAGCGGCGAGCGCCCGCCGCGCAGCACGTCGAGGATCTCGTCGATCTCCAGGTAGAAGATGTCGTCGCCGAGGCCGGTCAGCTCCCCCGCCCGCAGCACGAACGCGCGCATCGCCCAGAAGACCCGCATGTTCTCCGACCGGGTGTCCTCCCGGTCCCTGACGATCGCGTTCCACCTGTCCACCCGCTCGCGCATCGCCGCGCCCTTGCGCGGGAAGCGGTGGTCGAAGCGGGCCCAGGCCGCCGCGCGCGCCTCCTCCTGCCGGGTGAGCAGGTCGCCGGCGGCACCGGAGGCGACCTCGGCGAGCCGCCTGTCGATCCAGCCGGGATCCTCGCCGGGCCTGGGCACGCTGACCTCGAACTCGTGGGCGCCGCGATGCCCGTAGACCGCGGCGAACTCCGCCCGGTCGATCTCGCCCCCGGCCAGCTTGTCCAGGCCGATGATCGGGCCCATGCTGGCCAGCTCGCCGCCGGCGTTGGCGCCGGTGAGCATGGCCTCGGCGTCGCTGTCGCCGACCATCTCGCGCAGCTTGTCGCGGGTCATGACGAGCGCGCCGCCGCCCTGGCGTCCGGCCGCCTCCAGCATCCGGCAGGTTTCCACGACGTACGGCCGCAGCCCCTCCTCCCAGAAGGCGGCCAGCTCCGCGGGCTCGGAGATCAGCCCGGCGCGCTCGCGCAGCTCCTCGCATCGCGACCGGGCGGTCGCCAGGAAGGGCCGCAGCCGCTTCACGTTGGCGGCGACCCGGCGGCGCAGCCTGATCGCCATCGGCAACAGGGCCTTGATCAGCTGCCACCGAGAGGCGGGCAGCAGCGGCACGTCGAGACCCGGCGGGATCCTGCCGAACACCTGCTCGATCGCGCCGAGCCTGCCGCTCATGCCGAACGCCTTGGCGGCGGAGATGGCGATGCTGAGGTTCAGGTAGAAGCGCCCGCCGATGTTGCCGACCAGGCGGTAGCCGGGGATGGCCGACGCGGACATGGCCTCGCGGATGAACAGCCGCACCAGCGACCAGGTGACCGGGGTCATCACGTCGGGGATGGCCTCGCCGAGGTTGCCGCTGGTCCACAGGTAGGGGCCGGTGAGGCTGTCGTTCCACTCCTCCACCTCCTCGGCCAGGCCGGTGATCGGGCGGGCCTGGACGATGAAGAGCTCCTCGCCGCGCCTGGCCCACTCGACGTCCACGGGCGTGCCGTACAGCCGCTGGATCTGCTCGCCCAGGGCGGCGAGGCGCAGGACCTGCTCGTCGGAGAGCACGCGCCGCGAGCGGCGTGCGGGAGGGACCTCCTGCTCGTGCGTGCCCTCGGGGCCGCGCACGGTCATGACGGCCTTGTCGGCCACGGTGTACGAGCGCACGCGCCCGCCGGCGACCACGGCGGTGTCGGGTGTCACCTGGCCGCCGACGACGGCTTCGCCGAGGCCCCAGGCCGCGTTGACCACGCTCTGCCCGCGCGCGCCGGTGACGGGGTCGGCGGTGAACACGACCCCTGCGGCGTCGGCGTCGACCAGCTGCTGGACGACCACGGCGAGCGCCACGTCGTCGTACGGGACGTGGTTGCGCTCGCGGTAGGCGACGGCCCGCGGGTTCCAGAGCGAGGCCCAGCAGCGGCGGACGGCGTCGAGCAGATCCGCGCGGTGGACGTTCAGGTAGCTGTCCTGCTGGCCGGCGAAGGACATCTCGGGCAGGTCCTCGGCGGTGGCCGACGAGCGCACCGCCACCGCCACCGCGCCGTGGCCCTCGCCATCGCCATCGCCGTCGCCGAGCTCGGCGTAGGCGGCGAGGATCTCGGCGGCCAGGTCCGGCGGGATCTCGTGCGTGGTGAACAACTCCTGCGCGCCGGGAGCGCCGAGCCGCTCGCGGAAGGGCGCGGTGAACGCGCGGTAGGCGTCGGTGGTGATGTGGAAGCCCGGCGGGACCGGCAGCCCGGCGCGGCTCAGCCGGGCCAGCGACGCGCCCTTCCCGCCCGCGAGGGCGAGATCGGCGGCCGCGTCGTCGAGAGGGAGAACGTTCATGGCAGCTGCCCTTCGAGAGCGAACTCAAGCTTGCGCCCGGCCAGGCCCGCGGCCTGCTCGACGTAGGCGCGGACGGCTTCCGCGACGGCGCGGGCCTCGCGCGGGGACGGCTCGCGCCCCGCTCCGAGCGCGCGGTGCGCGGTGTCGGCCAGCAGTACGGCGCGCATGAGCGGCCGGCGCATGATCTCGGCGGCCGCCACCCCGGCCACCCCGGCCAGCTCGCGCAGGGTGCCCGGCTCGGCCCGCCGTACCTCCTCCAGGGTGGCGACGCGCTCGCGGCGCAGCAGCGCGGCGAACAGCAGCTCGCGCGTCTTCCAGTGCAGGTAGATCGTGCCCTTGGCGACGCCGGCGGCGCGCGCGACGTCCGCGATGGTGGTCTTGTCGTAGCCCCGGCGCAGGATCAGCTCGGCGGCGGCGTCGAGCACGCGGTGGGCGCGCTCCCTCCGGCGCTCGGGATCGGCGGGCGGCCAGGCCATGCGCGTTCTCCGTTCTCTGACCAGATAGGCGTAATTGGTCAGAAAATTCAGCACGAGGGACGTTCCCGGATCTTCGGCCCCCGAACCCGCCCCGCGCCGTACGGTAGATCCCATGGCCAAGGCCTTCTGGATCGACCAGGACTTCGACAGGGACCGCCACGGGCGCTACGCCGCGCACGTGGAGAAGAACCTGCCGGAGTTCGAATGGGGCGACATCGCTCCGGTGCGCTTCGCCTGTGCCGCCTGGAGACTGGCCACGCCGCCGTCGCTCGACCCCGGCTACGTCCGCTGGGACCGGCGCGTGCTCGACGCCACCTGCGCGCGCAACACCTGGGACGGCACGCTGATCGCCCGCGTCCGGATCGTCTCGCCGCTGCCCGAGCCGCTCACCCGCTCACGCGCCTGGTGGCGCGACCGCGGCTGGCAGGGCTGGCAGGAGCTGTTCGGCCAGTACGTCGAGCCGACCCAGCAGGACTTCGCCAGAAGCCCGTTCCTGCGCGCGACGCTCCTGGTGGAGGCGCCGGTGCCGCTGGCCGGGCTGCCCCCGGAGCCGGAGGGCCCGCACGAGCGCGTCGAGGAGAGCGCCCAGCGGGCCGTCGCCGTGCTGGTGCGCGAGCTCAACGAACTCGTCTCGCCGATCCTCGACCAGCTCGGCTAACCGGGCGGCGACAGCACCACGCGCAGCGTCTTCGGCTCGCGCAGGTCGCCGGAGCGGTATTCGAGCTCCTTCTCCACCAGCCGCATCCGGGGGAAGCGGGCCAGCAGCGTCGTCAGCGCCAGCCCGGCTTCTGCCCTGGCCAGCGCCGCGCCCAGGCAGAAGTGGTGCCCGTAGCCGAAGGACAGATGGGCGTTGTCCGGCCGGGCCGGGTCGAAGGCGTCGGGCTCGGCGAAGCGCGCCGGGTCCCGGTTGGCGGCTCCCCACGCGCAGCGCACCACCGCCCGGTCGGGCACCTCCGCCCCGCACACCTCCACGGCGGCCGTGGCGTGCCGCGGCACGCTCAGCGCGATCGGCGTGACGTAGCGCAGCAGTTCCTCGACCGCGTCGCCGATCAGCTCGGGCCGCTCCAGCAACAGCCGCCACGACCCCGGCTCGCGCAGCAGCAGAGCCAGCCCGTTGGCCAGCAGCGCGGTGACCGCCCGGTGCCCGGCCACCAGCGTGAGCCTGACCCCCGCCACCAGGTACGCGTCCGGCAGCCCTTCCCGATCCGCCTGCCGGATCATGCCGCTGACCAGGTCGTCAGCCGGTGCGCGGCGCCGCTCGGCGATCAGCGCGGCGAGGTGGGAGACCATCGCGGCCGTCTCCGGCGAGGTCATGTCGGGCCCCGGCGTCCTGGCCTCCGGCCGCTCGGGCAGCGTGGCGATCCGGCCGCTCACGTACGCCTGCACGTACGCCCGGTCGGCGTCCGGCACCCCGATCAGCGCGCAGAGCGTCATGATCGGCAGGGGGCGGGCGAAGGCGGCGATGAAGTCAACGCTCTCGGCGGGCGGGATCGCGTCCAGGAGTTCGCCGGTGATCCGCTCGATCCTGGGGAGCAGCGCGGCCACGCGGCGCGGGGTGAGCTGGCGGGAGATCATCCGGCGGACCCGCTGGTGGTCCTCGCCGGACAGGTCGACCAGGTCCTCCTCGAAGATGACCCGGCCCGCCTTCTCCGCCTCCTCGATCGGGTTGCCCGCCGCGCCGCCGCCCATGAGGCGCTGGTCGGCGAAGCCGGTGACCGCCGCCTCGTAGCCTGTCAGCAGCCATTCGGCGCCGCCCCGGCCCAGGTCGACGTGGTGGACGGGGGCGGCCTCACGCAGGCGGCGTACCGTGGGCACGTCGTTGAGCTGGGCGGGAGTCAGGCGGGTGGTCATGCGATCCGCTCCTCGAGGTAACCGTCGGCCTGCAGCGTGAACAGCTCGGCGTAGCGGCCGTCCAGGGCCATCAGGTGGCCGTGGGTGCCCTCCTCGACGACGCGGCCGTGGTGCAGGACGTAGATGCGGTCGGCGTGCCGTACGTTGGCCAGGCGGTGGGTGATCAGCACCGTGATCCGGCGCTCGGCGCCGGCACGCAGGCTGGCGAACAGCGCGTGCTCCGCCTTCGGGTCGAGCGCGGCCGACGGCTCGTCGCAGATGAGCAGCGGGGCGTCGCGGTAGAAGGCGCGGGCGCAGGTCAGCCGCTGCCACTGCCCGCCCGACAGGTCCTGGCCGCCGGCGAAGACCCGCGACAGCAGCGTGTCGTAGCCCTCGGGCAGCTTCTCGATCACCTGGTGCGCGCCGGCCTTGACGGCGGCGGCGCGCATCCGGGCGCGGTCCTCGTGCTCGGTGCCGAGCGTGATGTTGCGGGCGGCGGTGAACGGCCAGCGCCAGAACTCCTGGCTGACCAGCCCCACGTGCCGCCACAGCTCGTGGCGTTCCACGGCGTCCAGCGGCAGGCCGTCCCAGGTGACCGCGCCGGAGGTGGGCCGGCGCAGCCCGGCCAGGAGCATGGCGAGGCTGGTCTTGCCCGAGCCGTTCTCGCCGACGAGCGCGATCGTCTGGCCGCGCCGGGCGGTCAGGCTGACGCCGCCGAGCGCCATGGGGCCGTCCTCGCCGTAGCTGAGCCCGGCGTGCTTCACCTCGATCGTCTCGGGCGGCGTGATCACGGCGGTGTCGGCCTGCGGCGGCAGGCGGCTCTCGCAGCGCTCGGCGAACTCGGTGAAGTCGCCGTAGTAGAGGCCCTCTTCGTAGATCTTGTTGACGTTCGTGAGCGCAAGCGTGAGCGACTGCCTGGCCGCCTGCAGGGCCAGCACCGCGGTGGCCGCAGCGGCCAGCGGCAGCCCGCCGCCGATCAGCAGCATGCCGAGCACCGTGTAGAGCCCGGCGGTGGCGCCGCCGGACAGCAGGCCGCCCAGAACCCGCACGCGGGTCTGCCCGGCGACGACCTCCAGTTCGGCGTCGGTCTCCGCCGAGACCATCCGGTCGTACTCGCGCAGCAGGAAGTCGCGCATGGTGAACACGCGCACCTCCGCCGCGGTCAGCCGCTCGGCCATGAGCTCGCCGAGCATCCACATGCGGCGGCGGCGCGAGGTGCGGTTGCGCTCGCTCACGTACGACAGCCGTGCCACGCGCACCGCCGCCCACGCCCCCGGCAGGCTGGCCAGCACCAGGGCGGCCAGCAGCAGCGGGTGCACGACCAGGAGCGCCACCGCGGTGCCCGCCAGCCCGGCCAGGCCCGCGACCAGGTCGAGGGTCCCGCGCACCAGCGCCTGCAGGGCCATGCCGCCGCGGTTGCGCGCCCGCTTCATCTCGTCGCTGAAGCCCGGGTCGTCGAACGCGGCCAGCTCCACCCGGGTGGTCAGCTCGAACAGCTCCCGCTCGACCAGCGTCAGCACCCTGGGCATGAGCCTGGCCTGCGCCCAGCCGGCGCCGATCGACAGCCCTGACCTGGCCGCCACGGCCGCCGCCACGCCCAGCAGCGAGGGCAGCGCCGCCTGGACCCGTCCGAGCGTCGGCCCGGCGGCGAACAGCGCCACGAGCACGTCGCGCGTGGCCAGCAGGCCGTAGGAGGTCGCGACTCCGCCGAGCAGGCTCAGCGCGATCGCGCACGCGGTGTCGCGGCGGTCGGCCCGCCAGGCGACGGCCACCGCGCGGGCGGTGGTGGCGGGCAGCCGGGCGGCGATCCGCAGGAAGCTCGTGCCGGCGAGCGCGGCCGTGTGGGCGTCCCACCAGGCCGTGGCCAGGGACGGCAGGTCCGCGCTCCCCCGCGCGGCGCCCGCGCCTCGCCTTCGCATCCGCATGTTCCCTCCGCGTTTCGGCCGACGCCGCTGGCCAGCGTAGGAAGCCCGGCTTGGAAGTGGCTTGACGACGGCGGGGAGGCCCGGCTTTGGGGCGTTGACCTGCGGATCCATCGCCATCGGACGGCGCGGGGCGGGGTGCCTCGTTCCGCCCGCCGGGACGCCGCGGGTCGCGGGCGGGCGGTGCCGTACGCGCTGACCTGGGCCGACACAGGTCTGGCCGGGCTTTGCAGCCGTCTCCCAGGGCGATCCAAGTCCGGCCGTCCATCCTCGGTCTGTCAGCTCGAAGACGTGAGGGAGCGGTGATGACGGGGACCCTGGTGGTGTTCGGCGCGGGGGCGCCGCCGGTGCGCGAGGATTGGCGGGTCCACGTGGCCGGGACGCCGGACGGCGACTGGGCGCAGGCGGTCGAGGACTTCCTCGCCGCACCCGGAAGCCCCGCCCGTGCGGTTCTCCTAGGCTACGGCGCCGCCGCCCCGGCCGTCATGGATTTCGCTGACCTCCACCCGGAGCGCGCGGCGGCGGTCGTGGCCGTGGGCGCGCCCGGCGACCTCGACCCGTCCGGCCTGTGCTGCCCGGCCCTCGTGCTGGCCGAGGACGACACCCGGAGCGTGGCCTCGTTCCTGGCCGCGCTCGACCCGGGTGAGGACACCGGCTGCCCCGTCCGGCTGCCCGCGCTCACCCCGGTCCTGCTCAACGATCCCGACGTGATCCGGCAACTGCGCGTGCTGGGTCCGGTCCACCGGGTCAACGCCCCCGGGGTGTCGACCTCGTGGATCCTCACCGGCCACGCCGCGAGCACCGCCGCCCTCGCGGACCCGGCGCTGGCCGGTGAACTGGAGATCACCGCCGGCTTCCGCCTCCAGGGCGAGCTGGAGCACCGCGGCGAGCAGGACCTCATCACGATCGGCGGCGACGAGCACGCCCGGCTGCGCAAGCTGGTCGGCCCGCACCTGACGCCGCGCCGGATGGAGACGCTGACGCCGCGCGTGCGGGCCGCGTGCGAACGCCTGCTGGACGCGCTGCCCGCGCACGAGCCCGTGGACCTGGTGCGCGCCTTCGCCCGCCCGCTGCCGATCATCGTCCTGTGCGAGCTGCTCGGCATCGCCGAGCACGACCGCGACGACATCGCCGACTGGCTGCTGGTGCGGATGAACACCGTGCCGCCGGTGGCCCACGCCGACATCGACGAGCGCCTGCGCGCGCTCATCGCGGACCGGCGGGCGACCCCCCGCGACGACCTGCTGAGCTGGGTGGCCGAGGCCGAGGGCGAGCGCCTGCCGGAGGACGATCTCGTGGCCGCCGCCCGCCTGCTGATGGTGGGCGGGCACCGCGCGCCGACGACCCTGCTGGCCAACGGCCTGGCCGCGCTGCTGCGCGAACGGGAGCAGTGGAAGCGGCTGGTCGCCGAGCCGGCGCTGGCCGAGAGCGCGGTCGAGGAACTGCTGCGCTACGTCACGCCCTTCCCCGTCGGCCTGGCCAGGACCGTGTCCTGCCCGGCCGAGGTGGCCGGCCGGGCGATCCCGCCCGGTGACCTCGTGGCCGCCTCCCTCGTGGCGGCCAACCGCGACCCGGCCTTCTTCGACGAGCCCGACGAACTGGACATCGGCCGCGCCCGCAATCCACACCTGGCCTTCGGCCACGGGCACCACTTCTGCCTGGGCGCCGCCCTGGCCAGGATCCAGGCGCGCGTCGCCCTGGAGACGCTGGCCCGCCGCTTCCCCGGCGTCGACCTCACGCACGACGCCCGTGACCTGCACTACCGGCAGAACCGCGTGCGCTACCTGCTGGAACTCCCCGTCGTCCTCAGCCCGCGCTAGGAGCCCGTCCCATGGACGCGACCATTCCCCAGCTGCTCGCCTACTGCCAGGCGGACCCGTTGTTCTTCGAGCCGCCGTGGCGCATCGCCGACGGTCCCGCGCGCTTCGCCACCGCCCGCCGCGACCTGCCGGAAGGCTGGCGGCGGAGCGAGAAGGAGCTGTGGGTCGTGCTGCGCCCGCCCGTCGGGGAGCTGCCCGAACAGGGGTGGAAGATCCACGTCTCGGCCACCGCCGGTGACGCCGAGCGGGTGTGCGACCTCGTCGTGGAGCACTGCCTGGCGCGCGGGATCGCGGTGAAGTTCCTGCGCGGCGCCGCCGCGGTGCGGCTGCTCAACAGCAAGTACGCCGAGCGCGGCAGCAGCGGCAAGCTGCTCACCCTCTACCCGGCCGATGAGGACGAGCTGAGCCGCGTGCTGCCCGAGCTGGAGGAGTTGCTGCGCGGGTTCGCCGGGCCGTACGTGCTGACCGATCTGCGCTACGGCGAGGCCCCGGTCTACGTGCGCTACGGCGCGTTCCGCCCGATGACCTACGTCGGCGCGGACGGCGAGACCGTCTACGCGATCCGCGACCCGGACGGCGCGCTGGTGCCCGACGACCGCAGCCCCGCCTTCACCGTGCCCGAGTGGGTACGGGTGCCCGAGGTGCTGGCCGGGTCGCTGGCCCGCCGCGGCCAGGGCGGCGCACAGGACTTCCCTTACCAGATCGAGCGCCCGCTGCACTTCTCCAACGGCGGCGGCGTGTACCTGGCCCGCGACAGGGAGTCCGGCGGATATGTGGTGCTCTCCGAGGCGCGCCCGCACGCCGGTCTCGACCGCGACGGCACCGACGCGGTCGCCCGGCTGGCGCGCGAGCGCGAGGTGCTGAAGCGGCTGGACGGCCTCGACTGCGTGCCCCGCGTCCTGGACCACCTGGTGATCTGGGAGCACCACTTCATGGTCGAGGAGTACATCGAGGGCAAGACGCTGATGGAGGAGGTCTTCGACCGCTATCCGCTGGCCGGGCCCGACCCGACGCCGGAGGACGCGGCCGCGTACACGCGGTGGGCGGTCGGCGTGCTCGCCAAGGTCGACCAGGCGCTCACGGCCGTGCACGCCAGGGGCGTGCGCTTCACCGACCTGCACCCGGGCAACGTCATCGTGCGTACGGACGGGCGGGTGGCGCTGATCGACTTCGAGATCGCCTGCGACCTGGCCGACCCGCACCGGCCGGGGCTGGCGGCGCCCGGATTCGCCGCCCCGGTGGGGCTGAGCGGGCGCGAGGCCGACCGGTACGTGCTGAACTGCCTGCGCCAGTGGGTGTTCCTGCCGATCTCGCCGCTGCAGGAGCGCGACCGGGTCAAGCTCTCCAGCCTGACCGACGTGATCACCGAGCACTTCCCGGTGCCGCCGGGGTTCGGCCCCCGAATGCTCAGGGGGTTCGGACTGAGCGCCGGGATGGACGAGCGGGCCAGGATGTTCGACGACCCGTCCTGGCCGGAGATCAGCGACTCGATCACGGCCGGGATTCTGGCCGCTGCCACGCCCGATCGGCGCGACCGGCTCTATCCGGGCGACCCCCGGCAGTTCGTCTCGGGCGGGCACACCGTGGCCCACGGCGCCGCCGGGGTGCTCTGGGCGCTTCGCTCCGTGGGGTCGCCGGTGCCGGAGGAGCACGTGGACTGGCTGGTGGCCGCCACCCGCGCGGCTCCCGCCCGGCCCGGACTGCTCGACGGCCTGCACGGCGTCGCGGTGGTGCTGGACGAGCTCGGCCGCGGCGAGGAGGCCGCGCGGACGCTGGCCCGCGCCAGGGCGGCCGAGCCCGGCTGCGTGGCCGCGGGGCTCCACGGCGGGCTGGCCGGCGTCGGGATGAGCCTGCTGCACTTCGGGCAGGCCGAAGCGGCCGTCGCGGTGGGCGAGCGGGTCGCCGCGGCGGCCGACGGCTGCGAACGCGGCGGGCTCCAGCACGGCCTGGCCGGCATCGCGCACTTCTTCCTGCGGCTGCACGAGACCACCGGCGACGAACGCCACCTCGACCGGGCGCTGAAGGCCCTGCGCCGGGCCGTCGAGCACGGGCAGGTCCTGCCGGACGGCGGCTTCCAGCTCCTGGAGGACAACCGCTACCACGCCTACCTCGGCACCGGCGGCAGCGGTCTCGCCCTGGTCGTGTCGCAGTATCTGGCCCGGCGGGACGAGCCCGGCTTCGCCGAGGTGATCGACGGAGCGCGCCGATCGTGCCGCGCGCCGTTCGTCCGGCACCCGTTCCTGTTCATGGGCCGGGCCGGCACCATCGCCGCCCTCCACCACCTCGGCCTGCCCGAGGACCGGCCGGTGATCCACGACCACGTGCGCAGGCTCGCCTGGCACGCCCTGTCCTACCGAGGCCATCTGGCCTTCCCCGGCAACCAGCTGCTGCGCCTGTCCATGGATCTGGCCACGGGCACCGCCGGTGTGCTTGCCGCCCTAGGCGTCGCGTTCGGCCTGAACGCGTCGGTCATCCCCGCCGTCGACCTGCGTGCACCCGCGGTCGAAGGCGCCGGAAGGAGGTGAAGGAAATGGCATTCGTCCTTGAGCTCCAGGCGCTCAACGCCCCCAAGGCTCTCACGGCGCACCCGTGCTACAGCCACGTCACGTCGTACGCAGGCACCTGCTGATCGACACCGGTGCCGGGGATCGGGCAGTGATCCCCGGCACCGGCCACGGAAAGGTTCCCCATGGACAGTAGTTTGCCCCTCGTCGGCGTCGAGACGCTTCGCGACATGGACGCGCTGCGCCGGATGAGGGAGGCCGGTCCGGTCCACCACGTCGACATGGGCGGCAGGGAGCCGGGCTGGATCCTGACCTGCCACGAGGACGCCGCCAAGGCGCTGGTCGACCCCAGGCTGCGCGGCGACGCGCCCCAGGCGCAGGGGCCGGAGAAGGAGCTCGCCGACGAGGAGGACCTGTTCTTCCTGCCGGGCGAGCAGCACGCCAGGCTGCGCCGGATGATCTCCCGTCAGCTCACCCCGCGCCGCGTGGCCGGGCTGCTGCCGCGCATCCAGCACGAGGCCGACCTCCTGCTGGACGCCATGCCGGCCGGCGAGCCCGCCGACTTCATCGCCGCGTTCTCCCGTCCGTTCCCCGTCGCGGTGCTGTGCGAGCTGCTGGGCGTCCCGCCCGAGGGCCGCCGCCACATCCGCGACTACGTCTTCGGCTGGATCGCCGAGGCCGGCGTGG
Organism: Nonomuraea sp. NPDC050547; assembly: GCF_044457345.1. Classification (NCBI taxonomy): domain Bacteria; kingdom Bacillati; phylum Actinomycetota; class Actinomycetes; order Streptosporangiales; family Streptosporangiaceae; genus Nonomuraea; species Nonomuraea sp. NPDC050547. The sequence goes on from NZ_JBITGW010000028.1 coordinate 135,377, forward strand.
GCACCGTGGTCACCGAGAGCGCGGGCGTCGCCATGGCCGGCTACCTCAAGGAGCTCATCGCCGAGCGCCGCGCCGCGCCGCGCGACGACCTCATCAGCGCGATGTCCGCCGCCGGCCCGCGCGACGTGCTCTCCGCGGTACGGCTGCTGCTCGTCGCCGGCCACCGTCCCGTCACCCGCCTGCTGACCGAGGGTGTGGAGATCCTCCTGAGCCGCCCGCCCGGCCTGGTCGAGGACCCCTCGCGGCTCGACCCGACCGTGGAGGAACTGCTCAGGCTCATCACCCCCACCGCCCTTTCCTCCAGGTACGTCAAGGAGAGCCTGGAGATCGGCGGCGTGGAGTTGCCGGAGGGCGGCGGCGTCCACTGCGTGCTCGCGGCGGTCAACCGCGATCCGGACCGCTTCCCCGACCCGGACGCCTTCGCCCCGGACCGCCCGGCCAACCCGCATCTCGCCTTCGGCCTCGGCCACCGCCACTGCCTGGGCGCCGCCCTGGCCAGGGCGGAGGCCAAGGTCGCCGTCGGCACGCTGGCCCGGCGCTTCCCGCGCATGCGGCTCGCGGCCGACCAGGGCCCGGCTCCCACCCGGGCGGGCACCAGGAAGCTGCTCGTCGTCCTCGACCCTGGAGACCCGCTGTGACCATCCCCGACCGTCCCCTGGAGATCATCTGGGACATCACCTACGCCTGCCCGCTGCGGTGCGTGCACTGCTATTCGGAGTCCGGCCGGCGGCCCAGCCGCCAGCTGCGCCGCGACGACCTGCTGCGCATGGCCGACGCCATCGTCGCGATGCGCCCCCACGGGATCTCGATCGCCGGCGGCGAGCCGCTGCTGGTGAAGGAGCTGTTCGAGGTCACGGAGCGGATGACGGCGGCGGGCATCCAGGTGGCGCTGTTCACCGGCGGCTGGACGCTGCGGCCCGAGATGGTCGGCGACCTGGCCCGCGCCTTCTTCCGGGTGAGCGTCAGCGTCGACGGGGCCACGGCGGAGGTGCACGACCGCGTCCGCGGCCGGCGCGGCTCCTTCGACCGGGCCCTGGGGGCGCTGGCCATGCTGGACGGGGCCGGGCCCGTGTTCGGCATCGACTACGTCGTGGTGCGCAGCAACTTCCGGCAGATCGAGCAGGTGTGCACGGAACTGGTGCCGCGCTTTCCCGGGCTCGGGTTCGTCTCCTTCGGGGCGGTGGTGCCCGAGGGGCTGGCCAGCCGTACCGGCTTCGCCGAGCACGAGCTGCTGACGGAGGAGCAGATGGCGGCGATGGGCGAGCCCGCCTTCCGCGAACGGCTGCGCGCGCTGGTCCCGCCGGGCGTGCACGTCACCGCCACCGACAACCTCGCCCTGCAGATGCATCCCGACCGGATCCGCGACGGCCAGTTCTTCCCCGCGCTCCAGATCGAGCCCGACGGCGCCGTACGGGCGATGCCGGCCTACGAGGGCACCGTCGGCAACCTGCTGACCGACTCCCCCGCCGAGCTCTGGCGGCGCTCGGTCGAGCGGTGGCACGACCCGTTCGTGGTCGCCACGCTCACCCCGGTGCGTACCGTGCGGGAGTGGGCCGAGGCCACCCGGCGGATCGACTACCACTTCGCCTCGGCCGCCGACCGCGCGCGTATCGACCGCCGCCCGGCGTTCGCCCAGCTGTGAGGCGGGTTCCGCGTTGAGCGGACGTTGATCCGACGTTGGCAGGCCGCGATTAACCTCCCCGGAAGAGATGGGGAGCAGCTACAGGGTCCGCAGCGTGGCGATCGGTGTCGCCACGCTCGCCGTCATGCTCGCGGCCGTGGGCGCGGCCCGCGCCGCCGGTCAGTGGGCGGGCCTCGGGGCCGCGCTGCTGGCCGGCGCGCTCTTCCAGCCCCTGCACCGGCTGTTCAGGCGCGCCGCCGACCGGCTGCTGGACGGCAGGACCGCCGACGTGCGCGCGCTGGCCGCCACCGCCAGGCAACGCCTCCAGCAGGGCGACCCGCACTCCGGGCTGCGCGCGATCCTGGCGTTGCTGTGCGCCGCGCTGCCGGTGACCGGCGCCGCCGTCGAGCTCGACGACCAGGTCGTCCAGACCGGCACGCTGCCCGCCGCCGCCACCTCGGTGACCCTGGACCGGCACGGCGAGCCGGTCGGCCGGCTGCTCCTCGGGGCCTACACCGGACGGGGCGCGCCCGGCCCGGTCACCACGCGGGTGCTGGCCGCGCTCCTGCCCGCTCTGGCCGACGCCGCCCACGCCGTACGGCTGGCCGGAACGCTCCAACGCGAGCACGAGCGGGCCTCCGCGCTGCGCGCCCAGGAGCGCCGGCGGCTCGGCCGGGACCTGCACGACGGGCTCGGCCAGTCGCTCAGCGGCCTGGCGATGTCCATCCACGCGGCTCGCCTGGCCGCCAGGACCGCCCCGGAACAGGCCGAAGCCCTGTTTATGCGGTTGCTCTCCGCGATGGAGGAGGTGACTATTGAGGTCGGCAGGCTGGTGGACGGCGCGCCCCCACCCCAGCTGGCCGAGCTCGGCCTCCTCAGGGCGATCGAGGCACTCGTCGGTTCCCCGCTCTCGTCGGGGGGCGGCGACCTGGAAGGGTTGCCGCCCGCGGTGGAGCTTGCGGTCTACCGCATCGTCCAGGAGGCGGTGACGAACGCGCATCGGCACGCGGCGGCGACCTCGGTCACCGTCGCCGTGGAGCGATGCCGGGACCGGCTGTTCGTGCGGGTCCGTGACGACGGTCGCGGGCTGCCCGCCCTGCCGCCGGCGGGCATCGGTCTGCGGTCCATGCGCGAGCGGGCCGCCGAGCTCGGCGGCTGCTGCGTGATCCGGCACGCGGAGGGAGGCGGGACGATTGTCGAAGTCGATCTACCCCTGTGAGGTTCCCACGTCCACCCGGCTGAGCTTTCACATCCTTGGACCGTTCCAGGCCCATCGCGACGGCACCGCCCTCGACCTGGGCGGGCTGCGCCAGCTCGCGGTGCTGGCCCGGCTGCTGGTGGCGCGGGGGCGGGCCGTACCGGCGAGCCTGCTCGTGGACGAGATCTGGCCGGGACGCCCGCCCGCGCAGCCGCTGGCCAGCATCCAGGGGTACGTCTCCCGGCTGCGCCGCGCCCTTGAGCCCGACCGGCCGCCGCGCCAGGAGGCCACGGTGCTGGTCAACGCGCCGCCCGGCTACGCCCTGCGGGCCGGCGCCGAGCAGGTCGACGCCTGGCGCTTCGAGTCCGAGGTACGCCGCGTCCGCGACGAGCCCCGACAGGTCTGGACGTCCATGGAGGCGGCCCTGGCCCTGTGGCGCGGACCGGCGCTGGCCGAGCTGGCCAACCTTCCCTGGGCGGCCACCGAGGCCGCCCGGCTGGAGGAGCTGCGACTGGTGGCCGTGGAGCGCCACGCCGACGCCGGGATCCGGCTGGGCATGGGCGCGGCGCTCGTTCCCGATCTTGAGGCGCACGCGTGCGCCCACCCGCTGCGCGAGGAGGCTTGGCGGCTGCTGGCCTCCTCGCTCTACTCCAGCGGCCGCCTGGGCGACGCGCTCGGCGCGCTGCGCAGGGCCCGCGCCTTCTGGCGGGAGGAGCTGGGGCTCGACCTGTCGGCGGAGCTGCGCGCGCTGGAGGCGGACTTCCTGGCTCAGCGTCCTGCCGGGGGGCCGTGGCTGCCCGAGCAGCGGCGCGCGCCCGAGCGTGCGGCGCCGCGGGTGCTGATCGCCGACGACCAGGCGCTCGTACGGGCGGGGCTGCGCGTGGTGCTGGACGCCGAGCCCGACGTGCGCTTCGCGGGTGAGGCCGCCGACGGGGAGGAGGCGGTGACGGCGGTGCGGGCGCTCAGGCCGGACGTGGTGCTGCTCGACATCCAGATGCCGCGCCTGGACGGCCTGGCCTCCGCCCGCCGCATCCTGGCCGGCCCACGACCGCCGAAGGTGATCATGCTGACCACGTTCGGCAGCGACGAGAACCTCTACGCGGCGCTGCGGGCGGGGGTGAGCGGGTTCATACTCAAGACCTCGCCGCCCGAGCAGATCGTCGCCGCCGTGCGCGCGGCAGCGGCGGGGGACGCGCTCATCGACCCGGCGGTCACGACCCGCCTCATCGCCTCCTTCGCGTCCTTCCCCTCCTCCGATTCCTTCGTGGCGCCGCCTGAGCCCGCGGGAGGGCCGGTGGGCGGGCTCGACGGGTTGCCGCCGGGGCAGCTGAGCGTGCTGCGCCTGGTCGCGCGGGGGCTGAGCGACCGGCAGATCGGCGAGGTGATGGGCGTCGCCGACGCCGGCGCGATGGTCGGCGAGCTGCTGGCCCGGCTGGGCCTGCTCGACCGCGCCCAGCTCGTCGTGCTCGCCTACGAGTCGGGCCTGGTCACACCGGGGGGCCGATGAGCGCATGGAGCCGATGGGTGGCCGTCGCGGCGGCGGCGCTGACGTTCGCGGCGCTGGTGATGCGGGCGTTGCTGCCCGGCGCGTGGTCGCCCGACGTGCCGCTGCTGCCGGACTACGCCGCCGGGCTGGCCTTCCCCGCGCTGGGGGCGTTCCTGCTGCGCCGCCGTCCCGGTCATCTGCTGGCCCGGCTGATGTGCGCGGGCGGGCTGGCCTGCGCCGTGCGGATCGGCGCCGAGACGGGCATGCTCACCGCGGCCGCCGCCGGTGACCTCGAACTGGCCGCGCTGCTGCGCTATCCGGCCGCGATCGGCCGCGTGGTGGGCGGCATGCTGCTGGCCGGGCTGCTGCCCGCGTACTCGCCGGACGGGCGGCTGCCCTCGCCGCGCTGGCGGCCGGTGGTCGCCTTCGCGGTGCTGGTGACGGCGCTGGAGTGCGTACGGGCGGTCGTCCGGCCCACGCCGCCGCCCCAGACGCTCCGCTGGCCCGCGCCCATCCCCAACCCGCTCGCGATCGAGGCGCTGGCTCCGGTCGACGGCCTGCTGCGTGACGTCACCGAGGTCGGCACGCTGGCGGTGGTCGTGGCCGGGTTGTTCTCGCTGGCCCTGCGGGCGCGGGGGGCCGACGCCGCGCTGCGCCGCCAGCTCGCCTGGCCGCTCGGGGCCTTCGCCCTGTATGTCGTCTGCCTGCTGGCCGGACCGGCGTTCTGGGCGGCGTGCCTGGTCGCGACGGCGCTCGTGCCGATCGCCATCGTCGCCTCGGTGCTGCGCCACCAGCTGTTCGGCATCGAGGTGCTGCTCGGCAAGGCGCTGGTCGGCGCGGGGGTGGCGGGCGTGGTCAGCGTCGCCTACCTGGCCGCCTCCGGTGCGGCCAGCCTCGTGGTCTCCGGCCGCGGCCAGGTCGCCGGGCTGGCCGCCGCGCTCCTGGCGGGCGCCGCCTTCCAGCCTTTGCGGGTACGGCTGCGCCGCCTCGTCGACCACGCCATGTACGGCCCCCACGGCGACCCGCACCGCCTGGCCAGGCGCCTGGCCGCCGAGGTGGGCCGCGCCGACACCGACCAGGCGCTCCGCGCGGCGTTGCGGGTGACGGCCGACGGGCTCGCGGTCCGCGGACTGGCCGTCCGCATCCGCCACGGCGCCACGATCGCGATCGGCGAACCCATCCAGGTGGGCGACGCCGACACCATCGGCCGGCGGGCGGACGGGAAGGCGCGGGGCGGGCGCCGCGCGGGCGGGGTGCGGGCGGCGGGCAGGGAGTTGCCGCTGGTCTGGTACGGCGAGCCCGTCGGCACGCTGGTCATCGGCCCGCCGGGCGCCAGGCAGTTCACCGCCGACTACGCCGAGGAACTGCTGTGGGCGGCGGCGCCGTACATCGCCGACTGCGCCCACGCCGTGCGGATGCGCGACGACCTGCGGCGCTCGCGCGAACGGCTGGCGGCGGCCAGAGAGGAGGAGCGGCGGCTTCGTGACGGCCTGCGCGCCGAGCTCGACCGGGCGCTCGAAGGCGTTCACCGGTCGCTGCGGGAGGCGGGCACGAGCCTGCGCAGTTCGCCGTCGGCGGCCGACCGGCTGCTCGGCGACGTGGGCACGGACGTGCACGACGCGGCCATGCGGGTACGCGCGCTGCTCCACGGCCTGAGCGGCGAGGCGGACGCGGCGCCCCGTCGCTAGCCGCCCCTCGTGTCATCGCTCCAGGGTGCCGGAGGTGACGAGGGCGACGATCCGGGTGCCGGGGGCGAAGGCGCCGTGCCGTACCAGATCGAGGACGCCGTAGAGCATCTTGGCGACGTAGACCTTCTCCACGCCGTGCTGGGCGGCGAAGGCGTCGAGCTCGGGGGTGGTCTTGGCGTAGCCGCCGAAGTGGTAGCCGGTCTCCAGACTCCAGTTGGGCCGGACCCGGCCGTAGGCCTCGTGCTGCAGGCGCTCCACCTCGCCGGCCAGGAAGCCGCCGCCCTTCAGGACGGGGAAGCCGATCGCCCGCCGTCCCTCGGGCAGCCCGGCGGAGATGCCGGCCAGCGTGCCTCCGGTGCCGACCGCGCAGCAGATCACGTCGTACGGCTCGCCGATCTCGCCCGGCAGCTCCGCGCAGCCGCGTACCGCCGCCGCGTTGCTGCCGCCCTCGGGCAGGATGGCCACCTCGCCCCACCGCTCGCGCAGCATCTCCTGTACGGCCGGCGTGTGCTTGAGCCGATAGGTGGCCCGGTCGAGATAGCCGAGGCGCATGCCGCACGAGACGGCGTGGGCGAGGCAGGGGTTGAGCGGCAGGCGCTGCTCGCCGCGGATGATCCCGATCGTCTCGATGCCGCGTTCGCGCCCCGCGGCGGCCACGGCGCGGATGTGGTTGGAGTAGGCGCCGCCGAAGGTGAGGATGCGAGGGTGGCCGAGGTTGTACTTCAGCTTGCGCGGTTTGTTGTCGTCGGCCTTCAGCATGACCCGTACCGAGCCCAGCGACGGATCTGCCAGCGTGCGCATGGCGCTAGTCTACGGACGGACCGTTGTTGAGGAGTGTTCGATTATGCGGGTTACTGAAGCTTTCCGTGCGGCGTTCGGCGCCGATCCCCGGACCGTCTGGCACGCGCCCGGCCGGGTCAACCTGATCGGCGAGCACACCGACTACAACGACGGCTTCGTCCTGCCCTTCGCGGTGCCGTGGGGCGTGACGGCCGCGGTCAGCCCGCGCGCGGACGGCGTCGTGCGCCTCCTGTCGCTGCAGGCCGAGGGCGGCCCGGTCACCCGCGGGCGGCTCGACGACACCCGGGGCTGGGAGCGGTACGCCGCCGGTGTGCTGGCCATCCTCGGCGACCGGGTGCGCGGCGCCGACATCGCCGTGGACGGCGACGTGCCGCAGGGCGCGGGGCTCAGCTCCAGCGCGGCGCTGGAGGTCTCGGTCGGCTCCGCCGTCAACGAGGTGTACGGCCTGGGCCTGACCCCCATGGAGATCGCCCTGATCGGCCAGAAGGCGGAGAACGACTTCGTCGGCATGCCCTGCGGGATCATGGACCAGGCGGCGTCGGCGCTGTCGAAGGAGGGCCACGCGCTCTTCCTCGACTGCCGCTCGCTGGCCTCCCGCAACGTCCCGCTCGACCTGGCCGCCGACGGCCTGGAGATCCTCATCATCGACACCCGCGCCCACCACGAGCTGGCCGACGGCGAGTACGCCAAGCGCCGGGCGGAGTGCGAGTCGGCCGCGCGCACGCTGGGCGTGGCCGCGCTGCGCGACGTCACCGACCTGGCCGACGCGCTGGGCAGGCTCTCGGGCGACGAGCGCAAGCGGACCATGCACGTCGTGACCGAGAACCACCGGGTCGAGGCGCTCATCGGGCTCCTGCGGGCGGGCAAGGCGGCGGAGATCGGCGCGCTGCTCAACGCCTCCCACCTGTCGCTGCGCGACCAGTTCGAGGTGACCGTGCCCGAGCTGGACGTGGCGGCGGAGGCCGCGGTGCGGGGCGGCGCCCGGGGGGCCCGCATGACCGGCGGCGGCTTCGGCGGCTCGGTGATCGCCCTGACCGCCGCCGACCGCGTCGAAGCGGTTCAGCGCTCGGTCACCGCCGCGTACGCGGAAAAGGGCTGGCAGGAGCCCCGCTACCTGCGCGCCACCCCGGCACAGGGCGCCCGCAAGCTCGCCTGAGCATCACTCTATGTATCCATAAGATCACCGAGTTTTCGATTTTGTGGGACAAATCCTCGCCTGTCGGTAAAGGATGTGAACTGCTGCGGAAACGGGGCGGTGTGGAGAGGGCACCGCCACGAGGACGTCAGGCCGGCCCGGAACCGGCCGGGCGATCCGTGTTGCGGAATGCGTTGGTTCACTGCGTGCGTACCTGGATCAGGTCCCTGCGTCCCTTCGACGCCGTCTCCATCCACACGATCATCGAGCGAACGGTCGACCTCCGCGAAGCGGAGCGTTTCATCAGGCTTTTCCACGCCGAGAACCCCGGCTCCGGCGACCTGCTGTCCCGCCTGCGCCAGGTGGTCACCGACGTGGCCCGCCACGGCACCTACACCCACACCCCCGAGGAGCTCCAGTTCGGCGCCAGGGTCGCCTGGCGCAACAACGACCGCTGCATCGGCCGCCTCTACTGGCGTTCGCTCAAGGTCCGCGACCGGCGCACGATCTCCAGCGCCGAGGGCGTGGCCCTGGAGTGCGTCGAGCACCTGCGCCAGGCCACCGGCGACGGCAGGATCCGGCCCACGATCACGGTGTTCGCCCCCGACGCGCCCGCCCGCCCCGGTCCGCGCATCCTCAACGAGCAGCTCATCCGGTACGCCGGCCACCGCGCCCGCGACGGCTCGGTCATCGGCGACCCGCGTGCCGCCGAGCTGACCGCGCTGACCCGCGAGCTGGGCTGGCGGGGCGGCCTGGGCCGCTTCGACGTGCTGCCCCTGGTCATCCAGCCGGGGTTCGGGGAGCCGTTGTTATGCCACCTGCCCGGGGACGCGGTGCTGGAGGTGCCGATCGAGCATCCGGAGTACCGGTGGTTCGCGGATCTGGGGCTGCGGTGGCACGCCGTACCGGCGATCTCGAACATGTGCCTGGAGATCGGCGGGATCTGCTACCCGTGCGCGCCCTTCAACGGCTGGTACATGGGCGCGGAGATCGGCGCGCGCAACCTCGCCGACGCCACCCGCTACGACCAGCTTCCCGTGGTGGCCGAGCACCTCGGTCTCGACACCTCGACCGAGCGCTCGCTGTGGCGTGACCACGCGCTGGTGGAGCTGAACGTGGCGGTGCTGCACTCCTTCGACCGGGCGGGGGTGACGATGACCGACCACCACACCGAGTCACGCCGCTTCCTCACCCATCTGGAGCGTGAGGAGAAGGCCGGGCGGGTCTGCCCGGCGGACTGGTCGTGGATCGTCCCGCCGATCTCGGGGGCGGCCACGCCGGTCTTCCACCGGTACTACGACCAGTCCACGCTGACCCCCGCCTACGTCCCCCGCCATTGAGCGGGGTCCTTGCGCGCGCGCCCTAGAACATGATTCGGTTGCGGTATGCCGGAACTCGTTCTCTCCTCGCTCGACCAGGGTGTGCTGACGCTGACGTTCAACCGACCCGAACGCCTCAACGCCTGGACCGACGCGCTCGGCCGCCGCTACTTCGACCTGCTCGAACAGGCCGAGAAGGACACCGCGGTACGCGCCGTCGTCGTGACCGGAGCGGGCAACGGCTTCTGCTCCGGCGCCGACTTCCAGACCCTCACCGCGCTGCGGACCGGCGACTACGACGAGACCCCGGACCCCCGCCCCACCACCTTCCCCACCACGATCCGCAAACCGGTCATCGCCGCGGTGAACGGCGCCTGCGCCGGGCTCGGCATGGTCCACGCGCTCGTCTGCGACCTGGTCTTCACCGCGGCCGAGGCCAAGTGGACCACCGCCTTTCCCCGGCGCGGCCTGGTCGCCGAGTACGGGCTCTCGTGGATCCTGCCCCGGCTGATGGGCCAGCAGCGGGCCATGGACGTGCTCCTGTCCGGCCGCGTCTTCACCGGCGCCGAGGCGTACGAGATGGGCCTGGTCAACCGTGTCCTGCCCGCAGGCGAACTGCTGGCGGGAGCCCAGGCGTACGCGCGCGAACTCGCCACGCACAGCTCACCCGCCTCGATGGCCGTCATCAAGCGCCAGGTGTGGAACGACTGGGACGTCACCCTGGAGGCCTCCGCCAAGACCGCCGTGCAGGAGATGCTCGCCTCCTTCGGCCGCCCCGACTTCGCCGAGGGCGTCGCCAGCTTCCTCGAACGCCGCGACCCCGACTTCCCGCCCCTCTAGCTCCACGTCGAGGGGTCCTCCGCGCGCTGTCATATCCGTTCCGCTATCAATCCATGATCCATATCGCTATTGGACATCCGCCGGCGATCTCTGCTCTGCTCTCCGCTATGCGATTTCCCTTCCGGAGTGCCACGGCGGTGCTCACCGCGGCCGCTTCGCTCGCCTCCGCCTCCCCGGCGCACGCGCGCACCGCCCAGACCGATCTGGAGCGCAAGCTGCGGGAGCTCGAGAAGTCCTACGACGGGCGCATCGGCGCGGCGGCCATCGACCTGGCCACCGGCAAGACCATCGGATACCGGGCGAACGAGAGGTTCCCGTTCAACTCCATGTTCAAGGCGTACGCGTGCGCCGCCGTCCTGCGAAAGGCCCGCGACACCGACCCCGGCCTCCTCGACCGCGTCCAGCGCTGGAAGCCGGAAGAGGTGCTGGAGAACTCCCCGGAAACCCGCGAATACACCGACACCGGCATGACCCCGGCCCAGTTCTGCCGCGCGGCCGTCACCAAGAGCGACGGCTTCGCGGGCAACATGCTGCTGAAGCAGATCGGCGGCCCCGCCGGCCTGACCAGGTACTTCCGCTCCCTGGGAGACCGCCACAGCCGCCTGGACCGCTTCGAGCCCCACCTCACCGAATGGAAACCCGGCGAGGTACGCGACACCAGCACCCCGGCGGCCGCCGCCGCCGGCCTGTCCAAAGTCACCGCGGGCAACGCCCTCCACCCCGATGACAGAAAGCGGCTGATCGGCTGGCTACGCGCCTCCCTCACCGGAGCCGAGCGCATCCGTGCCGGACTCCCCAAGAACTGGACGGTGGGCGACAAGACGGGCACGGGGGGCGCGAGCAACTACGGCACCGCGAACGACATCGCGATCGCCTGGCCACCCAGGTCAAAGGCGCCGATCATCATCTCGATCTTCACCAACCGCAACACCAACGGCGTCTCCCCCGACCAAAAGGTCATCGCCACCACCGCCACCGAACTGGCCAAGGCCCTCGGCCATATCCGTTAGATCTCGGCGTCGGGCTGCGGTCGATCACCAGGCGGGGCCTGCCACCCGCGGTGCTCATCACCGCCGGCCGGAGACCATCAGCCGCGCTCCGAAACATCCGCTCATGCCGAGGAGCAGGTGCGAGGTCTGACGACGGCCATGCCGCGCCCCCGGGGTCAGCGCCAGGGCATGTGCTGCAGGCACCAGGTGTTGCCGTCGGGGTCGGCGAAGTAGGCGTAGAGCACTCCGCCGAGGTCCTCGACCTCGCTGATCTCGACGCCGCGTTCGGCGAGTTCGGCGCGGGACGCCTCGATGTCGGCGACCACCAGGTGCAGACCACGCAGCGTTCCCGGCGGCATGTCGAGGGTGGGGAGACCTTCGGCGAGGGTGATCGAGCAGGCCGAACCGGGTGGGGTGAGCTGGACGACGCGGATGCCGGGTTTCGGGTTGACGTCGACGTCGAGGCGGAACCCGAGCCGGTCCCGGTAGAAGGCTTTGGCCCGCTCGATATCGGTGACCGGTACCGGCACCAGCTCCAGCAACAGCACGCCGGGCGGCACGGGCGGGTTGCCGGCATTCTCGGGGACCTCGTTGGCGGGGGTGGACGTGTCGGTCACGGGTGGGGCCTTTCGTGGATGAGGGTCGGCGAGTGCCGCGCACGTCGTGTCCAGCGTGTCGATAACCCACCGGTTCAATAACCTGATGGTTTTATATGTGCGAGAGTCCGGATTTGTCAAGATCGCGAACGTTCTTGGGCACCATGGGCAGGTCTTCACACAGGCGTCGGTCTCGCTGGACGGGTACCTCTCCGGGCCTGGTCAGACGGGGTTCGACCGGCTGTTCGCATGGTACGGCCGGCACCGTCGCCACCCCCACGGCCGATCCGGACCGGCCGGCTGGGAGGCCACGACGACGTCGTTCACGTTCGGTGAGCTCGGCCGGCGCCCGGACAGGTGATGGGATCAGTCACCCAAGCCCGGTTCCGATCCACGTCCCGCGGGAAAGCCTGACCTGCGGCGCCAAACGGAGGCACCGCGAGAGAGGCGGCAATGGACCATGGCACCCGCGGCGAGCTCATCGGCCGGCTGGCCGAGGCGATCACGTCCGTCACGACCGGGCACCCCCTGCGGGTCGCCATCGACGGGCCGCCCGCCGCCGGCAAGACCACGCTGGCCGACGAGCTCGCGGCCGTCCTGCGCGCGCAGGGCCGCGACGTCATCCGCGCGACCATCGACGACTTCCTCGTCCCCCGCGCACGGCGCTACCGACGCGGCCGGTACTCGGCCGAAGGCTGCTACTTCGACGCCCACGACCACGCCGCGCTGTGCCGGGTCCTGCTCGATCCGCTGGGCCCGGGGGGAGACCGAAGGTTCCGGCACACGGTCTACGACGCGGACACCGACACCCCGTCGTCCCCGCCGGCCACGACCGCCTCCGCGGACGCCGTCCTGCTCTTCGACGGCGTCTTCCTCCTGCGCCCCGAACTCATCGACCGGTGGGACCTGCGCGTCTTCGTGTCCGTCCCTTTTGAGCAGACGGTAGATCGCGCCCGGGAACGAGGCAAAGGATCGACCGGATCCACCGCCGACATCGAACGGTCCTGGCGCAACCGCTACATCCCCTCGCAACAGCTCTACTTCGCCGCAGCCCGCCCCACCGACCACGCCGACGTCATCGTGTACAACGATCAGCTCCAACGGCCGGCCTGGGAAGTCCGGCCACACCCATCGATACACGGGATGTGACCCTTGCTCCGCCTCCGGCCGGATCAGATCGGGCATCAACCGCCCGGACCATGGACACCGTCCTCGGCAGCGGCTCCCGAAACGACTCAGGCCCCCTACCTGTCATTAGGTAGAGGGCCTGAGTCGTACCTCAATGGGCACCGTCCTGCTCCCGCGATAGGACTCGAACCTATAACCTGCCGGTTAACAGCCGGCTGCTCTGCCGGTTGAGCTACACGGGATTGAACTTCGCGCTGATCGGCGGGGCTTTGGGCCTCTCGTTCGGCGCATGAATAGATTAGCGCACTCCGGGAGTGCGTGTCGCATCGATAGTGGGGTAGGCCGGGAGACAGCGGAGGTGCAAGATGCGTTATCGGATGACATTCGCGATTGGCCTGGCTGTGGGCTATGTGCTGGGCAGCCGCGCCGGTCGTGAGCGTTACGAGCAGATCAAACGGGCCGCCCAGCGGGTGGCCGACAGTCCCACGGTGCAGGAGGCCGCGGGGCTGCTCGGAGCACAGGTCTCCAAGGCGGCCTCGAAGACGAAGGCCAAGGTCGGCGACCGGGTTCCGTTCCTGTCGCGGTTCAACCACCACGACACGGGCACCGGCTGGCCGGACGAGGAACGCAAGCCCGAGGAGACCGGCGTTCCCTACTGAGAGACGATGCGGGCCAGCGCCCTCAGGCCGGCGACCACGTCGGCCCCGGCCGGGGTCTGGCCCGGATCGGTGAGCCCCGGATCGGTGAGCCACTGCGTCACCAGACCGGTGAGCAGGCCATCTGAACCGCGCCGAGTGTACGCGCCTCGGCATCACCCACCGCGCCCTCTTCGACGCCGCCCAGGGGAGTCATCCCCGCCGAGCAGGTACGCGCCATGGTCGAACGCCGCCCCGGCACCACCGCCGCCCAGGTGGACGCCGACCACCTGGTCTGCACCTCGGACCCTGAGGGCGTTCGCCCGCCGCCGTCCGGGACTTCCTGGCGACGGTCTAGACGCCCATGCTCCGCCGTACCCCCTCAAGGGCTTGTTCGGCCTGGGCGCGCACGCCCGGGTCGTTGGGGTCGATGCCCTCGTCGAACACGAGCGTCCATTCCTTCACCTCGCCGCCCGGCGGGCGGCGGGCGATCAGGCGCACGCCGCCCCGCCCCGGCAGCCGCACGTGCTTGTTGACCACGATCGTGGCGTTCACCCGCTCGCGGACCGTCTCGGGCAGGCGGCGGGGCTCGCTCACCGGCGCCTGGTGACGCTCGCCGGTGGTGGTCGCGACGTTCAGCACGCCGTCCTCGCTCCACGCCGCACGATCGATCGTCTCGTACGGCACCCGCACCCCGTCAGGCAGGAACAACGCCCGATCGGTGGCCACCACGTACCCGTCGCCCGAGGGCGCGAAGGCGAGCACGCGCTCCCCCGGCTCGGTGGCCAGGGATTTGCGGACATCGGCGGGCAGGCGGCTCAGGAAGCTCATTCCTCCACGCTATCGGCCAGCAGGTCGAGGGTGAGCGCCGCACTCCAGGAGAAGTCCCTGCACCCGCGCCCGCTGCCGTCGAACGGGTCGAAGCACTCGCGGAACCCGGCCTGCCTGACCAGCCGCAGGGTGCCGGTGGTGAGCTGGCGGGAGAGCTGGCCGAGGGAGTGGACGGCGGCGGCGCGGCGCAGCAGCCAGTTGGTGTTGACCCAGGACGGGCCGCGCCAGTACCGGGTGCGGTCGAACTGGGCGGCCCTGATCTCGCAGCTCGGAACGGGGTAGCCGGTGGCGCCCATGAACCTGGCCGACTCCAGCACGTCGATCAGCGCGCGCACGTGGTCGGCCGGCAGGCCGGGGTCGAGCAGGGGGCCGAACGCGCCGATGGTGCTGACCCGGATGAGGCGGTCGGCGCGCAGGTCGCGGGCGTAGAAGCAGCCGTCCCAGAGCCGGTCGAGCAGCGCCTGCCTGATGCGTTCCGCCTGCTCGCGGTGGGGTGTGGGGTCGGCTCCCGCGACCCGGGCGAGCTCGGCGAGAGCATGGCAGGAGGCCAGCCAGATGCCGTTGAAGAAGGGGTCCTCGACGGCGAAGGGGTGCTCGTCGCGCAGGTACTCGGGGAGGTATCCGGCGTTGCGGTAGCGCAGGGCGAGCCAGACGTAGCGGTCGTGGTCGCTGTCGGGGTGGCGCTCGTCGAGTTCGACGTTGCGGTAGCCGTACCGGATCTCGGGGAGGGCGGCGAGCGGCTCGTCCCAGGACGGGCTGTCGTCCATGCCGGACTCCCACGGATGGATGATCGCGGCGAGTCCCGAGCCGCCCAGGTCGCGGGCGGCGGCGAGGTAGGCGTGCTGGGCGGCGAGCTTCGGATACAGGTGGCGCGCGAAGGCGGCGTCGCCGCCGTGCCGCCAGATCCACCAGGTGGCGAGCGCGTGCAGCGGCGGCGCGGTGAGGCCGGAGGTGAGCACGCCGCCGGGCGCAGCGGCGTGGTCCTGGGAGCGCCAGACGGACGGCCCGGGGAAATACGCCTCGGGGGTGTGGAAGACGATGTGCGGCACCATCCCGGTGGACCACTGCCCGGCGAGCAGCCCGGCGAGTTCGGCGTGGGCGCGCTGGGGGCGGTGGCGGGCGAGGCCGATGGCGACGAAGGCGGAGTCCCAGCTCCACTGGTGGGGGTAGAGGCCGGGCGCGGGCACGGTAGCGGTCCCCGTCCAGTTCGCCTCGAGCACGGCCATGGCCTCGCGCCCGAGCGCGGCGTCATCGACCGCGGGCCGCGCTTCCATCAACCCACTATGCGCGCCCCACGTCAAAACCCAAACCCCCAAAATTCTGAGGATCTCGTACGGCTTTCGCCATCCCCCCGCCCCGCCGCCCCCGGCGGGCCTCCGTCGAGCGCCGCGAGTGAGGGCTCACGGGGCCGCCCGCCGTAACGACTACGCCCTCACCCGAACAACTCGTGCCCCCAGAACTGGCCGGGTGCGACGCCCGGCGGGCAGGCCCAGATCCCGGACCCGACGTGCTGGATGTACTCGTTGAGCGGATCCTGCCGAGCCAACGCCCGCTGAATCGGGATAAATCCGGTTTCGGGGTTGCGTTGGTAGGCGAGGAAGAACAACCCCGCGTCCAACCGTCCCAGCCCGTCGGTGCCGTCGGTGAACGAGTAGCCCCTGCGCAGGATGCGCACCCCGCCCAGCGAATCCGGGTTCGACAGCCGCACGTGCGAGTCCGCGGGCTGCTTGGCCAGGTCCACGGCGTCGTGCTCGCGCCGCCCGCCGTAGGGCGCGCCCTCCCCCTTGGTCCGCCCGAAGATGTCCTCCTGCTCCCGCAGCGAGGTACGGTCCCAGGTCTCGATGTGCATCCGGACCCGCCTGGCCACCAGGTACGAGCCGCCGCGCAGCCACGACGGCGCCTCCGCGCCCGCCCACACGTGCCGGTCGAGCGCGGCCCGGTCGTTGAAGGCGATGTTGTTGGTGCCGTCCTTGAACCCCATGAGGTTGCGCGGCGTCTGGGCGTCCGGCGTGGTGGAGGAGGTCTTGCCGAAGCCGAGCTGCGACCAGCGCACCGCGGCGGTGCCGAAGGCCAGCCTGGCCAGGTTCCTGACCGCGTGCACCGCCACCTGGGGGTCGTCGGCGCACGCCTGGACGCACAGGTCGCCGTCGCTGCGCGCCGGATCCAGCTTGTCGGCCGGGAAGTGCGGCAGCCTCCGCAACGGGGCGGGCCGGTGGGCGGTCAGCTTGAGCCGGTCGAAGAACGACGGGCCGAAGCCCACCGTCAGCGTGAGCCGCGAGGCGGGCAGCCCGAGCGCCTCCCCGGTGTCGTCGGGCGGGGCCAGCGCCGAGCCCAGCGCGCCCCTGCCGACCTCCTGCCCGGCGGTCATCCGTACGGCCGCCTCGGTCCACGCCTTCAGCAGGGCCACCGCCTTGGGCACGGAGGGCTCGACGAGGTCGAAGGCGGCGAAGTGCAGCCGGTCCTGGACCGGGGTGGCGATGCCGGCCTGGTGCGGGCCGTGGAAGGGGACGGCGGACGGCGCCGCCTGGGCGGGTTCCGGGCCGCCGAGCCGTACCAGGGAGACTCCCGCCACCGCGACGCCCGCGCCGGCGGCCAGGCCCGCGCCCGTGAGCAGCTTCCTGCGCGAGACGGCCACGGCTCAGCCCGCCACGGCGTCGGCCAGCCCGGACAGCGGCTCGGCGAGCGCGTTGACGCCGTCGGCCAGCTCCTTGATCTGGGCCTTGGACAGCTTGTCGTAGGTGACCCAGCCGTCGCCGGAGACGTGCGCATTCAGCAGCTCGTCCAGGTCGGCGAACTCGGTGTCCAGGGTGGTGACCAGGGCCGGGTTCTTCTCCTGCAGGACGGGCGTGAGCAGGTCGTAGACCTTCTTGGCGCCCTCGACGTTGGCGGCGAAGTCCCACAGGTCGGTGTGCGAGAAGGCCTCCTCCTCGCCGGTGATCTTGCCGGTGGCCACCTCGTCGAGGAGCTCCTTGGCGCCGTTGGCCATGGAGGTGGCGTCGATCTGCGCCTTGGGGATGCGGGAGTTGAGGTCGGCGAGGTCCTTGAGCAGGAGGTCGCCGTACTTCTTCTCCTTGGCCAGCGTGCCGGGCGCGGTCCAGAGGGCCTTCTCCAGGCGGTGCCAGCCGGTCCACTGCTGGCCCTCTTCGAGGTCGGCCTCGCGCAGGTCCACCTTGGGGTCGATGTCGCCGAACGCCTCGGCCACCGGCTCGACGCTCTCCCAGCCGTAGCGGCTGGGGGCGTAGAGGTCCTTGGCCCGGTCGACGTCGCCCTTCTTGACCGCGGCGACGAACTTCTCGGTCTTGGCGATCGTGTCGTCCACCTGCGCGGTGACGTAGGCGCGGTAGTCCTCGACCGCGCGGGTGACGCGCGGGTCGGCCTGCTTGGCCAGCTCGCCGGAGACCTTGAAGTCCTGGCGGATGCCCTCGCCCTTGTGGCCGGGCTTGCAGGCCAGCTGGTAGGAGCCGCCGCCCAGCTCGACGACGAGCTCACCGGAGGCTCCCGGCTGGATGTTGTTGCGCTCGGAGACCACGCTCTTGTCGGCGCGGTAGACGTAGACCGCGGTGGCCTGGGCGCCCTGGTTCTTGATCGCGAACTTGATGACTCCGGCGGCCAGGTCGGTCTTCTCGGCCACGCAGGTGGTGTCGGTGGCTGCCACCGCCACGGTCTCCTTGACCGCGCCGGTGGGCGCGGCCTGCGTGAAGCCGGAGCTGCCGCTACCGCTCCCGGTGCCGCCGTCGGCTCCGTCGTCGGCACCGCCGCAGGCGGCCAGGGCGAGAGCGAGAGAACCGCTCAGGGCGAGCGTCCGGAGCACGGAAGCCATGGGGTCTCCTGGTGACGTAAGGTGCCCCTAACTTAGCTTCCCCTAACCTAACAGTGGAGAGTGACGTACGCCACCAAAGTGACCTCAGTCGGTGAGCACCTTCTTCAGCAGCAGGACGCCGAGCCCGACGGCGCCGATGATCAGGGCCCACTTGATCAGCGTGAACACGAGACCCACGAGCGGACCGAGCAGAAGGAAGGCCGCGACGAGGGCGGCGATGATCAGAAGAATTCGTCCCATGTCATCGACGGTATGCGCGGATTCAAGCCAAATGCAGGCGTCACAGGGTTGAATCAGGGTCAAGTCAGGGATCCCCCTACCTGGCCTGAACGGGGAGTGTGATGAGCCTGGGTCTGCCCATGAGCCGAGAAGGCGCCGACTATGAGCTCCGAGCACGCGCGGAGGAGCGCGACCGCATCTCGGGCGACCTTCTCGACCTGGATGCCCACAACACCTACCAGCTGCTCAAGGGCGCCACCCTGCGGGGCGCCACGGCGAGCAGGTGGGCCGCCGCGCAGGCGTCGGTGGCCGCGATGTGGGCGCTGTACGACCTCTACCGCGCCGTGCTCCGGCAGGCGGAAGAGGTACGGGCACGGCGCGGTAAACCGGGTACCGCGGAGCTGGCCGAGATCACCGCGTTACTCACCGGCCCGTCCGTCGTGCTCAAGGCCGCGGCCAAGCCCGTGGAGCAGCGCACGCTGGGCGAGGCGGAACCGGACGAGCTGCTCACCCTCGACCAGACGGTGGCCAGGATGGACGCGGCGTTCGGCGAGATCGCCAAGACCCTGCAGGACGTCGACGCGGTCTGGAACCCCGCCCTGCCCCGCGTCGAGCAGGCCGAGGCGAGCGCCCAGGCGCTCGTGACGCTGACCGCCGAGGTGGGCGAGCGCCTGGACCTCAGCGCGGTCGAGTCCGACCTCGCGCGCGTGCGCGCGCAGGTCGTCGAGGACCCCATCGGCTGCGCTCCGCCCGGCCCCGAGCTGGACCGCCTCACCAAGCTCCTCGACGCGAGCCGCGCCGACCTGGAGCGCGCCGTGCGCGCCAAGCGCGACTACGCCACCCGCCGCGACCGGCTGCTGGCCGCCATCGACACGGTACGGCAGGCCGAGGCGGAGGCCAGGATGGCCCACGGCCAGGTCGTCGTCAAGATCGTCCTGCCGCCGTCCGCGGCGCCCGGGAACCGCCTGCGGGACCTCGTCGCCCACCTCTCCGGCCTCGACGCCGCGACCGAGGGCTGGCTCACGCGATCGACCCGCCTCGACGCGCTGGAGAAGGCCGCCGCCGAGGCCGCCGACAAGGCGCGGGCCAGCACGCGGGCGCTGTTCGGCCTCATCGGCCGCCGCGACGAGCTGCGCGGCAGGCTCACCGCCACCCAGGCCAAGGCCGCCAGGGTCGGCCTGGCGGAGAACACCGAGTTCACCCGCCTGTACGAGCGGGCGCACCAGATCCTCTGGACCGCCCCCTGTGACCTGAGGCAGGCGTCCACCGCCGTCGACCTTTACCAGAACGCCATTCATGGAGGCAGCCGATGACCACGTGTGCCCAGCCGGGCTGCCCGGGCACCATCGAAGACGGCTACTGCGACTACTGCGGCCACGCGGCCGCCACACCACCCTCCGCGCAGAGCGCCTCCCCGGCCACCGGTCCGCTGAGCACGCCCATGAGCACGCCGGTCAGCGGCCCGGTGAGCCGCTCGACCGGCGGCCGGCTGGCCGCCTCGCTGGAGGACCTGCCGGCGGTGCCCGCCGTCAACCCCGACGACGTGGTGCTCAAGGACCCGCAGGTCGCCGAGGAAAAGCGCTACTGCACCTCGTGCAGTGAGCCGGTGGGCCGCGGCAGGGACGGCCGGCCCGGCCGTGCCGACGGGTTCTGCCCGAACTGCCGCACCCGCTTCTCCTTCAGTCCCAAGCTGGTGGAGGGCGACCTGGTCGGCGGCCAGTACCGGGTGCGGGGCGCGATGGCCCACGGCGGTCTCGGCTGGATCTACCTGGCCACCGACGAGAACCTCGACGGCAAGCCCGTCGTGCTCAAGGGCCTGCTCAACACCAACGACCCCGAGGCCCTGGCCGCGGCCGAGGCCGAGCGGCGCTTCCTCACCTCTGTCGACCACCCGAACATCGTCGACATCATCAACTTCCAGCACCACGACGGCCTCAGCTACATCGTCATGGAGTTCGTCGGCGGCCAGTCGCTGCACCAGTTGCGCCGCCAGGGCGTGGTCCCGCTGCGCGACGCGCTCAAGTACGGCAGGGAGATCCTGCGCGCCTTCGGCTACCTGCACGAGCAGGGCCTGGTCTACTGCGACCTCAAGCCCGCCAACGCCATCCGCGTCGGCAGGCGGCTCAAGCTCATCGACCTGGGCGCGGTCCAGCGGCTCGGCTCTCCACCTGGCACCTCGTGGGTGACGCGCGGCTACCACGCGCCCGAGCTGGAAACCCTGCCCTCCTCCGTGGTCTCCGACCTCTACACCGTGGCCAGGACGCTGGCGGTGCTGGCCATACCCGGCTTCAGCCCGGTGCGCGACGGCAAGGAGAACCCGCTGCCGGCCGACTGCGGGCACGAGTCCTTCACCCGGCTGCTGCGCCGGACGACCGCTCCCGAGCCGTCGGCCCGCTTCCAAAGCGCGGCCGAGATGGAGGAGCAGCTCGTCGGCGTGCTGCGGGAGATCAGCGCCGAGGCGGAAGGCGTCCCGTTCCCGCAGGTGTCCGGGCTGTTCGGGCCGGAACGCCTGGCGGCGGGCGCGGCCCTGTCCCCCGACCCGGCCCGGGTCTTCGCCGAGCTGGATCCGCTGGAGGCCGCGGCGGCGATGCCGGTGCCGCTGGCCGACCCCGCCGACCCCGCCGCCGGCGCGCTGGCGGGGCTCGCGGGCCGCTTCCCGCACCAGTTGCTCGCCCAGGTGGAGGCGATGCCACAGACGCCGGAGACCGTCCTGACCCGGATCAGGCTGCTGGCCGAGACCGGCAGCCCGGAGGCCGGGCAGGCTCTCACCGACGCGGCCGGCACCCTGGGCGGCGACTGGCGCCTCACCTGGTACCAGGGCGTGCACGCGCTGGCGACCGGCCACGCCGACACGGCCGCCGGGCTGTTCGACGAGACCTTCACCATGCTGCCCGGTGAACTCGCCCCCAAGCTGGCCTACGCCCTGGCCCTGGAGGCCGCGGGCAAGGACGCCGGCCGCTGGTACGAGACCGTCTGGCGTACCGACCGCTCCTACGTCAGCGCCGCCTTCGGCCTGGCCAGACGCCATCTGGCCGCGGGCGACACCGCCTCGGCGATACGCGTGCTCGACCAGGTGCCGGCCAGCTCCAGCCACCGCGTGGCCGCCCAGCTCGCCTGCGTGGCCATCGGCGCCCGCACCCGGGCGGGTGACGCGCGCGAGGCCGCCGGCGCCGCCGACCGCCTCGACGCGCTGACCGACCTCGACCAGAGCCGCCGCGACGGCATGCTGGCGGAGGTCCTGACCTCGGCGCTCGCCGGGCTCGCGAAGGCGCCCCCGCAGCCGGGCCTGACGATCGCCGGGCAGCCGGTCACCGAGGAGAGCGTGCGCGGCCAGCTGGAGAGCATCTACCGCCGCCTGGCCCACGCCGCGACCTCGCGCCGCGAACGCCACGCCCTGGTCGACCGGGCCAACGCCGTCCGGGTGAGGACGTGGGTATGACCTGTCCCCTCTGCGCGGCCTCGGTGCTGCCGTCGGACTCCTTCTGCGAGGCCTGCGGCCACCCGCTCAACGCCCCCACGTGTACGGCGTGCGGCACCCCCACCGTGGACCCCGAGGGCTATTGCGAACGCTGCGGCCTGCGCCAGCCCACCGGCCGCGACCACGAGGAGGCGGCCCTGGAGACGGGCGCCGCGGGGGTCACCGACAAGGGGCTGCGCCGTACCCGCAACGAGGACGCGATGGCGCTGCTGGAGGCGGGCGGCACGACCGTGGCGGTGGTCTGCGACGGCGTCGCCTCCTCGCCCAGGGCGGACGAGGCGTCGGCGACGGCCGTCCGGACCGCCTCGGCCGCGCTGGCCGGCGGCGCCTCGTCGGAGGAGGCGTTCAAGCTGGCGTTCCGCGCCGTCGCCGATCTGGCCGACGACCCGGCCGACCCGCCGGCCTGCACCTATGTCTCGGCCCTGGTGGGCGGCGGGCGGATCACGCTGGCCTGGGCGGGCGACAGCCGCGCGTACTGGCTGCCCGGCTGGACTCAGCTGACCGTGGACGACGCCGCGCCCACCGGCGAGATCACCGCCTGGCTCGGCGCCGACGCCGGCCCGGTCGAACCGCATGTGCGGACCTTCGCGCCCAGCGAGCCGGGCCTTCTGTGCGTGTGCACGGACGGCCTGTCCGGCTACCTCGGCGACGGTGTGCCCGACGCGGGCGAGCCTCAGGCGCTCGCCCGCGACCTGCTCAAGCACGCGCTCGACGCGGGCGGGCGGGACAACGTGACCGTCGTTCTGATCCCCGTGAACCCCCTAGGAGGCACTGATGGCTGACTTCAAGCTGAATATCGACCAGAACAAGTTCCTGCCGACCGACGGCCGGGAGGTGCACGCCGTTCTGACCATTGAGTCCTCCGGGACCGTCACCACGGACACGGGGCCCGCCGAGGCCGCGGAGATCATCATCATCGACGTGTCCGGTTCCATGAGCGGGAGCAAGATCAGGGATGCGAGGGAGGCCGCTTCCGCGGCGGTGCAGGCGCTGCGCGACGGCGTGCACTTCGCGGTGATCGCCGGCAACCACGAGGCCGCGGTGATCTATCCGCAGAGCGGCAGGCTGGTTCCGGCGCACGGTGCCTCGCGCAAGGAGGCGCTGGGCGCGATCAGGCGGCTGGGCGCCGGTGGCGGCACCGAGATCGGCCGGTGGCTCCAGCTGGCCGAGAACCTGTTCCGTTACCACCCGAACGCCATCAAGCACGCGATCCTGATGACCGACGGGCAGAACAACCAGAGCGCCGACGTCTTCGCCCGCGCGCTGCAGGCGTGCGAGGGCAGGTTCGTCTGTGACAGCCTCGGCATCGGCGAGGACTGGGTCCCGGCCGAGCTGCGCAAGGTGGCCGAGGCGCTGCTCGGCACCTCCGCCTTCGTCAGGAACCAGGGCGACCTGGCCGCGTTCTTCCGCGACCTGACCCAGCAGTCGATGGGCAAGACCGTGGCCGAGCTGGCCCTGCGCCTGTGGGCGCCGCAGAACTCGCGGATCAAGTTCGTCAAGCAGGTCAACCCCACGCTCGTGGAGCTCACCGGCAAGCGCACCGACGTGAACCCGCTGACCGGCGACTACCCGACCGGTTCCTGGGGCGCCGAGGAGCGCGTCTACCACCTGTGCGTGGAGCTCGACCAGCCCGGCCAGATCGGCAACGAGATCAGGGCCGGGTGGGTGAAGCTCGTGCTGCCGGACACGCAGGAGGTCTTCGCCAGCGGCAACGTGCTGGCCCAGTGGACCGACGACCTGGCCCTGTCCACCCGGCTCAACCCGAAGGTCGCCCACTACAGCGGCCAGGCCGAGATGGCCGTGCTGATCCAGGAGGGACTCAGCGCCCGCGACGCCGGCGACCTGGACACCGCCACCGCCCGCCTGGCCAGGGCCAGGAAGATCGCGGTCGAGTCGGGTCACGGCGACACCGCGAGGCTGCTGGACAAGGTGGTCGAGATCGACTCCTCCGGCACCGCCCGGCTGCGCCGCCAGGTCGACAAGGCCGACATGATCGAGCTCGACACGGGCTCGGTGCGCACCAGCAAGCTGAGGAAGGAGGAGGGCTGATGGCCACCTGCCCGAGCGGGCACCCATCGGGCGCCGACGACTACTGCGACGTCTGCGGCACCCAGATGCCCGGCGGGTCCGGCGCGGCCTCTCCGGCCGTCCAGTCTCCCACCCGGGTGGCGGCGGCCCCGGCCGGCGGCGAGCCGTGCCCGGTGTGCCAGGCTCCGCGGGCCGGGCAGTTCTGCGAGGTCTGCGGCCACGACTTCAACGCACCCGCCGACGCGCAGGACCACCGCGGCCCCGGCCCTGGCACCGGACCCGGCCTTGGCCCGCTCCCGCGCCCACCGACGCCGACGCGCTGGGAGGCGATCGCCGGCGCCGACCGGGCCTACTTCAACGAGATCATCGCCGAAGGCGGTCCCGACGCGGCCGCCATGGCCTTCCCGCCGTACTGCCCCGAGCGCTCGTTCGCGATGGCCGGCCGGCACGTGCGGATCGGCCGGCAGAGATCCTCCGGCGGCAACGACCCCGAGATCGACCTCAGCGGCCCGCCGCAGGACCCGGGCGTCTCCCACCTGCACGCCGTCCTCCTGCTCAGGGACGACGGCGGCTGGGACCTCGTCGACCCCGGTTCCGCCAACGGCACCCGCGTCAACGGCAAGGCGCTCAAGGTCAACGTGCCGGTGCCGGTGAAGCCGGGCGACCGCATCCACGTGGGCGCGTGGACCGTCATCACCATCCGCGAGAACATGCCATGACGATCGTCCAGCCCGCCACCACGCCAACGCCCGCGCAGACCCAGAGCGCGGTCCCCGCGCCGGTGATCACGCAGCACGCCGTCTCGCGCCACAGTGTGCCCGGCCGCGTCCGCACCCTCACCGGCGCGGTGCTGATCGCGCTGGCGCTGCTGTCGGCGCTGCTCGCCTTCGGCAGCGGCAGCGCCCGCGAGGGCCTGCGGGTGATCGGCCACGACTCCGGACCGCAGGTCGTCGCCACGGCCGGCCTCTATCTCGGGCTGAGCGACATGGACGCGCAGGTCGCCGACGTGCTGCTCATGGGCAGCGAGTACGGCGAGCGCCGCGCCGCCGCCCTGGCCCAGTACGAGCGCCGCCGCACGGAGGCCAACCAGGCGCTGCTGGACGCGTTCGAGCTGGCCGACGGAGACCCGGCGGAGCGGCTCACCATCCAGTCCGTCCTGGACGGCCTGGGCCGCTACGAGCGCCTGGCCGGCGAGGCCCTGCTGCTGAACACCCAGTCGGGCCACGCCGCGGGCGTGCCCCCGGAGCGGGTGTTGAGCGTCTACCGGCAGGCCACCGACCTGATGCGGCTGGAGCTGCTGCCGAAGGCGTACAACCTGACGCTGGAGAGCGGCACGATCGTGCGCCGCACCCACGACGAGGAGAGCGCGGCCGTCCGGCTGCTCATGCTCGGGCTGATCGCCGCGCTGATCGCGGTCGGCGGGCTCATCGTGGCCCTGCAGCTCTATCTGGCCCGTGCCTTCCGCAGGCGGCTGGCGCCCGCGCTGCTCCTCGCGACGGCGCTGACCGTCGTCGCGGGGCTGGTCGGGGTGGGCGTGCTGGGGCAGGCGCTGCAGTCGATCGCGGCGGCCAAGCGCGACGGCTTCGACGCGGTGCTGACCACCGCCCGCGCCCGCGCCATCGGCAACAGTCTCCACGCCGACCAGGCACGTTACCTGCTCGACCCGGACAGAGCCGACACCTACGAGCACGCCTTCCTCGACAAGTCTCAGTCGCTCGTCTACGCCGACGGCGGCAACGTGGAGGCCTACCACGCCACCTTGGCCAAGAACGGGCAGGTCAGCCTGGGTCTGCTGGCCCCGGTCCGCGCCAACGTCTCCGGCAACTTCGCCGCCTACCGGCGCTTCCAGGAGGCCGACGGCCGGATGCGCGCGCTGGCGACCTCGGGACAGACCCCGCAGGCCGTCTCGGCCAAGCTCGACGAGCTGGCGCAGAGCTTCACGGCGTTCGACAAGGAACTGGTGACGGTCGGCGAGCGCTACGAGGCGACGTTCACGAAGACCGTCGCCGCCGGTGACGGGGCGCTGGACGGGCTGTGGCGGCTGGCGCCGTGGGCGCTCGGCGCGGCCGCCGTCCTGATCGCCGCCGGCGTGTGGCCCCGGCTGAGGGAGTACCGATGAGGCGGATCGCGGCGCTGGCCGTCCTGGCGCTCGTGGCGGTGTCCTGCGGGACCGGCGGGGTCGAGAGCGTGATGGGCAAGGAGACGATCAGGATCGGGGTCCGTACCGACCTGCCGGGGATCGGCGTGCGCACGGCTTCCGGCGGGTTCGAGGGCCTGGACGTGGACGTGGCCCGCTACCTCGCCAACAAGCTCGGGGCGCGGCCGCAGTTCGTGCCGGTGCTGGCCGCCGACCGGGAGAAGGTGCTCGCCGACGGCCGGGCCGACCTGGTGCTGGCCACGTTCTCCATCACCCAGGAACGCAAGTCGCGGGTGTTGTTCGCCGGTCCTTACCACCTGTCGTACCAGGACATCCTGGTGCGGCCCGACGAGGCGCGGATCAAGAAGGTCCGGGACCTGGCGGGGCGGCGGATCTGCGAGGTGCAGGGCGCCAACGCCGGTCAGCGGGTGGTCGAGGAACGGAAGGTGGCGGCCCTGCTCGTCCCGGTGCCCGACTACGGCACCTGCCTGCAACGCCTGAAGGCCGGGCAGGTGGACGCCATCACCACCAACGACATCATCCTCGCCGGCCTGGCCGCGAAGGACGGCTCCGGCCTGCGGCTGCTCAACGCGCGCTTCAACGAGCAGCGGACCGGCGTGGGCCTGCGAGTGGGCGATGTGGAGGGCTGCGAGGCGGTCAACCGCGCGATCACCGACATGTACCAGGACGGCACGGCCAAGTCGCTGTTCAAGAAGTGGTTCGGCACGACCGACCTGGACTTCTCGACGATCGCCGTGCCCCAGTTCGAGGGCTGCTCGTAATCACGGACGCGCGGGCCCGGGGGCGTCCGGGCCCGCGTGCGTCGGTGAACTCAGTCCAGGTAGTCCCTGAGCATCTGCGCGCGGGTGGGGTGGCGCAGCTTGGCCAGGGTCTTGGACTCGATCTGCCGGATGCGCTCGCGGGTGACGCCGAACTCGCGTCCGACCTCCTCCAGCGTGCGCGGATGACCGTCGGCGAGGCCGAAGCGCAGCTGGATGATGCGCTGCTCGCGATCCGACAAGGTCGCCAGGATGTCGTCGAGCTGGTCCTGGAGCATGATGAAGGCGGCGGCTTCCATGGGTACCACCGCGTCGGCGTCCTCGATGAAGTCGCCCAGGTCGGAGTCTTCCTCACCGATCGGCGACTGCAGCGAGACCGGCTCCTGGGCGATGCGCTGGATCTCCACCACGCGATCGACCGGCAGGTCCATTTCCTTGGCGATCTCTTCGGGGATGGGCTCGCGCCCGAGGTCCTGGTGGAGCTGACGCTGCACCCGGACGAGTTTGTTGATCGTCTCCACCATGTGCACCGGAATGCGAATGGTGCGCGCCTGGTCGGCAATCGCCCGAGTGATCGCCTGCCGGATCCACCAGGTGGCGTACGTGGAGAACTTGTAGCCCTTGGTGTAGTCGAACTTCTCGACCGCGCGGATCAGGCCGAGATTGCCTTCCTGGATCAGGTCCAGGAAGAGCATTCCGCGGCCCACATAGCGTTTGGCTATCGACACCACGAGTCGCAGGTTGGCCTCGATGAGGCGTTGTTTGGCCCGGGTTCCCTGCCAGACGAGCTCGCGTAGCTCGGGGAAGGCCAGACGGGAGACCCCGTTGCCCAGCTTGTCCTCGGCGAACAGGCCGGCTTCGATCGACTTGGCGAGTTCCACCTCCTCCTCAGCGGTCAGCAGCGGCACGCGGCCGATCTCGCGCAGGTAGATGCGGACAAGATCGCTGGTCGGCGCGCGTTTGCCTACGTCTTCCTCGTCGGCGCGGGTGGTCTCCTCGTCGCCCTGAGGCTCAAGGACCTCCACGCCGTTCTCGGCGAGCATGCGCACGACGCGTTCCAGCGCGTCGGACGGCAGCTCGGATCGGTCGAGCGCGGCGGCGACGTCATCGACGGTTACGCTGCCGCGCTCCCTTCCCTTCGCGACGAGGTCCGCCACCTGGTCGACCGATGGCGCTCCTGCTGGCAGTACCGATGCACCCACGGGACACAGTCTGCAGTATTGGTTCCATAAAATGGCAGACCCATTTTTGTCACAGAAGGTAAGGCGGGGAGTCCTGCCAAATTGAGATCGGTTTAAGGTTTAGCCCGAGTTTGATCAGGAAAGTAAAGTCAATTGCGCGCTCCGGTTAGGTGCGCCCGGGTGCCGGGCGCCACCTTTCCCTGCCTGAGACGTCGGGAATCAATCCACTGAATTCACCGGAAATCGCCGATGTGGTCGCGGGCCCAATCGGCGTACGTGCGTCCCGGACGGCCCAGCACCTGCTCCAGATCGGGCCACGGACGCTCCAGCGCCGACCAGTCCTGCTCGGAGTAGCCGTCCTCGCCGGAGGCCGCGCCGCCGTCGTAGTCGACGAAGCCGAGCATGAGATCGGCCGACGCGGCGGCGAACCCGCCCTGCGCCTTGAGCAGTTCCCTGGCCCGCTCGCGCGAGACCTCCTCGTAGCGCACCGGCTCGCCGAGCGCCGCCCCGATGGCGGCGACCTGCTCGCGCACCGTCCACGAGGCCGGCCCGGTGATCGTGTACGCGCGGCCGTGATGCCCGTCCTCCAGCAGCGCCCGTACGGCGACGGCGGCGATGTCGGCCTCGTGGACGAGGTTCATCGGCTCGTCGGCGAACGGATAGCGCACCACCCGCTCGGCCCGCACCGACGGCGCCCAGAGCTGCAGCATGTTCGCCATGAAGCCGCCGGGCCGCACGTGGGTCCACTCCAGGCCCGACTTCTCCACGACCGTCTCGACCGGGTTGTGATGCAGACCCACGCTCACCGAGGCGCCCGACAGATCGACGATCCGCCGCACGCCCGCCTCCTTGGCCAGCGCCACCACCTCCTCGGCGGTCTCCTCGACCGGGAACAGGTACAGCGCCCGTACCCCCTCCAGCGCCGCTTCCAGCGTCCGCGGGCGCTCCAGGTCGGCCCCGGCCACCTCGACCCCGTCCGGCAGCCCGTGCGCCGCCTCGGGCCTGCGCGTCGTCGCCCTTACCTCCGCGCCCGCGTCCACGAGCTGCTTCACCACGTTGCGGCCCACGAATCCCGTGGCGCCCGTCACCAGAACCGTCATGCCACCCACGCTAGAACCCATTCCGGCCACTTTCCGTCCGCAATATGCTGCCGGTCATGGCGAATACAAGCGGCCGGATGCTGCGCCTGCTGTCCCTCCTGCAGACACACCGCCACTGGCCCGGCACCGACCTCGCCGCCCGCCTCGGCGTCAGCGAGCGCACGCTGCGCCGCGACATCGACCGCCTGCGCGAGCTCGGCTACCCGGTCGACGCCGCCCGCGGCGTCGACGGCGGCTACCAGCTCCGATCCGGTACGGCCATGCCGCCCCTCCTCCTGGACGACGACGAGGCGGTGGCCATCGCGGTCGGCCTTCAGGCGGCCGCCGACGGCGCGGTCGTGGGCGCGGAGGAGACGTCCGTCCAGGCCCTCGCCAAAATCGTCCAGGTCATGCCGCCCAGGCTGCGGCACCGGGTCGACGCTCTCGCCCGCTACACCGTCCGCCCCTTCACCTCGACGGGCCCTCGGACCGACCCCGCCACCCTCACCGCCCTCGCCCAGTCCTGCCGCGACACCGAACGCCTCCACTTCACCTACCGCGCCCCTGATCCGGCGTCCCGTGCGGAACCCGCCGCGGAGGACAGGCGGCATGTGGAGCCGCATCGGCTGGTGTCCGTGCGGCACAAGTGGTACCTGCTGGCCTGGGACCTCGACCGGCACGACTGGCGGACCTTCCGGGTGGACCGGATGCGGGCCCCGGCCACCACCGGCGTGCCGTTCCGACCTCGGGAGGTGCCGGGCGGCGATCCGGCCGCGTTCGTGCGGGACCGCTTCACCTCGCAGTCCACCGCCTGGGAGATCGTGGTGATCGTCCAGACCTCCCTGGAGCACGCCCGGCGCGTGGTCGCGGCGACCGGCGGCGTCGTGGAACCCGTCGACGACGCGAGCTGCCGTCTCGTGCTGCACGTGGACGAGTTCGACTGGCCGGTGCTCATCCTGACCGCGCTGGCCGCCGACTTCGAGGTGGTGAGGCCGCCCGAGTTCCGCGCGTACCTCGGGGAGACCGTGGCGCGCCTGGCTCGCGGCGTCAGCCGGTCGGACGGACGGTCAGGCTGACGGCGCGATCCTGACGTTCACCCGCCGGGTCAGCTGCCGGCGGCGCGGTCGCGCAGGACGCGGCGCTGTTGTTCGAGGGCGACCAGTTCGCCGAACATCCGGTTGTACTCCTGCTGCTCCTCCACCGGGTTGAGCCGCTGGATCCGCGCCTTGACCTGGGCGATGGCCCGGTCGACCGCGACCGCCTCGATGGCGGCCAGCATCGCCGCGCCATACCTCTCCTCGACGTGCGCCTCGGCCCGGATGACCTCGACGGCGAAGCGCGTCACCAGCCCGCGCGCGGCCTCGTCGGGCGCGTGCTCCAGCAGGCGGTCGACCCACTCGCGCCCGCCGAACCCGGCCGCCGCCACACCGCCCGCCGCGACGATCACGCCGTGGAGCAGCACGTGGTCGGCCCCGGTGAACGCCGCCGGGTCGAGCGCGTCGAAGCGCGGCCCGAGCAGCGCCGGACGCTGGATGGCCAGCTTGAGCAGCTCGCCCTCGACCCGCACGTTCGGGTCGATCGGCGCCTCCCGCCGCGCCCGCTGCGGACGCCCCTGCTGCGCGCCGCCGACCTCGGCGATGCGCTGCATGACGAAACGCTCGTCCATGAAACCGAGCCACCGGTCGAGGTCGATCGCGTAGCGCTTGCGCAGGCCGACGTCCTTGATCCCGGCCACGATCGGCGCCGCCGCGTCCAGCGCCGCGATCTTGCCCTCGTTGCTGCGCAGGTCGTAGCGGGCGATGGTGGAGCGGATCGCGAACTGGAAGAGCGGTTCCCTGCTGGCGATCAGGTCGCGTACCGCCGCGTCGCCCTGCTTGATCCGCAGATCGCAGGGGTCGAGGCCGTCGGGCTGGATGGCGACATAGGTCTGGGTCACGAACTTCTGCTCGTCCGCGAACGCCCGCAGCGCCGCCTTCTGCCCCGCAGCGTCACCGTCGAAGGTGAAGATCACCTCACCGGTGGCGGCCGACTGGTCGAGCAGGAAGCGCCGCAGCACCTTGATGTGCTCTTCGCCGAACGCCGTCCCGCAGGTGGCCACGGCCGTGGGCACACCGGCGAGGTGGCAGGCCATCACGTCGGTGTAGCCCTCGACGATAACGGCCTGCGAACGCTTGGAGATCTCCTTCTTGGACAGGTCGATGCCGTAGAGCACCTGGGACTTCTTGTAGAGCGGTGAATCAGGGGTGTTGAGGTACTTGGGGCCGTCGTCGGCCTCGATCAGCTTGCGCGCCCCGAACCCGATGACATCGCCCGTGGCATCGCGAATGGGCCAGATCAACCGCCCGCGGAAGCGGTCGATGGGCCCCCGCCGCCCTTCCTTGGCCAGCCCGCCCTTGACGATCTCCTCCGCCGTGAAGCCCCGTCCCATCAGGTGCCGGGTCAGCGCCTCCCATTCGTTGGGCGCGTACCCCACGCCGAAGAGCTCGGCGTCGGCCCGCTCGAACCCCCGCTCCGACAGGAACTTCCGGCCCGGCGCCGCGTCCGGCGACAGCAGCCTGTCGCGGTAGAACTCCGCCGCCGCCTTGTGCGCCTCGATCAGCCGGGCCCGCTCCCCGTGATCGCGCTTGGGCACGTAGCCGCCCTGCTCGTACTGGAGCGTGATCCCGGCCCGCGCGGCCAGCCGCTCCACCGCCTCGCTGAACGGCAGGTGCTCGGTCTTCTCCACGAAGGTGATCACATCGCCACCTTCTGAGCAGCCGAAGCAGTAGTACATGCCGCGCTCGGGGGTGACGTTGAAGGACGGGCTCTTCTCGTCATGGAAGGGGCAGAGGCCCTTGAGATTGCCTCCGCCGGCGTTGCGCAACTGGATGTGCTCGCCGATCACCTCGGCGATGGGGGAACGCTCACGAACGAGTGCGATGTCGACATCACGGATCCGGCCAGCCACGCGGCAGAGTCTATTGCGACCCACCGACACAATCGCCGCCGCATGCGCAACGGGCTTCATTGATCAAGGCATGGAGATGCACGTGCCACTCCACGCGTGCCGTCCATCCTGGCGGCAGGTGGTCCGCAAGAGGCGAGGACGGGCGAGCGGAGTGGGCGGCTCGCCCGTAAAGTGGGGTCCGGGTGCATCCTGGGAGATACCATCCGGATCCGCGCGAAGCGTGGCCCCAGAGATAGGCGCAGCCCCAAGCCCTTTCGGGCAAACAGGTGATGCGGGAGCTCCCGGTCGGCTACAAAGGGAACGGTTGTCGTTGGATACGGTGACACGGGTGGAGATCATGCGATCGGGGCTTTTGGGGCGTTGCGCCGCCGCTGCGGGGGCATTGCTGGTCAGCGCGGGTTGTGCGCAGGGTGCCGGTGTCGCCGGGGTCAGCGCCAGCGCGCCCGCCACCGTCACCCCTTCCGCCACCCCACAGGTCACCGGCACCATTCCGCCCAAGGAGCCGCAGGCCCGGCCCCAAGGCGATGAGCCCGTCAAGGTGCCGCCGCCCAAGATGTCCAAGTACGAATACGTCTTCCCCGTGAAGGGCTGCCGGACCACGTACCAGCGGCAGCTGCTCGTCCTTCCCAAGACCACGATCTGGGCCGCCCAGGGGTGCTCTTTCGTCGCCCCCATCGGCGGGACGATCGACGAGGTCAACACCAAGAACCGCTGGCGCCCCTCCACCGACAAGGGCGCCGACCGCGAAGGCAGGTTCGTCACGCTCATCGGCGACGACGGCGTCCGCTACCTGGGCGGCCACCTCGACAGCGTCACCGAGGGCCTCGCCCCCGGCACCAAGGTCAAGGCGGGCCAGGTCCTCGGCCAGGTCGGCAAGTCGGGCAACGCCCGCGACACCGGCGCGAACCTGTACTTCGCCATCTCCTGGAAGACCGGCCCCGCCTACTGGTGGGTACGCCGCGGCATGGTCGAACCCTGGACGTACCTGGACGCGTGGGCCGAGGGCAACAAGACCTACTCCCCCCGCGACGCCGCCTTCGGCCTGCGTAAGAAGCTGGGCGAGACACCGCCCTGCCAGGTGCAGTGCAAGTCGAAGAAGGCGCCGCAGTCGACCAACGACACGAAGAAGCCGAAGGACGAGGAGCCGCCGGTCGTCATCGGTGACCCGACGACAACTCCTGCGAGTCGACCTTGACCCCTGACCTGATGAGGTCCTGGATGTCGCCGACGACGTCCCACACGTTGACGTTCATCCCGGCGACGACCCGGCCGTCGCGCAGCCAGTAGGCGATGAACTCCAGCTCGCCGACGTCACCGCGGAAGACGACCTCGTCGTAGCCCTGGATGTCGCCGGAGAACTCCATCCCGATCTCGAACTGGTCGCTGAAGAAGTACGGCACGCGGTCGTACACCACGTCCTGCCCGAGCATGGAGCGCGCCGCCGCCGGGCCGCCGTTCAGGGCGTTGGCCCAGTGCTCGACGCGCAGCCTGCGGCCGTACAGCGGGTTGAAGGACTCCGCCACGTCACCGGCGGCGTACACGTCGGGGTCGGAGGTGCGCAGCGCGGCGTCGGTCAGGATGCCGTCGGCGACGTCGAGCCCGGCGTCCACGGCCAGGCCGGTGTCGGGCGTGGCTCCGATGCCGACGAGGACGAGGTCGGCTTCGAGTCGTTCGCCGCTGCTGAGCCGTACCCCCGTCTGCGTGATCTCCGCGACGGGCGTGCCGAGGCGCAGGTCGACGCCGTTGCGGCGGTGCACGCTCGCGAAGACCTCGCCGAGTTCCGGCCCGAGCACGCGGTGCAGCGGCGTGGGCTCGGGCTCGACGATCGTCACCTGGCAGCCGGCGGCGCGGGCCGCGGCCGTGGTCTCCAGGCCGATCCAGCCGGCGCCGACGACGAGCACCCGTCCGCCGCGGGCGAAGCGCTCTTTGAGCGCCTCGCTGTCCTGCACGGTGCGCAGGTAGCGTGCGGGTCCCGGCAGCCGCCGGGGGCTGGATCCGGTCGCGATGAGCAGTTTCTGGTACGGCTGCCGCGACCCGTCGGACAGCCTGACGGTGCGGCTTCCGAGGTCCAGCCGGGTGGCCCGAAGGCCGAGGCGCAGGTCGATATCGTGCTCCGCGTACCAGCCGGCGGCGTGGACGAAGATCTTTTCTCTTTCGCTCTTGCCCTGCAGAAAGCCCTTGGACAGGGGCGGGCGTTCGTAGGGCCGTTCCGTTTCCGCGCCGATGAGGACGATCTCGCCGTCGAAGCCCTCTTCGCGCAGCGTCTGCGCCGCCTTGGCCCCAGCAAGCCCGGCACCGACGATCACAAATGTGGCCATGGGGGCAGTATCCGCCCCCGCAGGTCGTCAGGAAAGTCGCCGGTGCCAGGCGACGGCTGAAGTGTCGGTGAGAGAGGCGATCTGGTCGATGACGACACGCACGCGCGCGGCGTCGTCCTCGGCCTTGAGGTAGGCGGGGCGGAAGGCGGGTTCGAGCGTGCGGGGCGCGCCGAGCGTGATGAGGGAGGCCAGCTCGGCGATGAGCTCGCGCTGCCGGGCCTGATTGGCGTGGTGGTCGTCGCGGGTCATCACGTAGTGGGCGGTGACGCCTTTGAGCAGCGCGCATTCGAGCCGGGTGTCTTCGGGCACGACGAGGTCGGCGCGGTGGCGCGGGCCGTACGCGCCGATGGTGGCGCTCTGCGCGGAACGGCAGAATCGTCCGATGAGACCGCTGGTGAGGGCTTTGAGGCCGGCCAGGTCGGCCAGGGTGGCGGCGAACGTCCGCGGCCAGAGCGGGTCGGCGATGAACTTGGCGAAGACCTCTTCGAGCCGGCCGGGGTCGGCGTCGCGGGCGTACCAGAGGCGGGTGACCTCGCAGACCTGGCGGCGCTCCTCGGCCGACTGGAGGGCTTCCGGGGTGACGTATCCGGCGTGCAGCGCGTCTTCGAGGTCGTGGACGGAGTACGCGACGTCGTCGGCCCAGTCCATGATCTGCGCCTCGAAGCTGACGCGGCCCTCGGGGGCGCCGTCGCGGATCCACGCGAAGACCGGCAGGTCGTCCTGGTAGACGCCGAACTTGGGGGACTTGTCGCAGGTCCAGGGGTACTTGATGGAGGCGTCGAGCGCGGCTCTGGTCAGGTTGAGCCCGGCGCTCTCGCCCGACTCCGTGAGGACCTTGGCCTCCAGGCGGGTGAGCAGGCGCAGGCTCTGGGCGTTGCCCTCGAAGCCGCCGCACGAGGGGGCGAGGGCGTTGAGCGCGACCTCGCCGTTGTGCCCGAACGGCGGATGCCCGAGGTCGTGCGCCAGGCAGGCGGTCTCCACGAGGTCGGGGTCGACGCCCAGGGTGGCGCCCATCTCCCGTCCGACCTGGGCGCACTCCAGCGAATGCGTCAGCCGCGTACGCGGGATGTGCTGGCCGACGCCCAGCGTCTCTCCGGGGCCGACGACCTGGGTCTTGGCCGCGAGGCGGCGCAGGGCGGCGCTGTGGAGCACGCGGGCCCGGTCCCGCCCGAACGGGCTGCGCTCGGGGTTGCCGGGTGGCTCCGGCACCCAGCGCTCCTGGTCATGCTGGTCATAGCGGGACATAAGAACGGTGAGTCTACTCCTGTCCACCCAACCCCTCCTGTGCTGGGAGTACTGCCCCGGTGACCACCTCCCTACGCGTGGATGAAGCGCCAGGCCGCCCGGCCTGGCGCCCGTGCCGTCAGCGGGTGTCGGAGTCGTTGTGCGTCAGTACGGCCCGGCCGGCCTCCAGGCGGGCGACCGGGATGCGGAAGGGCGAGCAGGAGACGTAGTCGAGCCCGGCCTCGTGGCAGAAGTGGACCGAGTCGGGGTCGCCGCCGTGTTCGCCGCAGATGCCGAGCTTGAGGCCGGGCCGGGTGGCCCTGCCCTCCTCGACGGCGATGCGGACCAGGCGGCCGACGCCGTCGCGGTCGAGGGTCTCGAACGGGGAGACGCCGAAGATGCCGAGCTCCAGGTAGCGGGAGAAGAAGGCGGCTTCGACGTCGTCGCGGGAGAAGCCCCAGGTCATCTGAGTGAGGTCGTTGGTTCCGAAGGAGAAGAACTCGGCGGCCTCGGCGACCTGCCCGGCGGTGAGCGCGGCGCGCGGGGTCTCGATCATGGTGCCGACGAGGGCGTCCACGCCGGTCGCCTGGAGGATCTTGACCGCCTCCTCACGGACCGCCTCCAACTCCTGGACGGCGGCCACGAGCGGGATCATGATCTCCGGGCGGGCGCCGGGCACCTCGCGGGCGGCTTCGGCGATGGCCCGGACCTGCATGGCGAACAGGCCGGGGATGACCAGGCCGAGCCGTACCCCTCGAAGGCCCAGCATGGGGTTCTGCTCGTGCAGTCTCTTGACGGCTGCCAGCAGCGCGCGGTCCTTGTCCGTGGCCTCGCCCGTGGCGGCCTTGACCGAGAGGGCGACGAGGTCGGGCAGGAACTCGTGCAGGGGCGGGTCGATGAGGCGAATGGTGACAGGAAGACCCTCCATAGCCCGAAAAATGCCGATGAAGTCGGATTTCTGGTGTGGCTCCAGCGCGTCCAGCGCCGCCTGCCGCTCCTCCTTGGAGGTGGCCAGCACGAGGTCCTCGACGAGCTGACGGCGCTCGCCCAGAAACATGTGCTCGGTACGGCACAGCCCGATCCCCTGGGCGCCGAAGCGGCGCGCCCTGGCCGAGTCCTCGGCGTTGTCGGCGTTGGCCCGCACCCCGAGCCGGCGTACCGAATCGGCGTGCGCCATGATCCGGTCCACCGCCTTCACCAGCTCGTCCTGCGGTTGTGCGCCCTCGAAGTACTCCACCACCACCGAGTCGACGACCGGCACCTCACCGAGGAACACCTCCCCGGTGCTGCCGTCGATCGAGATGACCTCGCCCTCGCGCACCTCGACGCCGCCCGGGGCGGTGAAGCGCTTCTGCGAGGCGGAGACCTCCAATTCCTCCGCGCCGCAGACACACGTCTTGCCCATGCCACGGGCGACCACGGCGGCGTGGGAGGTCTTGCCGCCGCGCGAGGTGAGCACGCCGCGGGCGGCGATCATCCCGGACAGGTCGTCGGGGTTGGTCTCGCGGCGGACGAGGATGACGTCCTCGCCCTGCCCTGCCAGTTCGACCGCGCGCTCGGAGGTGAAGACGGCCTTGCCGACGGCGGCGCCGGGCGAGGCGTTCATGCCCTTGGTGATCTTCTGGCGCCCGCCGTCCTTGGCGAAGCGGGGGAACATCAGCTGCGCGAGCTGGTCGCCGCTCACCCGGGTGACGGCCTCGTCGAGCGTGATGAGGCCCTGGTCGACGAGCTGGACGGCGATGCGGAAGGCGGCGGCCGCCGTGCGCTTGCCGACCCGGGTCTGCAGCATCCACAGCTTTCCGCGCTCGATCGTGAACTCGATGTCGCACAGGTCGCGGTAGTGCGTCTCCAGGGTCTCCATGATCGACAGGAGCTCGTCGTAGGAGCGCTTGTCGATGTGCTCCAGATCCTGCAGGGGGACGGTGTTGCGGATGCCGGCGACGACGTCCTCGCCCTGGGCGTTCTGGAGGTAGTCGCCGTAGATGCCCTGGCGGCCGGAGCCGGGGTCGCGGGTGAAGGCGACGCCGGTGCCGGAGTCGTCGCCGAGGTTGCCGAAGACCATGGCGACGATGTTCACCGCGGTGCCGAGGTCGGCGGGGATACGTTCCTGGCGGCGGTAGAGGACGGCGCGGGGCGCGTTCCACGAGTCGAAGACGGCCATGACGGCCAGGCGCATCTGCTCGCGGGGGTCGGCGGGGAAGTCCTTGCCGGTCTGCTCGCGCACGATGCCCTTGTAGGTCTCGACGAGCCCCTGGAGCTCCTGCGCGGTGAGGTCGGTGTCCTGGCGGCCGTTCTTGAGCTCTTCCAGCGCGTGCTCGAACAGTTCGCCGTCGATGTCCTGGACGGTCTTGCCGAACATCTGGATGAGCCTGCGGTAGGAGTCCCAGGCGAAGCGGTCGTTGCCGCCCGCCTGCTTGGTCAGACCGTGGACGGATTCGTCGTTGAGCCCGATGTTGAGGACGGTCTCCATCATGCCGGGCATGGAGAACTTGGCGCCCGAGCGCACGCTGACGAGCAGCGGGTCGTCGGCCTGGCCGAGCTTCTTGCCCATGGCGCTCTCAAGCGCGCTCAGGTGGTCGGCGATCTCCCGCTCCAGTCCCTCGGGGACGGAGCCTTCCGCCAGGTAGTGGCGGCACGCCTCGCTGGTGATCGTGAACCCGGGGGGAACCGGCAGCCCGAGGTTGGTCATCTCGGCGAGGTTGGCTCCCTTGCCGCCGAGCAGGTCCTTGAGATCCCTGTTGCCCTCGGTGAAATCGTAAACGAACTTGGCCACCACAGCTCCAATCAACGCCTCTGCCTTGGACTGTACCGGCGAAAAAGATGATGAAACTGCACACGTCGGTTAAGTCACTGTTTCCCCAGCTCAATGGCCGTCATGAGGTCTAATCCAATTAAAACTCTAGTCTCTTGGAAATTGGTTTATACCAATTGGTTTAAACCAATTCTTGAGAAAGCCGTGGGGTAGGAGGAGAATGAGGGACGACCCCCTGACCGGGAGGCGCCGATGGTCACCCCCACCACCAAGCCGACGCGCCGCGCGCGCCTGACCGCCGGATCGGCGCGGGCCGCGGCCGGCAGCGCCCGCTACCTCGACGACCGGCTCGGCACCGGCCGCTGGCTGGCACCCAACCTGCGCAAACTCTTCCCCACCCACTGGTCGTTCCTGCTGGGCGAGTTCGCGCTCTACTCCTTCGTCCTGCTCGTGCTGACCGGCACGTTCCTCACGTTCTTCTACAAGCCGGAGGCGGGCGCGGCGTTCGAGTCGGTGCGCGAGCTCAGCGTGGACGTGCGCGGCGGGCTGCTCATCCGGCAGATGCACCACTGGTCGGCGACGATCTTCGTGCTGGCGATCGTGGCCCACATGTTCCGCGTCTTCTTCACCGGGGCGTTCAGGAAGCCGCGTGAGCTGACGTGGGTGCTGGGGGCGCTGCTGTTCGGGCTGGCGCTGTTCGAGGCGTTCCTCGGGGTGACGCTGCCGGCCAACCAGCTCGGGATGTCCGGGCTGCGCGAGACCCAGGGCCTGCTGCTGTCGATCCCGCTGGTCGGCACGTACCTGTCGTCCTTCGTCTTCGACGGCCCCTTCCCCGGCCAGGTGATCCCGCGCGCGTTCGTCGCCCACGTCCTGCTGGTCCCCGGCCTCCTGCTGGCGCTGGTGCCGCTGCACGCGCTGGTGCTGACCTGGCGGCAGAAGCACACCGAGCACCACGGCGAGGGCCGCCGGGTCACCGGGGTGCCGTTCTTCCCCGCCTTCTCCCTCAAGCAGGGCATCACCTCGCTGGGCACGTTCACGGTCATCACCGCGCTGGCCACGCTCGTCATCGTCAACCCCGTCTGGACCGCCGCGCAGGCCTACCGGGCCGGCGCCGCGCCGCCGTCGGCGCAGCCGTTCTGGTACTACGGCGTGCTCGAAGGCATGCTGCGCCTGCTGCCGCCGTGGGAGTTCACGATCGCGGGCTTCACCTTCGCCGCCGGGCTCTGGATCCCGATGCTCGTCCTCGGCGGCTTCTTCACGGCCCTGCTGTTCTGGCCGTTCATCGAGCGCCGCTTCACCGGTGACCGCGCCTACCACCAGGTCGTGCAACGCCCCGCCGCCGCGCCCGTACGGACCGCGCTGGGTGTCGCGGTCGTCGTCTTCTTCACCGTCATCTGGTCGGCGACCTGGTTCACCACCGACCTCACCGCCGGCCCGCCCCTGCTCGCCGTCCCCGCCGAGCTCTATCCGGCCCTCCTGTACGGCTTACGCGCCGCCGTCATCATCCTGCCCGGCGTGGCGTACGCGCTCACGTTATGGCTGTGCAAAAGGCGATATCGCGATGTGATCTCCGAATGACACGCTGCCCTGCGTGCGATCCCTGTTAGCCGCGGCGGCGCTGCTGGCGGCCACCGCCTGCTCCGCCTCCACCACACCACCGTCGGCCAGTCCACAACGTGCCCATGCTGCCGAATTGCGGACCGGTGACTGTTTCGACGAGATTGCCCAGGATGGCTCTGCCACTCCGGTCCCGTGCGAGAACCCTCACGCCTACGAACTGGCGGGGGTCTGGGTGCTGCCCGACGAACCGTGGCCGGGAGAGGAAGAGGTGATCACCCGGGCGACGGAGGGCTGTGAGGAGAAGGTAAAGATCAAAAAAGAGTTCCAGGACACGGTGACCTGGACCGCCTTCAGCCCGACCCAGGAGACCTGGCCCAAGCAACGGACCGCCTACTGCGTCGCCCTGTCGGTCGAGGAGGGCGTCAAGCTCACCGGTCACGTGCTCGGCTAAGGCGTGTTTCAAAAGGCCTTGAGGCTGGTCGCATGGAAGTGATCGACATACGACGAGGTCTCCGGTAAATGGTCCAACGACCAAGAAGCAC
>NZ_JBITGW010000029.1:0-106972 GCF_044457345.1 Nonomuraea sp. NPDC050547
CCACGATCAACGGGCAAGAAGCACCAGGCTCCAATCGGTCAGCAATGGTGACGAGCGGGCGCCGGTCACCCCGATCCTCATCCCGCCGGCCGAGCGGGGAGAGCATCTTGGGGAACATCACCAAGTTTGAATGTCGGTCAGGACGCGGCGGACGGTGATGCCGGCGGCGGTGAAGTAGGCGTGGGCGCGGTGCCAGAAGGCGACGGCGCTTTCCCGGGTCTCGTCGGTGAGGATCTCGGTGTAGGCCAGGCGGGAGTGGTCGTCGACGGCGTTGTGCAGGTAGGCGTAGCCGAGGTTGGCGCGGCCTGGTGTGGTGCGCGGCCGGGCGGGATCGCGGTGGGCGGCGCTGTTGCGGCCGCCGGCGGCTCGGCCATGGATCTTGTGGCCGCCGCCGTCGGGGATGTTGCCGAGTTTCTTGATGTCGACGTGGATGAGTTCGCCCGGCGCGGGGTGTTCGTAGCGGCGGATCGGGTGGCCGGTGGCGCGGTCGAGGTGGTGCAGGCGGGTCATGCGGTAGCGGGTCAGGACGCGGTGCACGGTGGAGGGGTGCAGGCCCAGCAGGTAGCCGATGCGTGCCGGGCCCCATCGGCGCAGCACCCGGACCTTGATGATGCGCCGCTCGGTGCGGGTGGGGGTGCGGCGAGGATTGCGGTGCGGGCGGCTGGAGCGATCGGCCATGCCGTGTGCTCCGTGAGCTCGGTAGCGGCCGGCCCAGCGACGGGCGGTGGTGACGGCGACCTGGAAGCGTTCGGCGGCACGGCGCAGCGGCCAGCCGTCCTCGACGATACAGCGGGCCAGACGCAGGCGTCCGAGCTCGGTCAGCGGGGCGTTACGGTGGGGCATGAAGGGCCTTCTGGTTCTCGGTGCAGATGTCGCAATCCACACCGAACCCGGAGGCCCTTCCTCATGCCAAAACGATCAATCCCCGTACCTAACCTCTGTGGTCAGTACAGCTAGGGCATGTACTCGCGCGACTGGTACGGCTCGGACAGGAACGCGACCTCCTTGTCCGACAGCTTCACCGCGGCGGCGGCGACCGCGTCGTCGATCTGCGCCGCCTTGGTGGTGCCGACGATCGGCGCGGTCAGCCCCGGCTGGTGCATGAGCCAGGCCAGCGCGACCTGGGCCGGCGGCAGCTCGCGCTCGGCCGCCACCTGGATGAGGCGGTCGAGGATGGCCCGGTTGTTGTCGGTCTCGTAGGTGGCCGGGATGCGGCCGTCGTTGGCGCTGCGCGTCGTGGCCGCCTGCGCGAGCGCGGGCCGGGCCAGCACCCCGCGCGCCAGCGGGCCCCAGGGGATCACGCCCACGCCCTGGTCGCGGCAGAGCGGCAGCATCTCCCGCTCCTCCTCGCGATAGAGCAGGTTGTACTGCGGCTGCATGGACACGAACCTCGTCCACCCGTTGACCTCGGCCACGTGCTGCGCCTTGGCGAACTGCCAGGCCCGCATGGTGGAGGCGCCGAGATAGCGGACCTTGCCGGAGCGCACGACATCGTGCAGCGCCGCCATGGTCTCCTCGATCGGCGTCTCCTCGTCCCAGCGGTGGATCTGGTAGAGGTCCACGTAGTCGGTGCCGAGCCGTTCCAGCGAGGCGTCGAGCGCCGCCATGATGTGCTTGCGCGACAGCCCGCGGTCGTTCTGCCCCTCGCCCGTGGGGAAGAAGACCTTCGTGGCCAGCACGTAGTCCTCACGCCTGGCGAACGTGCGCCGCAGCACGTTGCCGGTGATCACCTCGCTGCCGCCGGTGCTGTACATGTCGGCGGTGTCGAAGAAGGTCACGCCGCCGTCCGCGGCCCGCCGGACGATGGCCTCCGCCTGCTCCTCGGGGACGAACCAGTCCAGCAGGTCCGGATCGCCGAAGCTCATCATGCCCAGGCACACCCGGGACACCTTCAGGCCACTGTTCCCCAAACGGATGTATTCCATGACATCGATCCTTCCATCCCGCGTTAAGTGTTCCGGCCATACGGTCCGGTCATGACCACCAACGATGAGGATCCTGCGATCGCCGTCGCCGACATGGTCGGGCACGTCCTGCGCCTGGCCGGCACCTGGACCCGATGGGACGGCGAACTGCGCCCGGTCGACGACCGCGTCTACACCCCGCACAAGGCGATCCGCCGGGTGGCCGACCACATGATCGACCACCTGGCGGAGGTGGAGGCGCGCCTGGCGGGCCTGCCCACGATCCCCGACCACTGGCACGCCTCCGTCGTCACCACCGAGCACGACATGGCGCCCTTCACCAGGGACGACCTGGACGAGGCGGCCAGCAGGCTCAACCGGCTGGCCCAGATCTGGACCGTCCGGCTCGGCTCACTGACCGAGGAACGCCTCGACAGCAGCCCCGGCGACGGCTGGAGCATCCGGCGGGTCGCCCTCCACCTGGCCGGATCCACCTATTACGCCGACGCCGTCGGGGTCATGCCAGAGTGACCAGCTCGCCGTAGCCGGGGCTCCAGAGGTCCTCGACGCCGTCGGGCAGCACGAGCACCCGGTCGGGACGCAGCGCCTCGACCGCCTCCTCGTCGTGGGTGACCATGACCACCGCGCCCTCGTACCCGCCGACCGCCGCGAGCACCTCCGCGCGCGAGGCCGAATCGAGGTTGTTGGTCGGCTCGTCGAGCAGTAGCACGTTGGCCCGCGAGCTGACCAGCCCGGCCAGGGCCAGCCTGGTCTTCTCCCCGCCGGACAGCACCCCGGCCGGCTTGTCCACGTCGTCGCCGCCGAACAGGAAGGCGCCCAGCACCGAACGCGCCTCGCCGTCGCTCA
Source organism: Nonomuraea sp. NPDC050547 (assembly GCF_044457345.1). NCBI lineage: Bacteria > Bacillati > Actinomycetota > Actinomycetes > Streptosporangiales > Streptosporangiaceae > Nonomuraea > Nonomuraea sp. NPDC050547. The sequence continues at coordinate 2,772 of NZ_JBITGW010000029.1, forward strand.
GCTGGGGCGCGTGCGCGGCGAGGTTCTGCCGCACGGTACGCCCGGGGTCGAGCGTGTCGTGCTCCTGGGCGAAGTAGCCCAGCCGCAGCCCGTGCCCGTGCACGACCCGGCCGGAGTCGGGATGCTCGTGCCCGGCCAGCAGCCGCAGCAGCGTGGTCTTGCCCGCGCCGTTGAACCCGAGCACGACCAGGCGGCTGCCCCGGTCCACGGCGAGGTCGACGCCGTTCAGGACGTCGAGCGCGCCGTAGGACTTGGTGAGGCTGACCGCGCCGAGCGGGGTCCGCCCGCTCGGCGCGGGCTCGGGCAGGCGGATCTTCGCCACTTTGCCGGTACGGCGGGCCGGCCGTACCTCCGCCAGCATGCGGTCGGCCCTGCGGGCCATGTCGCGCGCCCGCGTCGCCGTGGAGGAACGCGCCCGCATCTTGTCCGCCTGCGCGTGCAGGGCGGCGGCCTTGCGTTCCGCCACCGCCCGGTGCCGCGCGTCGCGGCGCTCGCCGGCGGCGCGGTCGGTGAGATAGGTGTGCCAGCCGGTGTTGTGGATCTCCAGGGCGGCGTGCTCGGCCTCGACGTGCCACACCCGGTTGACCACGTCGGCGACCAGCTCCGTGTCGTGGCTGATCATGACGAGACCGCCGGAGTAGCCGGTCAGGAAGCCGCGCAGCCAGGTGACGGAGTCGGCGTCGAGGTGGTTGGTGGGCTCGTCGAGCAGCAGCGTGCCCTGGTCGGCGAACAGGACGCGGGCCAGTTCGACCCGGCGGCGCTGCCCGCCCGACAGGGTGCCGAGCGGCTGCGTCATGGCTCGCTCCGGCAGGCCGAGCCCGGCGGCCACGCGGGCCGCCTCGGCTTCGGCAGGGTAGCCGCCGCGGGCCTGGAACTCGTCGTCCGCGCGGACGTAGCGGGACATCGCCCGTTCGGCACCGGCGGCCAGGGCCTGTTCGGCGGCGCGCAACTCGCGTACGGCGGCGTCCATGCCGCGTGCCGACAGGATGCGGTCGGTGACCGAGACGGCGGGATCGGCGGCGGCCGGGTCCTGCGGGAGGTAGCCGATCGGCCCGGACGCGGTGATCGTGCCGGCCGCCGGAGGCAGCTGCCCGGCCAGCGTACGCAGGAGGGTGGTCTTGCCCGCGCCGTTGCGGCCGACCAGGCCGACGCGGTCGCCGGGGGCGATGTGGGCGGTGATGCCGGAAAGAAGAAGACGGGCGCCGACGCGCACGTCGACCCCACGGAAGGTAAGCATGGGATGACACTCCGAAACGACTTAAGGACACACGGGTGGCGGGAAACGTGTGCGGCAGCTAAGACGTGTAGGGAGTAGACATGCGTCCAGTATAAAGGGCCATGACAATCGAGGCATTCGATATTTCGCTCGGCGACGATGTCCTGCTTGACCTGCGGGAACGCCTGAGCCGCACCCTTTACACCCAGCCCTCGGACTCGGCCTACTGGGCGGCCGGCGTCGATCCCGGCTACCTGCGCGAACTCGTTGCCTACTGGGCCGGGGAGTTCGACTGGCGGGCGGCCGAGGCGAGGCTCAACGCCTTCCCGCAGTTCCTCGCCGACGTGGGCGGGCGCAAGGTGCACTTCGTCCACCTGCGCTCCGAGCGGCCGGAGGGCGCCCTGCCGCTGGTACTGACCCACGGCTGGCCCAGCAGTTTCGTGGAGATGCTGCGGGTCGCGCCGCTGCTGACCGGCCGGTTCGACGTGGTGGTCCCGTCGCTGCCCGGATTCCTGTTCTCCGAACTGCCGCAGCAGGCCTACACCCGGCGCGGCGTCGCCGAGACCTGGCACGAGCTGATGACCGGCGTGCTGGGGTACGAGCGCTTCGGCGCGTTCGGCGGTGACATCGGCGGCGGCGTCACCCAGTGGCTCGGCGCGTTGTTCCCCGAGTCGGTGGCCGGGGTGCACGTGACTTCCGCCGTCAGCACAGCCGACTTCAGCGAGCGGCCCCCGACGCCGGAGGAGCAGGCCTACCTCGACCACCTGGCCGCCTACGACGAGCGCGACCAGGGCTACAGCGAGATCATGTGGACCCGCCCCGACACGATCGCCGCCGCGCTGGCCGACTCCCCCGCCGGGCTGGCCGCCTGGATCATCGACAAGTACCGCGACTGGAGCGACTGCGACGGCGACCTCGAGAAGCGCTGGGACAAGGACACCCTGTGCACCGTCGCCACCCTCTACTGGGCCACCGGCACCATCGGCTCCTCCTTCCGCCAGTACTACGACTACCCGAACAACCGGCCCGTCCCGCCGATCTCCGTACCGGCCGCGATCACGCTCAGCAACGAGCCCGCGTACACCGGCCTGCCCCGCTCACTGCCCGAGCGCCTGTGCTCCGACCTGCGCCACTGGAGCACACCGGGCAAGGGCGGCCACTTCATGGCCCACGAGGAGCCCGAACAGGTGGCCCGCGAGATCACGGAGTTCTTCGGCACGCTGCGCTGAAGGCTTCCGCCGTACCCGCCATTCCGGTGGGTACGGCGGGTACCCGTCCTCTGCCTTCACAGTCCGCGTGTCCGCGTGTTCCGGAGGCGATCGCACGCGACCAAAGGCGCTCCCATCAATAGGCTCTTCCGGGCCCGACCGTGCTCGTGGGCGCAAGCGGCGTACGCGGGTCAGACGGAGATCGGCAGGCGTTCCGGGCCGCGCAGGTTCATGCGGCCGTTCATCTCCACCTCGCCGGCGAAGGCGAGGGCGGGGAAGCGGGTGACCAGGCGTTTGATCGCGACCCTTCCCTCCAGCCTGGCCAGGGCGGGACCGAGACAGTAGTGGACGCCGGCGCCGAAGGAGATGTGGTTGCGCGCCTGCTCGCGTTCGATGCGTAGTTCCTCGGCGTCCTGCCCCCAGTAACGGGGGTCGCGGTTGGCCGAGGCGAGGCAGGCCAGCACGAAGCTGCGCGGCGGGATCGTCCTGCCGCCCACCGTGTACGGCTGCAGCGTGATGCGCCGGGTCTGCTGGACGGGACTGTCGAAGCGGAGGAACTCCTCGATCGCGTTGGCGGCCAGCTCGGGGCGTTCGCGCAGCAGGGCGAGCTGGGCGGGGTTGCGCAACAGGGCGGTGACGCCGTTGGCGATGAGGTTCATGGTGGTCTCGTGCCCGGCGACGTAGAGCAGGGAGACCTGGGCGATCAGCTCGTCGTCGCTGAGCGTGTCGCCGTCCTGCTCGGCGGCGATGAGGGCGGTGAGCAGGTCCTCGGCCGGGTGGGCGCGCTTCCAGGCGAGCGCCTCGCGGATGACCCGCGTCATCTCGCCGCCGGCCTTGGACACGGTCGCCAGCAGCTCCTGGTCGGCGACGGGTTCCAGGGTGCGGACCAGCAGGCCGCTCAGATCGCGGATGCGGGTGTGGTCGGCGGCGGGCATGCCGAGCAGCTTGGAGATCACCGCGAACGGCAGTGGGAAGGCGAGGGTGGCCATGAGGTCGACCCGGCCGGCCGTCTCGATCTCGTCGAGCATGGAGTCGACCAGTTCGGTGATCTCAGGCTCCAGCGCCGCGACCTTGCGCGGGGTGAACACCTTGCCGACGAGTGAGCGCAGCCGGGTGTGGTCGGGCGGGTCGCGGTCGAGCATGGACATTCCGAGCACGTTGTCGCCCGCGTGGGCGAGCTGGTCGCGCTGGTCGCGGACCGGGCCGGGGTCGAGCTTCCGGTCGTCCACGGACAGGCCGGCGCGCAGGAGCCCCGCGATGTCCTCGTACCCGCTCAGGACCCAGAATCCGAACGGGCTCTCGTGCACCGGCTCGGACTCGCGCAGCCTGCGGTAGGCGGGGTACGGGTCGTCGGTGAAGCCGGGCTCGAACGGGTTGAACAGCAGTTCCGTCATCGGAGAACTCCTCAGGCGGTGGATGGGCGGGCGACGAGCCACCGGCATCGGCGGCGTCGGGGCGGGGGTCGCGGTAGCCGTACCGCGTTAACTCCCGTGGCGGCGTGCAGCGTGCGGCGGTGGTGCGCGTCCAGGTCGGCGAGGGCGGGACGGCCCGCGTGGGCGTCGAGCAGGAACCTCGCCCCCGGCATGGCGGCGGACAGGTCGCGCCACAGGGCGGTCAGCGCCGCGTCGATGTCGGGCGGCCAGTCCTCCAGCAGGGCGTCGAGCCGGGCGTCGAAGGCCCGGTACCAGCGCAGTTGCACCTCGCGCAGGAGCCCGTCGACGTCCCCGAACTCCGCCGCCACCCGCGCGGCCAGCTCGCCGGAGACGCAGGTGCGTCCGGTCGCGGTGATGTCGGCGAGTACGGCGTGCACGACCTGATGGCGCCGGCGCGACGATTCCCACGACATCGGTGACCTACTTAGCGTCGGAAACATACACTGCGTATGTCGTATACTCCGCGTATGCCTCCTGTCAAGAGCCGCCGGGAGCAGTACTCCCAGGCGACCAAGGCCGCGCTGCTCGAAGCGGCAACCCGTCGATTCGCCGACCAGGGCTTCGCCGCCACCGCGCTGGAAGACGTCGCGGCCGACATCGGCGCCAGTCGCGGCGCGGTCTACCACCACTTCGCCAACAAGTCGGCGCTCTTCGAGGCGGTGCTCGACCTGCTGGAGAAGGAGATGCTCCGTCAGGTGGTCGAGGCGACCGCGGGCGCCGGCGGCCCGTGGCAGGCGGCGATGGCGGCGACCGAGCAGTTCCTGGAGTGCTGCTGCGACCCGGTCTACGGGCGGGTCGCCTGGCAGGAGGCGCCGCAGGCACTGGGCTGGCACCGGTGGAAGGAGTTCGAGGCGGAGTACGCCTACGGGCTGATCGAGACACTGATCGCCACGCTCGTGGCGGCCGGGGAGATTCCGGCCATGCCGGCGGAGCCGATGACGCGCATCACCTTCCACATCCTGGGCGCGGCGGGGATCGCGCTCGCCGAGACGCCGGAGGCGGACAAGCAGCGGGTGAAAGCCGACTACCTGCTGACCATCACACACCTGCTCGGCGGGGCTCGACTTTGACGCCAGGTTGAGGGTTTCCGCGCATTCACCTGGGTGCTTTCCGGGAAACCTTTCATGGCGAGGTCAATGGAATAATTCAAGACATGCAGCCTTCGGACTACGACGCCGCAGACAACCACGACCTCATCCAGGTCCGTGGAGCCCGAGAGAACAATCTGAAAGGGGTCTCCCTCGACCTGCCCAAGCGCCGGCTCACCGTCTTCACCGGCGTGTCCGGGTCGGGGAAGTCCTCGCTCGTCTTCGACACGATCGCGGCCGAGTCGCGCCGGCTGATCAACGAGACCTACACCGCGTTCATCCAAGGTTTCATGCCGCCGCTGTCGCGGCCCGAGGTGGAGTCGCTGCACAACCTGAGCGCCGCCATCATCGTCGACCAGGAACGGATGGGGGCCAACGCCCGTTCGACGGTCGGCACGGCGACGGACGCGTACACGATGCTCCGGATTCTGTTCAGCCGGCTGGGCGAGCCCTTCGTCGGACCCGCCCCGCACTTCAGCTTCAACCGGGCCGAGGGCATGTGCCCGGCGTGCGAGGGCCTGGGCAAGGTCACCGACATCGACGTCGACGAGCTGGTCGACAAGGACAGGACGCTCAACGAGGGCGCGATCACCGCCCCCGGCTACGCCGTCGACACCTGGTACTGGCAGATCATCGTCAACTCCGGCTTCTTCTCCCCTGACCGCAAGCTCGCGGACTTCACTCCCGAGGAGTGGCAGCTGCTCCTGTACGCGCCGGTCACCAAGGTCAAGGTCGGCACGAGCAACCTCACCTACGAGGGCCTGGTTCCCAAGATCAGGAAGCAGTACCTCGGCAAGGAACGCGACTCCATGCAGTCGGCGGCGCGCGCCTTCGCCGACCGCGCCATCAAGCTCGGCACTTGCGCGGACTGCGGCGGCTCCCGCCTCAACCAGGCCGCCCTGTCCTGCCTCATCGACGGCCGCAATATCGCCGACTGCTCCTCCATGCAGATCAACGACCTGGCCGAGTTCGTCCGCGGCCTCAAGGGCTCCGGCGTCGGACCGATGATCGACACCCTCGGCACGACACTCGACTCGCTGGTCGAGATCGGCCTCGGCTACCTCAGCCTCGACCGCGAATCCGGGACGCTCTCAGGCGGCGAGTCGCAGCGCGTCAAGATGGTCAGGCACCTCAGCTCTCCCCTGACCGACGTCACCTACGTCTTCGACGAGCCCACCGCCGGCCTGCACCCGCACGACATCCAGCGCATGAACGACCTCCTGCTCCAGCTGCGCAACAAGGGCAACACCGTCCTGGTCGTCGAGCACAAGCCGGAGACCATCGAGATCGCCGACCATGTCGTGGACCTCGGCCCCGGCGCCGGTTCCGCGGGCGGCGAGCTCTGCTACGCCGGTGACCTCGACGGGCTGCGCGCCTCAGGCACCCTGACCGGCCGCTACCTCGACCATCGGGTACGGCTGCGCGAGACGTTCCGCGCCCCGACCGGCCACCTGCCCGTCACCGGCGCCACCCTCCACAACCTCAGGAACGTCGACGTCGACATCCCCCTGGGCGTGCTGACGGTCGTCACCGGCGTGGCCGGATCGGGAAAGAGCTCGCTCATCCACGGCTACGTCTCCGGCGGTGACGGCGTGGTCGTCGCCGACCAGTCGCCGATCCGCGGCTCCAGGCGCAGCAACCCGGCGACCTACACCGGCGTCCTGGACCCCATCCGCGCCGCCTTCGCCAAGGCCAACGGCGTCAAGCCCGGCCTGTTCAGCGCCAACTCGGAGGGCGCCTGCCCGGCCTGCAAGGGCATCGGCATGATCTACACCGACCTGATGATGATGGCCGACGTCGGCTCGGTCTGCGACGAGTGCGACGGCAAGCGGTTCACGGCCCAGGTGCTGTCGTACCGGCTGCGCGGCAGGAACATCAGCGAGGTCCTGGCCATGTCCGCGGAAGAGGCCCGCGACTTCTTCACCACCGGCCAGGCCAGGACGATCCTCGACCGCCTGAACGCGGTCGGCCTCGGCTATCTCGGCCTCGGCCAGCCCCTGACCACCCTGTCCGGCGGCGAACGCCAGCGGCTCAAGCTCGCCATCCACATGGCCAGGAACGGCTCCACCTACATCCTGGACGAGCCCACCACCGGCCTGCACCTGGCCGACGTGGACCAGCTCCTGGCCCTGCTGGACCGGCTGGTCGACGACGGCAACACGGTCATCGTCATCGAGCACCACCAGGCCGTGATGGCCCACGCCGACTGGATCATCGACCTGGGTCCCGGCGCCGGCCACGACGGCGGCCAGATCGTCTTCTCCGGCACCCCGGCCGACCTGATCGGCCAGGGCTCCTCCCTGACCGCCCAGCACCTGCGCAAGTACGTGAGCGCCGGCTAACCGTCACCGAGCGGCGAGATCCGGCCTGCGCACATGGCGCGTCAGACCGGGGAAACGATCCCGTCGGTCAGCTCGCGCAGCCGGGCGGCACCCGGTGTCAGCAGGTCGGCGACGGCGAGCGCCGACCTGACCGCGCTCTCCTGGCTGTCGCTGCCGGTCAGATGACTGCCCGCCAGGTAGATCCCGCCGTGTCCCTGGCGGGCGGCCAGCGTGGCGCGGGCCCGTACGGCCGCCGGGGTGACGACGAGCTGGCGGAAGGAACGCTGGGCGACGACCTCGGCGGGCGGGCGGTCGCGGTAGGTGATCCAGCTCTTGAACACGTCCACCCCGAGGGCCGGGCCGTACCAGTGGGCGGCCTCGGCCCAGCCGTCGTGCACCTGCAGGTTCACCGCCGACCAGTGCCGCCGGTCGGCGGGCTGGTAGGCGGGGTCCAGGTGGACGGCGACCTCGGCCGGCGTGTACGTGAACGCGCCCAGCGCCAGCCGTAGCCGATGTGTGCCCGCCAGCGGGGACAGCAGCGACAGCGCAGCGGGCGCGGGCACGGCCAGCACCACGCAGTCGGCCACGACCGCGCGGCCCGCGGCGTCCACGACCTCGAACCGCCCGTGGTCCCGGCGCAGCGCGCCGACGGGCGAGCCGGTGCGGACCGCTCCAGGGGGCAGCGCGCCGGCCAGCCGCCTGGCCACGTCCTGGGTGCCGGGGACCAGGGCGGACCACAGCGGCGCGTGCTCCCCGGAGGAGGCCGACACGCTCAGGCAGAACTCGATCGCCGCCCGCGCCGACACCTCGGGCGCCTGCTCGTTGGCGCACCGGACGTGGTGGGCCAGCAGCGGGTAGAGCAGCCAGTCCTTGGTCTCGCGCGCGAGCGGCAGCGGCTCGACCAGCTCGGCCAGCGGGATCTCCCAGCTCGGATCGGTCGCCTGGAATTTCGCCGCGGCGGCCAGAAACGTCTCCAGCGCCTTCCACGGCCGTCCCGTCACCGGTGCGCGATCGCCGCGCCGCTCGTCGGGCAGGTGCGGGGTGACCAGCATCGGCGCCGCCCGGTCCGGCCCGGTCACCGTGAGCGTCAGCGGCGCGGGGGCGAGGTCGGCGCCGGACAGTCCCAGCAGCCGCAGCAACCGGCCGTGCGCGGGAAAGCCGGTCGGTGAGAGGTACTGCGCGCCGAGGTCGACGGTGACGCCTTCCGCCCGCACGCTGTGGGCGTGCCCGCCGGCGTGCCGGTCGGCTTCGAGCACGACCACCTCGTGCTCGTCGTCCAGCAGCCACGCGGTGGTCAGACCAGCCAGGCCACCTCCCACGATCGCGATCCGCATGCGTCACCCCTATGGCAGGTCTCTGACGGGCAGTCAGAAGAAGAGTCAACCCACCACATTAGGCCGCTTGTGCGGAATTGCCCACGCCTTGGCGCTACCGGCTCCTCCGGCGGCCGAGCGCCCAGCGCACCGCCCGGCGGCCGATGACGGCCGCGGCGGCGCCCAGAAGCAGGAGCACCAGCGCGACGATCGTCGCCGGCCACAACCAGCCGCTGCCGCGCAGGTCCACGTCCATCACGGGGTACTCCAGCGTCTTGGCCGCCCACCGGGCGGTCGGCACGTCATAGGTGCGGGCGATGTCCCGCAGAACCGGGTCGAAGGCGAACTCGGCCCCGGTGTGCAGATACTCCGCACCCGCCTCCCGGCCGCGGACGGCAGCCGTGCCCGGCACCAGCAGACGGTCCAACCCGCCGGCGTCGCGGGCGCGCGGGACGAACGTCAGGCCGTGCCGCGACCTGATCGGCCCCTCGCCGACCGCGACCGTCCGCCCGACCATGGAGTGTTCGGTGTACGTCGCGAACGCCGAGGCCAGCTCCAGCTCCCCCGTCCCCTCGACGAGCCGGACGCCGATGGTGGAAGGACCGACCTGGTAGGAGGAGTTCAGGGCGACGACGGCCACGTCCGCCGGTTCCCAGTTGGATACCGGCACGGACCCGGACGCGCCGGGCGTGTAGTGGCGCCAGTGGACCCGGCGAGCGGCCTCGCGGGCGGCGTCCATGCCGACCAGGCGTTCCAGGACGCGCAGTCCGCCGTCGATCCCCGACAGGACGCCGGCCGTGGAGATGACCTCGCCGTCGTCCACATAGCGGCGGCCGCCGACCCAGCCGACCTTGCCGAAGTCCGCGCGCAGCTCGGGCAGCCGCCACCAGTGCGAGGTCGCGGGCCGGCCGTCCAGCAGTCCGCTGGCCGCCAGCGTGCGGGCCCCCGCGCACACGCTGACGGCCAGCGCCCCGGCCGCCGCCTGCCTGCGCAGCCATGCGGTGATCGCGCCGAGCTCGGCCGGGTGGTTCAGGGCCGGGACGACGACCGCGTCGAGGGTGTCGCTCCGCCCGGCCAGCAGCCGGTCCAGTTCGCCGAAGGTCAGGTCGGGCACCAGGTCGAGGCCGCCGGTCAGCGGTACCAGCCGGGCTCCGGGCGAGACGACGTAGGTGTTGACGCGGCCGGAGCCGGCCAGCACCTCGTACGGCCCGAGCAGGTCGCCGGCGTTGGTGCCGCCGTCGCCGGCCAGCAGGGCCACGGTGGGTTTGGCCGGGTCGTGCCTGGCCTGGTTGCCCGCCGGCCGTACCGTGACCGCGTCGGCGCGGGCGGCGTACAGACCCGCGAACTTCCCCGCGGTGTTCACCCCCGAGACCGACGCGGGGACCAGCAGCGCCACCAGCACGACCCCCGCGCGCCCGAACCACCGCGGATCCAGCCGATGCCGATGGTTCAGGTACTGCTCGCGCCGCCACAGCATGACCGCCGCCATGGCGACGAACATGAGCACGTGCCCGATCGTCATCACCAGATGGCCGGACATCACCCCTAACCAGTACGGGACGAGCAGCAGGAGGAACGGGGCGATCATGGCCACGCTCATCTCGGCGATGGCGGGCCAGGCGTGGTGGCGTACGCGCATCCACAGCGCCATGCCGAGGGTCATGTCGGCGGCCATGATGAGGACGTCGACGTCGGTTCTGCGGCTTCCGGGCAGGACCGCGTCCCACAGCAGGCCGAGCAGCAGCATGCCGGCGAGCATCGCGACGGCCATCTCGAGGTAGTGCAGTCCGAATCGCAGCCATCTCTTCGTCTGAGTCATGGTTCGACTATCGGAGCGGGCGGGGCCGTACCCCAGGAATGGGCGTGCGCAGGTCCGGAATCTTGGGTGTCCGGTCTTTCCTGCCGTGGGTCAGCGCGGCTGGCGCACGCCGCGGCGCCAGACCTCGGCGATGGCGCGGGTGGCGGTGATGCCGCGGGTCGGGTCGCCGTCGACCAGGACGAGGTCGGCGCGCAGGCCGGGCAGGACGCTTCCGCGGTCCGTGAGCCCGAAGTGGAGCGCGGGCAGGCGGGTGGCGGCGGCCAGCGCCTGCTGGGGGGTGAGCCCGGCCTCGACCAGCAGCAGCAGTTCGCGGTGCATGCTCGCGCCGTGCAGCGGGGCGAAGAAGTTCGCGTCGGTGCCGGCCAGCAGGGCGACGCCCGCGCGGTGCAGGACGGCGGCCGTGCTCAGGGCGTTGACGACGCCCTGCGGATGGACGGGGACGACCGAGTGGTCACGGTCGAGCGCGGCCCTGGCCCGCTCGGGCAGGCGGGCGGCGATGCGCTCGTCGCGCACGAGCTCGGCGCCGCGCGGGTCCTGGGTGATCGACTCGATGTACGCCAGCGTGCTGACCACGAAGACGCCCTGCCCGGCGGCACGGGCGGCCAGTTCTTCCGTCACCGGGTCGCCGGGCGCGCTGTCGTGGAAGACGTGGGCCAGGCCGTCGATGCCGGCGTCCAGCGCGATGGCGGTGTCGCGGGCGGTGGCGACGTGCGCGATCGTCCGCAGCCCCGCCGCGTGTCCCGCCTCGACCAGGGCCTCGACCACGTCCGGGCCGATCGCCGGCAGGTCGAGCCCGGCGCTCTCACCGTTGTCGATCACGATCTTCAGGTAGTCGGCGCCCTCGGCCACCCGCGCCGCCACGAACGCCTTGGCCTGCCCGGCGTCGGCGATCGTGTCGAAGGGGCCCACCGCGTCGCCGAGCCAGTCGAGCGCGCCGCCTTCGGCGGCCATGATCTGACTCGGGTGCCCGCCGGGCGCGGTGGCCAGCACGCCGGAACTGCGCAGGTCGGCCACGTCGTCGCGGTCGGCCGCCAGCCGGCGTTGGCGGGCGAGGTTGCCGGGCAGGCAGAACATGTCGAGCTCGGTGGTCACGCCGAACGTGAGGGCTTGGGCGAGCATGCCGTCGGAGACGTGCACGTGGGCGTCGATCAGGCCGGGCAGCAGGGTCTTGCCCGAGCCGTCGATCTCCACGTCGGCGCGCAGCCCGTCGGGCTCGGCGATCCGGTCGCCGACGATCAGGACATCGGCTTTGGGGAGGATGCGCTCGCCGGTGAAGACGCGGGTACCACGGATCAAAGTACGCATGCGCCTGATAGTACGACCTCAAACTATCTGGTGTCGAATTTACGGCGGGCGACCACCACCACCAGGAGCACGATGGCCGCCACGTCGAAGAGCGCGCCGGGCGCGTCCCCGAACCGGCCCGGCCCGAGCACGGCCAGGAAGGTCGCCTTGGTCACGATGGCCGCGGCGGCGGCCGGGATCCGGGCCAAGGGCTGGAAGGCGGCCCAGACCAGCGCGGCGCCGAGCGCCGCCTGCAACATGCCGCGGTGTTGCAGCAAGGCCAGGGTCATCGGGTCGGACGGCACCGCCATGCCGTACGCGGTGGTCAGGGACGCGGGCACGAACAGGGCGGCGATCGGCGTGGCGGTGATCACACCGAGAGCCACCAGGATGATCCTGTCCAACATGTTCCCTCGCTCTGATTATCAGTAGGGCTGATTATCAGCATAAGGAATCGATCTGTCCGCGTGAAGGCCCTAGATTGGGGTTCATGGAGCCACGCCTCGACACCCAGACGGGCTACCTGCTCGTCAAGCTCGGAGCCCAGGCCGGGGCGCGGTTCGACGGCGTGCTGGCGCCGCTGGGCCTGCGCGGCCGGCACGTGCGGGTGATCGAGGAGATGCGCGGCGCCAGTCACTCGCAGCAGGAGTTGTGCCAGGCCACCGGCCTGGACCGGACCACGATGGTGGCCGTGCTGGACGACCTGGAGCAGCGCGGGTACGCGCGGCGCTCGCGCAGCACGGCGGACCGGCGCAAGCACGTGGTGACGCTCACCGGTGCGGGCGAGCGCGCGTTCGAGGAGGCGGCGCGGGTGCTCGCCGAGGCGCAGGAGGCCTTTCTCGCTCCGCTGAGCGCCGGGGAACGCGACCAGCTGCACGACCTCGTCGAGCGGCTGCGGGTCACGGCAGGACGAGCTGCTCCGTCACCTTCTCCAGGAAGGCGTTGACGTTGGCCACGGTCCGCTCGGCCAGCTGGTCCAGCGTCAGCGACTCGTGCAGCCGCGAGCCGGGCCCGGCGTCCTTCTTGCCGCGCAGGTACAGGGAGCAGGCCAGGTCGGTACACATGTAGGCGCCAACGGAGTTGCCCTGCTGGCCGCCCTTCCCGGCTCTGCGCGCGGTCAGCAGGGACACGCCGTCGCCCATGTGGCTGGTCAGGCAGATGGAGCACAGGCTGCGCCGTACATGGCGGGCGTTCGGCGCGGCGCGGCGCAGCGCGACCCCCATGAACGCCACGCCGTCGTCGGCGACAAGGTAGGCCCGCTCGGGCGCGGCGGGGTCCTGCCAGCCGAGGAAGTCGAGGTCGTCCCACGGCCGCTCGGCCAGGTCCCTGGGTACGGCCAGCCGCTTGGCCTCCCCCTTGGTGCAGTTGACGAAGGACGCACGGATATCACGCTCGGTCAGTGGTCTCATACCGGCGAAGCTAGCTTTTCCTAGAGGTACTATGCAAATGATTAATCCCTCTAGGAAGATGGTCACATGGCACGCGTAGGACTGAGCGCCGACCGCCTGACCAGGGCGGGCGCGGAACTGGCCGACGAGATCGGCTTCGAGAACGTGACCGTCTCGGCGCTCGCGCGCAGGTTCGGCGTCAAGGACGCGAGCCTGTACTCCCACATCAAGAACGCCCGGGACCTACGCGTACGGATGGCCGCCCTGGCCCTGGCCGAGATGGCCGACCAGGCCGCCGCCGCGCTGGCCGGCCGCTCGGGCAGGGACGCGCTGGCCGCCTTCGCCAACGCCTACCGCGACTACGCCACGGAACACCCAGGCCGCTACGCCGCCGCCCAGATCGAGATCGACCCCGAGGGCCCCGCCGCCGACGCCGCCCGGCGGCACTCGGCGATGACCCGCGCGATCCTGCGCGGCTACGCGCTGCCCGAACCCGACGAGACCGACGCGGTACGCCTGCTGCACAGCACCTTCCACGGCTACGTCAGCCTGGAGCGGGCGGGCGGCTTCGGCCACGGCGCCCGCGACTCCGGCGCCTCCTGGGCCCGCATCCTCGACACCCTCCACGCGCTGCTCACGACCTGGCCGGCCGGAAGGTGAAACAGCCGCTCTTGGCGAGGTGTACGTTCCCGAACCTTATGCCTGGCGTCTGGGCGTCACGCGGCAGTTGGTGTGAAGGTACTGGGCCGCACCGTCCTTGAAGTCGTAGATCGCGACGGTCTGGGTGTCCTCCTCGGTGGGCATCAGGAAGTGCGTCTCGCTCACCGGCAGCAGTTCGTGGGTCAGGCGGTCCGGTTTGCCGAGGAAGGCGGCCTCCATCGGGTTGAGGAAGAGGGTCATGAACAACTTCTCGTCCTCCGCCTTCACCTCGTAGCGGACGTCCGGTCGCTCGTAGACGCCGTCGTACCGCGAAAGATCAAGCTTGAGATCCGGAACGGGCGCCGGGAGGGCGGGGATCGTGACCGCGCCGAGTTCGGCCAGGATCTCGTTGAACACCTTCCGGTACAGGCCGTCGCGCGGCCCGCCGTTGGTCAGCATCGTGATGGCGAGGTTCGAGTCCGGCAGGACGCGCAGCCGGGCGTTCTGGCCGATGGTGCTGCCGTCGTGGGCGTAGACGATCTCGCCGTGCCAGTCGCACACGATGAGCCCGAGTCCCCACTCCGGTCCGAACAGGTACGGATCAGGCACCGGCACGCGTGACCGCATCATCTCCTGGAGGCTCGCGGCCGAGACGATCCTCGTGCCGTCGGCCGCCGTGCCGCCGTTGAGCAGGACTTGGGCCAGCGCGAGCACCTCCCCGACCGTCGAGCTGAGGTTGCCTCCGGGGCCGAAGGAGCGCGGCAGGTAGTCCACCGGCGAGACGATCGGCCCTTCCTCCGGTGAGCGGACGACGTGCCCCGTGGCCGCCCGTGTCCGGTCCACGTGCTCACGCCGGCTGCTCGTACTGCTCAACCCCATCGGCTCAAAGAGCCGATATTTCATGATGTCGTCCCACCGCCGCCCGTCGGCGACTTCCATGATGCGCGCGAGCACCGCGTAGCCGAGGGCCGCGCTGTATCCATGGGTGTACGCCAGCGGGTGCACCTGCGGCGCCCCGGCGATGTTGCGGATCATGCGCTCATAGACATCGTCGCCTTCACCGGGATCGCCGAAGGACTCCTCGATGCCGTTGGTGTGGTTCAGCAGATGACGCGGCGTGACCGCGGCGCTGACCTCCGGATCGGCGACCGCGAACTCGGGCAGATAGCTCCGCACCGGCTCGTCCAGGGCGGCCCTGCCCTCGTCGACGAGTTGCATGAAGGCCAGCGCGGTCCAGGTCTTCGTCAGGGAGCCGCACTGGTAGATGGTGCCGGGCGTCGCGGGCTCCCGTGTCACGACATGCCTGACCCCGGCGGCGAACTCGGTGATCTCACCGTTGTGCAGAATGCCGACCGCGGCGCTCGGGGTCTGGAACTCGCCGAGGATCTCCAGCAGCCGCTCCGGGGTCATCCGGGCAGCCCGACCGCGTTGGCGCCGTCGGCCTCGAAGTACTCCGTCGTGGCGTGGGGGCCGTCGAGGACGGCCTTCACGCTGTCGATCGAGTCGTGGACGATGACGTTGACCGCCTTGGTCCCGTCGGTGCTCGCCACCGCCACCAGCCACCGCGCGCCCGAGGGCAGCCGGCCGTGCGCCCGCTTGAGCGTGTCCCAGAATCCCCGCTCGTCGCTGATCGTGGAAATCGCCATGATGTGCATGCTCGTCGCACCCCTTTCGAATCGCGGAAAGGCTACGTTGCGTTTCACATTGCGTCAACGAAAGTGCAGCTTTTACCCTGATAATTGCAATGGTATTGACGGGAAACGCAACGAGTGTTGCAATGGCTTGTCGACGAACGCACCCAGGAGGCGCACCGATGCCCGGAGGCAGGCTGACCCACGACGAACGCCGGCAGATCGCCGCCTGCGTCGCCGAAGGCCTCGGATACGCCGAGATCGCCCGACGGCTCGGCCGGCCGACCTCGACCGTCAGCCGCGAGGTCGCGCGCAACGGCGGGCCCGGCGGCTACCTGGCCGACCACGCCCAGCAGGCCACCGGGCGGCGGGCGGGGCGGCGCCGGCCGTACCGGACGGTGTCACCGACCGTGACCCACGACTTCGCGGAACGGCTCGCCGCGCTGATGTCCGGGACCGGCCTGCCCCGCATGCCGTCCCGGGTCTTCGTCTGTCTGCTCACCACGGAGTCCGGCAGCCTGACCGCCGCCGAGCTGGCGGCGCGCCTGCGGGTCAGTCCCGCGTCGGTCTCCAAGGCGATCGCCTACCTCCACCCCCTGGGACTGGTCGGCCGCGAACCCGACCCCGGCGGCCGCCGCGAACGCTACATCGTCCACGAGGACTCCTGGCTACGCGCCTGGACGGCTGACACGCGCGCCCACGACAAGGTCGCGGAGGCGACGCGCGACGGCATCGAGATCCTGGGCGCCGACACGGCGGCCGGAGTCCGGCTGGCCCGTATGGGCAGGTTCTTCACCTGGATCAGCGAGGAGATGTCCAGCACCGTCCTGACGGAACCGGCCGTGCACAACGCGCTGACGGTACTCGCCGCCCTGGTCCACGCCGCCCGGCCGCTCACGGTGGACGAGCTCGCCACCGCGCTGGCACTCCCCCGCGAACGCGTCGCCGACGGCCTGAACGCCCTCGTCCAACGCCCGGCCATCGCCGACCCGCTGACCGTGCTGCATGCCGCCACCGGCGCCTACTCCGTCACCACCCGCCCGGACCGCCTCACCCCGGCCCAGCGCACCGCACTCACCACCCTCTGACCCGAGCGCTGATCGGCACCGGGTTCTCGGGGAGCTGCCAGCCGCCGCCGCGGTCCTCCTTCGACAAGCGCGCGACGAGATCGGGAACGCGCAGGAAGCAGGCCAGTGCGGTGGCGGCCTGGAAGGCGTCGATCGCACGCTGCGTCATCGGCATGCCCAGGCGCAGGAGACGCGGGTTCACCTCGCCCTGAATCGCGTCGGCGAAGGGCCGCAGCACGTTGTCGTAGTTCGCCAGTGCGGCCGGCAGGTCGCCCGGATGCCGGTTGATCTCGCCGGCCAGGACGTAGGCGCCCACCAGGCCGCCGGATACGCCCATGCCGCTGTAAGGGGAGGCGCAGTGGGCGGCGTCGCCGGCCAGGACCACGCGGCCCTCGGACCACGTGTCGGTACGGACCTGGACGATCTCCTGGGAGTAGAAGAAGGGGCTCGTCCGCATGCCGTCGACGAAGCGCTCGGTCTGCCAGCCGGCGTCGCGGAACCTGCTCGCCCAGAACTCCCGCTGGCGCTCGACGGGTTCCCGGTGGACCGCCGAGGCCTCCTTGGACTCCTCCCTCATCACGAAGTACACCTGGGTCTCGGCCGGGTTGTGGCTGCGGCGCATGATCTGACGGCCACCCGGGACCATGTAGGTGTCGCGGATGTCGCCGTCGGACGCCGTGCGCGGGATGAACCAGTAGGCCATGTGCATGCCGAGCCGCCAGTACGGGTCGGAGCCCGCGGGCAGGATCGCCTGCCGGATGCGCGATCCCTGCCCGTCCGCGCCGACCAGGAGGTCGAACTCGCCGGAGGACCCGTCGGAGAAGTGCGCGATGACCTTTTGTTCGTCCTGCTCGAAGCCGTCCACGCTCACGCCGAAGACGTACTCGGTGTCGTCCTTCGACGCGTCGTGCAGGATGCGTACCAGGTCACCGCGCATGATCTCGTACTCGGAGGTGAGGGTCTGCCGGCCCTGGCCGGAGGTGTTGGCCATGATCGTCGCCTTGGCCCTGCCGCGCGCGTCGACGAAGGCGACACCCCTCTCGTCCACCAGCTTGCCGCGGACGGCGTCAAGCAGCCCCATCCGCTCGATGGCCTCGATGCCCCGCCCCCGAAGGTCGACCTGCGCCCCGTTGGCCCGCAGCGCCGGAAAGCGTTCGGCGACGGTCACCCGGTGGCCGCCCCGCGTGAGCCAGAAAGCCAGCGCCTGACCCGCTATCCCGCCGCCGGCGACCAGGACCCTCAGGGGGTGCGCTCCCGATCCGTTCGCCATGCCCGTCACCCCAAAATCTATCAGTGAATGATTCCCCTGCAGAGTCACCTATCAGTGATAGATTTGTCAACGTGACCAAGGTGAACCGCGAGATCGTCGTCTCCGAAGCACTCGACCTGCTCGACGAGGTCGGGCTGGACACGGTCAGCACGCGGCGGCTGGCGAAGCGGCTCGGCGTCGAACAGCCCTCCCTCTACTGGTACTTCCGCACCAAGAAGGACCTCCTGGCCGCCATGGCGGAAGCGGCGATGGCACCGCATGCGGCCGCGCCGCTGCCGGCACCCGACGACGACTGGCGCGACTGGTTCCTGGACAACACGCGAAGCTTCCGGCGTACCCTGCTGATACGCCGGGACGGCGCACGCCTCCACGCGGGCAGCACCCCCGCCGGCGACCTCGACCGGATCCGCCACAAGATGGACTTCCTGATCGCCTCCGGGGTGCCTGAGCGGGACGCCCAGATGGCGATGCTGGCCGCCGGCCGTTTCACGGTCGGCAGCGTCCTGGAGGAGCAGGCGGACACCGACTCGGATCCACCGGCGGACATGCCAGTGATCGACCACGAGTCGGCGTTCGAGGCCGGCCTGACCTTTATCGTGGACGGCCTGATGCACGGCGCCGCCATGCCGGCGGACAAGGCCTCTCGACAGGCCTTCGGTAACTGTCCTCGGTGATCAGGCGGTCCTGGACCAGTGCGCGTAGGAGGGATTTCGAACGGACCCCGGCGTTGGCGCGGTTCGGCTGGTCGGCGACCCCGTCTCGGTGCGCAGAAGGCGCTGCCGGCGAGGATGGTGCAGAGGTTGCCCGGTACGCAGTCAGCTGAACAGGCTGACGATGAGGTCCATGCTGGGTGCGACCGGTGTGAGGCGGTGCCGCGGCGGTTCGACTCCCATGAGGTTGCGCAGGAGGAAGTCCCACTTACGCCGGTTGACGTGATGTTCGTAGCCGATGAAGAAGTGCTCGGCGCCGGGGACGATGAGGAGTTCGACGTCCTTGTCGGCGGCGATGAGGCGTTCGGCGAGCCGTAGCGAATGGTGGGCGTGGACGATGTCGTCCACGCCGCCGTGGATGAGCAGGAGCTTGCCGTCGAGCCGGTCGGCCAGTTCCACGTTCGATGAACGGGCCCAGGCGGCCGGGTCCGGGCCGTCGTAGGCTTCGGCGAACTGCAGGTGGAACAGGCGGGTGTCGTGGTTGCCAGACTCGGCGACGCCGACCTTGTAGACGTCGGGGAAGGCGAGCATGGCGCGGACGGTGGCGAATCCGCCGCCGGAGTGGCCGGTGACGCCCACGCGGTCGAGGTCCATCCAGGGGCGGGTGGCGGCCAGTTGCCGCAGGGCGGCGACGTGGTCGTCGATGCCGCCCGCGGCCGCCTGGTTGCCGTAGGAGGCGTCATGGAAGGCCTTGTCCCGGCCGGGGGTTCCCCGCCCGTCGATGGCGACCACGACGAAGCCGAGCGCGGCCAGGACCTCGGCTTCCTGGCCGAGGATCCCCGGGTGGAAGGCGGGCGAGACGCGGGTGGTCTGCGGGCCGGGGTAGACGTGGTCGATGACCGGGTATCGGCGGCCGGGGTCGAAGTCGTGGGGCCGGTAGATGACCCCGTAGACGTCGGTGACGCCGTCGGCGGCGGTGGCCCGGAAGCGTTGCGGAGGGGTCCAGCCGGTCGCGAGCAGCCGGGTGATGTCGGCCCGCTCCAGTTCGACCAGCACCCGGCCGTCCCATCCGCGCACGGTGGTCACCGCGGGCAGTTCGACCGTGGAGGCGGAGTCGATGAAGCAGTCCTTGCCAGGGGCGAGGGTGACGACATGGTGCAGGTCGTCGTCGGTGATACGGGCGAAGCCGGTGCCGTCGAGATGGATCCGGCACACGGAATGGCGGTAGGGGTCCTCGGCGACCAGGCCGGCGGCGGTGAAGTAGAGCACGCCTGCCGGTTCGTCGACGCGCAGGATGCGCTGCACCGCCCAGGCGCCCGAGGTGACCTGCCGGATGGGTGTGCCGGTGTGCGCGTCGTACAGGTAGAGGTGGCCCCAGCCGTCGCGCTGGGAGTACCACAGCACCTGTGATCCGCCGGACAGGACAGCGATGATCGGCTCCGCCCCCGTCTGGTTCGGCTCGACGCGGGTCGAGCCGCTCTCGCTCAGCACCCTGCGTACGTCCCCGGTCGCCGGGTCGAGCCGGTTCAGGTGCAGGGAACGCAGGTCGCGGGGCTGGCTCAGGTAGTACACGGCCGAGCCGTCTTCGGCCCACCAGGCCCAGCCGGAGGCGATCGGCGACTGCAGCGGCATGGGTTCCGGGGCGGTGCGGGCCTTGACGACGTGGCGGGTCGCCGCGTCGATCACCACGAACTCCCCCTGCGACATGTGGGCGTCACCGGGGTAGGCGAAGCGCTGGGTGATCGGCCGCGGGACGCCGCCGTCGGCCGGCAGCTCCTCCATGATCTGGGTACGGCGGACCGCGCGCTGGTCGGTGCGGTGCGTCAGCACGCGCGTCGAGTCGGGCGACCAGGCGAGGGCGGGCGGCAGGTGGCTGCGCAACCCCAGCTTGTTCGGCAGCACCGAGGGGGCGAACGGCGTGGCGCCATACTCCTCATCCTCCCGGCCGTCGGTCGTCAGGGGCCACTCCCGGCCGTCGGCCACCGACCGCGCCCACAGGTCGTGACCGCGCAGGAACGCCACCAGCTTGCCGTCCGGCGAGGGCACTTCGAGGAAACCGGGGCCGTGGAGGGTGGCCTGGGCCGCCGGCGTACAGGTGTAGGTGTCCAGGCGGCAGCTCCAGAAGGAGCCGAAGGCGAAGAATTCGACCGCGTCCTGGCTCAGTACGATGGCGGAGAACGGCAGCGCGCCCGGGTTCACCTCCTGCCCGGTGGCGGCCGCCAGCGCGACCGCCAGGCGGTCATGGTCGAAGGCGGGCTCGCGGGATCCGGCGGCGGGATCGGCGAGAATGAAGCGCCTGCCATCGCGGGCGTCCACGGTGTACCAGAAGCGGGCGCCGTCCCACCGCGGGTTGATCTTGTCGCCGCGTACCAGGGTCGCTCGGTTGTGCCGGAGCAGTCGCTCGGCTGCTTGGTACCGGGTTGCGTCCATCGATATCACTCCACACGGCAGACTTCTAAACGAATCGTTTCGTTTTGCAGGATGGCATCGGATGCCGAGAAGTGTCAAAACGAATCGTTTCGTTTAGAGTGTGGGCGTGACGAGACCCCCGAACCCAGACCGCCGCCGGGACGCAAGCCGCAAAGCGACCCTGGCCGCGGCCCTGGAGTTGTGCGTAGAGCGGGGATACGCCGCGGTGACCGTCGACGCCATCGCCACCCGCGCCGGCGTCAGCAAGGCCACCATCTACCGCTGGTGGCCGGCCAAAAGCGCGATCGTCCTGGAAGCGGTCGATGAGGCCGCGCCCATCCCGGAGACGTTCCCCGACACCGGCGACCTGACCGCCGACCTGCACGCCTGGCTCAGCGGCATCCTCGGCGTCTTCCACGACCCGCGCCTCGGCCCGGCCTTCACCGGCGTGCTCGCCGAAAGCCAGCTGGATGCGCACCTCGCCCACCAGCTACGCGAACGGCTGATCAACCACCGAGTCGCTCAGCTCGAGGAGCGCATGACCAAGGCGCGAAAGAACGGCGAACTCGCCCCCGACGCCGATCTCGAAGTGGCGCTGGACATCCTCCACTCACCCATCTACCGAAGGCAGGCGCTGCACTACCCGCTGCCCGATGACGCCTACCTGACCAGGCTCATCACGCTCGTCATGCGGGCCATCGGGCCCACTCACGCCAACTGACCTTCACCAGGCCACAGCTCTGGACGGTCGCCGATCATTCCAAAGCTCCGATCCAGAGCACCAGCTTCTCGACCCTCAACATGCTTCGCAGAAATGAGTCATCTCAGGCGGCCAGGCCGAAGTCGAGGCGGCGTTCCATGTCGGTGACAGGCCCCGTTTGCCGGCGTCAGTCGCCTTCTCCTGCCCGGCCAAACCGCGGCAGGTGCAGACTCGGCATGGAGGCCTCCTGGTGCTCCTTGTCGCCGCCGGGCAGGGTAGCGGCGCTGCCGTAAACCAGATCGGTGTTTTGCCGAATTCCAGTTCTCCACCACCTGCAAACCCCTCGTGGATCTCCCGGCGCAGCTCCGATGAGGCGACGACGATGAGGGGCCGGGGCCGCCTTCGGGAGGAGGACGCCGACAGGCCGCGCTCGTCACCGTTCAGTCCCACCGCCCTTTAGCTCCGCCACGACGGCCCGCTCCCGCAACTGCGCCGCCTCCGCCCTGACCGTCTCCAACTCGGCCCGCAGATCCTCCAGCCGAGCCCGATCCACCAGCGACTCTCCCCTGAGCCTCTCCTTCTCAGCCCGCGCTTCGTCCAGTTCGGCCCGCGCTTTGTCCAGCTCAGGCCCACCGCTGGCGGCCACCCGAGCCTCGACCTCGCTCAACTCCGCCCGCGCCGCATCCCGGGCGTCCTGTGCCTCGGCCAGCCGTACCCGCGCCTCATCCCGGGCGGCCTCCGCCTTGGAGAGCTCCGCGGCAGCAGTCCGCCGCCCGTCCTCCGCGGCATCGGCCCGCGCGACCGCCCGCTCCCGCTCCTGCACCGCCGCCTCGGCCCGCGCCCCGGCCGCCGCGACGTCCCGCTCCGCTTCCTCCCGCCCCCGCTCAGCCTCCTGCCGCGCGACCGCCGCCGTCTCCGCACTCCTCCGTTCCCGCTCAGCTTCCTGCTCAGCGTGTACGGCCCGCGCCTCCGCCACCGAAACCTGCCCAAGAGCCGCCTCAACCCGCCCAGCCAGTTCCTCCCGAGCCAGCTCAGCAGCCTCCACCCGCCGAGCAGCTTCCTCGGCTACTTCCTCTGCCCGCCGAGCCGCCCCGTCCGCCAGCTCCTTGGCCTGCCGTACAGCCTCATCGGCCCGCTGGTTGGCCTGCCGTTCCGTGGAGGCCGCCTCCCGCAACGCCGCCAGCGCCTGCTCCCTGGCCTGCTCGGCATCACCGAGCGCGGCATCCCGCTCCGCCTCGGCCTCGCCGACCCGACCCCGCATACGCTCGGTCTCCCGCTGCGCCTCCTCGACGGCTTCGCGGGCCAGCCGTACCTGCTCAAAGGCCTGTTCCCGCTCCGTACGCGCGATGGCCACCCGCGTGTGCGCCTCAGCCTGAACCGCACTCAACTTGGCCTCGACCCCAGCAGGGCTGAGCTCCTGGGACAACGCCCGAGCCAACGGCTCAACAGCCGCCGCCAGCCCGGTCTCCATCCGCTCATACAACTGCTCAGCCCTGGCCAACGCCCCCTCAAGCCCCGGCGTGGCCCGCCGCAACTCCCGCTCCCGCTTGGCCGCCGCCTGACAATCCCCCTCGGGACAGTACGCCTTGGGCCGCCCCCGCCCCGCCCGCTGCTCAATCGGCGTCCCACAGTGCTTACAAGGCGTCACCACGCCCGCTTCCCCGCTCACAGAAGCACTCTAGCATTTTCTATTTTCTAGAAAATCAAAATCAGAAAATAAGATCCGTTGTGTCGAGCAGCGTCAGGCTAACTTGCGGGAATGGAGAATTCCCGCAAGTAACTGTCCTGAGCACCCCGCGCAGATCCCCGCCGATCACGAGGTCACACAAGTCTCGCCGAAAATCCAACGAACCCGCTGCTGACCTGCGATAACAGCGCCTCTCAACCTCGTTGATCGTCATGCTGGCCAGGTCCTGTCGACCTACGGCACCCAGCCGATCGTCCCCACCACTCGCGAGGGCCACCTCACCCTGGATGAGATCCTGGGGAACCAGACCGATCTGCCAATCACCGAGCACGCCACCGACACCCACGGCGCGACCCTGGTGAACTTCGGGCTGTTCGACCTGGTCGGCAAGGCCCCCACCCCGCGGATCCGCGACCTCGGCAAGATCACGATGTTGCGGGTCGACACCCCTGGCTCCACCAAGGCCCTATACCGGCACGCCGGGCCGCTCCTGGCCGACCGGTGGAACGAAGACCTGATCATCAAGTGCTATCCCGACCTGCTGCGGATGGGCGGGTCGCTGAAGTTCGGCGAGGCGACCGCCTCTTTGATCGTCGGGAAGTGGTCGGCGGCCTCCCGGCAGAACACCCTGGCGGCGGCGCTCAAGGAGTGGGGGCGGATGCGGCGAACCCCGCACGCCCTGCGCCGCGACCCCGCACAGTAGGGCACGATCGTCCGCCCGCACTTCACCGACCAGAGCGAGCAGGCGTGGTGCCTGACCCTGCTCACCAACGCCGTGATCACCTGGACGACCGAGTACTACGGCGTCGCGATCTCCGAGCTGCGATCCCAGGGCAGGGAGATCCGGGACGAGCTGCTGTCATTCATCGCGCCCGGCCACCGCGAGAACATCAACTTCTTCGGGTTCATCACCGTCGACATCGAAGCCGAACTCGCCAAGCTCATCGAGGGCTGGCGGCCACTGCGCCCGACCACCGTCACCAGCTTCCTCCTCAACCCCTGAATCCCTCCGGGGCGCGACGAGCAACGGAACGAAAGTCTCGGTTCCGGCCAACTCGAGCTGATTCAGGCCCCCGCGCGGCAACTGATCACACGGGTGGAGTCGCTGCGGTGCTTTACCCGCGGCCGCCCCGTTGAGAGCCTTGGCTGCGCTTTCACGCTGACCCCCTGTCCGGGAGTCGTACCGTAACGGCGAGGCCGCCGCCGGTGCGGGGGACGGCATCGATCGTGCCTCCGTGGACGCGTGTGATGGCGGCCACGATCGACAGGCCGAGGCCCGCGCCGGACACCGACTCGGTACGGTCGCCGGTGAGGCGCCGGAACGGCTCGAACAGCGATGGCACCACCTCGTGGGCGATCTCCTGCCCGGTGTTCTCCACGGTGACGACCGCGCCTCCTTCGCCCGTTCCGGTCCGGACGGCGATGAACCTACGCTGGTCGTTGTACTTCTCGGCGTTCTCCACGAGATTCGCGATCAACCGCTCCACCAGGACGGGGTCGCCGGAGGTGAGGGCCGGTGACAGGTCCGCCGTCGCGCCGGGGTGCTCGCAGAGGACACGCCGGGCCAGGTCGGCCAGATCGACGGGTTCTGCGTTGGTCAGCGTGTGTTCTGCCGCGGCCAGCATCAGGAGTCCGTCGATGAGCCGATGCTGGCGGCTGTTGGAGGCGAGGAGTTCATCCCGGGCCTCCAACAGCTCCTCGGGGAGTTCGCCGAACGCCACCTGCAGTAGCGCCCGGTCCAGCGCCAAGGGTGTCTTGAGCTCATGGGAGGCGTTGGCGGCGAACCGGCGCTGAGCATCGGTCGAGCGCTCGAGCCGGTCGAGCATGTCATCGAAGGTGTCGGCGAGTTCCTTGAGCTCATCGTCGGGGCCCTGCATCGCGATCCGCTCATGGAGGTTGGACAGGGACAGCCGGCGGGCCGTGGAGGTGACGCTGTGAATCGGGCGCAGGACGCGTCCGGCCAGCCACCAGCCCAGGATCACGGAGACCACCGTCAGGGCAGCGATAATGACCGCGGTGGCGACCCATTGGTACCTCAGCACCTCATACTGCAGCTGCAGGTCGCCTTGGAACACCACTTCCTGGTCGACTTCGCCCTGCGCCCCGGGGGCCTGAGGTGCCCGGCCCGAGACGGAGACGCTCACCCCGAGCGCGCTGCTGAGCAGCAGGTTCACCGCGAGCAGCATGACGACGGCCAGGACGAGGAACGGGCTGGCGTACAGGGCGGTCAGCCGGACCCTGACGGTGCTCCGTGCCCAGGGTCGACGAGACGGTAACCCGCTCCGATCACGGTCTGAATCACCGGCGGCGGTCCCAGCTTCTTGCGCAGCGTCGCCACTGTTACCCGCACGGAGTTGGTGAAGTAGTCGACGTTCTCGTCCCATGCCTTCTCCAGCAGATCCTCGACACTGACCACGCTTCCGCCTGACCGCATGAAGACTTCCAGCACCGTGAACTCCTTGGGGCTCAGAGCCACATAGCGGCCATTGCGGTGCACTTCGTGGTGGGCCGGGTCCAGGGTGATGCCCGCCATCTGCAGAACCGGCTGGAGCCGGGTCGGTACCCGCCGTGCCAGGGCCCGGATCCGGGCGACGAGCTCGGGAAAGTCGAAGGGCTTGGCGAGGTAGTCGTCGGAACCCAGGCCCAGCCCCTCCACCTTCGACCACAGGTCACCCGCGGCGGTGAGCATGATGATCCGTGCGGGGACCTGCGCCTCCATCAGCCTCCGGCAGACCTCGTCACCGTGGATCTCGGGTAAGTCCCGATCGAGCACGATCACGTCGTACTCATGGGTCATCGCCCGTTCCAGGGCCGCGTCCCCGTCATAGACGACGTCCACGGCCATTCGGGCCTTGCGCAGCCCGGTGCCGATGATGTCGGCCAAGCCTTTCTCGTCCTCGGCAACCAGCACGCGCATGTTCGATGCTCCCGGATGTCGGTCGTCATGGTAAGTCTCAGGCGGACAGGGCCATCGTCGGCGACATCCGAGCGGCCCGCATCGCCGGGTAGAGTCCGGCGATGGCGCCGACGGCGAGTGTGGCGCCGAGTCCGCCGCCGATCACCCACGTGGGCACGACCGGCGGCAACCCTTGCGTCAGCGCGAACCCGATGGTGCCGACCACTCCCAGCAGCGAGCCGGTGAGCCCGCCCGCCCCGGCCAAAATCAGGGATTCGGCGAGAAACTGGATGCGAACCTGGGCGGTGGTGGCCCCGAGCGCGCGACGCAGGCCGATCTCACGACGCCGCTCCAGTACCGAGATGATCATCGTGTTGGCGATGCCGACCCCGCCCACCAGCAGGGCCACTCCGCCGACACCAAGCAACAGGCTGGTGAAGGCCCCCGCTACGGCCGCCTTCGCCTCCAGGGCGTCGGAGGGGCGGCTGACCGTGACCTCTTCCGGATGCTCCGGGTTCGCCGCGTGATTCAGCAACGCCCTGACCTCCGTGACCTTCTCCTCAGCGATCTTCGTGTAGACCAGGGTCGGGTGTCCATCGAAACCGAGGAAGGCATCCGCCGCGGCGAAGCCGACCAGCGCGGCGACGTCGACGTCCTCCGCCAGTGGCGATTCGGCCAGGACCCCGATCACCGTCCACCACTGACCGTTGATCCACACCGAGTCGCCGGCGGTGGCGGCGAGCCGGGTGGCGGCCGTGGATCCCAGCACCACGGTGCGTTGCGCCGCGGTGGCCGCATCGTGCCACCTTCCGCTGCGGACAGGGGTCTGCAGGACCTCCAGCAGTTCCAGGGACGTGGCGCGGACCTGAAGGCCACCGGTGCGCGTCGAAGGGATGCGATCGTTGCGGTAGATGGCCTTGCCGGTATCACCGGTCTGACCGGCCATGGCGACATGCTCCACGCCCCGGATCATCCGGCCGGCGTTCTTCGGCAGCCTGGCCTTCTGCGCGGAGAACTGCTTGCCGGGGGCGACGGTCAACATGTTCGTTCCCAACGCGTCCAGGGTCTCCATCGCGCGAGCCTGGCTGGAAGAGGAGATGCCCAGCACCGCCACCATGGTCGCGATGCCGATGGCGATCCCCAACGCGGACAGCACGGCCCGCGTGGGCCGGGCCCGTAGCCCCGCCACACCCACCCGCGCCACATCCTCCAGGTTCATCCGGGCCGGTGTCAGCCGTGCTTCGCCGTTCCGAACCGTCATCGGAGCGCTCCAGTCTCGACGACCAGGCCGTCTCGGATGTGGATCCGGCGTGGCGCGGCGGCCGCAACCTCCAGATCGTGCGTAATGATCACCACAGTGGCGCCGGCGGCGTTCAGATTCCGCAATGTCGCGAGAACCTCTGCCCCTGATGCGGTGTCAAGGTTGCCGGTCGGCTCATCGGCCAGCACCAGGGAAGGCTCCCCGACCACGGCGCGGGCCACGGCGACCCGCTGCCGCTCCCCGCCCGACATCTGATTCGATCGGTGCTCCAGCCGACCCGCCAGGCCGACACGCTCCAATGCCTCACCCGCCCGTCGCCGGCGTTCACGCCGCGCCACCCCGGCATACAGCAAACCGTCAGCGACGTTGTCGAGAGCGGAAACACCGTCCGCGAGGTGGAACTGCTGGAAGATGAACCCGATGTGCTGGGCACGCAGCGCCGAGAGCTCGGGGTCGCTCAACCGCGCCACGTCGTAGCCGGCGATGCGCACCTGGCCCCCCGTTGGCCGGTCCAAGGTACCGATCATGTTGAGCAGCGTCGATTTGCCCGACCCGGAAGGGCCGACCATGGCGACCAGCTCTCCGGTATCCACCCGCAAATCCACTCCTCGCAGCGCCAGAACGCCACCAGGAAACTCCTTGGACACCTTGCTCAGCTCGACGACGGCGGTCATAGCTTGGGCACCTCGACTCTCACGCCCTCCGACAAGCCTGCGCCGGAGATCTCCACGCGGCTCCCCATGAACAGGCCCGTCTCGACCGGCACCACCCGGCGGGTGCCGCCCCGCACCACCCGCACGCCGTACTGGCCGCCTGCCCGCGCAATCAGGGCCTCGACCGGCACCGACAGCACGTCCTTGCGGCGCCCGGTTCGCAGCTCGACCGTGACCGGCGCCTGATCCAGCCTGCCCAGTTCGCCGCCGACCTTGACCCTGACCTCGATCGTCGCCGGACTGTCCGCATCCTTCCCCGGCCGTGCGACGGTTCCGACAGAGAAGATCGTTCCATCGACCTTCTTGCCGTCCGGCAGCTGTACCTTCACCCTGGCGCCCTTTCGGGCGAATTGCTGGTGGGAGGTTTCCAGGTTGATGGTGATGGCCCGTTCGGTCCTGGTCGTTGTCACCACCGAACCTTCAGCGGCATCCCCCGCCTGCTTGGAGTTCTCCACGATCCGCAGCGCGCCCCCCGAGAAGATCACTTGGGCCACCTCGGCCCGGCCCGTCGCCACCAGCCCCTTCTCGCGCTGCCAGGCCCACACCGCGTTGGCGGTCACCGCGGTGAAGGTCTTGTCGACCGTGCCGGGCTTGTATCCCAGCTTGACCAGGTTCAGCTCCAGCTGCTGGACATCCGGACCTGTCGAGCCGACACCGAGGCGGCGATACATCGGGACGGCGCCGTACATCAGGAACACCGGCTTTCCCTCCACCTTGTACAGCCAGCCGCCCCGACGCACCACCGTTCCCTCGGCCCGGATGGCGGTGACAACCCCGCCGGCCCGGTTGGGCTGAACGCGGCGGCCCGCGTACCCGAGTGTGCCGCTGACCTGTTTGGTGTCCACCATGTCGGAACGAGTGATCGGCACGGACGACGTCTGCGCACCGCTGGGACTCGACGCCGGCGCTGCCGTACGACCGGGGAGGTACATGAACCCCACCACAGCCCCGCTTCCGATCACCGCTACGCCGCTCAGCAGCACCGCCGTGCGCCTCACCCGGAGTTCCCAGGAGAGAGCTCCTGACACGCCTTCTGCGCCTGCTGAACCACCGGCGTGTCCTCGGTCATCCCGTCCGGCAGCTTCACAGCGACACCACCGTCGGGATCCTGCTCCGGATCCGGCATGTCGACGCCCGCCTTGCGCATGCACTCGACGTACTTGAGCGCGGAGTCCATCGCCTGCTTCTTGTCCTCGGGCGACACCTCCTCACCGGCCGGGGCGTACTGCTTACAGGCCGACTTGGCCGCGTTGTTTTTCTCCGGGGAGTCCGCCTTGATGTCCAGCCCGTCGCTCCGCTCCGTGACGGTGAGACCCTGATCCCGCAGGCACGCCGCGTACTTCGCTTGATCACCGGAGTCGCCCTGCGCACCGGGGCCACCGCCGCATGAGGCGAGGACGACTGAGGTAGCGAGGAAGGCTGCTCCCGTCAGGGCAATCTTTATGTTCGCCATGCTCCGCAGCATGCCGGACAAGGGTTTAAAGGAAGCTAACCAGATTTGCTTAACTCATCTTTAACGCAGGCCACAATCCGAGCTCGATTTCGACTTGAAAAGTGGGCTGTATGGGCGAGCGTTGCGGGCTCTTCGAACCCAAATAGGGCGGAGCGTGATCCCGTGGTTGGGGGGCTCCGCTGGCCCAGGCCTTGGCGAAGTCAGCGGCCTTCCAGGTCCACGTATCGATGACCGACCCTCGAACGTGCTGGTGTCGAAGGTCAGCAGGAATCGACTCACCGAGGCGGGCTGCCGGCCCATCCGGCCGGCGCCGAAAGAAGACCTGCTCCAAGCCTTGGCCGTTCGGGGCACCGGAGGAGATGGAGGTTCTTCTGTACATCTAGGGAAGTGGCCGACTCTGCCGTGACCGGATAGACCGTATCCGGATCGACGTGGAACGCGCTTCGAGATGTCTAGGCACCATCCTGGCCGCAGTTTGCTGCGGGACGGTCCCGGCCTGGCACGCTCGGAACACCACACCAACGCGAGGTGCACGCTTTTACTGCGGGAACCGGGAGGGCGCCGATCATGAGCGCGAACGCCGCCGAGGTGATCCCGCTCCCGCCCGCGATCTGCCCGATGACGAACGCGGCAGCGTGATCTCCAAGGGCGGCGCGACCGACTGGGTGCACTGGCAGTCCGGTACTGCCCAGCCTCATCAAAGGCCGACTGCGCGCCCGGTGTTCCTCACCACCCGCAAGGCGCTCACTGGAACGGTACGCCCGGCCCGGTGTCGACGCTGTCGCCGACCACGTCGCCTCCCGCGAATCGGCCGCCCGACGCGAACACCGATGACCGCGAACTGACCGACCCCGAATCCCTGAGGGTTCCGCTCGTCGCGGGCGGGTTCGTTGGATGGTCCGCTGTTGCTGTCCGACGGGCATCGCCGTCGGGCCCGATCCCGGGTGTTCCGCGGCCCGAACGCTTCGTCGGCAGGCGGATTCGGTGGCGAAGACCCCGCCCAGCGCGACGTTCAATGAGCTTGAAAGGCCGTGTCATCGCAGGTCGGGGATGGGTTCGTTGGATTCTCGGCCAAGACTACGGTGACCCCCCAGACCCCGGCCACCCGCTTGGACCTGGAGTCGCGCGTCCTGTTCCGCGTGAGCTGAGAGCACGCGGAACAGGCCATCTTGATCAGGGAATCAGCTCCCGCATCGCGGCGAGCGGCAACGACGGGTTAGCGGCGGCGGCCTCCACTACCTGCCAGTCTTCGTCGTCGAGCAGTTCGACGATCGCCGACGGTGGCAAGGCGGGGTGTCGAGCGGCCAAGGGCCTGGCCTGGCGATCGGCCAGGCAGGCCAGCAGTGCCACGGCCGTGGCACTGGGATGCCGAGCGATCTCGCGGAATGCCTTGCGCGCCGGCGGCCGATGCTGAGCAAGGTCCTGCAGCAACGTGGCCGTGGCATCCGGGTTGGCGGCCACTTTCGCCAGCACCCGCGTGCCGTGGCGCGTGAGCATCGCGCGCAACTGCGCCTCGGACAGGCCCGGGTGCGGCGCGATGGATGAGACCACCTTCGCATCCAGATCGTCGGCGAGCGCGTCTCGGATCTCAGGCGGCAGGTCGCGCCGCTGAGCGAGCAGCATGCGGACCGCCGGGTTCGCCGACGCGGCCAGCGCGGCGACTTCGGACCCAGAGGCCGATGCGATGCGCGGCAGCAGCACCGAGCCGATCCCGGCGGAGGCTGCGATGCCGGACAGAACGTCCAGCGGCAGGTCGGGATGATGGGCGAGTCGGCGCTGGACGTCGTGGCCGCGATCGGTGGCCAGGGTGCGGACCAGGTTCTCGCTGATCGAGGGGTTGTCCGCGAGTGTTGCGCGCACCCACGGGATGGGATCCTCGACGAGTTGCTCGTACACCTGTGCGGGCAGATCGGTGCGGGCCGCCAATGCGACGCGCATCAGAGTCGAGGGATGGCCGGCGAAGCCCACTGCGGCCTCGACCGGGGCAGCCGGGTTCTGAAGCGCCATCTGCTGAATGTCCCCAACGGTGGACTCGTGGGAACCGTCGCAGGAAGCGCCCGGCGGCAGTGAGCAGTTAGACCGTTCGCAGTGGGGATCGTGAACGAACGGGACCGGTTCCCGATCGCATACCGTGCAGGACCGTGCCGGGGACAGCCCGTCACCGGTCAGCAACGACGCCAGCACCATCGCCGGCGTCGCTTCGTTGGCCGCCACCGAACGACGGACATCGGCATGGGGATGCGCCGCGAGCTCGCCGGCGATATCCGCGGGTGCCCACAGCGCGAGCTCTGCGGCGACCCGGACATCGGGATCGGCGCTGAGCGTCTGCAGCACATCGTGGGGCAGGCCGGGGCAGGCCGCCAGCTTCTCCCTGGTCTCTGCCAGAGGATCGGCGGCAAGCAGCCTTCCCCACCCCGGCCTGCCGGAACGTTCGCCGAGGAGAGCGAGGGCGATCTGTGGCTGAGCGACCGGATCGACGTCGTCGGCCGTGAGCCGCCCTTCGTGGGCGAGCCGTATGGCGGCGCCCTCCAAGCGTGCCAGAGCGGCTACCTGCACACGGCTGAGATCCGCCCGGCAGGCCACGGCCTCGGCGACGTCCGCGTCCGTGGCCGCAGCCGTGATGAGCTGGTCGATCAGTTCGGACGTTAGTGCCGGGTTCTCGGCCAGCCCGAGGAGAGCATGGTGCACGGGAGAATCTTGCCCGAGCAGGGATCGAACGGCCATCCAATACGGCGATGGCGGCGGGAATTCCGCACCGCGAGCTCTCGTGTCCGAAGCCTGCGATGGCATCTAACGATCGTTAGATGCACGATTGGCCAGGCCCCACCGGATGCCCGATTCACCCTAGCCCGGCTGTGCATCAACACGTGCATCAAAGGTGATGCATGGGTTTGACGCACACTCAGACTACGGCGAAGCGCCCCGCGAAGTTCAACACCCGCCCGATCGACCATGGCCGCTTCGGGTACGCCCACGTCTCCACCCGGGGCCAGACCCTGGAGGTTCAACTGGCCGCGCTGGACGAGGCCGACGTCGCCGTCGTCAACGTCTTCGCCGAGAAGAAGTCCGGCAAGGCAGGCAGCCCCCGCCCGCAGTGGCAGGACGTGCGTTCCCGGCTGCGCCCCGGCGACACACTGGTGGTGAGCAAGTTGGATCGTATAGGCCGCGACATTCGGGAGATCATGGAGACCGCCTGGTCCCTGCAAGACCTCGGGGCCAAACTGGAGATCCTGTCCGGGCCACTCGCCGGCATCTACGACCCCCGCGGCATGGGACAGATCTTCTTCGCCGTGCTCGCCGGTTTCGCCCAGATCGAACGCGAGATGATGATCGAACGAACCCGCGACGGTCTCACCCTGGCCGCCGCTGAAGGTCGGCACGGTGGCCGCCCGGCGGTGATCTCCAAGGACATGATGCGCGTCGCGCTCGGTCGCCGAGCCGATGGCGAGTCCGTCACCAGCATCGCCAAAGGGCTGACGTATAAGACCGCGAGCGGCAAGGAACGGACGGTCTCCCGCCGCGCGCTCTACAACGCTTTCAAGGCTCACGACGCCGAACGGGCCTCGACCACGTAGGCCATCTGAGCAGCACGTTTATGCTATCAAGATCGAGTCATGGCCCCTTTCTCACGTATTCAGTTCCATCCCACCAGGGGGCTTTGAGCGTTGCGGCGCCTGCTATCGCTGGGCGCACAGGGCGGTGTCCAGGGCGGCGTTGACCTGGTCGGCGGCGGGTTTGGTGTAGGGCATCGCGGTGACGGCGATGGTGGCTGCGCGTCCGTCCTCGGTGGCGCCGTTGCGGACCTCGTAGCCGGGAATGTCGCCGCCGTGGGCCCAGGCGTGGCCGCCGCAGCTCAGTTCGATCTTCATCAGCCCGAGCCCGTAGCTCCAGCCTTTCGGGAATCCGGGCGCGGCGATGGTCTGCTTCATCTGCTGCAGCAGGTCGGGCTTGAGGAGCCGGCCGTCGAGCAGCGCGCCCAGGAAGCGGTTGACGTCGCGGGGGGTGCTGATCATCTGTCCGGCCGCCCATGCCCAGGACGGGTCCAGCTGTGTGACCTCGGCTAGTTCGGCGCCCGGCTCGTTGGTCTTGGCCCGGTAGCCCTTGGGATAGGGGCCGCGGATGTTCTGCTCGCCGACGCCTGGCCAGTAGGTGTCGCGCAGCCGGACTGGGGTGATGATCCGGTTGGTGATCTCCTCGCCGAGGGGCCGGCCGGTGATCTTCTGCACCAGCAGCCCGAGCGCGATGTATCCGGTGTTGCTGTAGGCCCAGCCGGTGCCGGGGGCGAAGGCGGGCCGGCGGGTCAGGCCCACGTCGAGCATGTCGCGGGGTTCGAAGTAGCGGTGGCGGACCTGGGTCCACGATGGCCAGGAGCCGAGCAGATCGTGTTCGTAGTCGGGCAGGCCGGCGGTGTGCTGGAGCGCTTGGCGGACGGTGAAGCGGCGGCCGTCGTTGCCGTTGGCGCGGATCAAGCCGGGCAGATAGGTCTCGACCCTGGCGTCGAGGTCGATCTTGCCCTCTCCGGCCAGTTGCAGGACGAGCGTGGCGAGGAAGGTCTTGGTGGTCCTGCCGATGCGTACCTTCCCGTTGCGGGGGACCTTCGCCCGGGTGGCCAGGTCCGCCACGCCTGCGGTGTAGTCGCGCACGCGCCCGCCGCGGTCGCGCGTCGAGGCCAAGGTGCCCGGGAAGCCGCCGGTGCCGACCAGGCCTTCCAGAGCTGTCTGTACGGCATCGGCCGGGCGGGCCCGCGCGTCGGCCTCGGCGGCGGCCGGGGCGGCGGCCAAGCCCAGGACGCTGAGAGCGACGGCGGCCGCGGTGGCCGGGGCCAGGGCGCGGCGCCACCGGAGAGCGGCCGGCGGGGGCGCGAGGGCGGCTCTGGTGGGGTGGGACGGCGACATCGGTTCTCCTTGGTGACGGGAGGGGGTGAGGAACCTGCGATCGGGATGTGCGGGGCTGGTGGGGAAGAGAGGGCGGCTGCGCCTGCTCTTAGGGAACGCCTCCCGGGCACGGACTGACAGCGGGGGCGGGACGGCGATGAGCCTGTGTCGCCGCAAGATCCTCCTCGTGCCGACGGCTGCCCGCAGGTTCCTCCGCCCTGGATGCCGTCAGACGCGCGCCCTGCCCCGAGGCCGAAACCTCGCGGCAGGGCCGGTCTCAGGCGCAGAAGGCGGCGTCGATCGCCTTCTCGAAGGGAGCCTGGTCGGTCTGCGGCTGCTTCTCGCTGACCGACAGGGCCAGCGTGGTGCGGCCGTCGGGGGTGGCGTAGGCGGCGGTGAGGTAGCCGGGGATGCCTCCGGTGTGGCCGATGATCTGCTTGCCGCAGCTGGTGGACTGCACCCTCAGGCCCAGGCCGTACGCGCCGATCTGGGGGTTGACGAACAGGCCCTTCTTCATCTCGGCGAGCTGGGCGGGCTTGAGGACCTTGCCGGTGGCCAGGCTGTGGAGGAAGGTCGTCAGGTCCTTGGTGGTGGTGATCATCGCGCCGCCGGAGCTGGCGATGCTCGGGTTGAGCCGGCTGATGTCGACGTATTGGCCGGTGGCCTTCTTGATGTAGCCGTGGGCGTGCGGCCCGGGGATCGAGGTGGAGTAGGTGGGAGCGGAGGTGTCGCGCAGGCCCAGCGGCTTGATGATGCGCTTGGTGACCTCGCTCTGCCAGCTGTTGCCGGTCACCGCCTTGATCAGCATCCCGGCCACCAGATAGCCGGTGTTGGAGTAGGAAAAGCGCGAGCCGGGCTCGAAGTTCAGCGGCTTGGCCAGCGAGGCCGCCACCAGCTGCTCGTCGGTGAACCGGGTGAAGCGCAGCTTCAGGTACGGCTCGCCGACAGTGGGAAACTCCGGCAGGTCGGTGTAGCTGGGGATCCCGGCGGTGTGCTGCAGGATCATCCGCACCGTGATGTCGTTCTCGCGTGGCAGCAGCCCGGGCAGGTAGGTGGCGATGGGCTCGCCCAACTTGATGCGTCCCTCGCCGGCCAGGTGCAGCACGGTGGCCGCGGTGAAGACCTTGGTGGCGCTGCCCATGCGGAACAGCCCGTCAGCCGGGACGGGGCGGCCGCCGCCGATCCGGGCGGTCCCGGCGCGCAGCACGCGCTGGTTGCCGGCCTCGGTGAGCCTGGCCTGCACTCCTGCCACGTTGCCGGTATCCACCAGTGCGTCCATCGCCTTCTGCAGCGAGGCGGTTGTGCTCGGCGTCGTGGCCTGGGCGGCGTGCGCCGGGACGGTGGCAAGGACTGTGCCGGCGGTGGCGGCGGAGAGAGCGAGGGCGAGGATCTTGGACGTGATGCGCATGAAGTGACTTCTCCCGAATGGTGATGCAGCGCCGTATCGGCGCTGGTCACCACGTTATGGACGGCGATCACAGCAAACGATCCCGCCAGCTGCCCGATGCTCAGTGGCGTGGACGGGTACATCCTGGTAGGGCCTGCCCCACCAGCACGCGCCGCGCGCCAGGGCGGGCAGCGCCGGGTGCCCCAGACGCCGGCGACGCCCACGCCCTGATCCCGGCGAGCACCGGATCCCGTCCGAAATCGGGTCGGCACAAGCCCGCCACGCAGGCCCGCGACGGTGCCAGGACAGGCCGCTGTTCGCCGGCGAGATCAGCGCAGGCGGACCTCACCGTGGAGGCTGCCCTACGGCACGGTTCGCACCGGTTGCTCGCCGTCGTGGAAGGCGCGCAGGCCGCCGGAGACCTCGGCGCGGGTGAAGGCGTAGCGGCCCAGGAAGTTGATGTGGTCAAAGGCGATCGGCGACAACCGGGCGCACATCTCGTCGGCGACCGGGAAGCCCTGCTCGCGCAGTCGGTCGACGGCGGCGTCGATGTAGAGGCTGTTCCACCAGATGACCGCGTTCAGCGCCAGCCCGAGCGCGCCGAGCTGGTTCTCCGGGCCTTTCCCTTTGAACGTAGACACCTTGGAGACTGGATCTTGAGGTCCGGGAGAAGAGATGTCCCTGATGGTGATGAAGAACGATCCGCCCGAGTTCAAGGCCGACGCGGTGGCGTTGGTGCTGTCGAGGCCGGACCGGACGATCACGTCGATCGCGCGGGATCTGGGGGCCGGCCGCGAGACGCTGCGGGTGTGGGTACGCGCCGCGCAGGCTCGGGGTGAGAGCGGGCGGCGACCGGCTGGCGGGTACGGGACCGGCACGGGCACCTCGGCCGGGCCCGTACCCTCGGACGGCGTGCTGGAAGAGGAGAACAAGCGGCTCAAGGCGCGGATTCGGGAGCTGGAGCAAGAGCGGGACATCCTGCGTAAGGCGGCCAAGCTTTTCGCGAACGGGACAAACTGGTGGACCGCTTGTCGTTTGTTGAGGATCACAAGGCGCTCTACGGGGTGAAGCGGGTTGTGCCGGGTGCTGCAGGTGTCACGCTCGGGCTTCTGCCGGTGGCTGAAGGGGGCCGCGGCCAGGCCGACGAGCAATTGGCCGTTCAGGTGCGGCGCATCCGTGCCGGGTATGACGGCACCTACGGCTCGCCCCGGGTGACGGCCGAGTTGCGTGCGGCGGGAATCGTGGTCGACCACAAGCGGGTGGAGCGGGTGATGCGCGAGCACGGCATCGCCGGGCTGCGGCTGCGCGAGAAGGTCCGCACTACCGTCCCGGAGCCGGACGCGGCGCCGGTGCCGGCCGGGCCGGGCTCAGACCACGATGTCGCCGGGCGCTCCGGTGGTCAGCCATCGCAGGGTCCCGGCCTGGGCGGAACTCCGGCCGCTGCCCGGCAGGGGCGTGCCGGGCAGGTCCGGCAGATCATCGCGGTTCGGGCCGCTGGGACGGTCTCCCAGGTCAGGAGGAAGAAGACGTCGGGGCCATGGACTCCACCCGCGGCCACGTTGGCCCATCGCGGGTTCAGCGGGTCCATCCCGGTGGTTCCGGAAGGGTGAAACCGGCCCGGCGGGACGTCCGTGTGGGACGCCCGCCGTACCGGCGGCTCAGCGGGCGTGCTTGAGAGCCCAGTCCAGGGCGAGGTCGGCGAGCTCCTCCCAGCCCCCATCCTGAGTGACGCGAAACAGCCCGCTGCGCCTTGGCCTTGCGGCGATGCCCGCCGTAGCGGGCATCGCCGCGGCGGTGGTCGGAGAGAATCCGGCCGCGGTGCCCACAACGGCGCTGCGCGGCCGGCATGGTCGGGCAACTGGTTGTGAGGGTGGTCCTACGCTCCCGGCGCCGGCGGGAACCGGCATCTCTCCAAGCCGCAGCTCGCTGTCAGCTCAAATCCGCTAATCGGCAGCCAATGACCCATCAAAAACGCCATAAGCCTAAAGTCGGACATTATTGCGAGATGTTGACAAGCGCATAACGCTGGCCATGGATTGTGCCTGAAAGCCCTCGGGTAGCTCTCGAATGGCTATTTCGACCAAACGAGATCACCCAGGTAAACGAAGGGATGGCCTGTTTAATGGCGCATTTCTCCAGCGCGCTCAAGAAGAGCGCGCAAATTCTGGCCGCTTCCGCGGCAGCGGCGGCGGGTTGCATGGTGCCGGCGACCGGAGCGAACGCCGCCGAGGTCAGGACGCCGGTCGCGCCGCCGCAGGTGTCGAGCGACAAGCCGCACTTCAAGCGGTTCGGGCACGGCCATCGCCGGGGATGCAAGCACCACCACCGCAAATGCGACTGCCCGGCAGGCCCCGCGGGTCCGGCGGGCCCGGCGGGTCCGGCGGGCCCGGCGGGCCCCGCAGGCCCTCCCGGCCCGGCGGGTCCCGGTAAGGCCATCGACACCGCCTTCCAGGGCCGTAACAAGTTCATCGGCTACGCGCCCGGCGACGGCACCACCCACGTCCGCGACCCGCGGACCACGCCGAAGTGGCACGACATCTCCTCGATCCCGAACTACCCGGGCTCGGTCATCGACGTCTCGCTCACCGTCATGGGCAACCGGCTGCACGTGACCGTGCTGAGCAGCACGGGTCAGATCAAGCAGACGAGCTGCCGGGTCAACCCCAGGCCCGGACAGGGCGGCAACCCGGCCTGGCCCGGCAACTGCACGCCGTTCGTCAACCACACGCCGCCTGCCTGACCTCAGGCTCGGTACGGCGGAGCGAGCCGTCCAGGGGAACGTGCCATCCCCGGACGGCTCGCCGACGGATGAGAATCGGCCGCCTTCCCCATAAAGGGAAAACCCCCTTTCCTGAAACGAAGGAAATTCCGCTCAGCCCGCGGATTCGGATGCCGGAGAATCCCACGGAGGCGTGTGTGATTGACCCGCAGATTCTCCAGGCGGAAGAGCGCCTGGCCGAGCTTCACATCTCTCCAGGCCGCGTTGACGGCGTCTTCACCAAAGAGACCGCGGTCGCCCTCTGGGCTCTGCAGAAGCTCAACGGGATCCGGCCGGTCTCCAAACTCACCCCCGCGACCCTGCGGGCTCTCCAGCGACCCCGCAAGATCCACGCTCCGCTGCGGGACGGCGTCGTCGTCGACCTCAGCCGCCAGGTGCTGTTCCTGTACGAGCACGGCCGGATCCGGCTCATCTCGCACGTGTCCACCGGCGCGAACCGCTACTACTGCATGAAGGGACGCTGCGGCTACGCGGTCACCCCGCTCGGCGACTACCGGGTCTTCCGACGCGTCCACGGCTGGGACCGGGGCCCGCTCGGGTCGATGTACAAGACCATGTACTTCAACCACGGCATCGCCCTGCACGGCTCGAAGACCGTGCCCCGGTGGCCGGCATCGCACGGGTGCGTGCGCCTGCCGATGCACATCGCCGACCGGCTCTTCCGGCTGGTCGAGGTCGGGGCCACGGTCCGTGTCCGCCCGTGACGATGAGGCGCCACAGCCCCGGCCGCGGTGGTTCTACGCCGCCGTTCTGTCACGACGACCCATCGTTCCTGCGATCCCAGAAACATCGCCCGGACCGCAGCTCCAGACGCCGCCCAGGTCGCGGAGGGGGTTCCATCTCTGGCAGATCCAGACTCGTCTCCACCCGCCGAGAATCCGCCGAACGCGGCCGGCGGCACACGCTCCGGTCCACGACTTGATCGCCGAAGGCCAGGGCATCGCCCGCAAGCTCGATCCCTTCTCCACCAGTGATGGGACGACGGGCTCCGGGGGCCGGGGCGCATCCTGGTCTGGTCGGGCTGTTGTCACTGGGCGGTCTCCCAGGCCGTCCACAACCCGGCGTACACGCCGCCGGCGGCGACCAGCTCTCCGTGGGTGCCGGTCTCGATGATGCGGCCGTGCTCCATCACCATGATCCGGTCGCAGGCCGCTGCTTGGGAGAGCCGGTGCGCGACGACGACCGCGGTGCGCCCGGCGAGGACGGCGTCAGCGGCGCGGTCGAGCTGTCCGGCGTAGGCGGAGCCGGCCTCGGCCGTCGCTTCGTCGAGGATCACCAGGTCAGCGTCGGTGAGCAGCAGGCGGGCGAGGGCGAGCTGCTGCGCCTGTGCGTCGGTCAGCGGGTGTCCGCCGGCACCCAGCAGGGTGTTCAGCCGGTCGGGGAGAACATCGAGGATCGATGCGGCGCCGGTGGCTTCCAGCGCTGCGTGGAGGTCGCGATCGGTGGCCCCGGGTGCGGCGAGGGTGAGGTTGTCGCGCAGGGTGCCCGCGAAGACGTGGACCTCCTGGGTGATCATCGCGGTACGGCTGGGGCGAGCCACCCTCCCGGCCGCAGGCAGGTGGGTGCCGGCGACCACGCCGGCGAGCGTGGTCTTGCCCGCCCCGGACACGCCGACGACGGCCACGCACTGACCGGACGGGATGTCGAGGCTGATGTCGTCGAGCACCCGTGGCCCCTCGCCGTAACGGAAGGAGACCTCGTCGAGCTGTACGGCGGTGCCCGCGGCCCGCACAGGAACATCCGGCGAGCCGAACGGAATCGTGACGACGCCGATCATGCGGCTCAGCGATGCGAGGGCGGACTGGAGGGTGTCGATGACCAGCAGCAACTGGTTGACCGGTCCGAGCAGGCGCAGCACGAGCAACATGGCGGTGGTGGCGCCGCCGACGGTCGAGGCGTTGTGGTCGATGAGGACGAAGCCGACGACGAGTACGGCGGCCAGGCTCAGGCACTCCCCGAGGTTGAGCCGGGCATTGAGCATGCTCAGCACGGTGCGTGCGCGTAGCGACTGCCGTACGACGCGCCAGGAGTCCGTCATCACGGCCCGGTGTCGTCGCTCGGCGAGCCCGAAGCCGAGCACGGTGGCGTAGCCGCGCTGGGACTCGAGGATCTGCTGGGCACGCGCGCTCATCGCTGTGCGCTCTGCGCGGTAGACCCCTGGTCCGGTGCGCACGTACCACCGCACGGCCAGCACGTAGACCGGCAGCACGACGGCGAAGGCGGCCGCGTAGGGCCATTCCAGTGCCGCGAGCCCGCCCAGCGACACGATGATGGTGAAGGCGGTGACGGTGAGCGCCGGGATCACGGCGGGGGCCGCGTCGGCGACCGCGGTGACGTCGTCGCTGGATCGCGAGATCAGGTCTCCGGTGCCGGCGCGCTCGACGAGGTGCTGTGGGAGCGTCATCGCGTGGCCCACGAGCTGCTCGCGCAGCGCGGCGAGGATGGAGTGGTAGACGCGGGTGGCGACCACGATCGTCAGCGCGGTGCCCGCGGCGCCGACGACTGCCGAGAGCGCCATGACGGCCGTGACCGTCAGCACGGTGGCGAGGTCCGCGATGCCGGCCTGCACGCGGTCGACGAGGAATCCGATCGCCACGGGAACGATCAGGTCGACGCCGGTACTGACGATCCCCAGGACCCCGGTCGCGGCGAGCCGGAGCCGGTATCCGTGGCTGAGCCGCCACACCTCTCTGATCGTCTCACGGCCGCTCGCGACCGGCAGCCCGGGATCGGAAGCCGCGGTCTCGGGGACGGCGGTGGCGCCGCTCACCGCGCCGTCCTTGCGGGCGCGGGTACGTCGTCAGGCACCTCGACGACGCGGTCACAGGCGGCGAGCAGCGCCGGGGCCGAGGCGATCAGCAGCGTCGAACGGCCAGCCCGGACACCGCGCAGCCGGCCCGCGATCGTGTGCTCGGTGACCGAGTCGACCGCGGTGGTCGGGTCGTGCAGCACGAGCACCGGCGCGTCGCTCGCCAGGGCGCGGGCGAGGGCGACCCGCTGGCGCTGCCCGCCCGAGAGCCGGTTGCCGCCCTCGCCGACCGGGAGGTCGAGATCGGCCGCGAAGTCGTCGCAAGCGGCGGCTCGCACCGCGGCGTCCACCCGCTCGGGCGCGCCCGCGATCACGGCGACGTTGTCGCGGAGGGTGCCGCTGAACAGGGTGGCACGGTGCGGCGCGACGGTGACCCGGGAGCGGTACTCGACCGGGGACAGCTCCCGCGCCGCGATCCCGTCGAGCCGCGCCTCGACCCCGCCTTCGGCCCGCGGGTCCAGCAGCGCCTCGACGACACGGGCGGCGGTCCGGTCGCCGGCGCGCACGCCCACGAGCTCGCCGGGCTCGACCCGGATCGTCACACCGGGCCCGGAGACGCTCGGCACGACCACGTCCAGCTCCGGCACCGCGGCGACCTCCCTCCGGGTCACGTCATCGGACCCAGCCGTCGCGGCGTTGTCCCGCAGCACGTCGAGGACACGCGCGGACGAGGCGCGGGCGCCGGCCAGGTTGGGGATGGAGATGTTCGCGATCGCCTGGATTTGCGGCAGCAGCGCCTGGGTGAGGCCGACGGCGGTGATCAGCCCGCCGGTGCTGAGCTGTCCGTCCACGGCGAACCAGCCCGCCAGCCCCATCACCGCGGCGACGAACGTGCCGCTGACCACGCCCGAGCCCACGAGGAACCGTCCCAGCAGGCCCGCGTTGCGCCTGGCTCCGGCAAGGGTCTCCTGGCTCGCCTGCCGGTAACGGCTGGTCGCCTCGGCCTCGGCACGCACCCCCTTGATCACCCGGTAGCCGGCGACGAGGTCCGTGGCCTGTCCGACCGTGGAGGCCAGCAGCTCCTGGTACTCGCGGGTGTCCCGGGAGAGTCGTTCGCTGAGCACGCCCATCGACCAGACCGCGACCGGCGCCCCGAACAGCACCACGAGTCCGAGCAGCCAGTGCGTCGCCAGCAGCGACGCCGCGATGAATCCGATGGCCGTGATCCTCGAGACCGGGATGATCGTCAGGATCACCGCGTTGGACAGGCGCGCGACGTCGTTCGTCATCACCGAGACCACTCTGCCGTCCGGCGCCCGGGCGGTGCCGCCGACCGGGTGCAGGACGCCCGTGGAGAGGGTGCCGCGGAGCCGGTGTTGCAGTACCTGCACCGCGTAGGCGGTCAGCCGCAGCGAGAACCTCGCCGCCGACGTCAGCGCGACGTAGAGGGCCACCAGCACGCCGAGCCACAGGACCAGCTGTCCCGCGTCGCCGGTCGCCAGGGCCCGGTCGATCGCGAGTCCCATCACCACCGGGACCGCGGACTCGCCCACCTGCCACACGATCGCCAGCAGCATCGCGGGAACGCTGACCCGCTTCACCGAGAAGATCACTCGCAGCAGGAACCGGCCCGGAGTGATCCCCGGCCCGGACTCGAACGGCCGGGAGCCGAGCGGCTCGGCGGGAGCGAGCAGGAGCACGGGCAGCCAGCGGGTCAGGGGCCCTCGCCCC
Source organism: Nonomuraea sp. NPDC050547 (assembly GCF_044457345.1). NCBI lineage: Bacteria > Bacillati > Actinomycetota > Actinomycetes > Streptosporangiales > Streptosporangiaceae > Nonomuraea > Nonomuraea sp. NPDC050547. The sequence continues at coordinate 45,738 of NZ_JBITGW010000029.1, forward strand.
AGTCCCGCGGTGTCGGAGAAACGCGAGGAACTCCTCACACCTGACCCCGGTCCCGGCTCCCAAGCGGGAAGAACCAGAGCAAAGCGTCGGCGAAGATCCCTCGCCACCATGCGTAGTCGTGTCCGCCGGCGAACTCTCGGTAGAGGGTGTCGTAGCCCTTCCCGGTGAGCACGTGGTCAAGCCAGCGACTGTGGGTGTTTGAGCTCTCCAGCTCACCGACGTCGTGGAAGATGCGGATGGGTGCCGTTTCCGCGGCCAGGTAGTCGGCGATCAGCGTCGGTACGGGGGTGCGGCGCAGCAGCTCACCCGCCCCGGTGCCCCACGTGAGGTCGGGGTGGTACCCGCACGACGGCGACTGGAGGATGGCGTTGCCGAACGTCGCCGGGTGGTGGAGCGCTGTCCAGCCGGCGCACAGACCGCCGAAGCTCTCGCCGGCCAGCGCGACGTCACCGGGGTCCCGCGAGAGCGGATACCGGTGGTGGAGCCACGGCAGCAGTTCACGGACCAGCATCTGGGAGAACGCCGGGTCGCAGAGCAGTTCCCTGTCGCGCCGCGGTGCGGGCTGATCGACGAGGACCACCGCGCAGGGCCGGATCAGTTCCGCCCTGACCAGGGCGTCACGAACGCTCGGCGCGCTGTGGTCCGGCGTCCCGTCCAGGTGGATCACGAAGGGTAGTGCGCTCTCGTCCGAGAACTCTCCGGGGGGCATCGAGACCCAGATGCGGCGCTCGTCTCCCAGGAGCTCGCTCGCCAGCACGGCGGTTTCCGCTGCCGGGGCCGGACGCGCTTCGGCCTGATCGAGCCAGGGCAACGGCACGGCGTCGGGCAGCACTGCAACCGAGGCGCCGGAGAACCGCTCCACCGAGCACTCCGAGAACCTCGGTGGCGGGTTGAACGGGTCCGGTACCCGTTCGCCCTCCCCCGTCGGCCCACGCCGGGTGAACACGTACGAGAAGCGCAGGTCGGAACGCATCCGCAGAGTGAGAACGCGGAACGGCGTCCCCGCCACCGAGGCGAACTCCGTGCCGATCGGGTTGAAGCCGATTCTGGGGCCGATCACCACCGAGAGGGTGACCGTCGTGTCGTCTCCGGGCTCGTCGACGAACGTCACCTCCACCTCGTCCGCGGAGACCCGCTCGACAAGCGGTGCACCCTTCTCCGCGAGATGTCGTCTGAACCTTTCCGGGCTCCACTCACCGGTCGACAGCTTCTCGACCATCGGATCAGCCATGTCTCGCGCTCTCCACGGCGGTGCCGTCAGCGGACCTCCGCCGGGTTCGTTCGCGGCCGAGCGGCACCACCTGGGGGCTGCCGGCCACCGGATCTGGCACCACCAGGCAGCGCAGACCGAACACCTCCTCGACCAGTTCGGCCGTGACCACCTCGTCCGGAGTGCCCTCGGCGACCACGGCGCCGTCCTTCATGGCGATCAGGTGGGTGCCGTAGCGGGCGGCGTGGTTCAGGTCGTGCAGAACGGCGACCAGGGTGTGGCCGACCTGGTGCAGGTCGGTGAACAGTTCCATCATCTCGATCTGGTGGGTGATGTCGAGGAAGGTGGTCGGTTCGTCGAGCAGCATGATGGCGGTGTGCTGCGCGAGCGCCATGGCCACCCACACGCGCTGGCGCTGCCCGCCCGACAGCTCGTCCACCAGGCGCCCGGACAGGTCGGTGACCGAGGTCTGGCGCATCGCCCTGAGCACGGCCCGCTCGTCGTCCTCGGTCCACTGCCGGATGAACCCCTGGTGGGGGTACCGTCCCCGGGCCACCAGGTCGGCGACGGTGATCCCGTCCGGGGCGATCGAGGTCTGCGGCAGCAGTCCGACCCGCCGCGCCACCTCTTTGGTCTTGTAGATGTTGATGTCGGCACCGTCGAGGACGACCTGCCCGGCCGACGGCTTGAGCAGTCGGGACAGGCCGCGCAGCAGGGTGGACTTGCCGCACGCGTTCGGGCCGACGATGACCGTGAACGACTCGTCGGGGATCGCCACCGAGAGGTGCTCGGAGATGGTCCGCTTGTCGTAGCCGATCGTCGCCGACTCGACGCGGAGGCGCGCGGTGCCGGGCGGGGTGGCGCTCATAGGCGTCTCCTGGCTTCGGTGAACAGCAGGTATCCGAGGTAGCCGCCGCCGAGCACGACGGTGATGATGCCGACCGGCAGCGGGGTGGGGGCGACGTGCTGGGCGAGGTAGTCCGCCGCCAGGCACAGCAGCGCGCCGACGAAGGCGGCGGGGGCGAGGGTGATCCCGGCGGTGCGGGCGAGCCGGCGTCCGATCTGCGGGGCGACCAGGGAGATGAAGGCGATCGGCCCCGACGCGGCCGTGACCGTCGCCGTCAGCGCCACTCCCACCAGGATCAGGCCGAGGCGGGCGGGCGAGACCCGTACCCCTTGCGAGGCGGCCGCGTCGTCACCCAGCTCCATCTGCCGCATCGGCCGGCTCAGCATTCCGGCCGCCAGCAGGAGTACGGCGATGCAGGCGCCACCGATGACGGCCTGGTCCCAGGACACGCCGTTGAGTGAACCGGCACCCCATGCGGCCGCGGACATCGCCTGGTCCAGGTCGGCCTTGAGGATCAGCCAGGTGTTGAGCGACCCGAGCATGGCCGTGACGCCGATGCCGACGACGATCAGCCGGAACCCCTGCACCCCTCGTCGGTAGGCGAGCACGTACACGGCCACGGCGGTGGTCATCCCGCCCAGCAACGCCCCGCCGACCAACTGCACGTAGGTGCCGTTGACGGCCAGGATCACGATCAGCGCGCCGGTGTAGGAGCCCTGGGCGAACCCGATGATGCCGGGTTCGGCGAGAGGGTTGCGCAACAGCGACTGGAAGACCGCCCCGCTCACCCCCAGAGCCGCGCCGAACACCAGCGCCGCCACCACCCGGGGCAGCCGCCACTCGACCACGATGTCGAGGACGATGCCCGTCCCCCGGCCGGTCAGCGCGGAGAGCACCTGCCCGGGACTCAACTGGTACGAGCCGGTCATCAGCGCGAGCACCGCCGTACCGGCGACCGCGACCGCGAGCACCGCGCAGACGGCGACCGAGCGCCACTGGAGCCGTACCGCGATCCGCCCGCGCCGCAGCACCAGCACCCGCCGCCCGAAGTCCACCCGCGGAAGATGCGCGCTCATGGCCCGCTCGCCTTCTTCCGCCGCGCCAGTGCGACGAGAACGGGAGCGCCGACGAAGGCGGTGACGACTCCCACGGGGATCTCGCTGGGTCTCATCACGACGCGGCCGAGGATGTCGGAGACCAGCAGCAGGCTCGGGGCGAGGAGAATGCTGTAGGCGAAGATCCAGCGTTGGTGCGGGCCGACGATCCAGCGGGCCACGTGCGGCACCATGAGCCCGACGAATGCGATGGGTCCGGCGATCGCGGTGGCGCCACCGGCGAGGAGGGTGAGTGCGATCACCGCGAGCACACGGGTGCGTACCAACCGGACCCCTTGGGCGACCGCCATCTCGTCACCCAGAGCCAGAGCGTTGAGCGGGCCCGACACCGCGAAGGCCAGGATGAGCGCCAGCGCGAAGAACGGCAGGATCGGCCACACGACCTCGAGCGGGCGACCCACGATCGACCCGGCGTTCCAGTACCGCATCGCGTCGAAGGCATCCGGGTTGGTCAGCTGGAGCGCCTCCCTGGCGCCGCCGAGCACAGCGCCGACGCAGACCCCGGCGAGCACCATGACCACCGGCGAGGAGCCCTGCCGAGTCGACCCGAGGGCGAGCACCAGAAGCGTGACGATCAGTGCCCCCGCGAACGCGAACCACATGTAGCCCTGGGCGTCGCGGACGCCGAGCAGGCCCACGGCGACCGTCACCGCGAAGGACGCACCCGCATGGACGCCGAGGATGCCCGGATCCGCCAGGGGATTGCGGGTGAGCGCCTGGAGCAGCGCGCCCGACAGACCGAGTGCGACGCCGACGCCCAGACCCACGATCGTGCGCGGCAGCCGGAAGTCGCGGATCGCGAACTGGTCGATGCCGGCCGAGGAGTGGAACAGCGCGTCCCATACCACCGACGGCGCGATCGCCGTCGAGCCGATCATGACGCTCAGCACCAGCAGGGCTACCAGCACCACCATTGCGACGACCAGGCCGAGCAGACGACGACGCGGTCCGGGCACCGTCCCGGTGCCCGGACCGTTGTGCCGCGGGGCGAGGGCTGTCACTTCTCGGCTGGGAGGGTCGCCAGCGCGTTGTCGAGCGAGTCCAGGTACCGGATGACGGGCCCGTAGGAGTTGTTGCCGGGGCAGAAGACTCCCAGCGCACGACCGGAGCTCACGGCGGGCAGCGCCTTCCAGGTGTTGGTCTCGACGACCGGCACGAAGGACTTGGCCGGCTTGCCCTCGGCGTCGACCGGGTAGGTGATCACGTCGTACTTGGACAGCTCACCGATCTGCTCGAAGGGCAAGGACTCGTAGGCCAAGGGGTCCTTGCCCTTGGCCGCCTCGGGGAGGTCGAGGCCGATGTCGTCCCGGGCGATCTCGGAGCAGCCGATGTCCGCGATGTAGAACGTCCCGGGGTCGTTCCAGTCTCCGCGGGAGACGTCGACGAACGCGGTGCCGTCGATGACCTTGCCGTACGTTTGCTGGATCTTGGTGACCTTCTCCTTGAACGCCGCCTTCTGCCGGCCGAGCGCGTCCGCGACGTTGCCGGCTTCCGCGATGGCGTCGGCGAAGGCCTTCCACTCGGTGTCGAGCCCCCAGAGCACGGTCGGGGCGATCGCCTCGAGCCGCTTGCCGACCTTGTCCCAGTCCTTCGAGTGGAACTGGACCAGGATGAGGTCCGGCTTGAGGCCGGCGAGCTTCTCGAGGTCCACCTCGCCGCCGTTGCTGCCGACGATCTCGGCCGCCTCGTACGCGGTCCTCTGTTCCGCCGGCAACACCTCGAGGTCGGAGTCGGACACCGCGGTGACGCCCACCGGCTTGCCACCCAGATCGATGAAGGGGAGGTTCGTGTTGCCGATCGTGACGATCCGCTGGGGGGCGACGGGAACCTCGACGGTGCCGTTCTCGGCCTTGACGCTGCGGGTCTCGGCAGCTTTGACGGTGCGGGTCTCGGCGGCCTTGTCGCCGGCGGCGCCGCAGGCGGTGAGGACGAGCGACGCGCTCATCAGCCCGGCGGCAAGGGCCGCGCCACGCCTCATCAGGGGGATGTTGCTCATGGGTGTTCTCTTCTTTTCTTCCCGGGTGGAGGGGTTCAGTCAGCGGTGGAGCTCGTGGACGGTGGCGCCCAGGCCGATGGTGTACGCCGACCTGCGCTTGAGGCCGGCCCGGGCGATGACGACGTCCAGCTCCGCCGCGGTGCGAAGGCCGGAGCCGTGGCAGACCAGGCCGATCAGGTCGGCCTCGCCGTCGTGCTCGTCGAGGTCGTCGGTGTCGAAGACCTCCTCGATCAGCAGCACCCGTCCGCCGGGGACGAGGTTCTCGGCCGCCCGGCGGAGTGCGTGAGCGGCATCGGCATCGGGCAGGGTCTTGAAGGCGCGGCTGATGAGCACGGCATCGGCCGCCGGGCTGGGCTCGAAGACGGACTGCTCCAGTACGCTGACCCGCGCGCGTTGCCGCTCGTCGGGAATCGTGGCGGGCAGGTCGCGGCGCAGCCAGTCGGCCTGGGCGGGCAGGGCGCAGATCGTCACGCGCAGGCTCTCGTGGGCTGCGACGTACTCACGGGCGTGGGCGCCGGCTCCACCGGAGTGGATCACCAGGTGCCGGACTCCGGCGAGCAGATCGGACGTGGCGATCGGTTCGGCCAGTGCGGGCTGGAACTTGGCCAGGCGCTCCAGATGACGGTCCTCGTAGTTCTGCTCGGCTCGCACGTCGGCGAAGGTCTGGCCGGTGACCGAGGCGTAGGCGGGCCGGCCGGTGCGGACCGACTCCGTGAGGCCGTGGATCCCGAGCATCTCGCGACCGACCACCCCGGCGGAGTGGAGCCGGTCGGCGATGAACTCGAGAGTGAGGACGTCACCGACCGGCGTCAGCGCGTAGTGACCTGGTTCTGTCTCGGTCACCACGTCCAGAGTGTGCAGGTAACGCAGCAGCTTGCCCAGAGCGCGCTCGTCGGCGCCGGCCTTGGCGGCCAGCTCGCTCACGCTGGTCACGCCGCGGGAGACCAGGTCGGGAACGCCCAGCTCGACGGCGGTGCGGATCGCGATCGGCGCGACGAGTTCGGTCAGGTCGTTGAGCTTCTGGAACGGGGTGACCGTCCTCTCCGGGTCGGGTACCGCTCCGTCGCTCTCCAGGGCGACGACCGCGGAGCGACGCCAATAGCCGGCGAAGTCGATGTCCTCCTTGGGCACGCCACGGTCCTCGATCAGATGCCGGCGGATGTCCCGGACGGCCGTGTGCTCGCCGGCCAGCCACGCGAACATCTGGCCCGACCACCACTCCGCGCCGCGGACGGCCTCGATGAGCGGCGACACGGTCCCGGCCGTCACACCGGGGCGGACCAGCCACGTCACGTCCACCCCGGGCAGCTCGCGCAGCTCCTGGCGGTGGGCGTCCTCGGCGATCTCGATGAACACCTGCGCCCGGGAGCCGGGCGGGAGCTCGTCGAGCAGGCGGCCGATCGCGGGGAGTGCGGTGTCGTCGCCCGCCACGAGCCACCAGTCGGCGCCGGCCGGGAACGCCTTGGACGTGCTCGGGCCGCTGAGGTGGATCCGGTCACCCGGCCGGGCGCGATAGGCCCACGTCGTTCCCGCCCCCACCCCGTGCTTGACGAAGTCCACGTCCAGCTCGCCGGCCTCGGGGTCCCACCGGCGAACCGTGTAGGCCCTCGACAGCGGTCGAGGATTCCTGGGCACGATCAACCTGGCCTCGCCCTGGACCGGGAGCACCGGATCGCGCTGACCTGGGTACGGGAAGTAGAGCCCGAGGTCGTCGTCGAAACCCGGGGACTCGAACGCCGGCCGCACGAAGCCGTCCGCGGTGGTGAACGCACGCAGCTGCTCGCCGCTCAGCGTGACCCGCCGCATCCCCGAGGTGATGTCGGCCGTCCGGACCACCTCGACCTCACGCAGGGTCGGCGGGTGCACGGTGAGCCGGCGCGAGGTCTTGGGCATGCGGGAAACCGAACTTTCCGGTCGTTTCGAGGGCAAAGCCGTGCACCATCATCGGGAAGGCGCGCTGGTAAGGTTAGGCAAACCTCACCTGTATTGGTGTGCGCAGGCTGCCGTATGGTTAGGACGTGGTGGTGTCGTCGTCGTTCGCCGCGGGCGCAGGCGACCCGCCGCCGATTCCGGCCGCGCGGATGGGTTCGGCGGATGCGTCCGTTCGACCGCTGCTGCTCTGGGTTCGCACCGGCGTGGCGCACGTACGCCTCGACGGCGGGCCGGTGCTCCACCTCAGAGCCGGCGAAGGCGCCTGGATTCCGGCAGATGGCTGGGCGGAGAGGGCGATCACCACCGAGCCGGGCACTGTCGCCTTCCCGCTGTGGCCTCATGCCGGCGTCGGGGCTTGGGGGCTGTCGGAACTGACGTGGTTCGCCGTTCCCAAGGGCTGGCAGGACTGGTTGATCCAGCTCTTCAACCTGCAGGTCACTCCGTTCAGCGGCCGCGGGTACTCCCCCGAGGCGATCGAGGAACTCCTCCGGCGTCCTGGCTCGCGTTCGCCGGCGCCCATCAGGGTCGGGCGAAGTACGAGCTCAGCGGGATTCGCCTCGCCGGCGATGCCGCGAGCCCACGGCGCCAGGACAGTCGCCGAGGAACTGATTCGCGACCCCGCGCTTGACCTCACGGTCGAGCAATGGGCGTCGCGAGTGCCCTCCAGCGCGCGCACCCTTCGCCGGGACTTCCTCGCCGACACCGGCCTCACGTTCGAGCAGTGGCGGCTGCTCTGCCGGCTCGGCGCCGCCGTGGAGTTCCTCGCCGCCGGTTACGACGTGGACCAGGTGGCCGCTCGTGTGGGCTTCGCCAGCCGTAACGGCCTCACGCGGGCCTTCAAGGGACGGTTCGGGCTGACCCCCCACGAGTTCGGACGGGAGCTCTCCGCCCGACCTGACGCCGGTGGGCTGACGCAACGGGCAGCGGCGGCACGGCAGACCGACGACCTGATCCGGATGACGCGCAAGACGGACACTCCCGCCGCGCCTGAGATGCTGCCCGCGGCCAGCACGCCGTCGCACACCAATGACATCCACGTCCTCAGCTGGATGTATCGAGGCAGCGGGTACCTGGACATCGGCGGCCAACGCTACGAGAGGGAGCGAGGGGTGGCGACCTGGATCCCTGCGGACATCGAGCATGTCACCGGCCTCCGCGAGAACTCCGTCTCCCTGCCGCTGGGCAACGCGAGCACCGGCGACCTTCAACTGGCAGCGCCGCTGCAGGTGCGGTTCTCGCCCGCGTGGGACGACTACTTGATGTTCTGCTCGATCAGCGCCAGGTCCGGACTGCGTCCCGACGACCACAACCCCCGCCACATCCTCGACCTGTTCGCGGAGCAGGTCGCCGCGCAGCGGGCGCTGTCGGTGCCGATGCCCGCCGATCCGCGCGCGCGAGCTGTCGCGATGGAGTGCTTGCGCCGTATCGGCGAGCCTGGCGGGACGCATGATCTTGACGTCCGCGCTGAGATCCACCGTGCCTTCCGCGACGAGACAGGTATGACACTGGGCCGCTGGCGCTATGCCGCCCGCATGCGCATCGCTCGCGACCTGCTCGCCGGGGGTGCCCCGCCCAGCGCCGTCGCGCGCCGGATCGGGTACGCCCACCTGCCCACGTTCAGCGCCGCCTTCTCCCGATTCCACGGACTGTCTCCGCGTGACTACCAGCAGCGCGAGTCCGAGCGAAACCGGTAGCACCGGTGCCGACCCTGCCCAGGGCGACCATCCATGGGCGGAACGCGTTGTTTCTGGATGCTGCCTTCTCATAGGTGCGCGCCTCGCCCGTTGGCGCCTGACCCATCCGGGGCAGCGCGCGGCTGATAGCAGAAGCCCTCGATGACGGCACGTACCAGCCTGCCCGCATTGCCCCGGAACGACAGCTCCGCCGCAAGGGCATACCTCGGATATACCGGATCCCTTTAGCGTTGCCCCTCCAGTCCGACAATCGCGAAGGGACCTGAAGTGCGCAAGATCTGGACCTTGGCCGGAACGGCGGCCACCGCCGCGATCGTCGCCTCCACCGGAGCGGCCCCGGCAACGGCGGCTCCGGCCACAGCCGCGGCGCTGAGCACCTCGTCGGATGCGCCGAGGTACGCCAGCGACGTCAAGACCAGGGTCCACAGCAACAGGACCGGTCTCGGCACGCTGCAGATGCGCTACGGCAAGTACAAGAGCAAGACCTGGATCTGGGCCCGTATCGAGAAGCCGACGAAGCTGGCCAACGACAAGTACGAAATCACGATCGTGGCCCAGGGCACGTATCTCCACAAGAACATCAGCGGCACCAGCTACACCAAGGCGTTCGAGGCCAAGGACGGCGTGAAGTACTACGTGTGCATAGCCAAGATCGACGCCGCCACGTGCACGGGCAACTCGCTCTCGTGGATCTACTGACGCGTCAGGCAGCGGCTGGGATCACACTCCTTCGCCTGCCCAGCCATGGCGCCGTGCACCGCGCTCGTCGGGTGCGCCACCAGCTCACGACGGCCCGAGCAGCGCGGGACAGGTGAGCGGCCTGGGTGCCGCGCAGACCGTTGTGGCGAGCGTAGAAGGCCGCCGTCAACGCCCCCGGGCCCGGAAGGCTGACGGTCAACACTGCCCAGTCGTCGGCGAGGCGGCCCGTCAAGTATGCGGTCGTGTGCCCGCGCAGACCCCGGTCCGGGTGGGAGTCGGGGTCTGCTCGTGAGGGTGCCGCAGGAGCTATCCGGCAGACATCGGCCCCCGCCTGAGGTCTGCGGTCTGTGCTACTGGCCCGGCTTCGCGGTCAGGTCGCCGACGTAGCCCATGGCCTCGTAGGTCTGCTGGAGCAACGGCGTCGCCTTCCCCGTTTCGATGACGGCGAGCTCCAGGAGCTTGGCGGTCTTGTCGTCGAAGATCAGCCGGTAGGTGATCCGGCCGGCCGCGCCGGTCTCATCGGGTCCGGTCGTCTCCAGCGCGACCCCGCTACGCCCCTTGCCGTCGGCCACACCCGTCTGCGACGTCAGTTGGGAAGTGGAGTCGGCCAGCACCTGGTAGAGGGCTGCCCTGGTACCCGAGGTGATCGGGGCGGACAGCAGGTCGGCGCCGGTCTGCCACATGTACAGGGCGAGCGGGATCCGCTTGTCGCCCTGCTCGTACATGCTGTGCAGTTTCGCCTTCAGCGCTGCCTTGCCGGTCGGCAGCTCGGCGATGCTGGACCAGGTGAGGCTGTCGTTGCCGATCGAGACGATGCCCTCGGGGGCGCCTTCCTTCGTCTTCGGCCGGTCATCTTCGGACAACCTGGGCGAGCCCGCCTGCTGCCATTTGGCGCGGTCCTCGGGAGTCGCGAACTCGATCTTCACATCCTGGTTCTTCACCGAGCGGCCGGTGGCGTTCCTGAGCGATAGCCAGCTTTCGGCGGTGTCGCCGCGGGTCGCGGTGTAGGGCAGTTCAGCCGTCTTCAGGGCGTCGACCTTGTCCTTGAACTCCTTGCGGGCGGCCTCCAACTCGGCGGGCTTGTCCTTGAACCGCGCCTCCTCGGCCTTCAGTTCGGCGTCCAGTTTCTTGAGCTCGGCCTTGTACTCCAGCGGGGCGACATGAACCATCTGCACCGTGCGCACCCGCGAGTACCAGAACGTGCCCGAGGAGATCGGCTCCTCGGCGGCCACCTTGGCCGCGGCGAGCAGGATCGTGCGGGTGTTCGCGGGGGCGCCTGTCGTGACCTGCGCCGGGACCTCGTGCACGCCGGACGGCTGCGCGGCGATCGGAGCGCCGGTCGTGGGGTCCGCGGAGACGAACTGCGGAACGGCGATCGCCGCGGCGGCGATTCCCGCCGCGGCGACGGCGAACAGCGTCAGGGGGCGGCGCTTGGCCATGGAAAATCTCCGAAGGTGGTGAGGGGTCCGAGGGGTCTGGAACGCGCGGGCGAGATCGGCCGAACGGCGCCGCCGGTAGGCGTCCTCGGTGAGCGTGTCCGGGCGTAGCGTGGTGATCAGTTCATTGATGGGGTCGTTGTCGTTCATGGCTGTCCCTGAAAGGCGAAGTGAGGCGGGAGTTTGAGCGCGTCGGCCAAGCGACGGCGCGCGCGATGCAGCCGGACGTTGTACGTGCGCGGCGAGCAGCCCGCCGCCTGGGCCGCCTGGGCGGGCGTGAGGCCGTACCAGTTGGCCAGCACCACCGCCTCGATGTCCTGTTCACTCAGGCTCGCCAGTACGGCCAAGGCCTCCTGCCGGCCGGTTACCCGCTCGGCCACGTCGCCTTCGACGAAGGAACTCAGCCCGGTCAACCGCGCGATCAACTCGTCGCTGCGCAGCCGGCGGACACGCTGGTTGCGCAGCAGGTTGCGCATCACGCCGAGCAGCCACGGCAGCGGTTGATCGGGCAGGTCGTCCAGACGCCGCCATGCGATCAGGAACGTCTCGCTGGTCAGGTCCTCCGCCATGGCCGGCTCGGCACGCAGCAGGGCATAGCCCAGCACGTTCCGGTAGTGCCGGTCATAGAGGTTGGTGAATCGTTCTTCTGGATCGTCCACATCTAGAACTGTCTTGAAGGGGCCTCCGGATTACCGGCCAGCGAAAAATTTACGTTATGTCCGCACTCCGGCTGCCCCGGCGAAGCCGCGTCCCCGCGGCGATCTGCCTGGCCAGCCGTACGCGGCGGCACAAAGTGGCCAGAAGCTCTTCTCAGGAGAGATCGCCCCAATGCCGCCGGCGATGGCCGCGCCGAATCCCTGGCCGGTGATCGAGGAGCAGGGTGGGGGCTGGCCCGGCGACTCGCTCGCCCTTCTCCAGCCACGAGATCATCTCGATGGCCCGTCGCGGCGCTACGTGAGGTCGACGTAGAACAGCGGATGATCGGTCCACACCGTGTCGGGCTCGGAGGTGTCAGGCCACGGCTCGGTCTGTGGTTCTCCGAAGGTTTTGCCGCTGATGACGTGCTGGCGGTTTCCGTCGCCCTTGCGGGTGAGGCCCTTGCCGCAGAGGTTGAGCGCGTTCTGCTCGTGGGGTTTGTTCCATCGCAGGTTCAGATCGCCGGCGATGATCAAGGGTCCGTCTCCGGCGAACCGTCTGGCCTCCCTCGAAAGCTGGAAGCATTGGTCAGCGGTCACCTGCACGGAGCGGAGATAGTCCTCGTCGCTCTCTTGTGAAGGGACGGCGTGGAGTTGAGCGGTGCACACCGTGGCCCACGGCATCTTCCGGCAGCCCATGACGCGTACTTCCCGGTCGTTTCGCTGGGTGTCGAAAGCCTTCTCCAGACGGAACTCGCTGTAGGGCTCCCTCAACGGTTCCTTGGTGAGAATCGCCGACCCGTAGTCACCGCCCTTGCTGGGTTTTCCTGGCTGGCCGCATTTCTTCGGCGTCCTGGATCCGGGCGCGCCTTCCAGCACGGTGAAGAACGAATCACCTTTGAATCCGATCTTCTGCTTGAACCCCTCCAGATCGCCCGAACAGATCTCGTTGATCGTCACCGCGGTGGGCTTGATTCGAGCGATCTCCGCAGCGGCTACCTGCATGGTCGCTCCTGCCCGATTCTGGGGGGCGCCAGGCTTCTTGTCCCAGCAATGACGGGCGAGCCCGCTGTTGCAAAGGTTCATCTGCAGGACGCGGATCGGGCGCGGAGGTGCGGATTCGACGTTTCGGATACGCCGCTTCCCGCTGGTCTCCGCCTCAGTGGTGGTAGACGTCGGTTCTGGGGTGGGCGCGAGAGATGGCGCCATGAGAAGTATCGCCGCGACCGCGGCGGCGCCGGCATGAGTGAACATGAGTGGCTCCTTCAGAGTGTGGTCTCCGACGATGAGGGCTTCCGCCATGGATCCTCAGGACGTCAATACCGAGCCGGTGCGCAGACCGACGCCGTCAAGTCCTATCTGGACGAAGACGTTGAGGCCTTCTCCCAGAACCTTTCGACTAGACGAAATACTGCGAGGATCGACGCGAGCGGGGTACCTCGCACATCAGAGGGCCGTCGTCGGCAGCGGGTGAGCCGCTGTGCCCGCGAATCGGCCGTCAATGTCGTGTCAACGGCCTGTCAACCGGTGCGGACTTGCATGCACGGCATGAAGAAGATGACCTTGGTCTCCGTGGTGGGCGCCCTCGCGACCACCGCCCTGCTGGCCGTCAGTACGCCGGCGCACGCCGACGGCCCCAGCCCCCAAGCGGTGGCGGAACAGCTCAGGAACACCCCGCGATCCAGCGCCCAGGACGTCAACGTCGCGGCGGTGGGTGTCTCCCTGGAGAAGTACAAGTGGGGGCTCAACGACAACTGGATCCGCCTCAGGTGGAGCAAGCCCACGTCCGTCGGCTACCACGACTACGTCGCCCTCTACGACCACAACCCGCAGGACGGCGCCGACGCCCAGAACAACTACCTGACCTACCAGTGGGCCAAGAACGGCTCGGCCTACGAGACGAACTGGCGTACCTCCCACAGGACGGAGTTCTACGCCGCCTACGTCTCCTGGGACTACGACCGGCAGAAGTACGTCGTTCTCGCGCGCAGCGGCCCCTGGTCGGGCTGAGCCGGCACGTTGGCACCCCGGTCCGCTCCATGGCGCGGACCGGGGTGAGCTGACGTCGGCGGTCAGGCCAGCGCTGCGGCTCCGAACGAGACGCTGAACCGCTTGCACCAGATCGTGACGCTCCTGAAGACGTCGAGATCGGTGTCCGCGGGAATGGCGTAGTTCGCGTTGCCCTTGTTGCCCTTGAGGTTGCCGAGTTCCACGGACCGCCCCTTGCCGACGCTGTACCAGTCATCGGTCACCGGCCGGTCGGTGAGCCACACGCGCAGGTCGGGTCCGTCGGAGGTGTCGAGCTTCTCGATCCTCAGGACCCGGCTGCCATCGGCGAGGCGCAGGACCTTCACCGTGCCTGTGGTCCGGTGCTCGTGGCTGCGGAACTCACCGCCGGCCAGTTCCCTGACGGCCGGAGACGGACGGGTAGCGGAAGGCGTAGCGGAGACGGACGGCAGTGCCTCGTCGACCGTCACGGTGGTGAACAGCCGCCAGGGCTGGAAGAGGTACAGGCCGACCGACGCGACCCCGACGGCCAGACCGGCGGCCAGCCAGGTCACCGGCCTCCTGAAGATGCTCATGTCCCCAGCTAACCGCACCGGCCTGGGTCAGGGTCTTACCGTGCGCTTACGCCTCACGGGTGCGCTTCGCCGCGGTCAGCGTGCCACGCGACGAACGACGCCGGCAGCCCGGTCGCCGCGAGCGAGCCGAGTTCGGTGCCGGCCGCCGCCAGGTTGAGGCGGCCACGCTGGTCCTTGAGCCCGTGGCAGGAGTAGGACGTCGTCGGGCTGCCGGTCGGCGAAGAGCGCCGCGACCCGGCGGCGCAGCACGGACTCGCCGGCATCGGTGAGCGTTCCGACGTCGAAGGCGACGATGGCCGGCTCGCCCAGGACCTCGGCGAGCGCCCGGATGTGAGAGACGGGCGAGCGCAGCCGGCTCAGCCGGGATCCTCGTAGGCCGCGTTGGCCACGAGGAGGGCGGTGCGCCGGCCGGCCGTACCGGAAGGACCCGCGGCACGAGACGTGGCACCGGCCTCGGTGGAGACCACGACCCGGATGTGCCTGCCGCCACCCCGCGATCTGCGCCACGGACGCCGCCGTGGACAGTCCCGTCACCAGGAAACCGATCCCGCCGGCGATCAACTCGGCCGACCGGGTCCCATCAGGAGCCGGCCCCTCCACCACGCGCGTGACCCCGCAGATTCCTTCCCGGCCGACCTCTGCCTGATCCACGCCGGGGTGATCCGCAGTGAGAATCGTGCCCGCGGACATCGCGGCTCCGGATCAGGGGGTCAAGAGGGCAGACATCTTGATGCTGCACGAGAGGCCGCGCCGTGGCAGCTGTGCGCTCGGCCGGCGGCGAGCTCTACGTCGCCGACGTCCAGTTCTCGCCGGCGGGCCGGCCGGCGACCGGCTTGCCGATGACGGTGAGGGGGATGAAGAAGCAACTCCGGCCGATCGCCATGCAGAGCGTCACGAGGGCCCGTTCGTCGTAGTGGGCGGATGCCCTGGCGAACAACTCGTCGGACACACGCTCCCCGCCCGGATTCGGGGTGAAGGTGGCGTCCACGAGCTCAAGGACGACCTGTTCGGCCTCGGTGAAGTAGTGAGGCGTGTCCCTCCAGGTCGCCACGGCGGTGATGCGCTCCTCCGATTCGCCGAGCTTGCGGAGGATGCCGGTCTGCCCGATGGTGTGGTACGTACTGTCGAACTGCTGCCCGAGACGGAGCTGCGCCAGGGCGATGAGGGTCGGCGAAATCGACCCGTTCTCCTGGGCCTTGGTCATACCCCCGCCGATCTCCCACAGCTCGGGGATGAACTGGCTGGGGTCGGGCAGCCTCGACTTGAGGTGGTCACGCTTGGTGGTGGACATGGTGATCTCTCCTTGCCGTAGGGACACCTGCATCTCCACGACGAACAACCCCGGTGACCGCGGGACCACCAGAGTTGTGAGGTACGACACTCATCGCGTGGCGGGCTCTCCCGAGACGTCCTGGGTGAAGAAGGTGTCGACCGCCTCCACGAATGAGCGGGGTTTGAACATGTGGATCACGTGATTGGCATGAACCTTCCTGTACCGGCTGTGCGGCACGAGCTGCTTGATCCGGGCCGCGTCCTCGTCGTCCATGGCGCCGATCAGGCCATGGCCGGGCAGCCGCCGCCAGTCGCCGTGCAGTACCAGCAGCGGGCACGACACGCGGGAGAGCGCGTCGGCGTGATCGAGACCGTCGTAGAACCGGCCGTCGACGAAGGCGCGCGCGAAGTCCGGGTCGTACATGGACAGCGACTTGAGCAGCAGGCGGAGTTTGAGGGGGAAGTAGCCGATGTCCACGGGCCGGCCGGGGTGGCGTGTCTGGAACGCCTGGATCCGGTGGGACAGGAAGGTGATGAACCAGTCCGGGACCCGCTTCTCGCGGACTTCGGAGATCGGGAGGGTCAGACCGCGGAAGTAGTCGGCCAGGTCACGATTCTGAGGGTCGCCGAGGGCTTCGACCAGATGCTTCAGCCCGCCGTACACGAAACGATCGTGATCGCGGAAGCGGGGCAGCTGCGCGGAGAACACCGGGGCGTCCTCGAGGATCACCGCGGCGACCCGCGGGGGCAGGTTGGCCGCACACCACAGCGCGAGGAGGCCGCCGGAGGAGTTGCCGGAGATGACGGCGGGAGTCCGGACGACCTCGGACAGGAACGTGCTCATGTCCGCGCCCAGGTGCCGCCAGGAGTATGCGCCCGGGGTCCAGCTCGACTTGCCGTGTCCGCGTACGTCGAGCGCGTAGACCAGAAACCGCCGCGACAGCGGCACCAGCACCCGCTGGTAGCTCTCCCAGGTGGCGGTCTGCGCCGGCAGCAGGACCAGCGGAGGTCCGTTGTCCGGGCCCACCACGTAGTTGATCCGCAGGGCCCCGGCGTCGAGCTGGACCTCCCGGAAACCGGCGGACCGCACGGCTCTGATGTCGATCGTTCCGGACAGGCCCTCGTACGGGTTGCGGTTCATGGGAGTCCTTTCTGCGCGCGGTGGGCCTGCCCGTCGGCGAGGTCGGACGACACGAGCTCGATGAGCTCCGTCAGCGCGTCGGCCAGCGCGGCGCGGCCCGGTTCGCTCATGCGGCCCAGGATGGCCGCGAACCTGTCCGCCGACCGCTGATCCACCGTGCTCAGCAACCGTTCGGCCTCGTCGGTGAGCTGCAGCCGGATCCGCCGGCGGTCGTCCTGATCGCTCGTCCGGTGCAGCAGCCCGGCGCGGACCAGCCGGTTCACCAGCGCGGACGTGGCCGCGAGCCGTCGTCCGAGCGTCTCGGCCAGTTCCGACACCGTGCAGCCGCTTCGCCGCCGGACGGTGAACAACATGCGCAGCTGCGGCATGGTGAGATCCAGGTCCAGCCATGCCTCCGGCCGCTGCAGCGCCAGCATGCGCAGCCGGGAGGCCAGCCGCTCGATGTCCCCAGAGGTACTTGCCATGATGTGAATAGTCTACGCCTTGTTGACTATTTTCGATCAGAATTGGGCGTGGGTCATCGTGTACCACGTCGGAGCGAACACCAGCAGGGCCATCCCGGCGAGAACCGCGAGCGACTTGAGCAGGCGTGGGGTGGTCAGGGTCGCCGCCGCGGTGGGCCTGAGGTTCCATCGGCCGAGCGCGATGAACGCCGAGACGCCGCCGAGGACGAGGTTCGCGGGGACCAGGGCGTACTCGCCGCGCACGATGTGGAAGGCCGTCGCGAGGATCATCGTCAGGGCCAGACCGGCCGCGGCGAGCGGGGTGAGCCTCGGCTTGACGCCCGTCATCGCGGGCAGGATGAGGCCGATACCGCCGAGCACCTCGACGACTCCGATGAAGACGATCAGGGTCTGGGGTACGGCCGCGTACCAGGCCACGGCCCGGGGAGCGGCCTCGTAGAGGGCGGCGTCGTACAGCAGGACCTTGCCGAAGCCGCTGCCGGCGAAGAAGAGGCCCCAGAGCGCCTGCAGGAACCACAGGATGCCGTTCAGGGTCAAGATCCTGTTCCTGGCCTTGGCCGGGAGGCTGGAGAGGGTGTTGGTGGCGGTCATCGCTTTGCTCCTTCGGAGTGCCGTTGTGCTGACAACCCCGAGGATCTCCGGCAGCGTTGATACATCCGCGATGCGTCGGCGATTCATCGGCGCTCACGCTCTGGCGCCAGAAAGGCGGCTCCGTTCACCTGGGTGCCCAGGCGCGCCAGGCGGGGTGAGCTCCCGGTTCCCGCGGGCCTCGAGGATCGGAACTCGAACGACAAGCCAAGGGGTGGGCGGCAGGTGCGTTGTCACTGCTCGGTGACGGGTTCCAGCACGATGACGGGGATCTGCCTGCCTGCGGCGGCCTCGAACTCGGCGAACTTCGGGACGAGTGCCACCTCTTTCGCCCAGAGTCGGTCGCGCTCAGCGCCTTCCGTGAGCCGAGCCACGACCGGCACGCGATGCGTGCCCACCTCGACTACGGCCTGCGGATTCGCCATGAGGTTGTGGTACCAGACCGGATGATGCGGACTGCCGCCGTGGGTTCCGAAGATGGCCCAGCCATCGCCCACCGGCTGGTAGAACAACGGGCTGATCCTTTCGCGTCCGGTCTTGGCCCCGGTGTGGTGCACCAGGATGAGCGGCATGCCCTGCTCGTCGAACCCGGGGAACCGGGGCGGGATGGGCCGGCCTGCGGCGAATTCCTCTTCGCTGCTCCAGGGCACGTACCCGCCATTCGCTCGGAACTCGGCAATGATCCGATCGTTCCAGTCGCCGATGGCAGGGACTTCGGGTGCGGTGGTCGTGGACGGGTCGGTCATGACATCCCCTTCGTTATCCGGAGCACTTGCTCCTCAAAGTAACACAGAGCGGAGCATGTGCTCCGTATAAGGAGGTATGCTCGGTTACATGGCAGTGGCCGAACCGGAAGACACCACCCGGCGCCGGGCGCCGCGTGTGGACGCGATCCGCAACCGGGAAGCGATCATCGAGGCCGCCGCCGACGTGCTGGCCGAGCAGGGCGCCGCGGTGGACGTACGCGAGATCGCGCGCCGCAGCGGGGTGGGTATGGGCACCCTCTACCGGCATTTCCCGAAGAAGGAAGATCTCGTGCACACGGTCCTGCGCAGGGACTTCCTGAACTGGGCGGACTCGGCGCGCCAGGCGGCGATCGAGGCCGAGGACCCCTGGGCGGCACTGACCGATTTCTACCGGCAGGCCCTGACCGGCTACGCCCGCCACCGCGCGATCATGGAGAATTTTGCGCTGACCTGGGCGGACCCCGATCTGGAGGGCATCCATCAGCTTCGCCTCGTCATCGAGCAGTTGTGCGCCCGCGCCGTCGCCACGGGCCTGCTGCGCCCCGGCGTGACCACTGATGACCTGCTGCTTCTTCTGGTCTCGCTGGGTCACGCCGTCCAGGTCACCGACGACTGCCGGCCGCAGATGTGGAACAGGCTGTTGCGCATCTCCCTCGACGGCCTGCGGGCCGACCACCACGATCCACTTCCCGCGGACGTCATCGAGTGACGGACCGGCGGCCGTGGTGTGGCCTCCGTGAATTGGTCCTCGATCAGCCTGCGGGATCGGACTTTATCGCCTGTACCAATTCTTGTCAGGCTGAGTGGCATGACAACGACAGCGACGCGCTTCGACGGCCGGCTTCTCACTCCTGGCGACGCCGGCTACGACACCGCCCGTACCGTCTGGAACGCCATGGTCGACCGGCGTCCACGCATGATCGTCCGCGCGGCGGGCGTCGCCGATGTGGTCGCCGCCGTGCGGATGGCCCGGGAACTGAACCTGGAGATCGGCGTGCGCTGCGGCGGGCACAACGTCGCCGGCTTCGCCGTGCCCGAGGGTGGCCTCATGATCGACCTGACGCCCATGGGCGGCGTGCGGGTCGATCCTGCCCGCCGGCGGGCCCGGGTGCAGGGCGGGGCGCTGCTCGGCGCGCTGGATCGGGCGTCCCAGGCGTACGGCCTGGCCACCACCGCCGGCAACGTCTCGCACACCGGCGTCGGCGGGCTCACGCTCGGCGGCGGCATGGGCTGGCTGGCCCGCCAGTACGGCCTGGCCTGCGACAACGTCGTCTCCTACACGATGGTCACCGCCGAAGGCGACGTGGTGACCGCGAGCCGTACCGAGAACCCGGATCTGTTCTGGGGCCTGCGCGGTGGTGGCGGTAACTTCGGGATCGTCACCGAGTTCGAGTTCGAGTTGCATCGCATCGGCACACGGACGCTGGTCGCCGAGTTCGACTTCCGTGCCGAGGACGCCGTCCCGGTCATCGAGGGCTGGCGTGATCTGAACGCCGTGGCGCCCCGGCAGGCGACGTTCACCGCCGGTGTCGGCGGCGGGCCCGCGGGCCCGATCGCCACGCTGGGGTTCGTGTGGGTCGGTGACCCGGACGAGGGCCGCCGGCTGCTGCCCGCGATGCGGGCGCTCGGGCGTCCCGTCGCGTCGCGCGTCACGACCCCGTCGTACCTCGAACTGCAGCGACGGGACGACTCCACCGGCGGCCACGCGTACCGTCGCTACTCCAAGGGGCACTATCTGCGGGAGTTTCCCACCGCGGCGATCGAGGCGTTCCTGCTGCGCGGCGGCACCGACCTGAGCGCGAGCCCGTACCTGCCGGGCGTCGGCCTGCAGGCGCACGGCGGCGCGATCGCCGACGTCCCGGACGCGGACGCGGCGTTCAGCCATCGCGGCACGATGTTCGAGTTCGGCGCCGGCACCCGCTGGACCGACCCGGCCGAGGACGACGCCAGGATGGGCGCCGCGCGTGCCGCCGGCGCCTCGCTCGAACCGTACGCGAGCGGGGTGTACGTCAACTCGTTGACGGCCGACGAACTGGCCGACGGGCAGCGTGGGGTACGGCGGGCGTACTCGGCCGCGAAGCTGGCCCGGCTGACCGCGGTCAAGACCGCCTACGACCCGGCCAACGTGTTCCACCTGAACCAGAACATCCGCCCGGCACCCTGAGATCAGGCTCCCCGTACCTCCCGGATGGCCGTCGCCAGCAGCGCGACCCCCTCGGCGATGGCGCTCTCGCCGAGGATGGCGTACCCGAAGATGAGGCCGCCCGGTCCGCTCCCGGCGATCCGGTACGGGCCGACGCCGTGGATGCCCAGTCCGTGCCTGGCGGCGGCCGTCACCACCTCCGCCTCGTCGAGGTCGGGCGGGAGCCAGGCCACCACGTGCTGCCCGGCGGCGATCCCGGCCGGTTCCAGTTCGGGCAGGTGAGTGCGCAGGGCGTCCAGGAGCGCGTCGCGGCGGCGGCGGTACACCGGACGCATCCTGCGCAGGTGGCGGTCGAACTCGCCGCGTGCCAGGAAGTCGGCGAACGTCAACTGGTCGATGACCGGCGAACCGCGGTCGGCGAGCACTTTCGCCGCGGCGACGTCGGTGACCAGGTGCGGGGGCAGGACCATCCAGCCGAGCCGGAGTCCCGGGGCGAGCGTCTTGCTGGCCGTACCGCAGTAGACGACGTGATCGGGCGCCAGGCCCTGCATGGCGCCCACGGGCGAGCGATCGTAGCGGTACTCGGCGTCGTAGTCGTCCTCGATCACGATCGCGCCGCGGCGCTGGGCCCAGCCGATCACCTCGGCCCTCGCCGAAGCCGACAGCACTCCCCCGGTGGGCCACTGGTGCGACGGCGTGAGCACGACCGCGTCGGCGTCGGCCCGCTGGAGCGCGTCGACCTGAACGCCGCCCGGACCCACCGGGATGCCGACGACGTCCAGACCGGCGGCGCCGGCCAGCACCCGGGCGTCGTCGTCGGACGACGGGTCCTCCAGGGCGATCCGCCGGGCGCCGCGCTGGACCAGCACCTGGATCAGCAGCGAGATGCCCTGCCCGAAGCCATTGCAGATCACCACATTGCCCGGGACGGCCGAGGTGCCGCGCACCCGGTTGAGGTAGTCGCACAGAGCCTCGTGCAGTTCCGGAACGCCGCGCCCGTCGAGGTAGGCGAACCGGTCATTGGGCGTGGTGGTGAGCACGGTGCGTACCGAACGCAGCCAGGTCGAGCGCGGGAACTGGGACACGTCGGTGCGACCGTACCCGAAGTCGACTGTGAAGCCGGCGCTGCGCGCGGGCGTCGGCGGCGCGGAGCCCGCCGTGGCGGCCGGCGGTATCGACGCGGCGACCTGGGTGTATCCGCCGGAACGGCTGGCGAGGTAGCCCTCGGCCACGAGCTGCTGGTAGGCCTCGACGACCACCCCGCGCGAGACCCCGAGGCCGGTCGCGAGGGTGCGGGTGGGTGGCAGCGACGCGCCCGTCCGCAGCCGGCCGGCCCGGATGCTCGCGCGGATGGACGCGCCGATCTGCCGATGCAGCGGCACGCCGGCCTCGCGGTCCAGCTCGATGAACAGGTCCTCGGCCGGCCCGGAATTGGTCCTCATAAGCCCCACAGGATCGGACCTTATCGGCGTGTACCGATTTCTGCCAGGCTGAGTCACCAGCTCACAGGAGGCGACAGATGAACGACACCAAGCCGCAGACCGCCAGTGGGAAAGTGCTTTTCCACTTCGCGATGTCACTGGACGGGTTCGTGGCCGGGGTCGACCACGACATGGGCTGGATGGCCGGAACGGACAGGCCGGGCCTGCAGGACGAATACGTGCGGACAACAGGAGCCGTTCTCGGCGGCCGGGACGGATATGACGCCTTGCCCGGCGCCCGCCCCTACTCCAGCGACTGGGACGGACCGGTCTTCGTGCTCACCCACCATCCCGAAGACGCCACGCCCGCGGACGGGATCACGTTCCTGAACTGCGACGTCGCCGAGGCCGTGCGGATCGGGCTGGAGGCGGCCGGGGGCAAGAACCTCGAGGTGTTCTCGCCTACCATCGGGCGTCAGCTTCTCGACCTGGGGCTGATCGACGAGATCGACCTCCACATCATGCCGGTCATGCTTGGGCAGGGCATCCGCCTCTACGACAACCCCGGCAGTGAGCCGATCTACCTTCACCATGTCGGCCAGAGCGACCCCACGGCGACCGTCAACGTACGCTACCGACCCATCTGAGCTTGAGATCGCGCCGTAAGCAGCGCTACAGGCGGCAGCTGATCTCCAGCCCGTCCTCGACCGGGAACGTCACGCACGCGTACCCGTTGTCCGGTTCCCGCACGTACGCGAGGTAGGGCTGCACGTTCGCCAGTTCCACATCGTCGGCGACCACCAGCGTGCCCGGGGCGAGACGGGGCTCCAGCAGTCGCAGCACCGGAAGGTAGAGGTCCTTCCATCCGTCCAGCAGGACGAGGCCGGGCGCATGCGGCAGATCGGCGAGCGTCTGCAGGGCGTCTCCCTCCAGTACGGTGATCACCTCCTCCAACCCTGTTTCCGCGAAGGTACGGCGGGCCGTGGCGATCTTGTGCGCACTCAGTTCGGTGGTGATCACGCGACCGGTGCCGTTGTCGCGCACGGCCGCCGCCAGATGCAGCGTGGAGATGCCGAACGACATCCCGAACTCCACGACCGTCGCCGGCCGTATGGCCCGCACCAGGCTGTAAAGCAACCGTCCCGCTTCGGGTGAGATCGGCATGTAGATCTCTTCCGCCGCGTCCGCGTGCTCCTGGGGTGTGTTCCCGAAGCTGTCCACTCGCGCGGCGATCGCGTCGTCCCGGTCCGCCGCGGCGAACATCCGGTCGAGCGCTTCCGCCACGCGAGGTTCCGCCAGTGTGTTTCTCATGAGCGCTAGAGTAGACTAACCGTTGCGTCTAGTCTAGGAGTGGTCATGTCCCGTCCGCATCACGGCAACCGCCATGGGCGTAGTGAGGCAGCACGCCAGGCCGTCCTGGAGGCGGCCGACGACCTGCTGGCCGAGAAGGGATTCGCCGGGGTCACGATCGAGGGCCTCGCCGCGCGGGCCGGCGTCGCCAAGCAGACCGTCTACCGCTGGTGGAAGAGCAAGACCGAGGTCCTCGTGGAAGCGTTCCTGCAGGACCTGGCCGAGGCGCTGACCCCGCCCGACCACGGAGACCTCGCCCTCGACCTGCGCGCCTACCTCCGCCTGCTCGCGCGGTTCCTCAGCGAGACCGACTCCGGCGCCGTCTTCCGCGCACTGATCGCGCACGCCCAGCTCGATCCCGTCTTCGCCACCGACTTCCGCGACCGCTACCTGGCCGAGCAGCGCCGCCGCGACCGCCTTCCCCTGGAGCGTGCCGTACGGCGGGGCGAACTGCCCGTGACCTTCGACCTCGACGAGGCGACAGACCGGCTCGTCGGCCCCCTTTACTACCGGACGCTGGTCACCGATCAACCCGTCGACGGCGACTTCACCGACCGCCTGGCGGAAGCGTTTCTCGCCTCCCTCCAGCAGTGATGGCCGGGTCAGCAGGGGTCGATGTACCAGATCGGCCGCCAGTCCACGCCGACCACCCTCTCCGGCTCGTTGGCCGCGATGCTCCTCCTGACCCTGCCTTGCTGGTCCTTCAGGCGGGTCACCGCGTTGCCGGTCTGGTTGTTGTTGAGGGCGCCGGCGTCGATGAAGTTGGATAGCGAACGCTCGGTGCAGTAGTAGAGCTCGTAGACGGTGTGCTGGCCATCGCCTTCACCGGCGGCGACGCACAGGTACCCGGGCCAGCAGTCGTTGAGGAGCGCACTTCGATCCGCACCGCTCAGATTGCGCTTCACCGTCTCGCGGCGGGGGTCGAGCGGGGTGAGCACCGGGGTCCAGGCCGCCGTTTCCGCGGGGGGCGTCCGCGTCGCCTGTGCCGTGGGCGCGGCGATCGAGGACGCCGACAACAGGATGGTGAACGCGGCGATGACGGCCGGCCCACCCTTCCGCACGACACGTTTCGCCGATACGACCATGCTCGTCAGCCTTTCTGACTCGTATTGTCATGTCCTTCACGAGCCAAGCAGGCAACGGCGTCGCGACGGCTTCAGATCGGCTTCACCCCTGACCCAGGAAAGACGTAGGACGGCCCGCTCTTGTGTCGGCGTACCCGCTCAGATCGGTCAACGGCGCACCCGATAGCGCAGGTGAAGCACCCGGTTGCCCTGAATCACCACGTCAGGATCCTCCAACAGGTGCTGCGCGTCGACCGACCCGAAGTAGCGCTTGCCGGACCCGAACACGACGGGTACGACGTCCATGCGCACCTCGTCGACCAGGCCCGCGGCGAGCACCTGGCCGCCGACGTCACCGGCGGCGACCTCGACCATGCGGTCACCCGCAAGCTTCTGCGCCTTGGCCACGGCCGCCTCGACGCCGTCGACGAAGTGAAACGGCGCTTCGGGGTCCCAGCCCTCCGGCTCCGGCCGGTGCGTCACGACGACCACGTGGTCGATCCCGCCCGGAGGCTTTCCGTCCCACCCGTCCGTCATGTCGAAGACGTGGCGGCCGGCGATGGTCACCCCGATCTGGTCCCAGTACGGGCGGGTGTAGTCGTAGGACGTCTGCGACACCTTCAGCTCGCCGCTCTCGTCCAACGGAACGTCACCGCTGGACAACCAGTCGAACAGCGGTCCGGGCTGGTCATTCTCGTCCGCGATGAAGCCGTCCACCGACACCGAGCTGTACATGACCACCTTGCCCACGGGGCTCTCCTCTGCTTTGGGGTGCCCCAAACTAGCGCGTCGTGAGCTGCGGCTCTTGTAAGAAATCAATCGGCCGGCAGCGGCCAGCCGTCCAGCACGTGGCCGGGATGTTCGCGCAGGAACCGCCGCCGGACCTCGACGTACCGCGTCGGCGTGAGCCCGGTGAACGCACGGAACTCGTGGCCGAAGTGGGCCTGGTCGAAGTAGCCCGCGCCACCGGCGAGGTCACCCCAGTCGATCGGTCCGGCGGGGTCGATCGCGAACACGGTGGCCGTGAAGCGGTAGGTGCGGGCCAGCCGCTTCGGCGTGACGCCGATGAGCTCCTTGAACCGCTGCGCCAGATGAGTGCTGCTGACACCGGCCGCCGCGCTCAGGTCGCCGATCGCCAGCGCCCCGCCGGCCGCCGCGATGACGCTGCTCGTGTGGCGGACCAGCCCCAGACCCGCGGTCTCGCGCAGCCGTCGCATCAGCTCCTCTTCGAGCAGCGTCAGCATCTCGTACGGCCCGGCCGCCGCGGCCAGCCGCTCCCGCAGCTCGGCGACGGCGGGCCGGCCCCACACCTGCTCCAGCGTCACCGGCCGGTCACACAGCTCGGCCGCGGGCATCGGCAGGAACGACGCCGGTCCCCACGGCTTGAAGTGCACGCCGACGGACCGGGTCCCCGGCGGATAGCCGAATTCGAAGGCGCGGGTGGGCATGGTGACCACGCAGCCGTCGGCGTACTCGGCCGTCTCGATGTCGGCGCCGGCGCGGATGCGGAACGGCTCCCCGAGGTTGACGATGAGCAACGCCGACGGGCTCGGCGGCAGCATCAGCCGGGCGTACGGCGGCGCGCCCCCCAGGTAGTAAAAGTCGTCGATCAGCCCGTCCAGCGGCGGCCGCGGCACTCTGGACACGTACTCCACGCCCACAGTATCGCCGACCTTGGCCGCGCCAGGCGGCGCGAAGAAGGCCCCTTCTCGTGCGCCGAGGACGAGTCAGATCGTGCGGGTGAAGTACTTGCAGACCGGGTCGGTGGCGTACTTCGTATCGAAGACGGTTCCGCCGTGCACGAAGATCGCGTCTCCCTTCGGCCTGCGAAACGAGATGTTCATGGAGCCGGACTTCGAGACGTCGTTCATCTTGAAGACCTTGAGCAGGCTGTCCGGGCTGCCCTTCTTCCAGAACTCAAAGTAGACGTCGTTGTCGCCGCCCACGTTGCCGGCGATGTTCCAGGTGAGCTTCGTGAAGATGTGCTGGCCTCCGGGGTTGCCGTACGTGATCGCCGCCGCGAGCTTGAAGTCGCCCTTGCTGCAGCGTCCGCTGAGGACGGAGGAAGCCGAGGCGGGAGTGGCCGCGAGCGAGAGGGCCAGGCCCAGGGCGCCGACGATGGCCGCGGATCGCAAGGTTCTCATGTCGCCAGACCCTAAAGATCGGCGGTATATCGGAAGTATGCCGCGCGAAAGCGAGCCGCCCAGGTCCGGCATCGACCATCGACGACAACCCCAGAGGACAGTGATCAGGTGGCCTTGCCGCGGGCGAGGTAGAGGTTCATGTCGGTGAAGTCGAGAGTGATGTTGTAGGGCTTGAAGAAGCAGTGGAAGAAGGCGACCCGCACGTCGAACCCGAAGGGAGCGAGCGCGGCCTTGGGGTGCGTCTCGCAGTAGATCTCCCTGGCGGTGGCGGCGCCGAGCCGGATCTCCTTCGGGTAGCACGGATAGGTGACGGCCGGATGGCTGTGGGCGAAGGTTCCGAGCGGACGGTCGTAGTCGCCGCGGATCCCCAGCCGCTCGGCCGTGTCCCCGAACACGACCGCGGCGCTCTCCCCGCCGCTTCCGCCGAAGTTCACGCCCACCACCCCGGTGCCGGAGCCGGCGACGCTGCCCCTGGTGTGCAGATACTGCTCAGCCAGCCACAGCGGCAGGGGCTCGGCGCCCGCCCGTACCTTTCTGGCCGTTTCGGGGGTGCGGCGGCGCAGGATCAGCTGCCGGCCCGCGTAGTCGAAGGTGGTCAGCAGGTGGGAGAAGACCCACGTGCCGATCATGCCGTCGCTGTCGGCGCCGACGTCTTCGCCCGACTCGGTCGCCGACCAGCCCACGGGGACGTTGCGCAGCTCGATGCCGCCCAGCCTGAAGGAGTCCAGAATCCCGTAGTGCGCCCATATGCTGCCGCCCTCAAAATCGATCTTCTGACTGGCGACGGGACTCAGCCCGGCCTCCTTGGCCAGCGTCGCGGTCAAGCTCAGGTTCGAGGCGCCGGTGTAGAAGGTGAAGCTTTTCGCCGGCCCGCCGTTGACCGAGCCCTCGACCAGCGGCATCGGGTCCGTCTGCTTCCACGGCACCCGCGCGATGTCGCCGTGGACCTGATACGCCTCGCCGCGGACCGCCGCGAACCAGGTGGCGTAGCCGTCCTCGCCGGCCGCTTTCCAGTGGGGTGCGGACAGGCCGAACTTGTCCTGCCGGAGGTAGCAGTCGGCCAGGAAGTAGTTGGCGTCCTTGTCGCCGGGCGCCAGTTGCACGGCCATCTTCAGGTACTTTTCGGCCTCGGGGAACCGGTTGCCCAGCAGCCCCACATAGCCGCGCCGGCGGGCCGCGTGCAGGTTCCCGGGGTCCTTCCTGAGGATCTCCTCGTACGCGCGGCCGGCCTGCTCGAACTTCCCGGCCTTGAACAGCGCGTCCGCGTCACCGCTGCCGGCCAGCGCCGTGCCCGCCCCGCCCAGCAGCGGAGCGGTCGCGGCGGCGCCGGCCACCACAGCGGCGCCCCGCAACAGCGAACGCCGGTCCCATTTCCCGTCGATAGCCACGCCTTCTCCTGTCCGTGATCGATGCGGCCGGTCGGCCTCGTCCACTGTCGACCGGCCGTGACCCCGGCTCGTTCGCGCCTTGTCATCGTTGTGTGACAGTCGCGCCGGCCGTACGAGGGCTGGTAAGGAGGCGCCAAAGCCATGCTCTAGCGGCGTCGGTATCTGTGCTGGCTGCCCAGGGTGCCGGCGCTGCTCGGCGCGGGCCTGGTCAATGCGAGCTGGCTCCCGCAGCGCCGAAGCCTAGGAAAGACCGCGAACAATAACGGGTGTCCCTACATTTTCACTATATAGCACAACCATTGCCAGAATTAAGGAGCACGTCTTTACGCAGCGTGTCATCGTCGGCGCAATTTTGGTATTGGCCGACGTTTCGGTCCATGGGAATATCTGCTTGCCTGCTGGCTTCCCCCTTGAGGAGCAGAGTGAATTCACCACGATCGGCAACCGGTTTATCCGGCTGGACGCACCGTGCGACCTGCCTGATTGCCACCATGACCCTAGTGATGACGTCGTTCACGGATCCCGCTGCCGCGGCGCCGCCGAACGAACCGCAACCCCTCAAAGCCACCACAGCGGCCGGAGCCACGCTTGCCCAGGCCCAAAAGCTGAATAAGCGTATTGAGATTGACGAGTATCGATCCGAAACCGGTACGTATTACGCCAACCCCGATGGCAAGACCGTCCGCGCGGAATTGTCCAGCACGCCGGTCCGGGTCAAGAAGAACGGCGCGTGGACGCCGATCGACCTCACGCTCGTGGAGACGGACGGGGTCGTTCGGCCGAAGGCGAGCTTGGGCGACCTGATCCTGTCGGCGGGTGGTGACACCACCGCCGCCCGCTTCACCGACGTGACGGGCGCGACCGCGGTCGGGGCCCCTGCCACGCTGCCCAAGCCGGTGCTCAAGGGCAACACGGCCACCTACTCCGACGCCTACGGCCCGGGGTCCGATCTGGTGGTGACCCTCACCCCGAGCGGTTTCCGGCACGACGTGCTGATCCGGCGGCGACCGGGCAAGGACGTCCAGCTCCGGGTGCCCATGCGGTTGCCGAAGGGGATCAAGCTCGGCACCGGCGCCGACAGGACACCCGGCCTGCTCGACGCCAAGGGCAAAGAGGTCGACGACCTGACCGCGCCCATGCTGGACGCCGCCGCGTTGCTGGAACCCGACAAGGGCGCCATCGGGCAGGCCAAGGCCGAGGTCGACGGTGACAGCGTGGTCTACACGGCGCCGGCGGCGTTCCTCGACGACCCGGCCACCGTCTATCCGGTCACCGTCACCACCATGTCGGAGACGTGGGAGGGCACCGGCATCGCGGGTGACACGCACGTGTCGAACGTGCTGCCCGACGGCAGCGCCAACGCGACCCTGCCGTGGCTGCTGGCCGGGAAGTCGCACAGCGGCAGCCGTACCCACCGCACCTACATCAACTTCCACATCAAGGGGACCCCGCTGGAGGGCGGCACGGTCCACAACGCCGACCTGCGCCTGCACAACCAGGACTCCCACACCTGCAGCGACACCGACAGCCCCGGCATCGACCTGCAGCGTGTCACCAGCCCCTGGAGCACGAGCACGATCAGCTGGAACAACCAGCCCTCCACCGTGCTGTCCGGCCACGTCGCCAACCGCGGCGCCTACAGCGCCACCCGCTGCCCCGAAGGCGAAGGCGAGCTCTACTACTCCATCGAGCTCATCGTCCAGGCCTGGATGAACGGCACCCCCGACCTCGGCGTCCGCCTCAACTCCGTCATCGAACCGGACAGCCCGCAGAACTGGCGCTACTACCGCTCCGACGAGTACGGCGGCTACGACACCTATCCCTTCACCCCGCGCGGCCCTGTCCTGTTCATCGAATACACGCCTCTTCCCGCGGGTCCGCCGGAGGTCGTCGTCTACTCCTACGAGGGCCCGAAGCGTCCCCAGCCCGCCACCTATGAGCAGGCTGTCGCGATGCGGGTCGACAGCGACGACATCCCTTACGTGCCCCCGATGAGCGACGAGCAGGAGCAGGCTCTCTCCGCGACCCCCAACCACGTGGCCGAAGTGGCGCCAGAGGAACTCGAGCCCTTCACCGGCGAGTCCGGAGAGGAATCCTGGGACGGCGGCACGGTCGAAGAGGGCAGCCCGCCTGACGACATCGCCCCCACGATCGTGAGTACGACCCCGGTGGCGGACGCGGCGCAGGTGCCGACCGACACCGCGATCAAGGCCACGTTCAACGAGCCGGTCTGGGAGCCCGACTTCGTCCTGAAGGACCCCTCGGGGACGGCGGTCGAAGGCGCCGTGACCGTGGACGGCTCCCAGAAGGAGTTCACCTTCACCCCGGCGCAACCGCTCAAGCCCGCCGTCCGGTACACCGCCGAGATCGCCGAGGCGATCGACGCGTCCGCCAATCCCATGACCGCCTACCCATGGGCCTTCGAGACGGCGTCGGCGGGCAGCGCGCGCTGGACGTTCGACGAGGGTACGGGCAAGACCGCCGCCGACACGTACGGCAGGCATCCCGCGACCCTGAACGACACCGCCGCCTGGACCCCGGGAAAGAACGGCAACGCGCTGACCAACCAGCCCTCCCCCGCACGCGTCGCGGCCTCGCGGGAAGCCACCCGCCAGAAGGGAACCGTCGAAGTCGTCGATGAGACGACCGCGACCAATGTCACCTACGCCCTGCCGGACGGGTCGTTCAGAAGGGAGATCTCATCAGGCCCGGTACGGACGCGGCAAGGCGGCGCCTGGGTCCCCATCGACACCCGTCTGGCGCGGCACGGCGAGGTGCTGCGGCCGAAGGCGCCGGCCTCAGGGGTCTCGGTGGAGGTCTCGACCGGCGGATCCGGCGCGTTCGCGAGGATGACGACCGGCGACGGGAAGTCGTACGCGTTGCGCTGGCCGGCGGCTCTGCCGGAGCCGGCCGTGAACGGCGGCACGGCGACCTTCGCCGACGCCGCGGGCAAGGGCGCGGATCTGGTGGTGACGGTGCTGCCCACCGGGTTCCGGCACGACGTGGTGGTCCGGGAACGGCCGGGCGAGCCGTTGGAGATCCGGATGGGTGTGGAGACGTCCGGACTGTCGCTCAGCGCGGACAAGAGCGGCCGGCTGCTGCTCAAGGGGCCCGACAAGAAGGTCGTCGCGGCCGCGGCACGGCCGGTGATGTGGGACGGCAGCGACCAGGGCCGCCCGCACCGGGCCAGGCGGGCGGGCATCGACACGTCGGTGGTCACCAAGGGCGGCGAGACCGAACTGGTGCTCAAGCCCGATCACGCCTTCCTGACCGATCCCTCCACGGTGCTGCCGGTCCGCGTCGACCCGACCATCACGCTGCCGCTCAACGCCGACGTCGAGGTGGGCTCCGACTTCCCGACCGACCCGGCCGACCCCGGCACGCCGTACCTCACGGCGGGGCGGCTCATCGACGGGCTCTACCGGCCTCACCTGCGCTTCGACACGACCGGGCTGGCCGGGCAGACGGTCACCGACGCCAAGTTGTCCCTGGTGAACGTGGACGCTCCCGCCTGCGGAGGCTCGGTGGGCGCGGGCATCCAGGTGCGCCGGCTGACCGGCGCGTGGAGCGCCGACAGCCTCACCTGGGGCAGGAAGCCGGCCGCGACCACCGAGGACGCGCAGATCAGCAAGACGGCGGTCAACTCCGACTGCGCGACCTTCCCCGGTGCGATGGAGTGGACCGTCACCGGCATCGCCCAGGACTGGGCCGCCGGTGCCGCCAACCACGGCCTCGTCCTGATGCACCCCAACGAGGCCGGCACCGCCGACAACTACCGCGTCTTCACCAGCGCGGAGAACACCGAGTTCGCCGATCCGGCGCCGAAACTGACCGTCACCATCGGCGCCGCGACCTCCAACCCCTCGGCGAGCGCGCTGGCCATCACGCCGGCACAGATCGTGAACGGTGTCACGGTGGCCACCTCGCTCACCCCGCAACTCGGCGCCACCGTCGCCGACACCGTCGGCGGCACCCTGACCGGCGAGTTCGAGATCGAGCACGACCCGGCCGCACCCGGCCAGGGCGTCGGCCAGATCTGGGCGGGCGCCTCCCCCGCGGTCGCGTCCGGCAGCAGGGCCGGCGTGACCGTTCCGGCCGGGAAGCTGGTCGACGGGTGGAAGACCCGCTGGCGCGCTCGCGCCGTCAACGCCGGCGCCTCCACCGCCTCGGCGTGGTCGGCGTGGCAGAACGTCACCGTCGACGTCCCCGACACCCAGCCCGACCCTGCCGTGGGCGCCCTTCAGGTCGTTCCCTCGCACCAGGCCGACGGCACGACGGTCACCACCAGCCGGACCCCGAACCTGCTGGCGCAGGTGACCGATCCGGCGGGCGGAGCGCTACGGGCCGAGTTCGAGCTGGAGCACGACCCGGCGGCGACCGGGCAGGGCACCGGCACGATCTGGACCGGCGCGGCCGACAACGTCACATCGGGCAGCCAGGCCGGCGTGACCGTACCCGATGGGAGGCTCTCCGACGGGTGGAAGGTGCGCTGGCGTGCCCGTGCCGTCGCCGGGCAACGGACGTCGGCCTGGTCAGGGTGGCAGTCGCTCACCGTGGACGTCGTGGCGGCCGGTGAAGAGCCGCTGGCGCGAACGGCCGGGCCGGTGATCCGTACCGACCAGAGCTTCACCGTCGCGTCCTGGCTGCGCTGGTCGGACAAGGACGGCGACTACCTCGTCGCCGAGCAGCGAGGCGGCCGGCAGGCGCCCTTCCGCCTGGGCAACACTCCCGATCGCGGCCTGGTCTTCACCCTGACCAGCGGCGACACCGCGGACGCGACGTCCTCCGGCGTCCTGTCCGATGTCGAAGCGCCGGTCAACGAGTGGTTCCATCTCGCGGGCGTCTACGACGCGACGGCCGGTACGGCGGCGCTGTACCTCAACGGTCAGCTCGTCACCTCCGCACCGGTCGGCTTCCAGGCCTGGAACGGCACGGGCCCGCTGACGCTGGGCACCCGCATGCGCGGAGACCTGGATGAGGCGCGCACCTACCAGCGGCTCCTGACCGCGACGGAGATCGGCGCGCTCGCCGGAGGCACGGGCACGGCGCCCGCAGCGAGGGCGACGGCGAGGGCGACCCAGCCCGCGCAGCAGAACGAACCCGATCCCTACGAGGTCAACTACCGGCACTACACCCTCAACACCTGTCGTGCGAAGGCTCCGACGGACGGGAGGCTGGGGATCTGGACCGACGCCACGGTCTTCAGCGGCTGTTCCGTCCGATGGTTCGGCCTCAGCACCTGGCTCGACGACTGGGATCCGGACTCGGGCACCAGGAAGAAGATCCGCGTGAAGCTGCCCGACGGCTCCGCCGGGATCGACCTCATGATGCGGGCCACCACGGTCATCAACACCTACCTGGGAACGCGGGACGGGACAGGGATCCGCAACGCGGGGAGCGACGGGACGACCGGTCCGATCACCCCGACGGAGTTCTCCATGTGGGTCGGGATCGACGAAGCCCAGTACGCGCTCGAAAGCGGCTTCGGCAACGCCCGCATGCAGCTGACCACGACCACCGAGTCGAGCAGCGGGAGCTCGCCCTGCGCGAAGACGATCGACGGAGATCGCGAAGCCCGGATCAAGGACTGGAACGGGACGACGCAGTACTTCCGCTTCAAGTCCTCCAGCACCGTCGACGCGGTACGCCGCTGCACGATCGTCCCCTGGATGAAGATCAAGGACGTCATCGCGGTGAAGCCCTGGCCCACGAACGTTCCGCTGTGGGGCAAGCTCAAGGACGAGCAGGGCACTCTCCGGACGCCGCCGACCGTCCGCTGCGACGACCTGACCCTGGGGCCGGGCAGTCCGGGAGCCTGGCCGGAGGAGAAGCGCGTCCGCTACAAGGGCGCCTGCATCTTCCCGGACGTGAGCCGCATCTACCGGACGGACGTGGACCACGCCAAACGAGGCCCCGTCGCCGCCCACATCTGGGCCGCCTTCAACACCCCGGACCTCACCAATCCCAAGAAACCGGCAGGTCAGAAGGTGGTTCCAGGGAACTGGGACGGATCGACCGCGCGGAGCAGATCCCCGCTGACCCGGATCAACGAGAGCGAACTACGACCACTCGACCCCAAGGGACGGACGTGGGGAGCGGTGCAGGTGAGTGAACGGCGCAAGGCCTGCAAAACGCCCAAGGTGGTCGGCGACTGCGACGAATTCCCCTTCAACTCGGTCAAGGAGGGCCCCGGATGGGGTGACGGCAACTTCTCCGTGCGAGGTGTACCGGCCAGCAACAACAAGAGCGACGGCTGGTACCTGTCGGTGTTCTACGCGCGCTACCGTGTGCTCGTCCCCGACGGTAACGTCCGGCCCAACGGCGACCGCTTCTGGGTGAGCGTGAAGGGAACACCCCCCTCCTGAGGTACGGCTGCCGCCCGGCTCACGGCCGGGCGGCAGCCGTACCTCAGATCGATCGAAGGGAAGGCACGGCATGCCCGCGGATCACCTTTTCCAGCTGCTTCGCTCCTACGATCCGAGCGACGTCTCCATGCAGCAGTTCTACGCCGTCTGGTGCCAGGGCCCCACGGCGGAGGAAGCCGTCGGCCTGCTCCACGGAGATCCTGACAGTGGTGCGCCGGACGACTACGCCGGATGGGGACCGGGTTCCGACGGGAGCGACGAGGCGGAGGCCGGCCTGCTGGCCGGCCGGATGGGCGCCTGGACGGTGCTCATCGGGGATCACCGGATCGCCGAGGACGACGCCGTGCTCGCGTTGACGCGCGGCGAGGGGCGAGCGCTGGCGGTCAGCTGGGACTTCCACGGCGAATGCCTGCTGAAGTTCGCGCGATCCGGCGAGCTGCTCACCGTGCTCGACATCTACGACACCGATGATCGTTCCGGAATGGATCCGGACGCTCTCGACCCGTATCTGAGCGGCCTGCGCTTCAACCTCGACCCGTCCGACCCGGACGAGCCCGCCGCCGAACCGGCCGAAGCCTTCACCTCCGCTCTGGTGGCCGTCGGCAGGGTCGTGGGCCAGGAACTCGACAAGACCTGGCTGGACACCACGCACCGCTGCTACACCATGCGCTGAGCCCATCGGGCGCGGCCAAGACGGTTCAGCCGGCCCGGCTCCCGCGGCCGCCGGCGTCTCACCCAAGATCGGGGGAGGCCACAACACCCGGCTCCACGGCATATAGTTAGATTGACGTCGAACCAAGGAGCCGTGTCATGGCCGCCCCCGCAAGCGTCGCCTGCTGCGCGCCGATCGCCCGAGAGCCGATCTCCGAGAGCGACGCGGCCGATCTGGCGGTGCTGCTCAAAGCGGTCGCCGATCCGGTACGGCTGCGCCTGCTGTCGATGATCGGCTCCCACGCCGGCGGCGAAGCGTGCGTGTGCGACCTGACCGGCGCCTTCGACCTGACCGCGCCCACGATCTCCCACCACCTGAAGATCCTGCGCACCGCCGGCCTCATCGACGGCGAACGCCGCGGCACCTGGGTCTACTACCGGATCATCCCCGAGACCGTGAACAGGCTCGGCGCCCTGTTCGCGCCCTTGGGCGAGGTCGTCTCCGCCTAGTCAGGCGGAGACGGCTCAACGGCGGTAGGCCCAGATCGTACCGCCGCGGCCGGAAGGGGCCGCGCCGACCGCCCAGACGGAACCGTTCTCCGGCTGAATCGCAAGGTCGCGGACGGACGCTTTCCTGCCCGGCGGAGCCGGCAAGACACCCGGCTCGACACTGTCGACGCCGATGTGCAGATATCCGCTGCCTCCGCCCTTGGCGTCGTAGACGACCCAGGCCCCACCTCGGCCGTCGGGCTCCGCCTGGGCGCGCGGCTGGAAGCCGGGTTCACCACGGACCTGGAACGTCCAGCTGCCCGGATAGCCGGTCAGCAGCAAAGTCTCACCGCAGAAGGAGCGGCCGCACGGCCAGGCGACCCAGCCGACCGCCATCACCCGGCCGGTCTCACCGTCGAACGCGACATCCGTCAGCTCCGAGATCTGGCCCGAGCGGGCCGACGGAATCGCCGGAAGGGGTACCGAACGCCAGGCCGTACCACTCCAGCGGGCCAGAGCCGCCGTGCCCCGCGCCGAGCCCGCCGCCCACCGGCCGTCGAGT
Source organism: Nonomuraea sp. NPDC050547 (assembly GCF_044457345.1). Classification (NCBI taxonomy): domain Bacteria; kingdom Bacillati; phylum Actinomycetota; class Actinomycetes; order Streptosporangiales; family Streptosporangiaceae; genus Nonomuraea; species Nonomuraea sp. NPDC050547. Next base: position 81,672 of record NZ_JBITGW010000029.1, read on the forward strand.
CCCTTGACCACGATCGGCGTCTGGACCTTGCGCCACGCCGACCCGGCCAGGCGCCGCAGCGTGGACCGCGCCTTCCATCCGGCGGTGCCGGCTGAGGGGAACGCGTTGGCGTTCTCGATGACCCACAGGTTCTTGCCGATGGCGTACGCGCCGTCCACCCGGCCATAGAACCATCGTTTGACCTGCCAGCGCTTGCCGTTCCATTGGGCGTAGCGCGACGTGCCGAACGCCCAGACCCTGGTGTCGGAGGCCGACGTCAGCCGCTTCACCCGGAAGCCCGGCCCGGTGACACGCTTGAAGGCGGACCGGCCGCCCTTCAACAGCGTGCTCGTTCCCGCGACCCAGACCGCCCCACCTGGAGTGACCGTCACCGCGTCGTAGGAGTCGCGGCGGTCGTGATGAACGACACTCCATTGACTGGCCGGCGCCTCGGCGTGAGCGGCGACCGGCCCCGTCATGACGACGAAGGCGGCGACTGCGGCGGTACCGCGAAACAATAAGCCCATAAGCGTGAGACGCGCCTTCCGCAGCAAAGGTTGGCCTACGTGAGCTCTTGGGTCAGCTTCTCCACCCGGGCGCGGATCTCGTCACGGATCTCGCGTACGGCCTCGATGCCCTGGCCTGCGGGGTCGTCGAGTTTCCAGTCCTCGTAGCGTTTGCCGGGGAAGATCGGGCAGGCGTCGCCGCAGCCCATGGTGATGACGACGTCGGAGGCTTGGACCGCGTCCGTGGTGAGGACCTTGGGCTGTGCGGCGGTGATGTCGATGCCGACCTCGCGCATCGCTTCGACGGCGACCGGGTTGATCCGGCCGGCGGGCGCGGACCCGGCCGAGCGGACCTCGATCCGGTCTCCGGCCAGTTCGCGCAGCCATCCGGCGGCCATCTGGGAACGTCCGGCGTTGTGCACGCAGACGAACAGCACACTAGGCATGCGCAGGCTCCTTGAACAGTCTCCGGCCCCACAGGCTGACGTAGACCAGGGCGACCAGCACCGGCACCTCGATCAGCGGGCCGACCACCCCGGCCAGGGCCTGCCCGGAGGTCACGCCGAACACCCCCACCGCGACGGCGATGGCCAGCTCGAAGTTGTTGCCCGCCGCGGTGAAGGCGAGCGTGGTGGTCTTCTGGTACGGCAGGCCGATCGCCCGCCCGGCGAGGAACGAGCCGCCCCACATCAGCGCGAAGTAGGCCAGCAGCGGCAGCGCGATCCGGGCCACGTCGAGCGGTCGCTCGGTGATCGTGTGACCTTGCAGGGCGAACAGGATGACGATGGTGAACAGCAGGCCGTACAGGGCGATGGGCCCGATCTTCGGCAGGAATCGCCGCTCGTACCAGTCGCGGCCCTTCGCGCGTTCACCGAGCCTGCGGGACAGGTATCCGGCGGCCAGCGGGATGCCGAGGAAGATGAGCACGTACTGCGCGATGTCCCAGGCCGAGACGTCCAGGGTGCTGCCCGCCAGGCCGAGCCGGCCGGGCAGGAGTTCCAGGTAGAACCAGCCGAGCAGGCCGAAGGCGATGACCTGGAAGACGGAGTTGAGGGCGACCAGGACGGCGGCGGCTTCGCGGTCGCCGCAGGCCAGGTCGTTCCAGATGAGGACCATGGCGATGCAGCGGGCCAGGCCGACGATGATCAGGCCGGTGCGGTACTCGGGCAGATCCGGCAGCAGCGTCCAGGCCAGGACGAACATGAGCGCGGGCCCGAGTAGCCAGTTGAGCACCAGGGAGGCCAGCAGCAGGCGGCGGTCGCCGGTGACGGCGCCGAGCCGGTCGTAGCGGACCTTGGCCAGCACCGGGTACATCATCAGCAGTAGCCCGAGCGCGATCGGCAGCGAGATCTGGCCGATCTTCACCGCTTCCAGGGCGCCGTTCAGGCCGGGCAGCGCTCGGCCGAGCAGCAGCCCGGCGGCCATCGCGGCGCCGATCCACACCGGCAGGAACCGGTCCAGCGTGGACAGCCCGGCCATCACGGCCGTGGAGCGTGGGGTGGACATCAGACGGTGGCGGGCGCGCTGAGCAGTGCCGACAGCTCGCCCAGGGTCTCGGGGACCAGCCGGTAGTAGACCCAGGACGCGCGCCGTTCGGAGGTGAGCAGGCCGACGTCCTTGAGGACCTTGAGGTGGTGGCTGATGGTCGGCTGGGACAGCTCGAAGGCGCCGGTGATGTCGCACACGCACACCTCGCCGCCTTCGCGGCTGGCCACGATCGACAGGATGCGCAGCCGTACCGGATCGCCCAGCGCCTTGAACACCCGGGCCACGCCGGCGGCCTGCCCGGCGTCCAGCGGCTCACGCGCCAGCGGCGGGCTGCACTCCAGGATCTGCAACAGCTCCATACGCTCTTCCTTATAGATGGCCATCGATATTGATTGATGTCTATGCTACAGGTACGCCGAGGTCGGCCAGCAGGGCGCGGACGCGGCGTTCGATCTCCTCGCGGATCGGGCGCACGTCCTCGGCCGCGAGCCCGGCCGGGTCCTTCAGCTCCCAGTCCAGGTAACGCTTGCCGGGATAGACGGGGCAGGCGTCGCCGCAGCCCATCGTCACGACCACGTCGGCGGCGCGGACGATCTCCTCGGTCCACGGCTTGGGGAACTCGCGCGAGATGTCGATGCCACGCTCGGCCATGGACGCCACGGCCGCGGGGTTGATCTCGGTGGCGAACTCCGAGCCGCCCGACCAGCCGACCGCGTGCTCCCCGGCCAGCGCGGCGAAGAAGCCGAGGGCCATCTGCGAGCGCCCCGCGTTGTGCACGCACAGGAACAACACGATCGGCCGTCCGTCGCCGTGCCCTTCGACCCGGGCCAGGGCATGCAGGCGCTGGCGGGCGAAGCGCTCGGCCAGCAGCGGCAGGAAATTGGCCACCGCGGCTTTGGTGGCGAACTGGTCGTAGCTGGTGTGCAGGAACCGCTCGATCGTCTCCGTGCCGAACGTGCCAGCGAGCTCCTCACCCAGCCGGCGCGCGGCGGTGGTCAGGGCGAGCTGCTGGTCGATGGTCAGATCGTGGCGCTTGTAGGTGTCCGGCATCTCGGGGCTCCCGCGGTCACATTGATGAGCCTCGATATTGACACTCATCGATGTACGGATGGGCGAACAGCGGGTGAACAGTCCGTTCTCGAGGCCGGTGCGGGGGTTGAGGCCTGGCAGCCCGAGGCTCCGAGGGGAAGCTTCATCCAGAGCTGCCAGGCACCGGCCTCATAGCCTCGCGGGCGAGATCCTCATTCCTGGATCCTCCTGCAGAAGCCTCCCGTTCGGTCCGCGGCGCTGGTCCCGGCCGCGTCGGTGACTGCGATCTGGACGTCGAAGGGGCGGCCCACCACGCAGCCCACCCGCATGGTGGATGAATCTCTGAAGTAGGTCTGTTCTGTTCCGTTCATCTTCCAGGTGATTCTGAACGGTGGCGTCCCGTCGATCTGCGCCGTGCAGACGACCAGAGCGGCGCCGGAGTCGCAGTTGAGGTACCGGATGCCGGCGGTTCTGCTCGGGCACGTGACGGGTGTGTCCCCCACGCCGGGAATGATGTCGTCGGCGAATGTGACCGTCAGCCCGATCACGAACCGCTCGCCGGGTGTGCAGCTCACCAGGATCTGCCGGATGTTGTCGAACCGGGGAAGGGGGTCGTCGTCCTTCGTCCATTCGATGGACTCGATCGGCCGGTTGTCGAATTCCACGGGGATGGTGCAGACGATGTCGGGGGTGTTGGTCAACGCCGGTCTGCACACGGGGTCGGGCGCGTCTGCGCGGGCGGCGCCCGCTCCGGTCAGCAGACCTCCGAGCACGGCGGCCAGCAGCACGAAGACGGCGCTCAGTAGTCGTCGCATCTGATCTCCTCATCAGGTAGACACTGATCGATGAGTGGCCCGCGCGGACTACTCGGGTACTTCGCGCGCGAATTGGTCACGGATCACCGGTTTCAGCGTCTATCTGGCACGGTTCCGGTCGCGCTGCTGCGGCGTTCGATGAGCAGCACGTCCCGCCACAGGCCGTGGTGGCGGCCGACGCGTTCGCGGGTGCCCACGACGCGGAAGCCGAGCGCCTGGTGCAGCGACAGGCTGGCGGCGTTGTCCGGGAAGATGCCCGACTGGATCGTCCACACGCCCGCGTCCTCGGCCGCGGCGACGAACGCGGTCAGCAGGGCGCGGCCGATGCCGTGGGCCTGGCAGCCCGGGTGGACGTAGACGCTGTGCTCGACCACTCCCGCGTACACCGGCCTGGTGGAGACCGCCGAGGCGGCGGCCCAGCCGATCACCTCGCCGGTCTCGGTGTCGGCGGCCACATAGCGCAGGTGGGGGAGCTTGCCCGCGTCGAAGCCCTCCCATGAAGGGGCGACGGTCTCGAAACTGGCCTGGCCGGTGTCGAGTCCCGCCTGGTAGATGGCCAGCACCTGGGCGGCGTCGGTGGCGCGCATCGGCCGGATCTCCATGCCGGGCCCGATGGCCGGCTTGACGGCCTGGACGATGGCGGAGTGCACGCCGTCACCGTGGCCGGCGGTCAGCGTGATGGCCACCTGGACGAATCCGGCCTCCGCCAGCAGGGCTCGGTACGCGTCGATGCCCAGCGCTCCGGCGGGGCAGCCGATCCGCCGCTCGGCGGCGGCCTGCCGTACCGGATCGGCGGTGTTGTCAGTGACCACGTCGCTGACCCCGAAGCGGCCGCCGGGGCGCAGCACCCGGAACGTCTCGGCCAGTACCGCGGCCTTGTCGTCGGACAGGTTGATCACGCAGTTGGAGATGACCACGTCCACGCTCTGGCCGGGCAGCGGGATCTGCTCGATGCCGCCGTGCAGGAACTCCACGTTGGTCACGCCGGCCTGCTCGGCGTTGCGGCGCGCCAGTTCCACCATGTCCGCGCTGGCGTCCAGCCCGTACGCCTTGCCGTACGGGCCGACGCGGCGGGCCGACAGCAGCACGTCGATGCCGCCGCCCGAGCCCAGGTCCAGGACCGTCTGCCCGGCGCGCAGCTCGGCGACGGCGACCGGGTTGCCGCAGCCCAGGCTGGCCAGCAGCGCGCCGTCCGGCAGGCCGGCCAGATCGTCGTTTTCGCCGTAGCCGGCGGTGCCGAAGCCGCCGTCGGCGAAGGGCTCCGGGCCGCAGTCGAGGGCGGGCTCGCCGCTCATGGCCTGGCGGGCCAGGCCGGAGTAGCGCTGGACGATCTCCTCGTGGGACATCATCGGCTCCTTCACTCACACACGGGCGGTTCGGGGACGGGCTTGCCCATGACCACGTCGGCCGCGGTCGGGAAACAGCTCACGCAGTTCTCGTTGATCCGGTACAGGCTCGCCGTGCCCCGGCGCTCCACCAGGACGAAGCGCACCTCGGCCAGGATCTTCAGGTGGTGCGAGACCGTCGACTGGCCCACCCCGGACGCCTCGACGATCTCGCCGACCGTCATCGGCTCGCGCCGCCGGGCCAGCAGCGACACGAGCTGGATGCGGGTGGCATCGGCGAGCGCCTTGAACCAGCTCGCGTACTCCTCGGCCTCGGCCCGGCCCAAGGGCTCCTTCTTATTCATCGTTAATCGACGATAATAGATAAATATGGTCCGCGTCCACCGCTCAGGATGGCTGGACCTCGTCGAAGAGGGCGAGGGCTTCGGTGGGGTCCGGGCTCACGAGGCGTTCCAGACCGGCCGTCGTGAACTCCGCCCATCGGCCGGCTCGTGCCCACATCTGTTCCTCGAACGCGCGGACGGCCTCGTCCAGATCTCCAGGGCGGGCAGCGACGGACTCGGCGAGTTCGGCGCCTTCCAGCATCGCCAGGTTCGCGCCCACCCCCAAGGGCGGCATCAGGTGGGCGGCGTCACCCAGCAGCGTCACCCCGGGGACATGAGCCCAGGTGTGGGACACGGGCAGCACGTGGAGGGGGCGGTGGGCGAACGCGGTCGCGTGGCGCAGGAGGTCGAGGACGGGAGCGGCCCAGCCGTCGAACAGTGCCAGCAGACTCGATCGCACGGCCTCGACGTCGGCCGGGTCCAGGCCCCCGTGCCAGTCCAGCGGCGCGCGGAACTGGGCGTACACCTTGACGTGACCGCCGCTGTTGCGCTGGGCGACGAGGGCGCGGTTCACCCCGTACACAGCCAAGGAACCGTCACCGATCAGCCGGGCGAGGCCGGGGTGGCGGGTGTCGACGTCGTCAAGGGAGGTCTCGACCAGGGTGACGCCGGTGTACTCCGGCGTCGCGGACGAGACCGCCGGGCGTACCCGGGACCAGGCTCCGTCCGCGCCGACCACGAGGTCGAACGCCTCCTGCCGCCCGTCCGCGAAACGGACCAGCACGCCGTCCCGTGTTCCCGGCACCACCTCCGTCACGCCCCTCCCCCACTGAACATCGAGGGGGCCGAGCAGCAGGTCACGGAGCTGCCCGCGGTCGATCTCCGGATTGGCCAGGTCGTCCGGACGCGACGGCCAGTCGCGCAGGACGGTCCCGTCCACGTCCAGGATGCGCATGGCCTGCCCCTCGGGACGGGACAGCGCCCGGAACTCCGCCAGCAGCCCGGCCTTGCCCAGCGCGAGCTGGCCCAGCCCTTCGTGCAGGTCCAGCGTGCCGCCAGGAGGACGGGCGTCGGGGGCGGAATCACGTTCGAGGACGGTGACGGGGTGATCGTGGCGGTGCAGGACGCGGGCGAAGGTGAGGCCGGCGGGGCCGCTCCCCACCACAGCGATACGTTGTCTCATGTCGATACACTGTATTGATTTTTTACGGCGTCTCGCAACCGTACGATGTAGCCATGACTGTGTGGGACCGGCCAGAGCCGCCGACTCGCCCCGTGCCGCTCGACCGGGAGCGCATCGTTGCCGCCGCCATCGCGCTGGCCGACGAGGGCGGGCTGGAGGCGATGTCGTTGCGCAAGGTCGCCGCCCGGCTGGACGTCGGCCCGATGCGGCTGTACGGGTACATCACCACCAAGGAGGAACTGTTCGACCTCATGGTGGACGAGGTCTACGCCGAGATCCTCCCCGGGGAGCGGCCCGGCCACTGGCGGGAGGTACTGCGCATCCACGCGAACCGCACCCGGCAGGCCGCCCTCCGTCACGTATGGCTGGCCGACCTGCTCGGCGGCCGCCCGGCCCTGGGCCCCAACGCGCTCGCCGTGACCGAGAACACGCTGGCCGCCCTCGACGGCCTCGCCGACCTCGACACCGTCATGCGCGCCGTGGAGACCGTCAGCGCCTACATCACCGGCGCGATCAGGCGTGAGATCGCGAACCTGCGGGCCGAACGTGCCACGGGCCTGTCCAAGCGCGACTGGCAGCGCGCCTCCGGCCCGCATGTGAGGAGGATGCTGGACACGGGCCGCTTTCCGGCGCTGGCCAAGGCCGTGTACGACGGCACGGAGGTGGACGCCGAGACGTCCTTCACCACCGGCCTGGACTGGGTCCTCGACGCGGTGGCCGCCAAACTCGCCCAGCCGCAGGAGTGACGGGCGGACCGTTACCCGGCGGCACGCTCGACGAGCTTGGCGTACTCCTTCGCGGACGTGGCGAACTCCAAAGTGCCGCGCTTCGGGCCGGTGGCCACGTAATAGAGCCAGGGGCCGGCGGCCGGGTGCAGGGCGGCCTTGAGCGCGGCCTCACCGGGGTTGGAGATGGGCCCCGGAGGCAGGCCCTCATGACGATAGGTGTTGTACGGCGAACGCCGCTTCAGGTCCTCGACCGTGACGTCGACGCCGTCCTTGCCCATGCCGTAGAGGACGGTGCTGTCGAGCTGCAGCCGCATGCCGCGGTCCAGTCGATTGTGGATGACGCGGGCCACCTTCGGCATGTCGGCCTCGGTGGGCGACTCGGCCTGGACGAGGCTGGCGACGATGACGACGTCCAAGGGGGCACGCCGAGACGCCAGGCCGAGCTTGTCCGCCGTCTCGCGGAACCGGGCCACCATCGCGGCCAGGATCTCGGTGGGGGTGGCGGACTCGGCGAACCTGTACGCGCCGGGGTGAGCGAAGCCCTCCAGCCTGCCCTTCGCGTACGGAGGCAGGCCCAGGGCCCGGCCGTCCTCGGCCGCCCGCGCGAACGACGTCGCGGGCTCGCCGGTCACGCGGGAGAGGTCGCCGAACAGGAGGGCGGCCCGCCATCCCTCCTTGACGGTCACGGCGCGCGTCGGCTCCGGAGGCACGGCCACGGGCACTTCCGGCGTCTCGGGCGCCTCGGGCGAGAGGGCCCTGACGGCGATCGTGCCGCCCGCGGCCAGGGCGACGACGGTGGCCGCGGCCGCCAGGGCGACGCCCCTCCGGCGGGCGGGACGGTGGCGGAGGAAGCCGGCAGGAGGCGGCGGCACCTGCTCCTCCGCCATGTCGGCGAGGGTCTCACGCAGCAGGTTCTCGATGTTCAACGCAACTCCCTCACGGTGCTCAGTTCGGGGGCCGACTTCTTCAGCCGCTCCAGCGATCGGTAGATCTGGCTGCGGACCGAGCCCACCCGCACGCCCAGCAGTCGCGCGATCTCGGTCTCCGACTTGTCCTCGAAATAGCGCAGGACGAGCATGGTCCGCTGCCGGGGCGTCAGCCGGGACAGTGCCGCCCGCATCGTCATGCGCAGGTCCGCCGCGTCGTCGTGCCCGTCGCCGGCCCGGTCGAGCCGCGCGTCCGTGCTCACCTCCACGACCCGCGAGCGGCGGCGCCACCGGCTGACCTGCTCGTGGTACATGGTGCGGCGGACGTACCCCTCGATGGCCTCGGGGTCGCGCAGGGCGCGCCACCGCGCGGCCGTCTTCGCCAGGGCCGACTGGACGAGGTCCTCGGCGGCGTGCCGGTCGCCGGTCAGCAGGTACGCCGTGCGGAACAACGCGCTCGACCTGTCGATGACGAACTGCCGGAGCGCCGCCTCAAAGCCTGGATCCACCCGTCCTCCTCGTGATGTCACCCACCAAGGACGAGCGGGCGGCTCGAAACTATGCCGGAGTCTTGAGGCTGCCGAGCATCAGGTTGAGGGTGAAGTCGAATCGTTCGTGTCCGCTGCCGGAGATGAGTTCGGCGGCGTGGCTTCTGGTGTGGGGGAACTGGTCGGCGGGCAGGGAGCCGAGCCGGTCCAGAAGTTCGTCGCGGCTGAGGACCCACTCCTGGCCAGGGTCGTGGAGCAGGGAGATCTCCAGAGTGTAGGCGGCGACGTAGAGCGACAGGGCGTCCATGGCCCAGGCCGCGGTCTGGGGCTCGACACCGCCGGCGAGCAGGATCGCCAGGATCGCCTCGCCCACCCGCAAGGTGTCCCGATTGGTGGGGACGGTGGCCAGGGCGGCGCGGGAGATGCCCGGGTAGCGCAGGTACTGGTCGCGGATCTGGGCGTACACCTGCAGGATCTGTTCGCGCCAGCGGCCGGGGTCGGGTTCGGGCAGCACGAGCTCCGAGTTGAGCCGTCCCATGATCAGGTCGTCGATGTCGGCCTTGTTGACCACGTGCGCGTACAGCGAGGACGGGCTGGTGCCCAGCTCGCCGGTGATGGCGCGGATCGTCAGCGCGTCATAGCCCTGGGTGGCGACCACGTGCAGCGCGGCGTCGATGATGCGCTCGACGGTGAGAGGTTCCCGGCGCGGCTGGGCCGGGGCGGAGCCGGGCTGCAGGTGCCGGGCCGCCCGGCGGGCTTTCGGATCTTGGGCCATGTCCCGATCCTACACGTTGACATGAACTATGTTCGCCACATAGAACTATGTTCATGTTTACTGAACAAAGTTCTCCCCTTGCGAAGTCCCTGGTCCTTCCGTTGCGCCGGGCCTGGCTCGTCCTCGCGGTCGTGGTCATCGCCGACGTCATGGACGTGCTGGACTCGACGATCGCCAACCTCGCCGGGCCCTCGATCCGGGCCGATCTGGGCGGTGGCGATTCCACCGTGCAGTGGGTGCTGGCGGCGTACACCGCGGCCTTCGCCCTTGGCCTGGTCACCTCCGGGAGGCTGGGCGATCTGGTCGGCCGTCGCCGCCTGTTTCTGCTGGGTCTGGCCGGGTTCACCCTGTCCTCGCTGGCCTGCGGTCTCGCGCCGGGAACCGGGTTCCTGATCGGTGCCCGCGTCCTGCAGGGCCTGTTCGGGTCGGTGATGATCCCGCAGGGCTTCGCCCTGGTGAAGGTCGTCTTCCCGCCCGAGCACCTGCGCCGGGCCCTCGTCCCCTTCGGCCCGATCATGGGCCTGGCCACCGTGGCCGGGCCCATCCTGGCCGGCTGGCTGTTGCACCTGGACCTGTTCGGCGGCTGGCGCTCGATCTTCCTGATCAACATCCCGATCGGGGTCGCCGCCTGGGTCCTGGGCGCGTACGTCCTGCCCCGCGACACCGGCGAGGACCGCTCCGCCCGCCTGGACCTGCGCGGCGTCGGCCTGCTCACCCTCGCCTCGGCCCTGCTGATCATTCCCCTGGTCCAGGGCCGCGAACTCGGCTGGCCGATCTGGACCTACGCCATGATGGCCGCCTCGATCCCGGTGCTCGCGCTGTTCGTCGCCTCCGAACGTCGCAGCGACCATCCGGTGATCGCTCCGTCGCTCCTGCGTAAGCGCAGCTTCGTCGTCGGACTGGTCATCGTCTGCGGCTTCTACGCCGCGCTCACCGGATTCCAGCTCGCCCTCAACCTGATGCTCCAGCTCGGCGCACGCTGGACACCCCTGCACACCGGCCTCACCCTGATCCCCTGGGCCCTGGGCAGCGCCATCGCCGTCGGCCTCGCCGGAGCCTTCCTCGCCGAGCGACTCGGCCGCGCCACCCTGCACCTCGGCCTCGGCCTCGCCGCCGCCGGCCTGATCGCACTCGCCTGGACCGTCGCCCACGCCCAGGACGGCCTGACCGCCTGGGCCCTGGCGCCGGCCCTGCTGATCACCGGCTTCGGCTCCGGACTGGTGTTCATCCCCATCTTCGACTACGTCCTCGGCGACGCCACCACCGAAGAGGTCGGCACCGGCTCAGGCATGCTCAACGCCGTCCAGCAGTTCGCCAACGCCACCGGCGCCGCCGCCCTCGGCACCGCCTTCTTCGCCCGAGCCGGCCACGGCTTCTTCGACGCCGGCATCCTCGTCACCGCGCTCGCCGCCGCCCTCTACCTGGCCACCCTGCTCCTGGTCGGCCTCCTCCCCCGGCACGCCCAGCAGACGGCTCACTGAACGGGCGCTCGCCGTCCGCCTTGTCCGCGCCGTCAGTCGCGTGACACCACGGCGGCTTGCGCGCGGTCGGTCACCGCGTCGAGCGGGCTCAGGTCGGCCGGCGGCGTGAACACGTCGAAGTCGACGACCTCCTCGGCCGGAGGCGCCGTGACCGTTACCTTCGACCCCCATCCGCTGTAGCGCGTGTCCACCACGTGGTGCTGGATGCGCTTGACCGTCTTGCCCTTCCCGTCGGGCCAGCCGATCTTCTCGGTGTACTCGGTGATCAGACGGGCGGGCCTGTGTTCGCGGTCGAGCAGGAGCCTGAAGGAGATCGCCTTGGTGTCGGGGCTGCCGTAGCCGTGCCTCGCCTTGTACAGGTCCTTGGGGGTGAGGGTGCCCCGGTAGTCGCCAGGCTTGGCGACCTTCGCCTTCGCGAGGAGCGTCTTGAGTATCGCCGGGTCGAAGACGTCGACGAGCTGGTCACCGCGCTGTCCCTCGTTGCCCCAGGTGGTGTTCTTGCCGAATCGGAACCGGTGCTTCCCCTCGGGCAGAGGATGCCAGTGGAACCCCTTCACGTACGTGGTGCCACCCGCTTCGATCACGCGGATCAGTCGCGCTCCCCCGGCGAGACGGACAGCAACGCCTGACCCTTCTTGATCGACACCAGCCGCACCTCCACCGGAGTGTGTTTGCGGAACGCGAAGCCTCCGCCTCCGCCCTCACCGAGACGCTGCTCCGAGCCGCCTCCGTGCGGGTACTCCACCCGGTACGTGATCGTGCGCGCATCGATGGCCACGACCTCGAACTTCGGGTAGTAGAACTTCTTGGCGTTCAGCCGGATCGTGACGGGCTTGGACAGCTTCAGCAGGCAGTCACCGTCGAAGCAGTCCTTGACCTTGGTGGTGGCTTGGCGCGTCGGAGATGGTGACGGCGTCGGTGATTCGGTGGCCGAAGCGCTCGTGGCTGGCGTGCTGGGCGTGGGGGTAGAAACCGCCGCCTGCCGTCCGGTCTCGGGCGAGGCGCAGCCCGCCAGGGCGCACATGGCGATCACGAGAAGGAGTTTGCGCATGCTGTGTCGTCCCTATCGCTCAGGGTGATCGGCGTCGGGCGAGCGCCGGTGCCACACAGAACTACCCGACCGGCCCCGGGAGGGGTCCCGCCCTCAGCCGGGCTCCTCCGTCAGGCCGAGTTTCCTGCGCAGGCGGGTCAGGCCCGCGTGGAGGACGGGAGGCACGGTGATCGCGATGACCGCGGCGTCGCCGAGGCTGTTCCTCGCGGACTCCACGATCATCCAGCCGAGCAGCACGGTCAGCGGTGGCCAGGTACGCAGATCCGTCCGCAGGATCCAGCGCAGAGCGGTCAGGACATGGCCGGTCAGCGTGCCCCGAGCCGGCCGCCGCAGGATCAGAGCCAGGGCGGGCACGCCGAGCGCCAGCCCGAGGACAAAGCGGGTGCGAGCCCGACGGTCCGGTAATGCGTCCAGCTCGCCGAGCCATTCGTCCAGATAGCTCGCTCTGACCGCCGCGGGCAGGAGCAGCGCGCCGAAGGCGAGCACCTGATACCTCGCCCCCGCGTCTCCAGGCGGCGGGATCAGGCGGTCGTACGCGATCGACTCGAGTTCGTCCGCGATGGCCGGCAGGCCGAGGCGTCCGGCGAGCGGTGCCGTGACGTTCACGACGTCCTGGCTCGTCAGGCGCTGTTTCTCCCGGTCGAGGTACTGGATCGTACGCATGTTGTGCAGTCGGTCGAGCACCCGCAGAGCGAGGACGCGCTGGTCCGCGGTGGCCGCTTGAACGTGACCGTGGTCGAGGTCGGTCAGGTTCTGGACCATCGTGGTGATCTCATCCCCGAACTCCGCGCGCAGTCGTACGGCGTCGCACCAGGTGTCCTCGATCACGTCGTGAAGCAGAGCGGCGCAGACGGTGGTGCTGTCCAGACCGGCGTCGATCGCGATCTCCGCCACTGCGACGGGGTGGGTGATGTACGGCTCGCCGCTCTTACGCAGCTGGCCTGCGTGACAACGCGCGGCGAACTCGTAGGCCCGCCGGATGAGGTCACTCTCCGTAGCGGTGAAGCCAATGGGTAGCCGGTCCAGCAGCGGCTCTATCAGCCCGGTCATGACGTCGCCGGCCGAGGTTCCGTGGCCGGCCCGCGGGAACGCTCGGCGCGGTCGAGGGCGACGCGAGCCCGGAGCGCGCCCTGCTCGGTCAGCCTGTAGTAGTACCGGGCGCGGCGGCCCTGGGCCAAGTGCTCGGCCGCGGACTCCTTGTGGCGCTCGATCCAGCCGAACTCGCGCTCCAAACGGGCCAGGATCGGGTAGATGGTGCCACTGGGCTGGCCCGTCTTTCCGCACAGTTCCAGCCCGTAGCGGCGCCTGGCGGGGTCGGACAGCATCTCTTTCAGCACGAGCATCGTCTGCAGGGTCATCCGTGGACCATCCCTCATGTGTCGGACTCTAGACATCAACCACGGACAGTGACATGGCCGCGCGAGTGACAACCATGTGGCAGCACCTTCACCAGAGCGGTACCAAGGGGCGGCGGCCGCGGGCTCGGCGTCCGGGAAGGAGCCTCATGACGGGTCGGTGCGCAGGATGGTACGCGGTTGTCTCAGCAGCGGGGCGAAGGCACTTTCGGCCGCTCCCACGAGAGCGGCATGGTGAAGGTCACCCGTGACGATGTCGATCTGACCGACGCGGGCGACGAGGGAGGACGCCATCAGCCCCTCGCGTACGTGGTCCTGGGTGGCCCGATACAGGTCGGCCAGAAAGCCCATGAGCACCACGCGCTCCGGGGCGAGCGTCTTGACGAGGCTGGTCAGCCCCGTCACCAGATGGCCGGCGGTGAGGCGGATCGCCTCCTGCGCGGTACGGTCACCGGCCGCGGCGGCCTCGAAGATCTTGGTGACGGTGTCTTCATGGCCGAAGTGGCGAGGCCGGCCGGCGGCACATAGCAGGGCACGCGGGTCGGCGTACATCTCCAGGCAGCCGCGCGCACCGCACGGGCACCGCAGTCCTCCCGGCGCGACGATGATGTGGCCGGCCTCCAAGGCGTTGCCGCCCCCGGCGAGCGGTATGCCCGCGTCGATGAATCCGCCGCCGATGCCGGCGCGCATGCTCGGGCTGGGAGAACGAACCGGGAGCATCGACCCCGGCAAGGACGCCGACCTCGTCGTCCTCACGGACGACCTGCGGGTTCGCACGGTCATCGCTCACGGCGCGGTCGTCCACGGAACACTGGCGGCGAGCGCCGGCCTCGCCATGGACGGAGCAGCGTAGCGCCCGGCGGGCGGCGCCTCACCGAACCGTGCGTCCGGCTTACGTACGCGGGCGTCGATACCAATCGCCCGATGATGTGCGCGAGATGGTTGGGAGATGTTCCGCGGCGGAGCGATTGCTTCAATCCTATGGACTCCCGAACGATTTTCATGTTCTCCTGTTGGGAGCGCACTGAAATGCTCGCCCCCTATTCTCGACCAGGCGACGAACCCTCAGAGAGGCAACCAGGTGGTCAGGGAAATAGAAAGCCCGTACGCTTGGATGAGTCCGCGCGATGGTGATTTAATCAAGACGATCCTACTCAACTCCGCCGAACGCTCAGCGCGGCGGATGCGCGTTCTGGAGTGGGGATCCGGGCAAAGCACATTGTCGTACACCCAAATTCTGGCCGCGCACGGACTGCCCTTTCTGTGGCTCGCCCTCGAATACGACCGCGAGTACTTCGACACCTTCCTCGCGCCCGGACTGCTTTACCGGGCCGACACGACCCTGCGCTATGTCGAGGACGACAGGAGCCTGCACGGACCAGCCGGAGACGGACGCGCTCATATCGAGGCGGTGTGCTGGAACCGGACCGCGCTGCGCCCATCAGAGCGTGCGACGGACCGCGAGGCGGATCTCGATCAGTACGTGAACTATCCCGCCGAAATCGGCCACGGTTTCGACGCCGTCATTGTGGACGGGCGCAAGCGACGCCGCTGCCTCTTGGCGGCTGCGGATTTCATGGAACCCGACACCGTGGTCATCCTGCACGATGCCCGGCACTCGCATTATCATTGCGCGCTGGATCGATACCCGGCCTCTCGGTTCATCGGCGACGACCTGTGGGTCGGAGCGCAGAGCACCGCTCGACTCGATGATGTGCTCGCCGAGAGAACCACGATGTCCGCCTCTCTCGGATATCGGTGGCATTTGCGTAGCGTGATGGCCGAGCGGGAGATGTTCACGACCACCGAGTTGGGGCCGTTGCTGGCCGAGCGAGGAGTGATGTTGTCCCGCGAGCAGGTCCACCGGCTTTTCACCGGCGTTCCCGAACGGCTCAACCCCAACCTCCTGGTGGCGCTGTGCGACATCTTGAACTGCCAGGTCGGTGACCTGATCGAGCCGGCGCGGCAGGCGTATTCACACTGAAATCCGCGGGAGAGCCATTCTCCGCAACCTGTGCGTGCGGATTTCTCGCCCGCCGGCATTGCCGACGAACGACACCCGAGCCCCGGACGGACCGCGGGGTGAATCCGCGTGAACAGTGCGTGGTGCCCGGCGAGCACAGCGTAGCGTGCGCTCGACCATAAGAACCGGGCGATCCGCGCGCCCAAGCTGCCCGGAAGCGACCGTCCGGAACCATCGGCGCGCCGAAGACCCGGCCCGCGATCTCGGCGACGCCGGCGCTCCGACGCCATCGGGCGACCGTTGACATGGATCCCGCAATAGGCTTCTCTTATTTTTGCCAGTGTGCCACGTTAACTGGTCTCGCTACGACATTGGTTCGACCAACGGCGTAAGGAGAGAACGTGTCGCTGGACTTCTCAGCCCTTCATGGAAAGTTTGTCGTGGAAGTTACCGGGCGGACCGGGACTTTGCTGGCCGGGCGCGACGGATACGCAATCAAACAGGCACTCACTACTTACTCGGTCGTCGTGATCAGAGGCCTGGAACTGGTCCCGGCAGAGCAGGTGGCGCTAACCCGGTTGCTGGGAAAACCCGAGGTTGTGACGGACCTGCGCAACCACCACCCCGAAAGCAAGGACATCCTGGTCGTCAACAATTCGAGCGCCACCCCCGTGGTCGGAAACCGGTGCTGGCACTCGGATCGATCCTTCCTTCCGGAACCGACGCGCTACACGATGTTACGAGCGGAAGTTGTTCCGCCGCGTGGCGGTGACACCCTGTTCGCCGACATGGTGGAGGCATATGCGCAGACCCCGGCATCGTGGAAGGCGGCGCTCTCCGGCGCGGTAGCCGTACACACCTACGACAAGATTGCCCGCCTGCGCTCCGAGATACATCGCATGCCCATCGAAGAGGGATATGAGAAGCTGTATCCGCCGGTACGCCATCCTGTGGTGCGGGCCCATCCAGAAACCGACACTCCCGCGCTGTATCTGAATGACCTGTGCATTGTCGGCATCGAATCGGAGTCCGACGTCTCGGCGCTCATCCAGCTGGACAAGCTCCACGCGCACGCCACCGAGGACAGGTTCGTCTACCGTCATCGCTGGCGGGTGGGGGACGTCGTGATCTGGGACAACGCCAGGGTGATGCACCGGGCCGACATGCTCCACTGGAAGCTGCCGCGCGTCCTGCACCGCACCACCACGGCAAGCCCTCCGCCTCGCCCGGCCGCCCCGTACGTGCCGGACGGAACCGGCTGATCACGCCGCGAGACCGGCCGGACACCTCTTCGTGCGGCCCGCGCGCATGCCCCAGGGCGATGCCACGTCGCTTTCCTCGATCCCACCTGCGTCAACCGAGAGGATGCCGAATGACGGCCCCATCAGGTGCCCCGGTCTTCGTGGCGGAACTTCCGGCCGATGATGACAGGCGATACGATCCCGCGGCGCTGCTGACCTTGTTGCGGACGTTCGCCGTGGTCGTTCTGCGAGGGATGCAGCTGACACCCGGCCGGCAGGTCGAACTGACCCGCGGCCTTGGTGAGCCCACGCTCGACCCGGATATGGACAACAGGCACCCCGAGACTCCCGAGCTCCTGGTCGTGGACAACAGCGGCGACACACCGGTGGTCGGAAACGACGTCTGGCACACTGATGGCTCGTTCTTACGCCGCCCCATTCGCTACACCATGCTGAGGGCGGTCGCGGTGCCGACGTCAGGCGGCGACACCTTGTACGCCGACCTGCAGACCGCATACGACAACCTGCCCCCACAGTGGCGAGACGTGCTCGCCGGTGCGATCGGCCTGCACGCCTACGACCGCATCGCGGCCACGCGGGCCGACGCCCACAACAACCCCGCGGCGCTGGCGGGTACCTCGACCTACACACCGGTACGCCACCCGATCATCAGAGCGCACCCCGATACCGGATCCCCCGTTCTCTTCGTCAACGACCTCTGCCTCGCTCGAATCGAGTCCGGCGACGGAGCCCCCGTTGAGCTGACCGTGGCGGAGCTGATCGCCCACGCCACCCAGGACCGGTTCGTGTACCGCCATCACTGGGCGGCCGGTGACGTGGTGGTCTGGGACAACGCCAGAGCTCTCCATCGAGCGGATTTCGCCGCCGCGCTGCCCCGGGTCATGCACCGCACGACCACCGCCGGCGACATCCCGCGGTCCTTCACCCCCACCGGTGAGCCCGCCTGACGGCCAAGCTCGTTCTCCCCGAGAAGCACGCAGTCGTTCACACGAGACACAAGGTGAGTGCCAAGTGATTGTTCTGGGAAGCAAGCCCGGCCAACATGACGCATGCTTCGCGCTGATTCGGGATGGTGAGCCCCTCTTCGTTTATGAGGTAGAACGTTTCAATCGGGTCAAACGCGCGACGTCCACGGATCTCTCGGTGCTGTTCGAGGGGCTCGCGGAACACTCGATCTCCCCCTCCGACGTAGACCTGGTAACCAACTGCATGCACCCCGGCGAATTGCCAAAACGCAAGGCACTGATCTCTGCGTACATCACCCCCGACAAGGTTGGCAACATTCATCGCTTTCTCGACTGGCACCTTCCCTCGTGGTACTTGCTTCTGCGCGAGGGAGGTTTTCCGGCCAGCCGGATCGTCAACATCCGCCACCACCTCTGCCATGTGTCCGGCGTCTACTATTCGAGTCCACGTGATGACGCGGCCATCCTCAGCGTCGACGGTGGCGGTGAGGCGGAGACCTCGATGCTCGCGCACGGCCGGAATGGCCGTATCTCCATCCTCAGGACCACTCCGCACCCGCACTCGCTCGGACACCTCTACCAAGGGGTCACCATCTGGCTGGGGTGGGGGTACGGCGAAGAGGGGAAGACGATGGCACTCGCGGCCTACGGCGACCCTCAGCGTTTCAGGCGACAGTTGGATACGTTCATTCAGATCGATGACCAGGGCCAGTTCTGCTACCTCCCCGCCCTCCGCCGTGGACCGTGCCGGTTCGCGTCGACCGACATCGGGCGCGTCGTCCTGCCACAACTGGTCGGGCCTGGCCGGCGGGATGGCGAGGAGATATCTCAGACGCACAAGGACGTCGCCGCGACCGTCCAGGCGATATGCGAAGAGATCATGCTGAAGCAGGCGAGATACCTGAAACGGGAGACCGGCTCGAAGACCCTCCTTCTCGCGGGCGGCGTGGGCCTGAACTCGATTACCAATGGAATGCTCTCGGCTGAAAGTGGATTCGACCAGGTCGTCGCTTATCCGCAGGCCAGCGATGCGGGGACCGCGCTCGGCGGAGCGCTCTACGCGTATCACAACATCGGCGCCCCCGATCGGCCCCGCCGGTGGCACATGACGCACGCGTACTGGGGGCAGAGCATCGATCTGGAAAACCTGGACGCGGCAAGCAAGAGCTACCAGGTGAACGGCCGGCAGTCGGATGACATCGCCGTGGACGCGGCCGAGACGCTGGTCTCCGGCCGCGTCATCGGCTGGGTGCAGGGCAGGTCGGAGATCGGGCCGAGAGCGCTGGGAAATCGCTCGATCCTGGCGAATCCCCTCGTGCCCGGCATCAAAGACAAGGTCAATGGCGTCAAGCGCCGGGAGTGGTGGCGGCCCTTCGCGCCGTCGGTCCTTCGAGAGGACGTGAACACCTACTTCGAGTTTGACGGCGACCTGCCGTACATGACCGCGGTCGCCCGCATCAGGGATGAGTGGCGCGAGCCTCTCAGCTCCATCGGCCACGTCGACGGCACGGCGCGCGTTCAAACAGTGACGGCGGAGAGCAATCCCCTCTTCTACCAGTTG
This sequence comes from Nonomuraea sp. NPDC050547, assembly GCF_044457345.1. Taxonomy (NCBI): domain Bacteria; kingdom Bacillati; phylum Actinomycetota; class Actinomycetes; order Streptosporangiales; family Streptosporangiaceae; genus Nonomuraea; species Nonomuraea sp. NPDC050547. The sequence goes on from NZ_JBITGW010000029.1 coordinate 100,896, forward strand.
ATACAGGAGTTCAAGAGCCGGACCGGAATCGGGCTGCTCCTGAACACCTCGCTCAACGGCCGGGGCGAACCGCTCGTCCAGACCTGCGAGCAGGCACTCCGTCTCTACGTGAATTCCGACCTGGACGCCATCGTCATCGGAGATCATCTGTTCGCCGACAAGACGAACGCGCTCGTCGGTCAAACTCTCATTCCCTATGTGTGGAACATCCGGAAACTGCCACGGACGAGACTCCTGGTCGTGCCCGGCGAACTACCGGCGAGCAGGCACGAACTCCTCCTTCATATCGTGCAGGACAATCCACGGGCGCGCGTCGACATCTCCGAAAACCCGGTGCTGACGGAAGTCCTGGCTGCCGCCGGCCAGAAATACGTCGTATCGGTTCCGGTACTCGAGCCTGACGACCTCGCGTCCGTGTACGACGCGGTGGCTTTCTACGTGCCGTTCCCCGGCGACAAGTGTGTCTTCGAGGAAGAAATCTACTTCTCGCAGCGCGCCGTGCTGTCACGACGGATCATGGAGGAAGCCGGCATCCCTGTCTACTGGATCGACTCGAGAGGCGATGTCAACTTCATGCGAGACTCCCTCTACGTCCACCACGACGAAACTCCGGCACTGGCGATACCGTCCACGTATCAACAGTTCTGGATGCCACGTCCATGAGATGACCGAGCCGATTCGGGATCCGGATCTACCGATCGTGGACCCGCACCACCACCTCTGGCCGGATGGACAGAAGGCCGTTGACATTCCGTACTCGGTGCGGGACCTGCGGGCCGATACCCGGTCCGGGCACAACGTCGTTGCCACCGTTTTCGTGGAGTGCCTCGGCGGCTACTTCACCGAGGGGCCGCGACATCTTCGGCCCGTGGGTGAGACGGACTGGGTCGCGAGCCAGTCCGTCTCCGGTGGATTGGTCAGCGGCATCATCGGACACGCGGACCTGAGGTCGGAACCGGCTGAACTCGACGAAACCCTCGACGCGCATGTCGAAGCCGGGGACGGCAGGTTCAAGGGGGTACGCCACACCGTGGCGTGGGATGCGAATCCGGATGTGTTCGCCAGTCGCAGCAGGCCGCCCCCGGGACTTCTTCTCGACGGCGCTTTCAGAAGAGGGGCGTCCGAACTGGCGCGCCGCGGGCTCGTCTATGAGACCTGGACGTACTTTCACCAGCTGCCCGACCTGTGCGACTTCGCACGTTCGCAGCCGAGCCTCGTGGTGGTTCTGAACCATCTCGGCGGCCCCGCCGCGACCGGGCCGTACTCGCGGCGGAGGGACGAGGTGCTCGGCGAATGGCGCGCCGGTGTCGCGGGGCTGGCGCGCGTTCCCAACGTGGTGATGAAGCTCGGCGGGATCGGCATGCCCGCGTTCACCCCCGTCGAATTCATCGCATCAACCCCGATGACATCCGCCAGGATCGCCGCCTACTGGGGCCCGCACATCCGCTACTGCATCGACGCTCTGGGCCCCGAACGATGCATGTTCGAAAGCAACTTCCCGGTGGACAGAAGCCTGTGCGACTACGCCACCCTGTGGAACGCGTTCAAACGGATCGCCGCACCCTATGCGAGCGCCGAGCGTGAGTCCCTCTTCGCCGGCACCGCTTGCCGGACCTACGGGATCGGCCGATCGGTGCCGGTCAGCTCACGGTCGCGATGAGGGTTGACCTTGACCTTAGGTCAAGGTCCAGGCTCATCGCATGGCCGCTCCGACAGGGGCCGGACACCAACGATCGCGAGACAAGGGATGACGTTCATGATGGGGAAGAGCGACGGCGGGTTTTCCGAAGCGGGGCTGCGCAGGCTGCGTGAGGTGCTGGTCCGGCAGGTCGAGTCGGGGAAGATTCCCGGGCTGGTCGCCCTGGTCAGCCACGGCGGCCAGACGCATGTCGAAACGATCGGCACGATGCGGCACGACGGTGGCACGCCGATGCGCCGGGACACGATCTTCCGGATGGCCTCCACGTCCAAGCCGGTCACGATGGCGGCGGCGATGGTCCTGCTCGACGAATGCAGGCTGCGGCTGGACGACCCGGTGGACCCGTGGCTGCCCGAACTCGCCGACCGCCAGGTGCTCAAGCGGCCCGACGGCCCGCTGGACGAGACCGTGCCGGCCCGGCGGCCGATCACCGTACGGGACCTGCTGACCTCCACATTCGGGCTCGGCCTGGATTTCGAGCTGCTGGACTCCCCGATCAGGGCCGCGACCTTCGAGCGGCTCGACTACAGCGTGGCATCCGGGCCCGCGCCCGACCCGGATGAGTGGATGCGCCGCCTCGGCGAACTGCCGCTGTCCTACCAGCCCGGCGAGCGCTGGCAGTACGACCTCAGCAACGAGGTGGCCGGCGTCCTGGTCGCCAGGGTCACGGGCAAGCCGTTGGAGACGTTTCTGCGCGAACGCGTCCTCGACCCGCTCGGCATGAAGGACACCGGCTTTCACGTGCCCGCCGACAAGATCGACCGACTGCCGCCCCTCTACGGACCAGACCCGATGACCGGCGAATTCCACGTGTGGGACGAGGCCGCGGGCGGAAGGATCAGCCGGCCTCCGGTGTTCCAGGGCGGCGGCGGTGGACTGGTCTCCACCGTCGACGACTACCACGCCTACTTCCGCATGCTGCTGAACCACGGAATGCACGACGGCGAACGGATCCTGTCACGGCCCGCCGTACAGCTGATGACCACCAATCGCCTCGCGCCCGCGCAACAGGGCGCCCGCGACGCCATGTACGAGACCATCGCCCACCTGTCGGGCGGCCAAGGGCTGCAGGGCGGTTGGGGGTACGGCATGGCCGTCCGCACCCACCGCAACGGCCACGCCCCCATCGGCCAGTTCGGCTGGGACGGCGGAACCGGCACCACCGCCTACGCCGACCCCGAACACCAGGTCACCGGAATTCTGCTCACCCAGGTCGGGATGTCCACCCCGGACTCGCCGCGCGCCATCCACGACTTCTGGACCACGCTCTACCAGGCGATCGACGACTGACACGATCTTCATTCGTCATCCACCTCGCCTGTCGCGACATACCAGGCGAGCTGCTGCAGGACCGCTTGAACGGGTGATGCCTCCGGCGGGATCCACTTTCCCGTCAGGAGACCGCTCGTCTGGGTCGCGGCCGCGTTCAGATCGGGGTCGAGCGCCTGCGCCAGGATCTCCAGGGGACGGAGTTCCCTGTGCAGGCGCTCCATGTCCGGGTCGGCGGACAGTCTTATCATCAGGTCGATGTCGGGGACGACGGGCACCTGTACGGGCCCTCGCTCCTCGCTCACCTGCCTTTCGATCTCGGCGGCGGTGGCGTCGATGCGGGCGCGTATGTCCGCGGCAGCGGCGTCGATCCGGGCGCGGGTTCCCGCGGAACGGTCGTCCCGCACCCTGTCGGCGATCGCCTGTAACGCCTGCCGTTCCAGATCTCCTGACATCGGCCAGGCCTGCCGGGCCAGTTCGATCGCGAGCTGGATGATCTCGTGCTGCCGTTCCGGCGCCGGATCGGCCGCGATCGCCCGCAGTCGCGGGTCACCCTCCAGCGTCGGGCGCAGCCAGTCCCTGACGCGAAAGCCGCTCGGGGGACGGACCTGGGGCGGAGCGGAGCCCAGCGGGACGCACAGGTGTTCGCGCGCCAGCCAAGCCTGATCCAGCCTGACCCCGGACAACTCCTCGCCCAGGGCGAGAGCGGCCGGCTGCCAGCCTTGACGCCATTCCTCCTGCGTGACCGGCAGGCCGGACAGCCATGCGCGACCCGCGGCGGGATTGATGGTGTCCAGGTCGGCGGGGTCGAAGCTGCCGATCACCTGTCCGTCCCTGGCGTAGGCGACGGTGGCGACGTAGTTGACGGTCCACTGGAGAGCGAGGGCCTCTCCGGAGGCCGACAGGCGCTTCACGAGTCCCGTCAGGCGACCGCACATCGCGTCGAGGAGGACGGTCCACGGACCGTGGCGGGCGGCCAGGACCACCGCCCGGTCCTCGTCATCGGCGAGCTCCCACGCCGCACTTTCGACGTCCGCCCAGGTCGCGGGGTGAACCCAGGCGGGGTCTCCCCCCAGCGCGCGCACCAGATCGTCGAAGTCGGTGGTCCTGATCCACGCGACGGACGCCTGGTCGGGCAGGTAGGTGTGGGCGTCGGTGTAGTGCCGGCGCAGTCCGCTCATGGTCCCTCACTCTGGCCGTGAAAGGGCGGGCAGGTCAACGAGACCCCGCCCGCCTTGGTCACTGATCAGCTGTCGCCGTCGACGGTGCAGACCTCCGGCTGTTCCTCCGGAAGGAAGTCACCGAACACGGCGCCTGGGGCGAGGCTTCTGGGCCTCGCTTCGCCGGGCAGGATGACGTCCACCCAGTAGGCGTGCCCGTTTCCGATGCGATGGCGTTGGTAGAAGACCAACGTCCGCGCGCCGGACGAGCAGTTGTCGGTGCCCTTGATGATGTCCACGGAGAAGTCGTGGGACGGGCTGGACGCTCCTTCCAAGGTCGAGGCGAAGGGGAACTCGTCGCAACTGTCAGGCGAGCCGTATCCCGGCTTGAGCCTCCTGCACGCGGGAATCGCGTGGTCGTCGCGGTTCTTCTTTTGAAGCGCCGCGTCGGTGGTCCGGTGCAGGCAGCTCATTTCTATGGTGCCGCGCGTACACCCGGGATATTTCCAGTCGAAGAATCCGGGAATGTTCTTCTTCCCGCCCGGGACCGGTGGATAGGTGAAGTGGGGGAGGTAGAGAGCCTTGTACCAGTGCGCGACGCTCTCGACGACCACCTTCTTCCCCTTCTTTTCCTCGTTTCCGTCGAGGATGAAGACCGGGCGAATGTTGCCGACGATGCAGCCGCCGCTGTAGTTGAAATTCCAGGCGGCGTTGTCACAGATGAACGACTGCACGTAGCGCTTGTCGCGGAAGTATGGATTCAGTTGCTGGTAATTGTTCCCATCGTGTGGCAGGAACTCGTAACGGATCTTGGGTTCGACGGTGCAGCTGCCGGTGTCGGAGCCCGGGTGGTTCGCGGAGATGTCCAGGAGGATCTCCCTGTCTCCTCCCGATCCCCAGTTGTCGAGCCTGTCCCTGATGCCGGAGTACGCCGACTTGATCTGGCCGTCCTTGTCCTTGTAGTTGGACGTGCAGCTGCCGTTCTCACCCAGGAAGACGGCGAACTCGCGGCCCTTCGCAAAGGTGTCGCCGGGCCGGTGGAACACCCTGTCGACCCTGATCCAGGCGCTGACGTGGCGGCTGTTCGTCGCCCTGGTGTAGTTGCCGGGATTTCTCGGGCCGGTCGGGTTGGCCACCTTGTGCGACTTGCCGACATAGCTGTGGAAGACGACGGTCAGCCGGGCCGCCCACAGCGCGTTGCCGTTGATGGGCAGGTCGGTGTCGAGATAGTCGTCGCCGTCGTATTCGCCGACCCACATGGCGTAACACAGGTTGTAGGAGTTCTTGGGCTGGAAGCCTCTCCGGTCGATGATCCCCCATCCCGATTCCCACGGCGCTCTGCTCTTGTCGGCGATCGTTCTCTGGCACTGCTCGTGTTCGAGACGGTCGTAGGGGAACGGCTTGCGGGCCGCCGCCTGAGCGCTCGTGCCGCTGTCGGATCGACGCGCGGTGGGCGGCTCCGGGGCTGTGACCTTGATGCTGCCGTTGTGCCAGGCGGTCCACGCGCCGTTGACGCCGCCCGCGGTCGCGCGGGCACGCCAGCGGATCTTCCATCCGTCGGTCAGTTTGCCCGACGGGATCGTCACACTCGCCGTGCCGCCGTTGTTCACGACCGCGGTGGTGCCGGTCCAGATGAGCCCGGTTCCCTGGGTCGTCGCGGTGGGGTCGTGCTCCACCTCGACGGTCATCGTCGAGGAGCGGCCGTCGGGGTCGCTCACGTCGCCGTAGAAGGTGGGCGTGAGTTTGGTGATCTCTCCGGCGCTGTTGGTGGGTGAGGCGTATTCGTAGGACACCTTGGGTTTGGAGATGTTGACGGTTTCGGTGTGCCAGGCGGTCCAGGCGCCGTTGACACCACCGGCGGTGGCGCGGGCTCGCCAGCGGATCTTCGATCCGTCGGTGAGTTTGGCTGGGGCGATGGTGAGGCTGGCGGTGCCGCCGCTGGCGACGGC
>NZ_JBITGW010000030.1:0-102689 GCF_044457345.1 Nonomuraea sp. NPDC050547
ATCCGCTGCCTCAAGCGCTACATCGCCCGCGAGCTCTACCAGATCATCACCAAAAACGATCAAGAATCCGCCGCTTGACATCTATAGGAGCATCCGTCGCGGAATATACCCCCGGAGGGTAGCCGTTGCGATGGGTGAGGAGGTTGAGCAGATGTTCGACGTGCACGTGATCGAGACGTCCACCCTAGGCGACCGCAGTTACCTGGTCACCGACGGGAAATCGGCCGCGGTGGTGGATCCCCAGCGGGACGTGGACCGGATCCTCGCCCTGGCGGGCAGATTGGGCGTCCGGATCACCACCGTCGCCGAGACCCACCTCCACAACGACTACGTCTCCGGCGGCCTGGAACTGTCCCGGCTGACCGGCGCGGTCTACGGTCTGGCCGACGCGGCGGACTTCCCGCACCGGGCGCTGAGCGACGGCGACACGCTCGACATCTCGCCCACACTGCGCCTCCGGGCGTTGCACACCCCCGGCCACACGTTCCACCACCTGTCGTACGTCCTCGACCACGACGGCACCCCCGAGGGCGTCTTCACCGGCGGCTCGCTGCTGTTCGGCACCACCGGCCGCCCCGACCTGCTCGGCAACGAACACACCGAGACCCTCGCCCGCCACCAGCACGCCTCCGCGCGCAGACTCGCCGACGCCCTGCCCGACGGCGCGCGCATCTGGCCGACACACGGGTTCGGCAGCTTCTGCGCGGTCGGTACGGCCGGCGGCGACGCCTCAACCCTGGGCCAGGAGAAACTGGCCAACCCGGCCCTGCGCCTCGCCGAGGACGCCTTCGTCACCGAAGTCCTGTCCGGCCTGGACGCCTACCCCGCCTACTACGCCCACATGGGCGCGACCAACGCCGCCGGTCCCGCCCCCGTGGACCTGCGCCTGCCCGAACCCGCCACCCCCAACGAACTGGCCCGGCGCATCGACGCCGGCGAGTGGGTCGTGGACCTGCGCTCCCGCACCGCCTATGCCGCCTCGCACCTGATCGGCACCGTCAGCCTGGGCCTGGACGGCAGCATGGCCACCTGGCTCGGCTGGCTGACCGCCCGCGGCGCCCCCATCACCCTGATCGGCGCCACCCGCGAATCGGTCGCCGAGGCCCAGCGCGAACTGGTCCGCATCGGCATCGACCACCCGGCCGCCGTGGCCGTAGGCACCCCAGAAGCCTTGACCACCTCGACCACCCGCCTGGGCTCCCTACGCCGAGCCACCTTCACCGACCTGGCCAAGGCCCTGACCACCAACCCCGCAACCCCAGGCGACAAGGCGCCCGGCACAACCCACAACAGAAGCGGCGCCGGCACGCCAAGGGGCGGCGCGGACGAAGCGAGAAGCGCCCCGAGTGATGCAGGCGCTCCGGCGGGTGGCGCGGACGAAGCGAGAAGCGCCCCGAGCGGCGCCGACGCGGCAGCAGGTGGCGTGGGCGAAGCAGGAAGCGCCCCGAGCGGCGCGGGCGCGGCGGCGGGTGGTGTGAGTGAAGCGGCGCCCGCCGCGAGCGGAGCGGCGGGTGCCGGGGATGGCGTGCGTGGGGGGCCGGTTGTGGTGGATGTGCGGTTGGCGGGGGAATGGCGGGACGGGCATGTGGCCGGTTCGCTCAACATCCCGCTCCCCCAGCTCACCACAAGGCTGGCCGAGATCCCGCCGGGCGAGATCTGGGTGCACTGCGGCAGCGGCTACCGTGCCACCGCCGCCGCGTCCCTCCTGGCGAAGGCGGGACGCGAGGTCGTGGTCATCGACGACGCGTTCGCCCGCGCCGCCGACCAAGGCGTTCCGATGTCCACCTAAAGCTCCACGTCCCCACCTAAAGCTCCATGTCCCGCCTAAAGCTCTATGTCCGGACAAAGCTCTATGTCCGGATAAGGCCATGGCCTAGATGCCGGGGCCGACGCGTTCCAGCACCCGTAGCGACCCCTCACCCCCCACCTCCTTGAACGCCCCGGACGACAGGGCCCGCAGATACACCCGGTACGGCGCCTGCCCACCCTCGGCAGGGTCGGGGTAGATGTCGTGGAACACCAGCGCCCCGCCCTCCATCACATGTGGCGCCCACCCCTCGTAGTCAGCGGTCACCGGCTCCTCGGAGTGCCCGCCGTCGATGAACAGCAGGGCCAGCGGCGTGTTCCACAACGCGGCCACCCTCCCCGACTGCCCCACCACGGCGATCACCTCGTCCTCCAGCCCGGCCGCTGCGATGGCGGTGCGGAAGGCGGGCAGCGAGTCCATCTTGCCGAAGCGCGGGTCGACCAGCGTCGGGTCGTGGTGGGCCCAGCCGGGCTGGATCTCCTCCGACCCCCGGTGGTGGTCGACGGTGATCACGACGCTGCCGGTCTGGCGGGCCGCCGCGCCGAGGTAGATCGCGGACTTGCCGCAGTAGGTGCCGATCTCGCAGATGGGGCCCTGCCCTCCGTATTTAAGGGCGGCGTGGAAGAGGGCGAGCCCTTCGCCGGCCGGCATGAATCCCTTGGCGTGCTCGGCTGCGTAACGCAAGTCAGGCGGCATCGTCATGGAGAAGCACCCTAGTGGAACCGAACAACATTCCATTGCCCTCTTGTCGGCGATTCTGGAACCTGTTCTACTGGGCAACGTGAATCAGCGCGCGCGCATCGCGATGCCGGAAGCGGACGTCACAGCCCTCATCGAGGGCTCGCGCAAGCTCCAGCTGGCGACCATCAACCCCGATGGCACCCCGCACCTGGTGACCATGTTCTACGGCCTCGACGAGGGCCGGATCGCCTTCTGGACCTACGGCAAAGCCCAGAAGGCCGTCAACCTCGCCCGCGACCCCAGGGTCAGCTGCCTGATCGAGACCGGTGACGACTACGCGGAACTGCGCGGGGTCCTCCTGTACGGCGTGGCCAAGCAGGTCGCCGAGCACGAGCGCGTGCTGGAGATCGGCATGGAGATCGCCCGCCGGATGACGCCCGGAGTGCCCGACGCGGAACTACGCCCGTACGTGGAACTGACCGGAAGAAAACGCATCGCATACGTGGTCGAGCGCGCCAGGGTGGTCTCATGGGATCACAGGAGGCTCACATGAGGATCAAGGTCGACTACCTGGTGTGCGAGGCGAACGCCGTATGCATGGGGCTCGCCCCTGAAGTGTTCGACGTGGACGAGGAGGACAACCTGCACGTCCTTCTCCCCGAGCCGCCAGCCGACATGCAGGACCGGGTACGGCACGCCGTACGTTCCTGCCCGAAAGCCGCCCTCTCCCTAGAGGAGTAACAGGAGGAACCCCCCATGCGCGCCGCCATTCTGCACGCTGTAGGCGACGACAAGCTCGACCTCCGCGATGACGTCACACTGGCCCCGGTCGGGCCGGCGGACGTACGCGTCCGGATCCGGGCGACCGGTGTCTGCCATTCCGACCTGTCGGCCATGTCCGGCGTGCTGCCCCAGCCGGTGCCGCTCATCCCGGGCCATGAGGGCGCGGGCGAGGTGGTCGAGGTGGGTGAGCACGTCACCTCGCTGCAGCCGGGCGACCACGTGATCATCAACTGGCGCCCGTCGTGCCAGGAATGCGCCCTGTGCCTGGGCGGCCAGCCGTACCTGTGCATGAAGTATGTGATCGAGTCGTTCTCCAAGGGCAACTTCCGCATCGGCGGCGACTCCACGGTCTTCGGCATGGCGGGCTGCGGCACGTGGGCCGAGGAGTGCGTGGTGCCGTGGCAGGGAGCGATCAAGATCGACCCGGAGGTGCCGTGGGAGGCGGCCGCGCTGATCGGGTGCGGCATCACCACGGGCGTCGGCGCGGCGCTCAACACCGCCAAGGTGCGTCCGGGCTCCACGGTCGCGGTGATCGGCTGCGGCGGCGTGGGACTGTCGGTGATCCAGGGCGCGCGGGTCTCCGGCGCCCGCGTGATCCTGGCCGTCGACCCGCTGACGTCGAAGCACGAGCTGGCCAGGAAGGTCGGCGCCACGCACGCGGTCACCCCCGACGACCTGCCCGGCGCCCTGGCCGAGCTGACCGGCGGCAGCGGCTTCGACTACGGCTTCGAGGTCGTGGGCAAGTCCGCGACCATCACCAGCGCGTGGCAGACGACCCGCGCGGGCGGCGACGTCATCGTCGTGGGCGCCGGCGCCATGGACGACATGGTGCAGATCTCCGCGTTCAGCCTGCTGTTCGAGGGCAAGAACCTGCTGTCCAGCATGTACGGCGAGGCCGACGTGCGGCACGACTTCCCCTACTTCGCCGCCCTGTACAAGGCCGGTCAGCTTGACCTGGAGTCGATGATCAGCGCCAGGATCAAGCTGGCCGACCTCAACGACGCCGTGGCCGCGCTGAAGGGCGGCGAGGTGCTGCGCCAGATCGTGGTCATGGACTAGCGACACAGGGAAGGGCCGGGCCGACACCCCGGCCCTTTCGCATGCCACCGAAAGCGCGATGCGGCTGTCGCGAGCCGGCTACGCGATGGCGTCCCGATCCTCCGCCGTGGCGCTGGGCGTCCGCGGCCCCGCTGCGAGGGCTACTCGACCACGAGGTTGACGGGAATGTTGCCGCGGGTGGCGTTGGAGTAGGGGCAGACCTGGTGGGTGGCCTCCAGCAGGGCGTGACCCGCCTCGGCGGAGATCTCGTCGGGCAGCTCCACGCGCAGCGTGACTTCGAGGCCGAAGCCGCCGGCGCCGTTGGACACCAGGCCCACCTCGGCGGTCACGGCCACGTCGGTGACGTCGAGGTTCTGCTTCTTGCCGACGAGCTGCATGGCGCTGGCGAAGCACGCGGCGTACCCGACCGCGAACAGCTGCTCGGGGTTGGTGCCCGCGCCGGCGCCACCGAGCTCGGCGGGCGGGGACAGCTTGACGTCGAGCCTGCCGTCCGTGGTGACGCCGCGGCCGTCGCGGCCGGAGGCGGTGCCGACCGCGGTGTACAGGGCCTTGCTCATCGGAGTGCTCCTCGCAGCAGATGGAGACAGACAGGTCTGTCTATATACAGCAAGACACTAGACAGACCTGTCTGGTAATGTCAAGGCATGACGAGTCCTGCCCGCCAGCGCATCCTGGATACCGCGACGCGGTTGTTCTATGCCGAAGGCGTGCGCGCGGTGGGCATCGACCGGATCATCGCCGAGGCGGGAGTGGCCAAGGCGACCTTCTACCACCACTTCCCGGCCAAGGACGACCTGGTCACCGCGTACGTGGAGGACCAGAGTCAACGGCAGCGGGCGCTGGCCGGCGAACTGCCGGACGGGTCCGGGCGGGAGCGGGTGCTGGCCATGTTCGAGCGGATGGGCGAGTTCGGGAGCCTGCCCGGTTACCGGGGCTGCCCGTTCATCAACGCGGCCGCGGAGTATCCCGACCGCTCGCACCCGGTGCGCAAGGCCGTCGCCGCCTACCGGGAGTGGTTCCGCGACCTGATGCTCGGCCTGCTCAAGGAGGCGCGGCACCCCACGCCCGACACCACGGCCGACATCCTCATGATCGTGCGCGACGGCGTGGCCGTGGGCTTCGACCTCGACGACCCGGCCGTGGTGCACGCCTCGATCCGCGAGACCGCGGAGCGCGTCCTGGGCCCTTCAGGCGAGTGAGAGGCCGGCCTCGCGAGAAGGCCGGCCGGGGTCTCACGTGGTGGAGAACGCGGCGTCGAAGGCCGTGGCGGGCGGGGTGATGGAGTTCAGCGTGCGGATGAAGCCCAGGGCCTCGCGGGCGCCGTCGAGGCGGTCCATGCCCGCGTCCTCCCACTCGATCGAGATCGGGCCCGTGTAGCCGATGGAGTTGAGCGCCCGGAAGCAGTCCTCCCACGGCACGTCGCCGCGCCCGGTCGAGACGAAGTCCCAGCCGCGCCGCAGGTCCGCCCACGGCAGGTGCGAGGACAGGCGGCCCCGGCGGCCGTCGCCCACGCGCATCCGGGTGTCCTTGCAGTCCACGTGGTAGATGCGGTCGGCGAAGTCGAGGATGAAGTTCACCGGGTCGATGTCCTGCCAGACCATGTGCGAGGGGTCCCAGTTCAGGCCGAAGGCGGGGCGGTGGCCGATCGCCTCCAGCGTCTTCTGGGTCGTCACGTAGTCGTAGGCGATCTCCGACGGGTGCACCTCGTGCGCGAAGCGGACGCCCACCTCGTCGAAGACGTCCAGGATCGGGTTCCAGCGGTCGGCGAAGTCCCGGTACCCGGCCTCCACCATCGAGGCCGGCACCGGCGGGAACATCGCCACGGTGTGCCAGATCGACGAACCCGTGAACCCGACCACGGTGTCCACGCCGAGCGCGGCGGCGGCCCTGGCGGTGTTCTTCATGTCCTCGGCCGCGGCCTGGCGCACCGACTCCGGGTCACCGCTGCCCCAGATGCGCGCGGGCAGGATGGCCTGGTGCCGCTCGTCGATGGGGTGGTCGCAGATGGCCTGGCCGACGAGGTGGTTGGAGATCGTCCACACCTTCAGGCCGTGCTTGTCGAGCTGTTCGAGCTTGCGGGTGACGTATCCGGAGTCCTCCAGGGCGGCGGCCACGTCGAAGTGGTCGCCGGAGCAGGCGATCTCCAGCCCGTCGTAGCCCCACTCCGCCGCCAGCCCGCACACCTCCTCGAAGGGCAGGTCGGCCCACTGTCCGGTGAAGAGCGTGACCGGTCTGGTCATGGGATCTCCTTGTACGCGCCGTTGCTCTGCTCGACCGCCTCCAGCACCCGCTGCACCCGCAGCCCGTCGGCGAACGAGGGCGAGGGGTCGGCGCCGGCGGCGATCGCCTCCAGGAAGTCCTTGATCTCGTGGGTGAACGTGTGCTCGTAGCCGAGCCCGTGCCCCGGCGGCCACCACGCCCCGGCGTAGGGGTGGTCGGGCTCGGTGACGAGGATCCGGGTGAAGCCCGCGCCGCCGACGCTGACCCACAGCTCGTTCATCGCCTCGAAGTCGAAGAACAGGCTGCCCAGCGCGCCGTTCAGCTCGATGCGCAGCGCGTTCTTGCGCCCGGTGGCGAAGCGCGTGGCCTCGAACGAGGCCAGCGCGCCGCCCGACATCCGGCCGACGAACAGCGCCGCGTCGTCCACGGTGACCGTGCCCATCTCCGTGCCCTTGTCCGTACGGCTGCCGCCCTCGAGCGGCCGTTCCTTGACGAAGGTCTCGGTCAGCCCGGTCACGCCCACGACGCGCTGGCCGGTGACGAACTCGGCGGTGTCGATGATGTGCGCCCCGATGTCGCCGAGCGCGCCCGAGCCCGCCTTGTCCTTCCGCAGCCGCCACACCAGCGGGAAGTCCGGATCCACGATCCAGTCCTGCAGGTACTGCGCCCGTACGTGCCTGATCTCGCCCAGCCGGCCCTCGGCGACCAGCTGCCTGGCCAGGGCGACGGCGGGCACCCGCCGGTAGTTGAAGGCGACCATGCTCTTGCCCGGCCCGCGCGCGGCGGCCTCGGCCATCCGCGTGGCCTCCTCCACCGTGTTGGCCAGCGGCTTCTCACAGATGACGTGCTTGCCCGCGGCCAGCGCGGCGATGGCGATCTCGGCGTGCGAGTCGCCGGGCGTGCAGATGTCGATGATGTCGATGTCGTCGCGGGCGACCACCTCGCGCCAGTCGGTCACCGCCTCCGCCCAGCCCATCTGGGCGGCCGCCGCCTCGGTCGCCTCCTTCGAGCGCCCGCAGATCACCCGCATCTCGGGTTTCGCGGGCAGTTCGAAGAAGGCGGAGACGTTCCGCCACGCCTGGGAGTGGACGCGTCCCATGAAGGCATAACCGATCATGCCTACGCCGTTAATCAAGATTCAAACCCCAATGGCAGGTACTTCTCGACGTTCTCCTTGGTGATGGTCTCCGACGCGAGGGTGATCGACTGGGGCACTTGGTTCTCCACGAGATCGCTCATGCCCTTACCCTGGGCGATCAGTCGCGCGAGCTTGATGGCCGACGAGGCCATCGTGGGGCTGTAGGTGACCGTGGCCTCAAGGACCGAGCTGCCCGACTGGATCTCCTTCATGGCGTTGAGCGAACCGGCGCCGCCGACCATGAAGAACTCGCTGCGGCCCGCCTCCTTGATCGCGGCGAGCACGCCGACGCCCTGGTCGTCGTCGTGGTTCCACAGCGCGTCGATCTTCTTGTGCGCCTGCAGGAGGCTGGCGGCCACCTGGTTGCCGGTCTCCACGGTGAACTTGGCGTCCTGCTTGGCGGTGACGCTGAAGCCGTACGTCTTGAGCGCGTCGGCGAAGCCCTTGCTGCGGTCCTGGGTGAGCGGGAGCGTCGCGATGCCCTGGATCTCCACGATCACCGGGTTGGCGACGCCCTTGTCCTTGAGCTTCTTGCCGACGTGGTGGCCGGCCGCCACGCCCATGCCGTAGTTGTCGCCGCCGACCCAGGTGCGGTAGGCGAGCTTGTCGGGGAAGACGCGGTCGAGGTTGACGACGGGGATGCCCGCCGCGGTGGCCTGCAGCGCGACCTGGTTGAGCTGCTGGCCGTCGTTGGGCAGGATCACCAGCGCGGCGACCTTGGCCGCGATCAGCGACTCGACCGCGGAGATCTGGGCGTTGATGTCGTTGGTCGGCTCGACCGGCTTGAACTCGATGTCGGTGTACTGCTTCGCGGTCGCCTCGGCGTTCTTGGCGATGGCCGCGATCCAGCCGTGGTCGGCGGCCGGCGCGGAGAAGCCGATGACGACCTTCTCCCCCGGCTGGTCGTTGCCGCTCGCGGCGGGGGCGGGTGCCGGGGCCGCGCTGGTGGGCGCCGCCGCCGGCTCGTTCGAGGTGCAGCCCGTGGCCAGTAATGCGGCACCGCCCAGGCCGCCGATGAGGAATCCCCGGCGCGCGACGTTTTCGGTCATGGTGCTCTCTCCTTGAGGTTGCGCCGCTGGAGAAGGACGGCGACGACGATGATCAGGCCCTTGGCGATCAGCTGGTCGCTGGTGTTGAGGCCGTTGAGGATGAACAGGTTCGTGATGACCGTGAAGATGAGCAGGCCGAGGATCGAACCGACGATGGTGCCCCGGCCGCCGGTCAGCAGGGTGCCGCCGATGATCACGGCGGCGATGGCGTCGAGCTCGTACAGGTCGCCGTGGGTGGACGAGCCGGTGGTGGTGCGAGCCATGATCAGGATCGCGGCGATGCCACAGCACAGGCCGGACAGCGCGTACAGCAGCATCGTGTGCAGGCGTACGTTGATCCCGGCGAGCCTGGCCGCCTCGGGGTTGCCGCCGACCGCGTAGGTGCGGCGCCCGAACGTGGTGCGGTTGAGCAGGATCCAGCCCAGCACCACGACCAGCGCGAAGATGTAGACCAGCAGCGGGATGCCGAGCAGCCGCGTGGTCGACAGGTCCACGATGGCGGAGTTCTCCGGCTGGACGATCTGGGTCTTGCGGTCGGACATGCGCTGGGCCAGACCGCGCGCGGCCACGAGCATGGCCAGGGTGGCGATGAACGGCACCATCCGCCCGAAGGAGATCAGCAACCCGTTGACCAGCCCGGCCCCGGTGCCGACCAGGACGGCGCAGAGCGCCATCATGGGCGGCCCCCAGTCCTGGGTGGCCAGCGTGGTCGCCCACACCGAGGCCAGCGCCATGATCGCGCCCACGGACAGGTCGATGCCACCGCCGATGATCACGAACGTCATGCCGACCGTGATGACGCCGATGGTGGCGGCCAGCGACAGGATGCTGACCAGGTTCGAGGCGGTGGCGAAGTTGTCGGGTTTGGTGATCAGGCCGACGATCGCGAGCAGCACCAGCGCCGCCACCAACCCGAGGTGGCGGGCCTCGCCGACCCGCCCCCACCAGGCCTCGCGTACGGCGACGCCACGGGTGTCCACCTTCACGCCGCGCTCCCTTCCATGATCATGTCGAGTACCCGGTGCTCGTCGAGCCCTTCGGCCGCGCTCTCGTGGATGACCCGGCCCTCGCGCAGCACCAGCACCCGGTCGGCCAGGCCGAGCACCTCGGGCACCTCACTGGAGACCAGCAGCACGCCGATCCCCTGGTCGGCCAGCTTGCGGATGACCGCGTACAGTTCGGCGCGGGCGCCGACGTCCACGCCGCGGGTGGGCTCGTCGAGCAGGAGCAGCTTGCGGTCGTCGAGCAGCCAGCGGGCCAGCACGGCCTTCTGCTGGTTTCCGCCGGACAGGGTCTTGATCGGGCGTTCCGGATCGTGGGGACGGATGTCGAGCGTGTCCACGAGGCGCTTGGCCTCGGCGCGTTCGCGGGCGCGGTCCAGCCAGCCCAAGGTGGAGAAGCCGCGCAGCGTGCCGAGGGTGATGTTGGCGGTGACGCTCTGGTCGAGCAGGAGCGCCTGGGCCTTGCGCTCTTCGGGGGCCAGGCCCATGCCCTGCCTGACGGCCCCGACCGCGCTCCTGATCTGCCTGCCTTCCAGCAGGACCCGGCCTGTGCTGGGGCGGGAGCCGTACACGGCCTCCAGGATCTCTGAGCGGCCGGAGCCGACGAGGCCGGCCAGGCCGACGATCTCGCCCGCGTGCACGGAGAAGGAGACGCCGGCGAACGCGCCCGGCGAGCTGAGGCCCTCCACCCGCAGCACCTCGCGGCCGCGGTCGGAGCCGCGCGGGGGGAAGACGTACTCGACGTTGCGGCCGGTCATCAGGGAGACGATCTGCGAGGTGGGGGTCTCGTGGGCGGGCAGGCCGACGGCGACGGTGCGGCCGTCCTTGAGGACGGTGACGCGGTCGCCGATCTCGCGGATCTCCTCCAGGCGGTGGGAGATGTAGACGACGGCGACGCCCTGGGCGGTCAGCTCGCGGATGATGCGGAAGAGGTTGGCGACCTCGTCGTGGGCGAGGGCGGCGGAGGGCTCGTCCATGATGATCAGGCGGGCGTCGTGGGAGAGCGCCCTGGCCATGGAGACGATCTGCTTGGCCGCCGGGGACAGGCGGCCGACCTCGCTGGACGGGCGGATCTCCGGGTGGCCGAGGCGGGCCAGCACCTCGGCGGCGGCGCGGTTGGTGGCGGAGCGGTGGACGAAGCCCAGGGACGACTTCTCGTGGCCGAGCAGGATGTTCTCCGCCACGCTGAGGCCGTCGACGAGGTCGAGCTCCTGGTAGATGGTGGCGATGCCGAGCCTGATGGCGTTGTTGGGGCTGCTCGGGCGTACCTGGACGCCGCCGAACTCGATCGTGCCCTGGTCGGGCTGGTGCACGCCGGCCAGCACTTTGATCAGCGTGGACTTGCCCGCGCCGTTCTGGCCGAGCAGGCAGTGCACCTCGCCCGCCCGCACGTCGAGATCGACCCCGTCGAGCGCGCGCACGCCGGGGAACTGCTTGACGACTCCCCTGATGACCAGCATGGGCCCTCTCAGGCGTTGATGATCCGGTTGATGTTCTCGGGTGAGAGGTAGTGCTCGATCGCGAGGATGCCCGCGCCCAGCGCGGCCGCGTTCACCCCCGTACGGCTCGGCACGATCGTCAGATGGTGGGTGGCCAGCGGCAGCGACCGGCGGTAGACGGTCTCGCGGATCCCGGCCAGCAGGTGCTCGTGCACGCGTGACAGGGCGCCGCCGATGACGATGACCTCGGGGTTGAAGAAGTTGACCAGGCCGGCCAGGACCTCGCCGATGAGCCGTCCGGCCTCCCTGACCAGCCGCAGCGCCTGGGTGTTGCCGCTCTGCACGAGCCGCACCACGTCGGCGCCGGACTCGGCGGGGAAGCCGAGTTCGGTGAGCCTGCGGGCCAGCGCGGCGCCGCCGGCGACCGCCTCCAGGCAGGCGCTGTTGCCGCAGCGGCAGCCCGCCTCCTCGTGGCCGCTGACCCTGATGTGGCCGATGTCGCCGGCCGAGCCGCTGGCCCCGCGGTGCAGGGCGCCCTCGGTCACGATGCCGCAGCCGATGCCGGTGCCGACCTTGACGAACAGCAGGTGGCCGGTGGCGGCGAACGCGTTGCGGTGCTCGCCCAGCGCCATCACGTTGACGTCGTTGTCGACCAGGACCGTGGGTCCGCGGAAGTAGTCGGGGATGGGGTAGTCGTTCCAGCCGGGCATGATCGGCGGGTTGTTCGGCCGGCCGGTGGCGAACTCGACCGGCCCCGGCACCCCGATGCCCAGCGACCTGAGCCCGGCGCGCGGCCGGCCGACCTCGGCGAGTAGCTGGTCGACCAGCCGATCGACCTGGGGCAGGACGGCTTCCGGGCCTTCGGCGATGTGCAGCGGCTCCTCGGACTCGGCCAGGACGGCGCCGGTGAGGTCCATGAGCGCGACGCGGCAGTGGGTGGCGCCCAGGTCGACGCCGGCGACGCTGTGTTCGTCGGTGTGCAGGCGCAGCTGGCGCGGCGGGCGGCCGCCGGTGGACTCGCCGCTGTCGCTCTCCTCGACCAGGCCGCGCTCGATGAGCGCGTCGACCCGCTGGGAGATGGTGGATCTGGCCAGGCCGGTGACCCGCGCGAGGTCGGAGCGGGTCGTGGCCGACCCGGCGCTGATCAGGGTCAGCACGTCGCCGGGAGAGCCGGGGGGTGAGCTCATGCGCCGACCATAGGAGCACTCGTCGGTCAGAAGCAAGACCCTGATCCAACAAACCTGGCGGACTTCCGCCGACGATCGAACAAAGTCCCGACCAGGGCCCAAAGGCGCAAAAGAGAATGAGAATCTGGTTTCACAGATGCGGAGAGCACGCATAGTAAATGGCGATGCACTCGTAAGGACCGTCGGTTCACCAGGCGGGTTCTGACCTCACCGAAATGCACCCTTAAAAGCGTCAGTAAGCCGGAAAAACAAACAAACACCTAATAGTTAAGCTATACCTCTGCAACGTTCTGGCTTTTCAACCCTTAAGCCATTAGTCAGGATGTAGTCGTACATCACGCTGTGTTCCGAAAGGATGCCGGTGATCCGTACTTTGCTCGCTGAGGACATGGAGCTCGTCCGCGGGGCGATCGTGGCCCTCCTCGCCTACGAGGAGGACATCGAGGTCGTCGCCGAAGTGGACCGAGGTGACCACATCCTCGAAGCCGCGCGGGCCACCAAACCTGATGTGGCCGTGATCGACCTGGTGATGCCGGGAGCCGACGGGCTGGAGGCGGCACGCGAGCTGCACGAGGCCCTGCCCGGCTGCGGGGTGCTGATCCTCACCGCGGTCGGCACCCCCGCCATGCTGAAGCGGGCTTTAGACGCGCGGGTGCGCGGGTTCCTGGCCAAGGACGCGCCACCCGCGCAGCTGGCCGACGCCATCAGAAGGGTGGCGTCCGGCGGGAGCGTGGTGGACTCCTCGCTGGCCATCGCCGCCATGACCACCCCGGAGACGCCGCTGACCTCCCGTGAACTCGACGTGCTGACCGCCGCGGCCGACGGCTCGTCCGTCTCGGAGATCGCCGGTTCGCTCTTCCTCGCGGAGGGCACCGTGCGCAACTACCTCAGCCGCACGCGCTCCAAGCTGAGCGCGCGCAGCAGCATCGACGCCATCCGCATCGCCCGCGAATCAGGCTGGATCTGACGGCAGCTCAGGATCGGGCGGCAGCTCAGGATCGGGCGGCAGCGCTGGATCTGACGGCAGCGGAAGGCCGGTGTGCTCGGCGAGGAAGGCCAGCGCGTCCGCCGCCAGCGCCACCGAGCGGCTGACGGCCCTCGCGCCGTGGCCGACGTCGCCCTCGTGGCGCAGCAGCAGCGGCCGGCCCCCCGCGTCCGCCCGCTGCATCGCCGCGCACATCTTGCGCGCGTGCGCGGGATCGACGCGAGTGTCCTCGCCGAAGACCGTGAACAGCGTCGCCGGGTAGGCCGTGCCCTCGGCCACCCGGTGGTACGGGGAGTAGGACAGCAGCCAGGCCAGCTCCTCCGGGCGGTCGGCGGTGCCGTACTCCTGCTTCCAGGACGCGCCGAGGCCCGAGCGCTCATAACGCGTCATGTCGAGGATCGGCGCCGAGCAGACCGCGGCGGTGAACAGCCCGGGGTACTGCGTCAGCATGCCGCCGATGAGCAGCCCGCCGTTCGACTCGCCCCAGATGCCCAGCTGGGCGGGGGTGGTCCAGCCGTCGGCGACGAGCTTCTCTGCCGCAGCGGCGAAGTCGTCGAAGACGTTCTGCTTGTGCTCGCGCATGCCCGCGCGGTGCCAGGCCTCGCCCTCCTCGCCGCCGCCCCTGATGCCGGCGACCGCCAGCACGCCACCCGCCTCGATCCAGGCCACCGAGTCGGCGGCGTAGCCAGGCGTCAGAGACATCCCGAAACCGCCGTAACCGGTCAGGATCGCCGGACGCGGGCGGCCGTCGCCCGGCATGGCCACGACGGTCATGCGCACCTCGGTGCCGTCGCGCGAGGTGAACGTCACCTGCCTGCTCGCGACGCCCGGCACCGGCAGGTTCGCCTCCCACGCGGTGAGCGAGCCGTCCTTCGCGTCGTAGCGCCACACGCCCGCGGGCGTGACGGCGTCGGTGTAGAGGAACCACGCCTCGTGCCCGCCCTCGGGCCGCGCGGTGAGCGGGCCGACCGTCCCCGCACCCGGCAGCTTCACCGGTACGGCCGGCCGCCCCGTGTCCAGCTCGTGCACGACGACCTCGGCGACCGCGTGCCGTACGCGGGAGACCAGCAGACGGTTGCCCTCCAGGATCGTGAACGCGGCCAGCACCGACTCCGGATCCTCGGCCACCAGGTCCTTCCACGCGTCGGGACGTTCCGGGTCGGCCACGCACAACCGCCGGCGCGGCGCGTCGCGGTCGGTCAGGATGTAGAGCCGCCCGTCCGCGCCGACCGCCGCCACGCTCCTGGCCGATCCGCCGGGCTGCACCCGCCGCCGCTCGCCGCCGGCCAGGTCGGTCAGCCACAGTTCGTTCGGGGTGCTCGGGCCGGGGGCGGCCGACAGCGTGAGCCAGCGGCCGTCCGCGCTGAGCGTCAGCCCGTAGGAGCCGGCTCCGTCGGCGGTGAAGACCTCTTCGTCGGGCTCCCGCGAGCCGATCCGGTGCAGGTAGACGCCGGTGCGGGCGCGGACGTAGTAGAACGCCGCGCCGTCGGGCAGCCAGGCGACCGGCGAGTACCGGCAGTCGCCGATCGGACCGTCCACGTCGGCGCCGGTCCTGACGTCCATGACACGCAGCTCGGCCCGTTCCTCACCGCGCCGCGACAGCTGGTAGGCCAGCAGGGTGCCGTCCGGTCCGGGCTGCCATTCGTCCAGGGTGGTCAGGCCGGTGGGGTCCAGGCGCATCGGGTCGAGCAGGATCTCGTCGTCGCGGTAGAGGACGGGGTGTTCCTGGTCGGCCGCGCGGCGCTCCACGAAGCGGTGCTCGCCGCGCCAGACGGGCGGGGTCGCGATGCCGGTACGGCTCAGCTCGCCCAGCCGGGTCAGCATGCGCTCGCGCCACGGGAGGGCGGCGGCGTGCTCGCGCCAGAGAGCGTCCTGGGCGTCGAGCCAGGTGATGGTGGCGGGGTCGGCCGGGTCTTCGAGCCACCGGTAGGGGTCGGGGATCCGGTGGCCGTGGAGTTCGTCGACCAGCGGCAGCCGGGATGCGTCCGGATATTTCATGAAAGCTGGGCCTCCTCGCGGGTGGTCTCCCAGTGACCGACCAGGTCGGCGTAGAGCGGTGCCGCCGCGACGAGCTCCTCGTGGGTGCCCATGCTCGCCCGGGAGCCGTCGAGCAGGAGAACCCGTCCCGCCCTGCGGGCCGAGGTGAGCCGGTGGGCCACGACGATCAGCGTGCCGCCCCGCCGTACGAACGCCCGCTCGGCCCGCTCCTCCGCGGCCGGGTCGAGATGGCAGGTGGCCTCGTCGAGTATCACCAGGCGGGCGTCGGCCAGATGGGCTCTGACCAGGGCGATGAGCTGCCGCTCCCCCGCGGACAGGCCGCCGGGGTCCAGGTCGGCGTCCAGGCCGCCCAGGCGCTCGATCAGCTCGTCGGCGCCCACTTCGCGGGCGGCGGCCAGGATGCGCTCCGGCGGGGCGTCGGACAGGTAGGCCAGGTTCTCGCGCAGCGAGCCACGGAAGGTGTAGGCCTCCTGGGGGATGAGGACCCTGGTGCCCGGGTCGGCCAGGTGGGCGGGGACTCCGGCCACGGTGACCGTGCCGGCGCCGGGGTGCAGCAGTCCCGCGGCCAGGGCGGACAGCGTGGACTTGCCCGCGCCGCTCGGGCCGACGATCGCCAGGTGCTCGCCGTCCCGGATCTCCAGGTCGAGGTCCTGGACGACGGGGCCGGCGTGCTCGCCGTACGAGAAACTCACGCCCGTGAACGTGAGCGCGGGCGGGTCGGCCACATTGGGGGAGGCGGTGCGTTCGCGGGAAGGGGAAGGGGAAGTCGTGTGGAGGATGCGGTCGAGGGAGGCGAACAGGCGTACGCCGCTGACGCCGACGCCTTCCACGAGGCCGCCGAGCGCCGGGGCGAGCGACTGGGTGACGTAGGCGAGCGCGCCCACGATCACGCCGGCGCCGAGCGTGCCGCCCGCCACCCACGGCCCGCCGACCAGGATCAGGACGACCGGGGTCCACGCGCCGACGCCCAGGGCGGCGGTGCGCAGCGCGGTCATCCCGGCCAGGCGCCCGGCCGAGCGGGCCTGGGCTGCTATGCGGCGGCCGACCAGGGCCTCGACGCGTTCCTCCGCGCCGCAGGCGGTGACGTCGCGCAGCCCGCCGGTGACCGAGACGAGGGTCTGGGCGGTGCGCTCGTCGGCTTCGAGGTAGGCGCGCTGGCGGCGGTACAGAGCGGGCAGGGAGATCGTGAACAGCACCGCCCCCAGCACGAACGGCGGCACCACCAGCACGGTCAGCGCCGGATGCAGCGCGACCAGCCCGAGCACCGCGCCCGCCGCCGTGAACGCGAACCCGCGCACGACGGTGACCACCGCCGCGAAGGCGTCCCTGGCCAGCTCGACCTGCAGGTTGATCCGGGCGACCGCGCTCGCCGGCGCGTCCTGGGGCCCTTCGCACAGCGCCCCGCGTACGGCCAGCGTCAGCAGGTCGTCGCGGAACGGCTCGGCCACGGCGGCCACAGCCAGGATCACCTGCCGGGCCGCGAACGCCGCCAGCAGCCACGCCGTCCCGAGCGCCGCCAGCCAGGCCAGCCCGACGTCCACGCGCCCGGCGGCGAAGCCGTCGTCGATCGCGCGCGCGATCGCCAGCCCGATGAGGAAGGCGGGCGCCACCTCGACCACCGACCAGCCCGCGATCCTGGCCAGCGCCCCGGGCCGGGCCCGCAACGCCGTCCACACCACGCGGCCGGCCTTCACGACGCGACCCCGGCGTGCTCGAAGACGGCCCGGTATCCGGGGTCCTTCCACAGGCTGGCGTGGGGGGCGTGGCCGCGTACCCGGCCGCCGTCCAGCCAGATCACCCGGTCGGCGCGGGCGGCGGTGGCGGCGCGATGGGTGACGACCAGCCGGGTACGCCCGCCGAGCTCACCGGTCAGCGCCTCGCCCACCTGCTGTTCCGTCAACGTGTCGAGGCCGGAGGTGGCGTCGTCCAGCACGAGGAAGCGGCCGCCCTGGGCGAAGGCGCGGGCAAGGCCGACCCGCTGGCGTTCGCCGCCGGACATGGGCGCGCGCTCCAGCGGCGTCAGGAAGCCCTGGGGCAGCCGGGAGAGGAATCCGTCGGCCCGTGCGGCCCGTGCCGCCCCTTCCGCGGCGCCGGCCGGGGCCCGGCCGAACTCGATGGCCTCTTCCACGGTCTCCCCCAGCAGCACCGGGCGTTCGAAGGCGTACGCGACCGCCTGCCGCAGAGCCGAGGGCGACAGCTCGCGCAGGTTCACCCCGTCCAGCGACACCGTTCCCCGGTCAGGGTCGGTGAGCCGCCCGGCCAGCGCGGCCAGCGCGGACTTGCCCGCTCCGGAACGCCCGACCACGGCCGTCACCGACCCGCCGGGCAGCACCAGATCGCCGACCTCCAGGCCGCCCGCGGTCACGGCGCGGAACTCCACGGTCCCGTCGCCGGCGGGCAGCGTCGCCGCGCCCGTCTCCGCCTCCCGCTCGTCCATCACCTCGGCCACGCGGTCGGCCGCCGCGCGCGCCCTGGCCAGCCTGGCCACGAAGCCGAGCGCGCCGCTCAGCGCGGCGCCGAGAACGGCGTACCGGGCGGCGGCGTAGAGGTCGCCGACGGTGATCTGCCGGGAGGCCAGCAGGAACCCGCCCATGGCGAGCACCGCCACCTCCAGCACCGGCACCATGATCCCGGCCCTGACCCCGGCGCCCGCCGTGGCCCGCCAGAGGGCCAGACCGTGCGTGCGCAGCGTGGGCAGCGGCGTGAGGACCCGGCGTACCTCGCGCTCCTCGGTCCCGGCCGCGGCGATGGTCCTGGCTCCGGCGAGCGCGTCGACCAGGCGGGTGGCGATCTCGCCCTGCGTCTCCTGGTAGGCGGCGGCGATCTCGCCGCTGGCCCGCATGAAGGCGCGCAGCACGAACATGATCGCGACGAGACCGGCGGCCAGGGTCAGCGTGAGCCGGGGGTCGATGAGGGTGAGGGCCACGAGGCCGCCGACGGTCGGCACCAGCAGCGTGATCACGCTGACGGCCGCGTCCGGCGCGCCGCCGAGCTCCTCGGCGTTCAGTCCCGCTCTGGTGACCAGGTCGCCCTGGCCGAAGCGGCGGGTCATCCCGGGGCCCACGCCCAGCACGCGCCGCATGAGCGCGCCGCGCATCCGGGCCGCCGCGGCGGCTCCGCTCACGCCGCGGGTCCAGACCGACAGGCTTTCGCAGACCATGATCACGGCTACCGCGCCGACGGCGGCGGTGAGCCACGTGGTGCGGTCCTGGCCGTCGATGGTCCGTCCGATCAGGTACGGCAGGGCCAGCTCGGCCGCGGCTGCGGCGGTCGCCGTGAACGCCAGCACGAGGGGCCAGGGGCCGCTGCGCCGTACCGCGTCCAAGACGAGCCGATCACCAGACCGCACGATGTTCCCTTCGCTCAAAACCCGGAATCCCGGGACGTCCTTTGCAGACGCCCCGGGACCCCATTCACTTTCTTAGTGGCACAGAGCGACGCTGAGGTTGCTCGGCTTGCCGGAGTGGCACGAAAGGATGGTAAGCGTGCTGCCGCCGCTGGCGACGTCGCTGCTTGCCGGTGCCTCCAGGCCCTGAAGGTCGAGGAGAGTCATGGTGTCTACACCTCCTTCCTGTGCTCGTCTCGGGCAGGTGACTCCAGGAAGGGGAGGTGAGCCCGCGGCTCCGGCACCGCCGTTGCCAGAGCGAGTAGCACACCCGCGCTTCCTGTAGCCAGATCCATGGACAGCCGCAGCAGCTGATCACCGGGGAAGGCCAGGCCCCCGCCGTACGGCAGGGCGTGCCAGCGCAGATCGCGCGTGCCCTTCCCGAAGGCGGCGAGGATGCCGGCGCGGCCGGTGAACAGGCCCGACTGCACGAAGAAGCCTGATCGCGCGACCAGCCGCAGCTTCTCCAGCTCGGGAGCGAGCTCGGAGGAGGGCCGGTGGCGCAGGTAACGTTCGAGGACCATAGCGATGCCGGCCGACCCCTCGTCGAGGTAGGGCAGCAGCCGCCAGCCCTGGTTGACCTGGAGCGAGCCGTCCTCCGCGGTACGGCAGCGCCGCAGGTCCAGGCGGAGCGCCTTCTCGGCCAGGTCGAGCAGGCAGGAGTCGCCGGTGCGTTCGTAGGCGTGGACGAAGAGCAGCGCGGGGCCGGTGAAGCCGTTCATGAGCCCGGCGTGCGGGTTCGTGCCGCCGCTGATCTCGGGCACCTCGACGTCGAGGCGGCCGGCGCACAGCTCCACGGCGCGGTTGGCCGGTTCGTCCAGGCCGAGGTGGAAGAGGTTCAGCCCGATGCCCGACAGGCCGGAGAAGAGGGACGCCTCCAGGCCTTCCCATTTCTCGCGCAGCACGATGTCGGCCACGTCGAGCGCGTCCTGGCGGTGGCCCAGCAGGTCGAGGACGTGCGCGATGCCGTGCAGCCCGTCGTACAACCCGAGGCCGGAACCCGGCGCCGGCTTGGTCGCCCGCTCGCGCAGCCAGTCCTCGTGCACCGGCTCGCAGCCCGCGTTGACCAGCGCGTAGAGCACACCGGCCGCGCCATGGGCCAGCCCGAGGCCCCCGCCCGGCTTGAACTGCGCCGGATCGCCGGGGAAGAGCCGGTCGTCGCGCTCGGGTGTCGCGCTCGCGGTGATGGCCTTGGCCAGCGCGTCGCGTACCCGCGGCCAGGGGTCCTCGCCGGGGAGCGGCGGGGGTGTCCAGGTCGCGCCGCCGGCGATCGTCTCGACCGCCTCGCCGAGGTCGGCGCCGAACGTCTCCGTCACGATCGCGCCCAGGTGGCGCACCTTGCCGTGGTGGAGCGGCTGCATGATCGTGCACTGGGGCGCGAACAACGCCATCCGCAGGCACGCCAGCGCGTACTCGTCGACCTCCACTCCCTGCCGCTCCTGCGGGGCGACGAAGGCGGGGTGGGCCAGGGCGGCGCGGGCGCCGTCCTCGACGAGCGTGGCGACCTCGTAGTCGATCAGCACGATCCGGCCGTCGTCGGTGAGCAGGATGTTGTCCGGGTGCAGGTCGCCGAAGACGACCCCGCGCCCGTGCAGCGAGCGCACCGCCGCGTCCACCTGGGCGAGGGTCTCCAGCGCCCAGGCGGTGTACTCCTCCATGTCGGCGGCCGTACAGGTCGCCCTGGTCAGCGGATAGCGGTGGACCAGCCTGCGCTGCAGCGTCGTGGCCTCCACGAACTCCTGCACGAGGAAGTGGTGCTCGCCCAGCTCGAAGTGGTCGATGAGCGCGGGGGAGGCGTCCAGGCCGGCCAGCCGCGCCAGCATGTCGCGCTCGTGCCCGAGCCGCGCCACCGCGTCCCGTCCGGCCGCGTCGAGCCCTGCGTGCGGCCTGGCCTCCTTGAGCACGACGCGCGCGCCGGTCCGCAGGTCCGCGGCGAGGTAGACGCCGCCGCCGTTGGAGAAGTGCAGGACACTCTCCACCTTGTACGGCAGGCCGTCCAGCTTGACCGCGTTCCTGACGTCCAGGTGGGGCTGGAGGAAGTCGGGCAGGCTCGTCCAGGGCGGCACGGAGAACACCGCGTTCCGCACGTCCGGCACCAGGTTTCCCTCGCCGTCCTCGACGGCCAGCACACGCTCGCCGCTCTCGGACAGGCAGTGGCGCTCGGCGAAGCCGCCGTACCGGACGAACAGGGGGCCGTCGCCGTAGCGCAGGTCGCTCAGGATGTAGGGGCCCTTGACCCCGCGCAGCAGCTCGTTGAGCTCCTTGAGCACGAGTTCGAGCTGGGCCTCGTCACGCGGGTAGATGGTGACGAGCTTGCCGCTGGAGGCGCGGGACGCGGCCTTGGAGCCGAGCATCACCAGCACCGGCAGGCCGCGCAGAAACTTGAAGGCCACGCCGCGGGGCACGCAGTAGTCCCAGACGGCGGAGAGCGCCTTCTCGGCGTCGTCCACCCGGGCGGAGACGTGGATCTTCCATCCCTGGGCCGGCAACGGCTCCTCGTTGACCGGCGCGTAGTACATCCAGGTGTCGGTGGGGTGATGGGTCCAGCCGTCGGGCACCGGGCGGCGGGCGACGGGGAAAAGAGCGTCCGGCGACTTCCGCTCGTCCAGCACGTCATAAAAGACTGGATCCGCCAGACAATACATCTCGTACTGCTCCATCAAGCCCGCCTCCCTGGTGGGAACACCTCTAGAGAATGCGAGCTGACGGGGCTATTCGTCTAGTTACACGAATCATCAGCAGGTAGGAAGACCACACAGCCATTTGTGAAGGTTTCACAGGCGATTAGTTGGAATTCCCCGGAATATATACTGACATTCTAAATCGGCCGTGGTGCATGGCCCTGGCCTCGAACCAGCCGCCGTACTCGACGACCCGCTCCCTCAGGTTCCGCAGCCCCTGGCCCGGCTGGTGGCGCGGCTTCTTGGCGCCGTCGTTGAGTATCGACAGCAACACCATGCCGCCCTCCTCCAGAACCTGGATCGAGCATTCACGGGCGGTCGTGTGCCGCAGGATGTTGGTCACGCCCTCGCGCAGGACGTAGGTCAGCACCTGGATGGCCGACTGCGGGAGCCCGCCGCAGGCGACGTGGACGTGGCAGCTCAGCCCTGCCGACTCCAGCACCGAGCGGGCCGAGCTCAGCTCGGTCTCCAGGGAGTAACTGCGGCCCAGGTGCGCCACCGAGCGCACGTCCTCGGTCACCCCGCGCACGAGCTCCAGAGCCTCGTCCAGTTCCTCGCGCCCCCGCTCGCTGTTCTTCTCCAGTTGCCGCTGCGCCAGCTCGATCCGCAGGATCAGCAGCGTCAGCCGGTGGCCCACGAGGTCGTGCAGGTCACGGGTCAGCCGGTGCCGCTCGTCCTCGACCGCGCGACAGACCTGGTCGGTCAGTACGGCCCGCAGCGAGTGCGCCCGCACGGTCAGGCTGACCACCGCGTACTCGGCGAACCCCACCACCGGCGCCGCGAGCAGCCACGGCTGGTCGACCACGCTCAGCATCACCGGCCCGCACCCCAGCGCCACGACCACCAGCGTCCAGGACCGTTTCCTCTCGGCCACCACCAGCAGCGTCCCGGTCAGCAGTACGGTGACCGGTGCCCACCCCGTCCAGTAGAGGAGCGGAGTCACCGTCAGCGCCACCTGCCCGGCCAGCGGCAGCCAGGGCGTCCTGCGCCGGCGCAACGTCGCCAGCACCGCCCACGCGTGCAGCCCGATCACGGCGGCCAGGCAGCCCAGCCACACCGCCAGCATGTCGGAGCCCGACGGCAGCACCCTGAGCACGCCGACGACGACCATCCCCACGATCCCCGGCGCCAGCGCGAAGCCGCACAGCACCAGCGGCGACAAGGCGGCGATCCCTAACGAGCGCAGCCGGGAGGGAGGCTCCATGGGTACCCTTCGCGAGCAGGCGAGTCGTGACCGTAACTGCCGCGATTATTTCTTCCTCGAATCACCGGCTTCTAACGGAACATCCTTCGGCCCCGGGACATGGAAAGCGGGCCCCCGCCGGGGAGGCCCGCTGGGGATCTTCGCTTCTCAGAGCATGGCCTTCATGGAGTCGCCCGCCGTCAGCACGTACGGCTGCTCCGTCATCACCGCCGCCCAGTTGTCGGCGATCGCCTCGGGCGAGAGGTCGTCGGACTTCCAGCCGGGACCCTCGGCCACGAACACGCGCGCCACCCGGCCGCCGCCCACGCTGAACACCTCGCCCGACGCCTCGCACGAGTCGTGGGCCAGGTAGGCGACCAGCGCGCTCACCCGCTCCGGCGTGAACTTCGCCTCGAACTCGGCCGGCAGCAGCGCCTCGGTCATGCGGGTCCAGGCGATCGGGGCGATGGCGTTGGCCTTGATGCCGTTGCGCGCGCCCTCGATCCCGAGCGTCTTGGTCAGGCCGACCAGGCCCATCTTCGCGGTGGAGTAGTTGGCCTGCCCGAAGTTGCCGAACAGCCCGGCCGGCGAGGAGGTGTTGACGACGCGGCCGTATCCGGCCTCCTTCATATAGGGGTACGCCGCCTGGCTGACCAGGTAGGAGCCGCGTACGTGCACGGCCAGCACGCCGTCGAACTCCTCCACCGTCATCTTCCCGAACGACTTGTCACGCAGGATGCCCGCGTTGTTGACGACGACGTCCACGCCGCCGAACGCCTCGACCGCCGTGCGCACGATCGCCTGGGCGCCCTCCGGCGTGGCCACGTTGTCGGTGCTGGCGACGGCCTGCCCGCCGTTCTTCTGGATGAGCTCGACCACGTCCGCGGCGGGCCCGGTCGAGGCCCCGGTGCCGTCCAGTGCTCCGCCGAGGTCGTTGACCACCACCTTCGCGCCCCGCTCCGCCAGCAGCAGCGCGTGTGACCTGCCCAGACCGTGTCCGGCCCCCGTGATGATCGCGACCCTGTCATCGAACCGAAGCATCGAACCTCCACCTCGTCGACCTCGGTTAAAGAGAACAACATTCTAGTACCCGCCCCCTCCTTCCGGAGAAGGGGTGCCGGCGATCACGGAGGGTTTGATCGTCGCGGATAGTGATCAGACAGGTCTTTTTCTGCTAGAGTTCTGGGCTCTGCGCCCGCCCTCCATCCGGCTTGGAGGCTCTCCATGCCCGCAATCCGCGTGGTCCAATGGGCCACCGGCGCTGTTGGTCGCTACGCGCTGCGAAGCGTGCTCAGCAGACCAGAGTTAGAGCTGGCGGGTGTGCTCGTCTACGACCCCGACAAGACCGGCAAGGATGCCGGAGACCTCGTCGCGCTCCCCCGCACCGGCGTCACCTGCACCGACGACGTCGAACGCATCCTGGCCACCGACGCCGACTGCGTCCTGCACATGCCGCTGCCCGCCTCGTACTTCGGCGCCGACCAGGCCGCCGACCTGGAGACGATCTGCGCCCTGCTGGCCTCCGGCAAGAACGTCATCACCACGACCGGCTTCGTCTACCCCAAGTCCTACGGCCCCGGCGTCGTCCACCGCATCGAGACCGCCTGCGCGGAAGGCGGCACCTCGCTCCACGGCACCGGCGTGAACCCCGGCTTCATGAGCGACTTCCTGCCCCTGGCGCTGAGCGGACTCTCGTCCAGGGTCGACCACATCTACGTGCGCGAGTCGTCCGACTTCCGCGGCCACCCGTCCCGGCAGATCGTCGTCGACCTGGTCGGGTTCACACGATCGGCCAAGGACTACATCGCCGCGGTCCGGCCGTACCGGGCCTTCCAGCGCTCGCTGTTCGCCGAGAGCGCCCAGCTCGTGGCCGACGCGCTCGGCGTCCAACTGGACGAGGTGGAGGAGAGCGACGAGTTCGAGCTGGCGACGGAGGAGTTCGAGATCGCCGCCGGGCTGGTGAGCGAGGGCACCGTCTGCGCCTCGCGCTGGGTCTTCAGCGGTCTGGTACGCGGGCGGCCCTTCATGACCATCGAAGTGGTCTACAAGGCCGACGCCGCCAAGGTACGGCGCTGGCCCGATCCCGGGTTCTCGATCCACATCGAGGGGGTGCCGCAGATGACGGTGTCGGTGGAGGAGGTCTCCCACGGCCTGGCCGCGGCCGCCTCTCACGCCGTCAACTCCATCCCCGCCGTGGTGTCAGCCAAGCCCGGCATCCGCACCCTCCTCGACCTCCCCCTCCCCACCGCCCGCGGCCTCGCCCGCCTCGCCTGACCCCACCCGCCTCGCCCCGGCTCCCCAGCCCATCCGCCCCTGCGCCACACGAGGCTCGGGCCCGCTCGACGCCCTGGGGTGTTCGGGTTTCGTGGTTGTCCGGTCCGCGTGGCACGGCCATCGGGCGGCGCAGACCTGGGTGCCTCCCAGACCCAGGTCTGCGCCGGCCCTGCCCCCAAGGTCGGGGCATGGAGTTCCTCAGGCCCGGCGCTGTCCGGGTCCCGGGCCGGCCGGGTCCGAAAGGCCGTCCAAGCCCGGACAGCCCCGGGTCTGAGGTGGTGAAGTGCTGAGGGGGCCGGGCCGCCAGCCTTCGTCCGGGCCCCCTCAGCCCGCCCGGCCCTCGGGCGGAGTCCCTTAGTGCGGGAGGAAACGGCCGTAGCGGCCGCGGTGGTACAGGAGGGGCCGGTTGACCCCGGCCGCGCACTCCACCACCAACCCCACCACCAGCGTGTGGTCGCCGATGTCCACGGTCGTGTGCGGCACGCAGATCAGGTGGGCGGCCACGTCGTCCAGCAACGGCGTCTCGAAGGGCCCGGGGTGCCAGCGGGTCGGCCCGGCGAAGCGGTCGATGCCGCGGCGGGCGAAGCGGGTGGCCAGGTCGTGCTGGTTGCCGGCCAGGACGTTGACGGCGAAGTGGTCGGCCAGCCGCAGCCACGGCCAGGTGGTGGAGGAACGGTCGACGTAGAAGGAGACCAGCGGCGGTTCGAGGCTGACGGAGGAGAACGACGTCGCGGTCAGGCCGACCGGGACGCCCTCCGGGCGGGCGGTGACGATCACGACCCCCGCCGCGTGCTGGGCCAGCGCGGTACGGAACCCGTCGACGTCCACGCCATAACCGGGCTCGTACGCGTGGGCCGTCATCTGAGCGCCTCCTGTCTTGTCACGATCTGCGGCCCCACCCGGTCGGCCCAGCGCGCGATGACGTCCTCGCCGGGCAGTTCGGACTCCAGGAGGGCAAGCCCGGGGGTGGGCACGTGCGCGCCCAGCTCGACCAGGAGCGGACGGAAGTGGGTCTCGACCGCCAGCGCGTGCCGCGGGTCGCCCATGACGAGGACGGGCAGCGCGGTCTTGCCGGCCAGCGCGTCCGGCGGGAACCGGTCGACGAACGCCTTGAGCAGGCCGGTGTAGGTGGCCTTGTAGGTCGGGCTGGCGAAGACGACGACGGAGGCGGAGGCCACGAGTTCGAGTGCGACCTCCAGGGCCGCGTGCGGGCCCGGGTCCAGGATCACGGGCGCCAGCGCGGACAGGTCCACCACCTCGGCCTGGTGCCCGTCCCCGCCGCCGAACTCCGAAGCCCCACCGCCGAACCCGCCGAACCCGCCAGATCCGCCCAGCCGGTCCGCGATCGCGGCGGCGGCCGCCACCGCCGCGCCGTACGTCCTGGAACCGGCCCTTGGGTTGCCGACGACCGTCACGATGCTCATGAGACCTCCGCCAGGGACAGGCCGTAGCGCTCGCGCAGCGTGCGCCCGTCGTACTCGGCACGGAACAACCCGCGCACCTGCAACTCGGGCACGACCAGGTCGACGAAGTCGGCCAGCCCGGCGGGCAGGTACGGGGGCATGATGTTGAAGCCGTCGGCGGCGCCGTTCTGGTACCACTCCTGGAGCTGGTCGGCGATCTGCTCGGGGGTGCCGACGACCACCCGGTGACCGCGTCCTCCGGCCAGGCGGCTGATGATGCCGCGCAGCGTGAGCCCCTCCCGGTCGGCCAGGTCGCGCACGAGCTTGATGCGGCTCTGCTGGCCGTCGGGGTTGGGCGGCAGTTCCGGCAGCGGCCCGTCGAGGGGGTGGCCGGTCAGGTCGGCGCCGAAGATGTTGGAGAGCTGGCGCAGGCCGTACGCGGGAGTGATGAGGTCTTCGAGCTCCTTCTCCCGCTGCAGCGCCTCACGCTCGGTCGAGCCGATGATGGGCGAGATGCCGGGAAGAATCTTCAGCTGGTACGGCGTGCGCCCATAGGCGGGCAGCCGCCCCTTCAGGTCCGCGTAGAACTCCTGGGCGTCTTCCAGGGTCTGCTGGGCGGTGAAGACCGCTTCGGCGAACCTGGCGGCGAACTCCTTGCCGTCCTCCGACGAGCCCGCCTGCACCAGCAGCGGCCGTCCCTGGGGCGAGCGCTGGACGTTCAGCGGCCCTTGGACGGTGAAGTGCGTTCCAGAGTGATTAATCGGCCCAATGCTTGATTTATCGGCGTAAATCCCGTTTGCCCGGTCATTGATCACGGCGCCCTCGGCCCAGCTGCTCCACAGGGCGTCGGCCACCTCCAGGAACTCCTCCGCCCGGTGGTACCGCACGCTGTGCGCGGGCCGCTCGATGCCGAAGTTCCTGGCCTCGGCCTCCCCCGCGGAGGTCACGATGTTCCAACCGGCCCGGCCGCCGCTGATGTGGTCCAGCGAGGCGAACTTGCGCGCCACGTGGAACGGCTCGTTGTACGTCGTCGACACGGTCGCGATCAACCCGATGTGCTCGGTCACCGTGGCCAGCGCCGACAGCAGGGTCAGCGGCTCCAGCCCGCCGAGCGCGTTGTGCCGCACGTCGCCCCACAACGCCAGCCCGTCGGCCAGGAACAGCGAGTCGAGCTTGCCGCGTTCGGCGATCCTGGCCAGTTCCTCGTAGTGGCGGATGTCGGTGATGCGGCCGGGGTCGGTCAGCGGGTGCCGCCAGGCGGCCTCGTGATGGCCGACGCCCATGAGAAAGGCGTTCAGATGCATGCTCAAGGGGTCCTCCACGTGGTGCTCGCGCCGGCGTTCGCCGGTTCCGCCGCCCCGAGCGCGGCGGAAGCGGGGACGCCGGGCGCGATGGGGCCGTCGTCGTCGAGAAGAGGTGGCGAGGCCGGGGGCGACCGGCGACGGCCTAGGCAAGGGAGCCCGCCCCCTCGCGGAGGGGCTGCGTGTCGTGAAGGGACAGGACGCGGCCCGGCGACGAGGTCAGGATGGCGACCCGCCGGCCCAGGTAGGCGGCCTCGTCCAGGGACCGGGTGGCGAGAACCATGGTCTTGCCGGTCTTCTCCCAGACCGACAGCAGGTCCTCGCGCAGCGAGGAACGAGTCCGAGTGTCGAGCGCCGCGAACGGCTCGTCCATGAGCAGCACGTCGGGGTCGTAGGCGAGGCTCCTGGCGATGGCCACGCGCTGGCGCGTGCCGGCGGTCAGTTCGTGCGGGTAGCGGTCGCCGAGGGCGCCGAGCCCGACCAGGCCGAGGCAATGACGCGCCAGACCGGCCCGCTCGCCGCGCGGCACGGCCGTGGCCTCCAGCCCGAACTCCACGTTGCCCAGCGCGGTGCGCCAGGGGAACAGCGCGTGCTGCTGGAGCACGACGCCGCGGTCGAACCCGGTGCCGGCCGGCGGCGCGCCGTCGAGGAGGATCTCGCCGGCGCTCGGCTTGAGCAGGCCGCCGATCAGGTCGAGGAGGGTCGACTTGCCGCATCCGCCGGGGCCGGCGATGGTCAGGAACTCGCCCTGCCGTACGTCAAAGGTGATGTCCGACAGGACGGTGAGAGAGCCGAAGTGTTTGGTCACATGGTTGATCTGGATCTTCATCGAGCGCCCTCCCGAGGCGATCGAGGGTCAGGGAGCGAAAGATTGTGATCACTGACACTGGGCGCTGACGACGCGGCAGAAGTCGACATGCGCGCGCCGGGTCAAATCCGGGCTCATGACGACGACGCTACGCGGGAGATTCGACGTAGTCAACATTTCCTACTTGATATACATGAAATATCAGGCGGGCACCCAGAGGTCCACGTCACCCGCGATACGGCGCAGCCGTCCGCGCGACTCCAGCCACACCAGGTGCGCCAGCGTCTCGTTGTTGGCCGAGCGGCGCATGAACGGCGGGATCGTCTCCCACGGCCGCGACCACGTGAGCCGCGTGGCGATGTCCCAGCAGGAGATCCCCGAGGCCACGTCGGCGGCCACGGCCTCGATCTCGGCCAGCCGCTCCTCGTGGTGGAGCATCACGTGGTCCACGCGCTCGGCCAGTTCGAGGAAGCGGTACTCGTGGGCGGGCAGCACCTCGTCCACGTCCCACTTGCGCACGGCGGCCAGCGAGTCGAGGTAGTCGGCCAGTGGATTCGGCCCCGACTGCGGGTGCACGGCGACGATCGGGGTGATCTTGGCGAGCACGTGGTCGCCGGAGAACAGGATCCGGCGCTCGGGCGAGACGAAGCACAGGTGGCCGGGCGAATGTCCGGGCGTCCAGATCGCCCGCAGGTCCCAGCCGGGCAGGCCGAGCGCTTCGCCGTCCTCCACCAGGCGGTCGGGCTTGGCCATGGAGACCATGTGCCTGATCATCATCGACGCTCCGGCCAGCTCGTCGAGGGTCAGCCGGGGCACGCCGGAGCGTACGAGGATGCGGCGTTCCTTCTCCACCAGCGCGTCGATGGCGCCGTCGTCGTAGCGGTCGTGCAGAAGGTTCGCGTCGGCCGGGTGCAGGGCGATCCAGGCGCCGCTGCTCTCGCGCACGCGGCCGGCCAGGCCGTAGTGGTCGGGGTGGATGTGGGTGACCAGCACACCCTTGACGTCGGTGATCGAGTAGCCCGCCACCGACAGCCCGTCGCAGAGCGCCCGGTAGGCCTCGTCGGTGTTCCAGCCCGCGTCGACGATCACCACCCCGCCGGGCAGCTCCAACGCGTAGACCAGCACGTATCGCAGGGGATTGATCGGGATCGGCACCGGGATCGACCACAATCCGGGCCGGACCCGCTCGACCTCCGGCATCGCCACTCTGCTCTGCCAGGCGGCGCGCTGTTCCTCGTTGGCGGGGGTCACCACAAACTTAGCCATTCACCCATTGTTACAGAATCATATTCTAATGGCGGCATCATGCGCTCCGCATCTGCCCTTTGCGCGCGCCCGGCCCGACCGTTGAAGCATGACAACCGCGCCTAGAATCACGCCCGTGCACGTACGCCTGCGCCGCGCGCGGCTCGCCACCCTGGCGACGCTCAGCATGGCGGTGATGTCCAGCCTGATCCTGCCGGGCATCGGGGTGTTCAGAGAGCCCGATCCGGTCCGCGCGGTGCTCGGCGCCACGGGCACACTGCTCTTCGCCGCCGCGCAGGCCGCTCTGCTGTACGCGACCGTCACGCCCGGCATCTCCAGGAACATCCAGCACCGGCTCGCCCAGACCTTCGGCGTGACCGCTCTCGCCTCCGTCCCGCTGGTCGGGCCCCTCGCCGCCACGCCCGAAGCGGGCCGGTGGGAGTCGTGGGCCTGGATCGGCGCCTCGATCCTGGCGACCGCGCCGGTGCTCGGCCGCCGGTCGGTCGCCGTCACCACCGTCGCCGCGACGCTCGTCGCCGCCGCGCTGCTGACCTGGTGGCACGGCGACATCGGCTACTTCACGATCACCGTCGGGATCGGGCTCTGCCTCGTGGCCGCCAGCGGCCTGCACCTGTGGCTGTGGACGCTGCTCGTCGAGGCCGACGAGGGCAGGAAGGCGCAGGTCAAGCTGGCCGCCGCCGAGGAACGCCTGCGCTTCGCCCGCGACGTGCACGACCTGCTCGGGCACGACCTGTCGGTCATCGCGCTCAAGGCGGAACTGGCCGAGCGCGATCCCGGCCGCGCCGCCGAGGAGGCCGCGGACCTGCGCAGGCTGGCCGCCGCGGCGCTGAGCGACCTGCGGCGGGCCGTACACGGGTATCGGGAGGTCGATCTGCGCGCGCAGATCACCGCGATCGAGCAGGTGCTCCGCTCCTCGGGCGTGCGCTGCACCGCGACCCTGCCCGAGCAGGACCTCCCGCAGGACGTCGCGGCCCGCCTCGCGCCCGTCGTGCGCGAGGCCGGCACGAACGTCCTGCGCCACAGCAAGGCCACCTGGTGCACCATCGAGGTCGGCCCCGACGGCGTCACCGTGGCCAACGACGGCGCCGCCGAGCGCCCGGCCGACCCCCATTCGTCCGGTCTGCGGGGCCTGGCCGACCGGCTGGCCGAGTCCGGCGGCACACTCCACACCCGCCTCGAAGGCGGCGTGTTCACCCTGGAGGCGACCCTCAGGTGATCAAGGTCCTGCTCGCCGACGACGAGGAGCTCATCCGCACGGCGCTGGCCGCGCTGCTGGGGCTGGAACCCGACCTGGAGGTGGTCGCGCAGGCCCCCGACGGCCGCGCCGCCGTCCAGGCCGCGCTGTCCCACCGCCCCGACGTGGCCGTGGTCGACCTGGAGATGCCCGCCCTCGGCGGGCTCGAGGTCAGCGCCGAGCTGGCCGCCGTGCTCCCGTCCTGCCGAGTGATCATCCTCACCGGGTACGGCAGGCCGCCCCTCCTCAAGCGCGCCCTCGACGCCGGAGCCAGCGGCTTCCTCCCCAAGGGCGCACCCGGCGGCGCGCTGGCCGACGTCATCAGGCGCGTACACGGCGGCGCCCGCTACGTGGACCCCGAACTGGCGGCCGACGCCCTGACCGCCCCCGAGTGCCCGCTCACCCCGCGCGAACTGGACGTGCTGCGCCTGGCCGAACTGGACACGCCGGTCGCGGTGATCGCCCGCCGTACGCACCTGTCCAACGGCACCGTCCGCAACTACCTGGCCGCCGCCGTCGCCAAGCTCGGCACCGCCACCCGCGCCGAGGCCTACCAGCTGGCCAAGCGGCACGGGTGGCTGTGACCGGCTCACGCCGCCGTCCGCTCCTTGATCGGCAGGCGGAAGAACAGCAGGCTCGACAGCAGCACCACCGCCGCCACCAGCCACCAGGCGGCCGACGTCCCCAGGCCCATGGCCAGGGGCGCCAGCGTCAGGTTGGCCAGCGCGGCGCCGCCGGAACCGGCCAGCGACCCGGCCGAGGCCATCGTGGCCCGCTCCGCGGCGGTGACCCGGTGATGGCCGAGTTCCGCCCGCAGCACGCCGTACGCGCCCAGCCCGGCGAAGAGCACCGCGTACGGCAGCCCCGCAAGCACGACGGAGCCCACCCCGGACGCGCCGGCGAACAGCGCGGACAGGGCCAGGCCCGCCAGCGCGAGCCCCGAGAGCACCAGCCCGGCGACCGCCCCGCGCACAGAACCCCTGGCACCGCTCACGACGGCTTCCCCGCCCTTGTCGCCGCTCGCGACGGCTTCCCGCCCGGCCAGTCTTCTCGCGAGCGCGGGAGCCAGACCGCTGCCGAGCGCGCCGCCCGCGAACCCCACCGCCGCCACGACCGCGTAGGCGGTGGCCCCGAACTCGGCCGAGCCGGTGAGCCCGGCCAGATGACCGGGCACCAGCAGTTCGACGCAGGTCAGCGCCATCCCCACCACCGCCGACAGCAGCACGAGCCGCCGCAGCACCCCGTCACGCACCGCCACGCGCACCCCCGAGGCCACGGTGAGCGGCACGCCGCGCAGCACCTCGCCCAGGGGCACCCGGGGATGGGGCGGCTCCGGCAGCGCCACCAGCACGACACCCAGCCACACCAGCGCCGCCACGGCCCCGGCCAGCGGCGGCACGGCCAGCGCGGGCAGACCCAGCGGCGGATTCAGGAGCGGCACGAAGCCGCCGGCCAGCACGCCGACGCCCAGCGCGACGTCCTCCATCACGTGCCCGCGCGCCAGCCCCGGACGCAGATCCGCCTCGGGCCCCTCGATCGCGTGCAGGGTGTCGACGTACCAGGCCTCCGCGGGCCCGCTGGACAGCGCCCTGGACACCCCGAGGACCCCGCAGGCCAGTACGAACTCCCAGAACGAGTCGGCCGGCACCAGCAGCCCCAGTGACAGGGCGGTGCAGGCCGCGGCGACCGCGAGCACCGCCCGCCGCCCCACCACGTCGGCGAGCCCGCCGGTCGGCAGCTCGAGCACGGCGATGACCAGTGAGTACACGGTCATGACCACGCCCACCTGCACGATCGTCAGCCCCCGGTCGAGCATGAGCAGGACCAGCGGGGCGATCATCAGCCCGGCCGGCAGCCAGGTCAGGAAGCTGACCAGCGCGTACCGGCGGGCGGCGGAGGTCGCGTTCACACCGCCTCCCTCACACGCTCCGGCAGCCGGACGAACAGCAGGCTCGACAGCAGCAGCACGAAGGCCACCAGGCCCCAGGCAGCGGCCACTCCCGAGCCCGCGGCGAGCAGGCCCAGCGCCATGTTGGACAGCGCGCCGCCGGCCTGCAGCGACAGGGAGCCGATCGAGGTGACGGTGGTGCGTTCGGCGGCGGTGACCGCGTTGTGCGTCATGGTCTGGGCCAGGAGGCCGGTGGCGCTGATCCCGGTGAACATCAGCACATAGGCGATCCCGGCGCTCACCAGGCCCGGTGCCCCGTCCAGCCCGGCGGTGGCGGCCAGCGCGCCGAGTGACAGCGCCGCGAGCACGACGCCGGCGCTCGCGCCCCTGGCGTTGCCGCCGGCGATCCTGGCCAGCGCCGGTCCGAACGACGATCCCGCCGCGCTGCCCGCGAAGCCGACGGCGGCCACGAGGGCATAGGCGGTGGTGCCGCGCTCGGCCGTACCGGCGAGGTCGGCCAGGCGTCCGGGGGTCAGCAGCTCGACGGCGGTGAGGGCGACGCCGTTGGCGACCGCGTAGAGCATGAGGCGGCGCAGTTGCGGCCCGCCGGTGGCCAGGCGCAGCCCGGCGGCCACGGTGAGCGGCACCTCGCGCAGCACGCCGCCGATCGAGCGGCGCGGGTGCGGCGGTTCCGGAAGGGCGAGCAGGACCACGACGAGGAGTACGGCGGCGGCCAGCGCGGCGGCCAGCGCCGGCGCGGCGAGCGGGAGGACGGGAGCGCCGGGCGGCACGGCCAGCGGCAGGACGCCGCCGGCCAGCATGCCGGCGCACAGGGCCACGGAGCCCATCGCGTTGCCCCTGGCCAGTCCCGGGCGCAGATCGGCGGCGGGGCCCTGGGCGGCGTGGAGGGTGTCGACGTACCAGGCCTCCGCGGGGCCGCTGGAGAGCGCTCTGGCCACGCCCTTGAGCACGGCGGCGGCCAGGAACACCCCGAGGGTGGTGGCGAAGGCCATCGTCACCATCGCGAGCACGCTGACGGCGGCCGAGGCGGCCAGGACCGTGCGCCGGCCGATCACGTCCGACAGGCCGCCGGTCGGCAGTTCCAGCGCGATCGTCACGACGGAGAAGACGGTCACGGTCAGGCCGACCTGCGGCAGGCTGAGCCCCCGCTCGGTCATCAGCAGCACCATCGGGGCCATCATCAGTCCGGGCGGCAGCCAGGTGAGGAAGCTGACGAGGGCGTAGCGGCGGCGCGCGCTTAAGGGAGTCACGCGTCCAGTTCCCTTCTGGGGTATCCGGCGAGGAACACGTGCGCCTGCACGGTCTCGGGGTCGTCGGCGTAGCGCTCTTCCAGCTCGGTGATCAGGGCGTCGGAGCGCTCGAAGAACTCGCGCAGCCCGGCGGGCGGAAGCCTGGCCAGGATGTCGGTCATGCCGCCCGCCTCGACCCACGCGATGGACCAATCGCTCTCGTCGAAGCGCTCGATGGCGCGGACGAGCGCCTCCACCTGGCGCATCTTCATGATCTTCAGGGCCTCGCGGCCCTGGGGGGTGGCGCCCATCTGGACGTTGTCCCAGCTCGTGTAGTGGTGGCGGGCGCGCCAGCGGCGTTCTCTGCCGTCCGCGGAGGGGTCCTCCTCGATGAAGCCGTACTTGGCCAGCTCGCGCAGGTGGTAGCTGGTCGA
Organism: Nonomuraea sp. NPDC050547; assembly: GCF_044457345.1. NCBI lineage: Bacteria > Bacillati > Actinomycetota > Actinomycetes > Streptosporangiales > Streptosporangiaceae > Nonomuraea > Nonomuraea sp. NPDC050547. The sequence goes on from NZ_JBITGW010000030.1 coordinate 34,455, forward strand.
TCCCGAGCTCTCGCCGACCCGCCTGGCCAGCTGGCTGGCGGTCGCGGGGCCGTCGGCGCGCAGCATGCCCAGCATCCGGACCCGCAGCGGGTGCGCGACCGCCTTGAGCACTTCGGGATCGGTGATCCGGTATCCCTCTTCCATGCCTCGACGATAATCCGCAAAGACAATTTTGCAAAGTGATTTTTGCGAATTGGCCACCTAAGCTGCCAGGCATGATTGAGCACATCCGGGTGGACGAGGCGATCTTCGAGCTCCGTCCCGACTTCGCGGTCCTGGTCATGACGGCCCACGGCATGAAGAACGGGCCCACGGACGAGCGGGCGCGCGGCTGGCTGGCCGAGGCTTCGGCGCGGGCCGTTCAGAGCGAGAAGATCGACGCCTGGAAGGACGCCTACCGCGCGTTCGGCGCCAAGCCCCAGCGCACGCGCCCGAGCGTCGACGCGCTGACCCGCAGGCTGCCGCTGCCGGAGATCAACCGGATCGTCGACGCCTACAACTCCGTGAGCGTCACCCACGCGCTGCCGATCGGCGGCGAGGACCTCGACCGGTACGCGGGCCCCGCCCGGCTGATCAGGGCGAGCGGCGACGAGGCGTCGGAGGAGGCGCTCGGCACGCCGGAACCCGGCGAGGTGATCTGGCGCGACGACCTCGGCGTCACCTGCCGGCGGTGGAACTGGCGTCAGGTGGCGCGCACCCGGCTGACCGAGGAGACGGTCAACGGCCTGTTCCTGCTGGAGCGCCTGGAGCCGATGACGCTGGAGGAGCTCAAGGTCGCCGGCGAGGAACTGGCGGAACTCGTGACCGAGCTCTCCCCCGGCGTGCGGATCACCAGCAGAGTCATCTCCGCCGGGAACTAAACCTCCTGTCAGCCTGTTGAGACCAAACAGTAATATTGGCTGCACCACCTGGATTGACTAGGGGGACGTGACCTCTTTGGACTCTCCTGAGAGGATCAGGCGGGGCGCGGTGGTCTCTCCGGCGCGCTCTGCCGGTCTGTGCGAGTAGCCTTGGACCGGTTCTCTAACATCAACGCCGATCTGCGGAAGAGGGCGATTTCCGCCGTGTCGTCTGAGTCGTCGCGGTCAAACCCGCTGGCAAGCTTTGGGCAAAACGAGTGGCTTGTCGACGAGCTGTACCAGAAGTACCTCCAGGATCCCGAGTCTGTGGACAAGGCCTGGTGGAACTTCTTCGCTGACTACAACCCTGACTACGGACCGGGCCGAACCCCGGCCAGGGAGGCGGCGAACGGCACTACAACCGCGCCCGCCCCCGCACCAGCTCCCGCCAAGGCGCCGGCCACCCCGGCGCCCGCGGCCGAGAAGCCGAAGCAGCCGGCCGCTGCGGTGCCCAAGGGCGCCGAAGAGGTCAAGTTGCGCGGCGCCGCGGCCCGTACGGCGGCCAACATGGACCTGTCGCTGTCGGTACCGACGGCGACGAGCGTCCGGGCCATTCCGGCCAAGTTGCTCATCGACAACCGCATCGTGATCAACAATCACCTCAAGCGGGGACGCGGCGGCAAGGTCTCCTTCACGCACCTGATCGGATTCGCGATCGTCAAGGCGCTGAAGGCCATGCCGGAGATGAACTTCTCCTACACCGAGGTCGAAGGCAAGCCGACGCTGGTCAAGCCGGAGCACGTGAACTTCGGTCTGGCCATCGACGTCCAGAAGAGCAACGGTGAGCGCCAGCTCCTCGTGCCGTCCATCAAGGCGGCCGACGACATGGACTTCCGCCAGTTCTGGATGGCCTACGAGGACATCGTCCGCAAGGCGCGCGGCAACAAGCTGGGCGTCGACGACTTCGCCGGCACCACGATCTCGCTGACCAACCCCGGCACGATCGGCACCGTCCACTCCGTGCCACGCCTGATGCCCGGCCAGGGCACGATCATCGGCGTGGGCGCCATGGAGTATCCGGCCGAGTACCAAGGCGCCGCCCCCGACACCCTGTCGAGGCTGGCGGTCTCCAAGGTCATGACGCTGACCAGCACCTACGACCACCGGATCATCCAGGGCGCCCAGTCGGGCGACTTCCTGCGGCAGATCCACCGGTTGCTGCTGGGCGAGAACGGCTTCTACGACGAGATCTTCGAGGCGCTGCGGATCCCCTACGAGCCGGTCCGCTGGGTCCAGGACATCTCCGCCTCCCACGACGACGACGTCTCCAAGTCGGCGCGGGTGATCGAGCTGATCCACGCCTACCGGGTACGCGGCCACCTCATGGCCGAGACCGACCCGCTGGAGTACAAGCAGCGCAAGCACCCCGACCTCGACATCCAGTCGCACGGCCTGACGCTGTGGGACCTGGAGCGCGAGTTCGCGACCGGCGGTTTCGGCGGCCGCCCGCTGATGAAGCTGCGCGAGATCCTGGGCGTGCTGCGCGATTCGTACTGCCGCACCGTCGGCATCGAGTACATGCACATCCAGAGCCCGGAGGAACGGTCCTGGATACAGGCGCGGGTGGAGATGGCCCACGCCTCGCCCGACCGCGAGGAGCAGCTCAACATCCTCGGCCGGCTCAACACCGCCGAGGCGTTCGAGACGTTCCTGCAGACGAAGTTCGTCGGCCAGAAGCGCTTCTCCCTGGAGGGCGGCGAGTCCCTGATCCCGCTGCTCGACTCGGTGATCAGCGACGCCGCCGACCAGGACCTCGACGAGGTCGTCATCGGCATGGCCCACCGCGGCCGGCTCAACGTGCTCGCCAACATCGTCGGCAAGTCCTACGGGCAGATCTTCACCGAGTTCGAGGGCAACATCGACCCGCGGACCGCCCACGGCTCCGGCGACGTGAAGTACCACCTGGGCGCCTCCGGCACCTTCACCGCACCCGGCGGCAAGACCATCACCGCCTCGGTCGTGGCCAACCCCTCCCACCTGGAGGCGGTCGACCCGGTGCTCGAAGGCGTCGTACGCGCCAAGCAGGACCTCCTGGAGCGGGGCGAGGAGGGCTTCACCGTCCTGCCCGTCCTCATCCACGGCGACGCGGCCTTCGCCGGCCAGGGCGTCGTGGCCGAGACGCTCAACCTGTCGCAGCTGCGCGGCTACCGCACCGGCGGCTCGATCCACATCGTGGTCAACAACCAGGTCGGCTTCACGACCTCGCCCGCTTCCTCCCGAAGCAGCGTGTACGCCACCGACGTGGCCAGGATGATCCAGGCCCCGATCTTCCACGTCAACGGCGACGACCCGGAGGCCGTGGTCCGCGTGGGCCAGCTGGCCTACGAGTACCGTCAGGCGTTCCGCAAGGACGTGGTCATCGACCTGATCTGCTACCGCCGCCGCGGCCACAACGAGGGCGACAACCCCGCCTTCACCCAGCCGCTGATGTACGACCTCATCGACGCCAAGCGCTCCACGCGCAAGCTCTACACCGAGGCCCTGATCGGCCGCGGCGACATCACGGTCGAAGAGGCCGAGTCGGCGCTGCGCGACTACCAGGCCAAGCTGGAGCAGGCGTTCACCGAGGTCCGCGAGGCGGCCAAGCAGCCGCGTCAGGACTCCGGCGAGCTGCGCGTGCCGCCGACCGAGGTGATCAAGTGGTCGCACACGGACACGCCCACGGCGATCACCGACGAGACGCTCAAGCGCATCGTCGACACCCAGCTCAACCTGCCCGAGGGCTTCACCGTGCACCCGCGCCTGTCGCCGGTGCTGCAGCGGCGTGGCCAGATGGTCGAGCAGGACGCGATCGACTGGTCCATGGGTGAGGCGCTGGCGATCGGCTCCCTGCTCATCGACGGCCATCCGGTCCGCTTCGTCGGCCAGGACACCCGCCGCGGCACCTTCACCCAGCGCCACGCGGTGCTGGTCGACAGGATGACCGGCGAGGACCACACCCCGCTGAAGACCTTCAACCACGGCACCACGAAGTTCTACGTCTACGACTCGCTGCTCAGCGAGTTCGCGGCGCTGGGCTTCGAGTACGGCTACAGCGTGGTCCGCCCCGACGCCCTCGTGGCGTGGGAGGCCCAGTTCGGCGACTTCGTCAACGGCGCACAGACGATCATCGACGAGTTCATCTCGTCCGGTGAGCAGAAGTGGGGCCAGAAGTCGGGCGTCGTCCTGCTGCTGCCGCACGGCTACGAGGGCCAGGGGCCCGACCACTCCAGCGCCCGGATCGAGCGCTTCCTGCAGGTCTGCGCCCTGGACAACATGACGGTCGTGCAGCCCACCACCCCGGCCAACTACTTCCACCTCCTCAGGTGGCAGGTGGAGTCCGGGCGGCACAAGCCGATGGTGGTCTTCACGCCCAAGTCGCTGCTGCGGCACAAGAAGGCGACCTCGAAGGCGGCCGACTTCACCTCGGGCACCTTCCAGCCGGTCATCGGCGACACCACCGTCGACCCGTCGAAGGTCACCAAGGTCGTGCTGACCTCCGGCAAGCTCTACTACGACCTGGCGGCGGGTCGTGACGCGGCAGGCCGCGAGGATGTCGCGATCGTCCGTCTGGAGCGCCTCTACCCGTTCCCGGCCGAGGAGCTCACCGCCGAGCTCTCCCGGTACGGCGGGCAGGCCGAGCTGTTCTGGGCCCAGGACGAGCCGGTCAACATGGGGCCGTGGCCGTACCTCACGCTGAAGCTGGCGGAGGACCCGCAGCTGCTCGGCGGCCGTGCCCTCCGCCGGGTCTCGCGCACCCCCAACAGCTCCCCCGCGACCGGCTCCCACGCCGCTCACGACAAGGAGCTCGAGGAGATCGTGCACGAGCTCTTCGGCTAGTCGATTCCACCTGGAAGCCCCCGCTCCGGCGGGGGCTTTCTGTTAGAACGGAGCACCATGTACTTCACCGATCGGGGGATCGAGGAGCTCGTCGAGCGCCGCGGCGAGGAGGAGGTCAGCATCCTCTGGCTCGGGGAGCGGCTGAAGGAGTTCGTCGATCTCAACCCGGAGTTCGAGACGCCCGTGGAGCGTCTGGCCACGTGGCTGGCCCGGCTGGATGACGACGACGAGTAGGCGCGACCTCGCGAGCAAACGCGATACATCTTGAGTTTTGGCTTGACGCGACATATCGTGTATGGAGGAAACCTAACGCGGAGGGGTCATGGCTCAGTGGACTATCGACGGGCCCGAAGAGCTCACGTTCGGCCCCGTGACGGCGCTGGACGTGCGCATCGTCGCGGGCAAGCTCAACGTGCTGGCCAGCGACGGACCGCCGGTGCTGGAGGTGTCCGAGGTCGAGTCGGCCTCGCCGCTGATCGTCACCTATGACGAGGAGGCCCAAGAGCTCAGCGTCACCTACAAGGACCTCACCTGGGACGGCCTGCTCGGCTGGCTGCGCCGCGACAAGCGGCGCTCGGTGCTGACGCTCACCGTGCCGAAGACCTGCAGGGTCAACGCGGGAGTCGTCTCCGCGCCCGCCGTGGTCGCCGGGTTCGAGCGGCAGACGCAGGTCAGGAGCGTCTCCGGCGAGATCGTGCTCGACGGCGTGAGCGGCGACGTGAGCGCCACCACCGTCTCCGGCGATGTCGAGAGCCGCGCGATGGCCGGTGACCTGGCGTTCAAGAGCATCTCCGGTGACCTCACCGTCGCCGACGGGATACCACGACGGCTGAAAGCCAACACCGTGTCCGGCCGCATCACCGCCGACCTGGCGCTGCGGCCCACCGGCCACGTGACGCTCAACAGCGTCTCGGGCGGCATCCTGGTCAGGCTGCCGGAGAACGTCGAGGCCGACGTCGCCGTCCGCTCGACCTCCGGCCGCGTCGTCAGCACCTTCGACCGGCTCGTCAACCAAAGCAAGCCCGGCTCGCAGTCGATGTCGGGACGGCTCGGCGGCGGCATGGCCTCGCTCACGGTGACCACCGTCTCCGGCGAGGTCGCGCTGCTCAAGGGAGAGAAGGAATGAGCCCCGTCTTCGGTCACGGCCGCCTGCGCCTGTACCTGCTCAAGCTGCTGGAAGAGAGCCCCCGTCACGGCTACGAGGTGATCCGCCTCCTCCAGGACCGTTTCCTCGGCGTCTACTCGCCCTCCCCCGGCACCATCTACCCGCGTCTGGCCCGCCTGGAGGAGGAGGGCCTGGTCACCCACGAGGTAGTAGACGGCAAGAAGGTCTTCTCCATCACCGACAAGGGCCGCGAAGAGCTCGACGAGCGCCTCGACGAACTGGCCGACCTGGAGCAGGAGATCTCCGCCTCGGTCCGCGACATCGCCCGCGAGGTCAAGGAGGACGTCCGCGACACCGTCAAGTCGCTCCGCGAGGAGCTGACGAAGATGGCCAAGGACGTGCGTACCGGGCAGAAGGCCGACATGCGGCGCCTCAAGGAGGAGCAGAAGCGCCAGTGGACCCAGAACGTGAGCTCGTGGCAGGGCGAGAGCGAGCGGCTCAAGCACGAGTGGCGGCGCATCTGGGGCGACATCTGGACCACGATCGGCGGCGTCTCCCCCAACCGGGTCGAGCTGGACAACGAGCTCGGCGGCATGCTGGCCGACTTCGTGGGGCAGGTGCGCGAGGAGGCGTCGGAGAGCCAGCTCACCCGCGAACGCCTGGAGGAGGTCCGCCAGACCCTCGACACGGCCGCACGGCAGATCCGCGACACGCTCGGCTGACGGGCTGAAGTAGGGTGCGGCCATGTTCGCCGCAACCGCCGCACAGACCGATCCCGACAACCCGCTCGCCGGCCTGAGGCTCGGCGAGCACGCCGAGCCCAAGACGCCCGACGGGTGGACGACCGTCACGGTCAAGGCCACCGCGCTCAACCACCACGACCTGTGGACGCTGAAGGGCGTCGGCATCCGCCAGGACCGGCTGCCGATCGTGCTCGGCTGCGACGCCGCCGGCCTGGACGAGGACGGCAACGAGGTCATCGTCCACTCGGTGATCGGCTCGGGCGCCGACGAGACGCTCGACCCCAAGCGCTCCCTGCTGTCGGAGACCTACGACGGCACCTTCGCGGAGCGCGTGGCCGTCCCGAAGCGGAACCTGGTGCCCAAGCCGGCGGCGCTCAGCTTCGAGCAGGCGGCCTGCCTGCCCACGGCGTGGCTGACCGCTTACCGGATGTTGTTCGACAAGGCCGGGCTGCAGCCGGGCGCGACCGTGCTGGTGCAGGGCGCCGGCGGCGGCGTGGCCACGGCGCTGATCGCGCTCGGCCGGGCCGGCGGCTACCGGGTATGGGCCACCAGCCGGTCGGCGGACAAGCGGGAGCGGGCCCTCGAACTGGGCGCCGACCGGGTCTTCGAGCCCGGCGCGCGGCTGCCCGAGCGCGTGGACGCGGTCATGGAGACCGTCGGCCAGGCCACCTGGGACCACTCGCTGAAGTCGCTCAGGCCGGGCGGCCGCATCGTGGTCTCCGGCGCCACCAGCGGCGCGGTCCCGCCCGCCGACCTGAACCGGGTCTTCTTCCTGCAGCTGTCCGTGGTCGGCTCCACGATGGGCACCAGAGACCAGCTCCAGCGCCTGGCCGTCTTCCTGGAGCAGACCGGGGTACGCCCGGTCATCGACAGGACGCTTCCGCTGGCCGAGGCGGCGGCCGGGTTCTCCGCGATGCACGAGGGCGAGATCTTCGGGAAGATCGTCTTCACCCTCTAGATAAGTGATGGGTTACTCGGGTGACTTCTGGGTGATACAACGAAAGAGAGGATGTATCACCCAGGAGGCGACGTCATGGACGTGGAGCCCTTCGGCCCGGGATCGATGCACTGGGACACCGCGGGCGAGTACCGCAACCTGCTGGTCGCCGGCAGCGCGCTGATCCTGCAGACCATGCACCCCGCCGTGGGCGCCGCCGTCGCCGAGCACTCCACGTTCAAACAAGACCCGTGGGGCCGCCTGGACCGCACGCTCACCTCCGTCCAGACCTGGGTGTACGGCGGGCAGAACGGCCTGGCGGAAGGCCGGCGCCTCCGCGAGCTCCACGAGCCGATCAGTGGCGTGGACGAGCGGGGCCGGGCCTACCACGCGCTCAACGGCGAGGCGTGGGCGTGGGTGCACTGGTCGTTGTTCGAGCGGTTCCTGACGTTGAACCGGGTGTTCGGCACCCCCTACTCGGCGGCGGACGAGGAACGGATGCTGGCCGAGTCACGGCGGCTCGCCCGGATCCTGCGGGTGCCCGAGCGGGAGATGCCGCCGGACATGCCGGCCTTCTGTGCCTACTTCGACGACATGGTCGCCCACCGACTGGAGGCGCACCCCACGGCGCTGGACGTGCTCGCGGTCATGCGCGGCACACCCGCCCCGCCTCGGCTGCCCGCGGCGGTGCGGCGGCTGTGGATGCCGGTGGGGGTGGCCTCCGGGGGGTTCAACGCGTTCGTGACCGTGGGGACGCTGCCGCCCGCCGTCCGCGCGACGCTCGGCCTGAGGTGGACGGCCCGCGACGAGCGGCGGCTACGGCGGATCGGGCGGCTGGTGGCGATGGTGACGCCGCGGCTGCCCGAGCGGTTGCGGTACATGCCCCTCGCCTACCAGGCCCGCCGCGCCGCCCGCACCCGCCCGCGCCGCCACCTGACCAGCGCCACCCACTGACCCACCGCTGCGTTCCTGCCGCGAAGACCACCCTGATCCCCGCCACCGCCGGTTCGCGGCACCCTCACAGACTGATTCCGCGGCACTCTCACAAGCTGGCTTCCCGGCGCTCTCACAGACTGGTTCCTCAGCACCCTCACAGACCGGATTCACGGCACCCTCACGGACCGGTTTCGCGTCGCTCCCACAGACCGCCGGCCGGTTACTTCACGGTGATGCGGATCTTGCTGACCGCCGTTCGCACGAACTCCCGGGAGCCCGAGGCGGCCACCATGAAGTCGCCCATGCAGACCGACTCGGTGTGGCGCCCGCGCGCGCCCATCGCGCTGGGCACCTCCGGCAGCGCGCAGCCCGGTGTGGGCACGAGGGCCAGCATGTCGCTGGACCCGCCGCCGAACAGCAACTGCGGCCCCACCGGATCACTACGCCGCCCGTCACCCGGCGCGGCCAGCCGGATCCGCCCCGCCGACTTCAGCACCAGGTAGCCGTCCTTGGTCACCGTTCCCTTGAGGCTCGTGGCCAGCTCCATCCGCTGCTCGAAGCGCATCCCGGTCGGCCGGTCGTACATCGCCATCCGCCACGGCCCGAACGCGAACAACATCACCTGCCCCACCAGCCCCGGCCCCGGCGGGCGCGGCCAGAGCGTGACGTTGCCGGTGAACGACCGCAGCGGCTTCTCCCCCCGAGTCACCTCGACGTCACCCCCGTAGGGCGCCGCGAGCTGCCGGTACTGCGAGAACTCCCCGCCGGCGATCCACAGCCCCACGAACGGCCGCGACCCGAGGTCGTCGAGCCCCAGCTCGGCCGGATACCGCACATCAGCCCGCAGCCCATGCGGAAAGACCACCTGAATGACCTCGTCGGCCCCCTTGGCACGCGCCTGGGCATGCAGCACATTGGGTGCGGACGTGAGCGTCGTCAACGTCGGAATCGGGTCGGCCGTCGGCCGCGCGGGCGGCTCCGCCTCCGGCGCCCGGCTGGCCAGCAGGCCGACGACGGGCACCGCGAGTACCGCGACCAGCACCACGATGCCGATCCACCGCCGACGCCCCTTCTCGCCGGCCTCGATGACGTCGAACTGATCCGCCACCAGCGATCCTCGCGGAGTAGTGCGGCTTACGCCCTCGGCCCCAGTTCAGTTGAGCGGCGACCTCCAGCGCAACCCCTCGAACCGGGCAAAGTCCTTGTCACAGGTCACAAATTCACAACCGTGCTCAATCGCCAGCGCAGCCAGGTAGGCGTCGGGCACGAGCTTGTGGTTCGTGCCTATCCGCTTGCACAAAACGGTGAAGATCTCCCAATGACGCTCACCCGGGCTGACCACGATCGCGTGGGGCTGGTTGCGGACCAGCTCCGCGAAGGCGAGGATCTCCTCCATCGTGGCCGGGTTCTCATAGAGCGGCCGATTCGCGAGGATCCGGATGAAGCCGTTGATCACCTGATCCGAGACCGCGTAGGCCGAATCGCCGTTGACCAGCTCTTCGATGACCGCGCGGCAGGACCGGTGCTCCTTCGCCTCCAAGCGGAAGGCGTTGACGAGGACGTTGACGTCACTCAGCAGCATCGTCCACCGACTTGACGTGATGCTCGACGTCCTCCCGGTCGAGCAGGTCCTTGATGAACTCGGGGGTGAGCTCGATCCCGTGCCGGAGACGAGATCCGGAGACCGGGAGCTCCACCCGTGGGCGTTGGGCCGCCTCGGTGGAGCGGTTGAGTAGTTGCCGCAAGGCGTCCTCCATGACCGAGGTGAGACTGCGTCCGTTGCGTGCTGCGTACGCCTTCGCCTCGTTGAGGAGCGTCTCGTCGATGCGCACCGTGGTCCTCCGCATGACTCCAGCGTTCGCCGGTGACATAAAAATGTCAACACACGAAGGGTAGCCGCTCGGCTACGGCCGCGCATCGGGTTGGCCTGTCACCAATCGGCTACGTTCGCCTGTCCCTCGGGGCGCAGGCGCACCTGGCGGCCCACCAGTTCGCGGGTCTCGGCGTCGGCCAGCAGGTCGGCCCGCCGTACGACGGCGTGGGCCCTGGAGGCGCCGCCCGGGACGTCGACGACCAGGATGGCGCGCTCGGGGGCGCCGTCGCGGCCGTGGGCGACCGTGTAGCCGGCCACCGTCGCGGGGCCCTCGTAAAGGTCCTGGATGGGGACGGGGGTGGCGGTGTGCACGGGGGCGGCGTCGCCGAGCGTGCCGCCGGGTTCGGTGGACCAGACGGCGCAGGCGTGCTTGGTCAGGTGCATGCCCACGCCGGTGACCAGGCCGTGGCCGCGCTGTGAGCGCAGGAGCCCGGCCATGGTGGCCGTGGAGTGCAGGACGTAGTTGCTGGCGGGGCCGCCGGCGTACGGCAGGCCGCCGGTGACCGTGAGGCCGCGCGGGTCCAGGAGGTCGAGCTTGAGCGCGTCGCAGGCCTGCCGCAGGGCGATGGCGAAGCAGCTGTAGAGGTCGAGCGCGGCCATGTCGTCCAGACCCAGCCCGGCGCGGGCGAACGCGGCCTCGGCCGCCTTGGCGATCGCCGGGGAGGAGGCGAGCGAGGGACGGGCGGCGACCTCCCAGGTGTCCTCGGCGTAGGCCCAGCCGCGCAGGTACACGCGCCGCTCCAGCGGGATCGCCAGCCGGTCGGCCAGCTCCGAGCTGACCAGGATGACGGCGGCGGCCTGGTCGACCTCCAGCGTCGCGACCGTGTTGCTGGTGTACGGCCAGCCGACGAACCGCCCGGACTCCAGCTCCTCCGGAGAAAACGCCTCCCGCCGCCAGGCATGGGGATTGGCCGCCGCCACCTCCGACATAAGCGACATGAACCGCGCTCGCTCCGACATTTCCCGACTTATCGCCATATTTCGGGAAAAGCGGTGCGCCGTCTCCAGGATCGGATAAGTGTGGACAGGAAGGAACAACTCGTGCGCCAATTCCGCCGGATGCGGCGGCCGGTCCCACCCGTACGGCGGCTTCGGATCGGCCGGATGGCTCCACGCCACATGCTCGCCCAGCTTGCGCACGTACCTGCGCGTGGCCAGCGCCTCCGCCCCCGCCACCAGAGCGCTGTCCAGTTCCCCCGCCGCGATCCGTCCCGCCGCGGCGCCGATGAGCATCTGCGGGGCCGTACCGCTGACATTGGAGTAGACGCTGTGGCGCGGCGCCGCGCCGAGCCGTTCCGCCAGCCGGTACGGCGGCGCGTCGTACTGCCAGGAATCGGTGTAGACCAGCCCGATCGAGTCGAGCCGCGACGGCGCGAGACCGGCGTCGCGCGCGGCCTGCCTGGCCACGTGCTCCCAGAGGACGAGGGGTTCCGGTCCGGGCTGCGTCCGGACGGTCAGCTGGGCGGCGCCGACGAGGCAGGGGGTGCGCGGATCCATGCCACCCATCTAACCAGAACAAGATTCGGTTTGGCTCGCCTGTGACGTTTCTGACCGGAGTGAGCACAGGCGGCGCACGGATATAAGTGACCCCTGTTATCTGTGAGGAAAATGAATTCCGGGCGCCTTGGAGACCTGCGCGAATACCGATTGAGAATACATGCCCAATTGCTATTTCTATAACGGAACGGAACCGGCCCAGACTTTTTCGCGTCGTTTCCTGGAACTCGCCCCGCGCCATTCATTAGCGTTCCCAGCGTTTTCCTGGCCCACCGGGGCGCCGTACCCCGCTCTGGGCCGCCGAGAACTGGAAGGAGCTCCATGAATTCCCGAGCAAGGCGCATGGCGATTCCGCTCGCCGGCCTCGTGGCCATCGGACTGGCCGCCGGCATGATGAGCGGCACCGCTTCGGCGACTCAGGCACCCAAGGACGTCGTCTCCAAGAACGCGACGACGCCCGCGACTCAGGCAGTCCAGTTCTGGACGCCCGACCGCATCCGGTTGGCCACGGACATGAAGGACTCCCTGGACATCTCGTCCAGAGGCGTCAAGGGCGGCACCCAAAGCCCTGACGGTCCGCCCGGATCGGTCCCGCCGATCGGCGAGGAGAAGACGAAGACCGCCAAGAGCAAGCACGTCAACCTGCCCAACACGGTCGGCCGCGTCTTCTTCACGCTGCCCGGCGCCAACCCGAACGACCCGAAGAGCTGGCGTTTCTGCTCGGCCAGCTCTGTCCAGGGCAAGTTCCGCAACATGGTGGCGACCTCGGCGCACTGCGTCTACGACACCAAGAAGGACGTCTTCTACGACAACTGGATCTTCATCCCGTCGTACTGGGACGGCAACAACGCGTGGGAGGGCAAGGCTCCCTACGGGATCTACGCCGCCAGGACGTTCAACGCGCACGACGACTTCGTGGTGAAGGAGGACTACGACTTCGACTACGCGTTCGTCAACGTCTACAACGGCATCAAGGTCAAGTGGGAGAAGGTCAACGGCAAGTGGCAGTGGACGGTCAAGAACGTCGGCCGCCTCGGTGACAACGTCGGCGGCCAGGGCTTCGCCTGGAACCGCAGCACGAAGGTGAACGTCTTCTCCTTCGGCTACCCGGCCGGCGAGCACCCCGACGGCGACAAGCCGTTCACCGGCCGCACCATGAAGTGGTGCTACGGCAAGACCAAGCCGATGCCGTCGGCGCCGAAGTACAACCTGCAGGAGCACATCGGCTTCAAGTGCTCCTTCACCGCCGGCGCCAGCGGCGGGCCGTTCATCTACAACTACAAGAGCGCCTCGCGCACCGGCTACCTGGTCGGCGTCAACAGCGTGGCGTGGGACACCGACGGCAACGACAGGTACGACCACATCTCGTCGCCGTACTTCAACGCCGACACCTACAAGGTCTACAAGGCCGCCGCCAACCGGTGGACAGGCAACTTCCCGCTGTAGCGGTCTGACGCGAGCTGAAAGTCCCCGGGCCCTCCCCGGGGACTTTCCCCGTTTCCGAGGCCCTTCAGAAGGCGAACAGCGGGCCCGTGGCGGCGCTCATCCTGCAGCGGTTGCCGTACACCGCCGTGTGGTTGATCAGCCGCTCCCCCCAGACGCCGGTGGCCGTGACCTTCACCGGGCTGTACTCCTCCGTGCACAGCACCTGCGCCACCGGCATGCGCGCCGGGTTGCCCGCGGTGGCCGTCAGCGCGGCGCAGGCCTCGGTGGCGCGCGGGTGCACGCTGGGGTTGCCGTCGCAGACGAGCAGGACGTGGCGGGCGCCGTGGGTGAGCACGAATCCGTTCTTCGGTGGTTCCGCGGGATTTGCGGCTGGACCAGCGGCGATAGCCGTACATGAAAGGACGGCGAGACACATGAGTCGCATACTGGCAGCCTTGCTCGCAGATCATCGGCGGCCAACGACCGACGCGCGGGACGCATGCCTCACATGGGCTTTATGGGACACACGTCAACCTTGATCAGATAACGAATCTCCATCCGAGCTGCCATAGAGTGAGTCGATCTGGAAAAATCCTCCCTTACGACCCCAAGAAAGGCATTTCATGATCCCCCCGGTCAGGTCCCTCGCGGCCGCCGCCCTCGGCGCGCTGCTGATGGTGCCTGCCCTGACAGGGATCGCGAACGCCGCGCCCAGCAAGGTCATGACGGTCCCGCTGGCCAAGACCGACGCGGACATGAAGAAGGTCGCGGAGTACTGGCAGCCCGACCGGCTCAAGAAGGCCGACAGCTACTCGCCGGCCACGCCCGCGGGCAACGCTCCCGCTGCCTCCTCGACCGCCGCCGGGTCGTCGGCCGGCGCCGCCGTACAGGCCGCTTCCGCCACCGCGAAGAAGGCGAAGACGGGCCCCCGCGACGTCGCGCCCGCGCTGCCCAAGAGCGGCTCGGCCGCCAAGACCATGGGCAAGGTCTTCTTCCGGTTCGGCAACAAGGAGTTCTGGTGCTCGGCCAGCGCGGTGGCGTCCAAGAGCAAGAGCGTCGTCGCCACGGCCGGACACTGCGCCTACGACCCACGCCAGCCCGGCGAGGCGCACAACTGGATCTTCGTCCCCAACCCGCAGGCCGACGGCACCACGCCTGACGGCATCTACGTCGGCGCCTCACTCAGCCTGCACGAGGACTGGGTCAAGGGCGACTACGACTTCGACTACGCCTTCGTCACCGTCCACCGCGGCTTCGTCTGGGAGAAGCAGAAGGACGGCACCTACTCCATGAAGGACGTCGGCAAGCTGCAGGACAACGTCGGCGGCCAGGGCCTGGCGATCTCCAAGGGATACAGCAACCGCGTCAACGCCTTCGGATACCCGGCGGGCGCCCAGCCCGACGGCACCCGCCCCTTCAACGGCAAGACGCTCGAGACCTGCGCCGGCGGCACCAGCAAGACGACCGCGCCGAGCCGGGAACTGCAGTACGGCGTCCTGCTCCAGCCCTGCAACCTCACCGCGGGCGCGAGCGGCGGCCCCTGGCTGTGGAAGTTCCAGAGCTCGACCAAGCTCGGCTACCTCAACGGGGTCAACAGCCTGACCTGGAACCGCGACGCCCGCGGGGCGTACGACGCGGTGTCCGCGCCCCCCTTCATCGCCACCACCGCCGACGTCTACCGGCAGGCCGACGCACAGGGCAGCAGCGAAAAGTGAGGCAAGTCACATCGGCCCCATAGGTCGACTCTGTGATCAGGCACTCCTTCTGTCTCGGAACGATCACACCGCGTGTTGGACCGGTTGACATGATCTACCGAAAATTCACATGACACGAGTCAGCGCTGTAGGTTCCGGGCTGTCCGTTTTTGCTGAGTTCGGCGCGCTTGGAGCGCCCATACCAGCGCAACCTGGAGTTACCTTGAAGCGAATCCTTCTCCCGGCCGGTGGCGCTCTGCTGGCGACCGGTCTCGTGGCTGCCGGCCTGTCCGGTACCGCCCAGGCCGCCGACGACATCGCCAAGGACCCGATGGCCACCAACACCAAGGCGGCCTACTCTGTCGCCGCGTTCTGGATGCGGTCCAACTACGCAGCCCTGCGCAACGCGACGGCCTACACCTGGGACGCCGCCGACGTGAAGAAGGTCGTCCAGAAGGGCGGCTACAGCCCCGACGGACGTCCCGGCCAGACCGCGCCGCAGTCCGCCGGCTCCGGCAAGTCCCAGAACGTGAACCTGCCGAAGACCATCGGCAAGGTCTTCTTCGTGGACGCGTCCGGCAAGTACCGCTGGTGCTCGGCCACCTCGATCCAGTCGAACTACCGCAACGTGGTCTCCACCGCCGCGCACTGCGTGTACGACACCGACGGCAACCGCGACGTCATGGACCGCTGGGTCTTCGTCCCCGGCTACTACCAGGGCAAGGCGCCGTTCGGCATCTACGTGGGCAAGCAGGCCTTCACCCACTACGACTTCACGACGTACGAGGACTACGACCGCGACTACGCGTTCGTCACCGTCTACAACGGCATCGGCCACAACGGCAAGAAGTTCGTGGACGCCGGTCGCCTCGGTGACAACGTCGGCGGCCAGGGCATCTCCTGGAACCAGCCGAGCGGCAAGCCGGTGCGCGCCTTCGGTTACCCGTACGCGCCGCACCCGGACGGCAACAAGGTCTACTCGGGCGTGACCCCGAAGACCTGCTACGGCCCGACCACCGGCAAGAAGGTCGGCGCCTCCTGGCTGAAGATCGAGGAGCACGTGGGCCTCAAGTGCGCCGTGACCCCCGGTTACGACGGCGGCCCCTGGCTGAAGAACTACAGCAACGCCAAGCGTCTCGGTTACGTGAACGGTGTCACCAGCACCTTCGCCGACCAGGACGGCAACGACCGCATCGACTGGATCACCTCCCCGTACTTCGACGGCGAGACGGCTGACGTCTACAACGCCGCGAAGAACGTGTGGTCCGGCAAGGTCGTCGGCCCGAACGGCGAGCTCTACAAGTAAGACCACCGTGTGAAGGGGCCCGGCTCGATGCCGGGCCCCTTCCGCGTTTCTGGGCATATCTCCCAGCATGGCCGGCCACTTTCACGCCTACCGGTGGACCGGGATCGGCGAGGAACTGCGCCTGGAGGAGGAGCGCCGGACCGGCACGCCCGAGTTCCCGAGCTCGCCGCTGCCTCCGGTGCGCACCGCCGACTGGCTCGCGCGCCCGCGCCGCCAGGTGGCCGCCACCTTCGAGTCCGCCGCCGACGCGGTGGGCTGGCTGGGCCGGGAGTACACGCCGGCGTGCCGCAAGCTGCTCCTGCCCGCCGACGAAGAGCGCGTCGGGCGTGCCGTACGGCTGGCCAACGCGACCGAATCCCTCACGGGCGGCGTCGACGTCCAGTGGGGTTTCTGGCTCACGGGCGGCCGGTTCGCATCCCTGGCGGTCGTCTGCTGCCCGAATAGGACCGCCGCGCACCCGTGCCCGCTCATGATCGGAGCGACTTAGACGGGGTGAGGGCCCCATCTGGTTCCTGTGATCTATGTCACATTCACCGGGCCACGGGGAGTGCCGAGGCACTTACCGCTCATTTGCACCGTTCGCCACATGCCCCCGATTGGCCAGTGAAAACATGCCCAAACGATCACCGCGGGTAATTGTATCTGACAGATAACAGCACGGTCACGGCGGTAAGGGTGACTACCAGACCGGGCGAAACGGCTTCCACCTGCAAAGATCACACGGGTATGTTCCTTGCTATCCCTTTACTGACGCATGGGACGCATGTTGCGACCCACGACAGACCAAGGAGCAGTTCCCTTGAAGCGCATCCTCATCCCCGCCGGTGGAGCCGTTCTGGCAACCGGCCTGCTGGCTGCCGGCCTGGCCGGCACCGCCTCGGCCGCCAACGACGTCGACACCGACGCGATGGCGAAGAGCGCAGCCACCGCTAAGGCCATCGCCGCTTTCTGGGCGGACAACAACGGCGCCGCCCTCAAGGGCGCCAAGGAGTCCAACGTCTGGGACGGCAAAGACGTCGAGAAGCTGAAGCAGAAGGGCGGTTACACCGCCGACAGCCGGCCCGGCACCACGCCCCCGATCGGCGCCGAGAAGAAGACCACCGCCAAGGTTCAGAACGTGAACCTGCCGAAGACCATCGGCAAGGTGTTCTTCGTGAACGGCAAGGGCGAGAAGAAGTGGTGTTCGGCCACCTCGATCCAGTCGCAGTACCGCAACCTGGTCGCCACGGCCGGCCACTGCGTGTACGACGTCAAGAACAACCAGGACGTCATGTCCAAGTGGGTCTTCGTCCCCGGTTACTACCAGGGCAAGACGCCGTGGGGCATCTACGTGGGTAAGCAGGCCTTCACCCACTACGACTTCTCCACCTACGAGGACTACGACCGCGACTACGCGTTCGTCACGGTCTACAACGGCGTCCAGCTCGGCAACGGCACCGCCAAGAAGGTCTCCAAGGCCGAGTTCGACAAGTACCAGGGCGTCAAGGACGCCAAGGACGTCGAGATCACTCGCGCGGAGTTCCGCAAGTGCAAGCTCGACCCCACCTCGATCGAGGCCTGCTGGGTCAAGAAGGGCTCGGACGCCGAGCCGACCGGCCCCGACTACCCCGGCGCCGAGGTCGCCAAGGTCGAGGTCAGCGCGGACAAGTACAAGGACGCGAAGATCGGCAAGGGCAACGGCTTCAAGTTCGGCGAGCCCGTCACCGAGATCGTGACCGACCCGGCTGCCAAGGCCTACGTCGAGAACCAGAAGAAGGACCCGGTCAAGTACCCGGCCACGGTCAAGCAGGACGCGCGCGGCAACTGGACCATCACGCACTACTACGTGCAGCAGTGGTACAAGCCGGGCCAGGCGACCAAGTTCTACAAGACCGAGTTCTACATCATCGAGGGCTTCGTCAAGGACGCCGGTCGCCTCGGTGACAACGTCGGCGGCCAGGGCTTCGCCTGGAACCAGCCCACGGGCAAGTACGTCCGTGTGTTCGGCTACCCGGCCGCCCCGCACCCCGACGGCAACAAGAACTACACCGGCATCACGCCGAAGTGGTGCTACGGCAAGACCTCTTCGAAGCTGGCCGCCTCGGCCGCCAAGAAGATCGAGGAGCACGTCGCGCTCAAGTGCGCGATGACCGAGGGCGCCGACGGTGGCCCCTGGCTCCTCAAGTACAGCAACGCCAAGCGCATCGGTTACGTGAACGGTGTCACGAGCACGTTCGCCGACCAGAACGGCAACGACCGCGTCGACACCATCACCTCGCCGTACTTCGACGGTGAGACCGCGGCTGTCTACAAGGCCGCCGCCAAGGTGTGGTCCGGCAAGGCGTTCTAGGTAACGCAACGCGAGCGGCACTAGCTGTTCGTAGATCGTGAACAACCCGTGGGGCCCGGCAATCGCCGGGCCCCACGGCTGTCCCGCCGAAAGTTGAAGCCGTTTGGACGCATGGGGTCCGCAGACGGTGCCATGAACTTGATGTGATCTGCGTCACATTGGGGGCGAACCGCCCATCAAGGCAACACCCCAACCCCACACGTCACACCAGCAACAAGCATCTGTTGATCTGCGAAAACATCACAGGTCTGGCCTCTCGCCCGGTCAGCCACATCGGCTGCATAAACATCACGAAGCGATCACGGCCGACTTGTCCCATCTTTTCCGCCCGAAGCGGGTTCCTGTTTTCAAGATCGGCGCTGTATGTTCCTGGCTATCCCTTTACTGACGCATGGGACGCAAGAGGCGTTCCACGACAGCGCAAGGAGTTACCTTGAAGCGCATCCTCCTCCCCGCCGGTGGCGCCATCCTGGCCACTGGTCTTCTGGCCGCCGGCCTCGCCGGTGCCGCCCAGGCCGAGCCGAACATTGACGCCGACGCCCTTGCGGCGTCGAACGCCAAGGCGGCCGAGGTTCTCAACTTCTGGACCAAGTCCAACAACGCTGCCCTGCGGCAGGCCACGGCCTACTACTGGGACAACAAGGACGTCAAGAAGATCGTCGAGAAGGGCGGCTACGTCGGCAACACCAAGCCCGGCGAGCTCCCCCCGATCGGTGCCGAGAAGAAGGTCACCGTCAAGTCCCACAACGTGAACCTGCCGAAGTCCATCGGTAAGGTCTTCTTCGAGGGTCGCGACGGCAACCTCTACTGGTGCTCCGGTACCTCGATCCAGGCCAAGTACCGCAACCTGGTCTCGACCGCTGGCCACTGCGCGTACGACTACAAGAACAACGGCGAAGTCGTCTCCAAGTGGGTCTTCGTTCCCGGTTACTACCAGGGCAAGACTCCGTGGGGCATCTACGTGGGTAAGCAGGCCTTCACCCACTACGACTTCTCGAACTACGAGGACTTCGACCGCGACTACGCCTTCGTCACCGTTTACAACGGTATCGGCGGCGTGCAGGCGGACGCGAAGAAGGTCACGAAGAAGGAGTACGACGCCTTCACGGGGTCCAAGGACACCAAGGTCGTCGAAGTGACCGCCGAGGAGTACAAGAAGGGCAAGCTCGACCCCGCCACGACCGACGACTACAACGTCGAAGAGGGCAGCTCTGACGAGGCTTCCGGCCCCGACTACCCCGGCGCTGTCGTCGGCAAGGTCGAGGTTCGCAAGTTCATCTACGACGCTGCCAAGGTCGGCAAGGGCAACGGCTTCAAGTACGGCGAGCCCGTGGTCGAGCACGTGACCTACGACGAGGCTGTTGCTTACATCAAGAAGCAGAAGCCGAGCTGGAAGCCGGGCGACGCGCTGCCCACGCCCACCAAGGACTACCCGGGCGTTGTCGCGGTCGACGGCAACACCAACGCCACCATCACGCACTACTTCGTGCAGCAGTGGTACAAGGCGGGCAAGGCCACCAAGTACACCCGCACCGACTACTACCTCTTCAGCGCTGCGCTGAAGGACGTCGGTCGCCTCGGTGACAACGTCGGTGGCCAGGGCTTCTCGTGGAACCAGGGCACCGGCAAGGTCGTTCGCACCTTCGGTTACCCCTACTCGAAGCACCCCGACGGCTCGAAGCCCTACTCCGGCGTTACGCCGAAGTGGTGCTACGGCAAGACCGGCCCCAAGGCCACCAAGGTCGCGAGCCTGAAGATCGAGGAGCACGTGTCGCTGAAGTGCGCCGTCACCGGCGGCTACAACGGCGCCCCGTGGCTGCTCAAGTACAGCAACGCCAAGCGCATGGGCTACGTCAACGGCGTGACCAGCGTTCTGTACGACACGGACGGCAACGACCGTTGGGACTACATGTCCTCGCCGTACTTCGACGAGGAGACGCACTCGGTGTACTCCGCCGCTGCGAACGTGTGGTCCGGCCCGATCACCGCGGTTGCCAAGTAACCTCGTGATCACCTGAGTCGGAGGTCCAAACTCTGACTCGCCCCAGCATCACCCGAAGGGCCCGGCTTGTGCCGGGCCCTTCGGCATTCTTCAGGAATTTTCCGCGAAGATCCCTTATCAGAGGGGCGCAAGGGTCGATAGGGTCCTGACATCCCCTTTGTTACTCCTGTGGAGCCCCCCTGTGAAGCGCCTGTTCGTCCCCCTCGCCGTCGCCGGTTTGAGTGCTGCCGCCGTCGCCTTCCCCGCCGCCGCCGAGCCCAGCTGGGTCCAGGATCCGCTCGCTCCGAAGCCGGCCGACGCCTACAGCAACGCCTTCTTCTGGCTGGACGGCAACGCCGCCGCGCTGAAGAAGGCCACCCAGTACCACTGGGACGCCAAGGATGTCCCGAAACTGGTGACCACCCAGGCCAAGAAGTTCGACGGCAAACCCGGCATGACCGCCCCGATCACCTCGTCCAAGCCCGGCGCCAAGGTGAAGAACGTCAACCTGCCCCGCAGCATCGGCAAGGTCTTCTTCCTCGACCGCAAGGGCGACTACCGCTGGTGCTCGGCCACCTCGATCCAGTCGCGCCACCGCAACCTGGTCGCGACCGCCGGCCACTGCGTGTACGAGGACGGCAAGGACGTCTACCGCAAGTGGGTCTTCGTACCCGGCTACTACCAGGGCAACGCCCCCTGGGGCGTCTACGCGGGCGCGTACGCCTTCACCACGTATGACCTCGACGTGTACGACGACTATGACGGCGACTACGCCTTCGTGGCCGTGCACAACGGCTTCACGCTGACCGAGGAGAAGAAGGTCACCGCGCAGCAGTACAAGGCCTGGGCCGGCGACAAGTGGATCAAACCCCGCGAGATCACCGCAGAAGAGTTCGCCAAGTGCAAGCTGAACCTCGGCGACTGCTGGTCCGAGGGCGAGGACAAGCCCGCCGACCTGGTCGGTCCCGACTTCCCCGGCGCGGTGCTGGAGAAGGTCGAGGTCAACGAGAAGACCTACACCGACGCCAAGATCGGCAAGGGTCAGGGCTTCAAGTTCGGCGAGCCCGTGGTGGAGCAGGTCACCAAGGCGGCGCACGACGCCTACAAGGGTCCGGGCAAGCCCGGCACCGACAAGTACGGCAACTACACCATCACCCACTTCTACACGCAGAAGTGGGTGAAGCCCGGCACCAGCCGCAAGTACTTCGTGGCCGAGTACATCATCGGTCTCGCCAAGGACACCGGGAAGCTCGGGGACGTCGTGGGCGGGCAGGGGTTCGCGTGGAACCAGCCCAAGGGCCAGCCGGTCTACGCCTTCGGCTACCCCGGTGACCCGCACCCCGACGGCGACAAGCCGTACTCCGGCGTCACCCCCAAGTTCTGCTACGGCAAGACGGGCACCAAGACCTACCAGGTCAACAGCTTCAGGGTGGAGGAGCACCAGGTGCTCAAGTGCTCGCTGACCGGCGGCGCCGACGGCGGGCCCTGGCTGCTCAGGTACAACAACGCCAAGCGCACCGGCTACCTGAACGGCGTGACCAGCATCTTCCACGACCAGGACGGCAACCAGCGGATCGACTTCATCAGCTCCGCCTACTTCGACAGCGAGACCGCCGACGTCTACAACAAGGCGACCTACGCGGAGACGAAGTCCGTCGTGGGCCCGAACGGCGAGATCCTGCACTAGCGAGCGGCACGACGAAAGCCCGCGGCCATGCCGCGGGCTTTCGCGTGTTCAGAGGTGGCCGTCCAGGCGGCGGCGGGCGTCGTCGACGAGCCGCCGCGTCGCCGCCGGTGAGCGGTTCAGGAGGGCCGCGATCTCCTGGTACGGCAGGCCGAACAGAGCATGCAGCACGAAGGCGAGCCGTTCGGCCGGTGACAGGGTCTTCAGCACGTCCAGCAAGGCCAGCCGCACGGCGTCGGCCAAGAGCTTGTCCTCGTCATCACTGCTGTCCATACCCGCAGTGACGATTCGCGGGCGCCGGATGTGACGTCAGACGGAGGCCAGGTCGCGGGTGCGTTCCGTGAGTTCCTGTACGGCCCGCTCCTGCTGGTGCGGTTCGAGGCGGCGGCGTAGGTCGGCGGCGTAGGAGCGGGAGCGGGCCGACTGGAGTTCGGCGCCCAGGACCAGCGCGTCGGTCGCGGCGGCGCAGGCTTCCTCAAGTTCGCCGTCCTGCAGGAGCCCGGCCGACAGCAGGGAGAGGTTGAACATGCGGCCGCGCACGAAGCGGCCGTCCATCTGCAGCGAGCGGCGCGCGTGGCGGACGGCGCGCTCGCCGTCGCCGAGGTCGCGGAAGCAGTGGGCGAACTTGGCCGCCAGGTACGCCTCGTCGAAGTACCCGAGCCACGCCGGCTCCTCCTCGGTACGGCGGGCGGCGAAGGCCTGCTCGGACTCGTTGAGCGAGACGCCGCAGGCACGGGCGTCGCCGAGTCCGGCGTGGGCGTGGGCCTCCAGGACGTGGGCGGAGGCCAGGAGCGTCCGTACTCCCGCCCGCCCGGCCGACAGCTGCGCGGCGCGGGCCAGGTCGAGTGCGTGGCCGTGCTGACCCATGTAGATGGCCTGGTGGGCCATCCCGGCCAGGATCTCACCGCCCAGGGCGTGGTCGGCGGCGCCGCGGGCCAGGCGCAGCGCCTGGATCAGGTAGCGCTGGGCGAGGCCGTGCTGTTCGAGGTCGTAGGCCATCCAGCCGGCCAGGCGGGTGAGTTCGGCGGCTGCCGAGGCGAGCTGGCGGCCGGTGGCTTCGCCGTAGGAGCCGTCCTTGAGGAGCGGCGAGACGGCGGTGTCCAGATATTTCACGACCGAGGAGCGCACGCGGCCGCTGCCGAATCGGTTGTCCAGTTCCCCGAACGAACGGGTCACCTCGTGAATCGCGGCGATGTCCGCGTTGCCGACCCTGCGCCCTCCCCCGCCGGTCGGCCTCCCCTCCGCCGGCGCCGCCAACCAGCGCAGGGCCCCCACCGAGCCCGCCCCGATCGCGAACGTCGAGTCGAGCAGGAACCTCCGCCTCTCCACATCCGCGCGCCACAGTGCTGTCACGGTAGCGACCCCCTCCTGCCAGGTGTGCGTGAACTCCTGCCCGAGATCGAGGGGTGTGGTCATGGCCGGCATGCCGAGTTCTTCCGCGGTCACCGGCCTGCCGAGCCGGAGCGCGAAGATCTCCGCGAGAAGGCATGGAACCGGTTCCCTCGGCCGCTGACCACCGATCCAGCGCAGAACGGAGCTGTGGTCGTACTTGAGGCCGGGGGTGCCGCGCGCTGCTCCCAGATCGTTCAGCCGCCGGGCAAGGCCCTTGTGTGAGAAGCCCGCCTCCACGATGACTCGCTGGAGCAGTCGGTTGGGCTCGCGTTCCATAGCTCTCCTCGCCCGGGAGCCGGCGCCCGCCATCCTTACAGAGCGCTCCCTTTATAGCACGAAGAGTAAAGAGGTTTTCTGCAGTTCCTAAAGACGAGGCGGGCTACGGCAGGTTCAGCTCCCAGACGCGTACGGCCATCGGGCGCTTGGTGTCGTCGAAGACCACGCGCACCGCCATGCGGCCCTTCTTGAGCCGCTGCCAGAGGTGGATCGGGTCGCACTTGGTCTTGCCGTAGGCCTTCTTGGTGGCGCTGTCGTGGGGGTATCCGGCGGCCCGGTTGCCGCACTTCTTGTTGACCTGGCGGTAGTCCAGCCCTTCCGTGTAGGCGATCCGGATCGGCTTGCCGGTCTTCTTGTCCAGTGACCAGCCGAGCAGGCCGCTCTCCCCGATCTCGCCCAGCGACGCCTTGTACGGGGTCAGGATCAGGTGGGAGTTGCCGGAGATCTTCGCCCAGCCGTACACGGTCTTGAGGCCTGTGGCGGTTTCCGCGGAGGCCGGGGTGGTCGCGACGAGAAGCATCGCGGCGGCCGCCGCGCTGACCAGAACGGCTTTCATCTGTCCTCCAAGATCGACGTTTCCGCGAGCTTCTCAAACGTCGCTTAAGAACGGCTTGCAGAAAGCGCCCGGCCGGATTGCTCCGGCCGGGCGCTGCGATCGTGCGGGACTAGATGCGGCTGACCCCGTCGATCTGGGCCTGGGCGGCGACGGCGGCCGTCACCGCGGGCGCCACCCGGGCGTCGAACGGGCTCGGGATGATGTAGTCGGGGGTCAGGTCGTCGGCCACCACGTCGGCCAGGGCGTCGGCGGCGGCCACCTTCATGTTCTCGGTGATCGTGCGGGCGCGCACGTCGAGGGCGCCGCGGAAGACGCCGGGGAAGGCCAGCACGTTGTTGATCTGGTTGGGGTAGTCGGAGCGGCCCGTGGCCACGACGCTCGCGTGGCGGCGGGCGGCGGCCGGGTCGATCTCGGGGGTCGGGTTCGACAGGGCGAACACGATCGCGTCGGGTGCCATGGAGGCGATGGCCTCCTCGGCGACGGTCGAGCCCGACAGCCCGATGAAGACGTCGGCGCCGGCGAGCGCCGACTCGGTGGAGCCGGAATGGCCGCCCTTGTTGGTGTCGCGGGCGAGCGCGGCCTTGACCGGGTTGAGGTCGGTACGTCCCAGGTGGAGCAGGCCCTTGGAGTCGGCCACGGCGATGTCGCCGATGCCGGCCTCCAGCAGGATGCGGCTCACCGCGACACCGGAGGCGCCCGCTCCGGCCACCACGGCGCGCAGGTCGGACAGGGAGCGTCCGGTGACCCGCGCGGCGTTCTTGAGCGCGGCCAGGGCCACGATGGCGGTGCCGTGCTGGTCGTCGTGGAAGACCGGGATGTCGAGCAGGTCGCGTAGCCGGTCCTCGACCTCGAAGCACCGGGGGGCGCTGATGTCCTCCAGGTTGATGCCGCCGAAGGAGGGCGCGAGCCGTACCACCGTCTCGACGAGCGCGTCGACGTCGGTGCAGGCGAGGCAGATGGGGACCGCGTCGACGCCCCCGAACTCCTTGAACAGGAGGGCCTTGCCCTCCATGACGGGCATCGCGGCGGCCGGGCCGATGTCGCCGAGGCCTAGCACAGCGGTGCCGTCGGAGACGACGGCGACCACATTCGAGACCCAGGTGTAATCGTTGACCAGCTCCGGGGAGTCGGCGATGGCCGAGCAGACGCGGGCCACTCCGGGGGTGTAGGCGAGGGAGAGGTCGTCCTTGTTACGGACGGGGATGGTCGAGCGGACCTCCAGCTTGCCGCCGCGGTGCAGCGCGAAAGCGGGATCCAGGTCGAAGGAATCGAGCGAGGTGGAAGCGGGCGTGACAGCCACAGAGACCCCTGTAGGTTCATCGGACGGAAGGACAGACGCCACAAGGAGGCCTGGCTTCGGTAGCTGCCAGGTTCCCCTCGTCGATGGGTCGTCTCGTGAGGGGTACGGGGGTCACCCGTTTCATGATTGTGCCACATGGTGAGATAGATCAGGTGTCGGAGCTGACGCCGTTCTGTTGACGCATCGTTAAATCAGAACGCACGGACTGCTACTAACCGCCATCTAAACTTCACAAAACCTTACTTTCGTGGCATACCTCATGAGGAGGCCGAACATGGCCCTCTGGTCCTCGCGACGCCGTGGCTACGCCGTAGGCACGCTCGCTATCACCGCCGCCCTGACGCTGTCCGCCTGCGGCGGCCAGCAGGCGGGCACCGACACCGCGCAACCGACGGGCGGCACCGCCGCGGGCGGCGCCAAGCTGGTGAACCCCGGCAAGCTCACGACATGCACGAACATCCCTTATGAACCTTTCCAGTTCAAGGAAGGCGACAAGGTGGTGGGGTTCGACGTCGACATCGTCGACCTGGCCGCCAAGAAGCTCGGCGTGACCCAGGAAATCGTCGACATCGACTTCGCCCAGATCAAGAGCGGCGCGGCCATGGCCTCCGGCAAGTGCGACGTCGCCGCCGCGGGCATGACGATCACTCCTGAGCGTCAGAAGAACATCGACTTCTCCGTGCCGTACTTCGACGCCACCCAGGCCCTGCTGGCCAAGAAGGGCACCGGCGCCACGTCACTGGACGACGTCAAGGCCAAGGGACTCAAGCTCGGCGCCCAGGCCAGCACCACCGGCCTGGAGTTCGTGAAGGGCAAGGGCTTCGACCCGGTCGAGTACGCCGACTCGGCCAAGGAACTGCTCGCCCTGCAGGCCGGCCAGGCCGACGTCATCGTCCAGGACCTGCCCGTCGTGCTCACCTGGCTGAAGAAGCCGGACGTGGCCGCCAAGTTCGAGGTGATCGCCAGCCTCGACACCGGCGAGCAGTACGGCATCGGCCTCAAGAAGAACGCCGACCCGGTCCTGCTCAAGACCATCAACGAGTCGATCGAGGCCGCCAAGAAGGACGGCACCTACGAGCAGATCTTCGTGAAGTGGTTCGACAAGAAGCCTGGTGAGCTGGGCTGATGAAGCCGTCTACGGTGGCTGAGCCGGGCCGGGCCCGGCTCAGCCCTCGCCAGAAGCAGCGGGTCACGCGGATCGTCCAGTACGTCGTCCTGGGCCTCGCCGCCATCGGGCTGGTCTTCTACGTGGACTGGCCGAACCTGGCCCAGAACTTCGCCAAACTCGATGTCGCCCGGGAAACGCTTCCCGAGTTGTTTACGATCGCGTTGAAGAACACGGTCGTCTACACGTTGGGCGGGTTCATCCTCGCCTTCGTCTTCGGGCTGCTCTTCGCGCTCATGCGCATGTCCCAGGTGGCCGTCTACAGGTGGATCGCGACGATCTACATCGAGATCTTCCGCGGCCTGCCCGCGGTCCTGATCTTCATCATGATCACCTTCCTTCCGGTGGCGCTGCCCGGCTTCGTGTTGCCCTTCGGCATTTACGGCTCGGTCTTCCTCGGCCTCGGCGTGATCGGCGCGGCCTACCAGGCCGAGGTCTTCCGCGCCGGACTCCAGGCCGTGCCGAAGGGCCAGACCGAGGCCGCCCGATCGCTCGGCATGTCGGCGAGCAGGGCGCTGTTCACGGTGGTCGTCCCGCAGGCCGTCAGGATCGTCATCCCGCCGACGACCAACCAGTTCGTGATGCTGCTCAAGGACTCCTCGCTGGTGTTGTTCCTCGGGGTGTCGAGCCAGTACGTGGAGCTGGCCAAGTTCGGCAACGACCTGGCCTCCGAGCACTCCAACGCCACTCCGATCATGGCGGCGGGCATCACCTACCTCCTGGTCACGATCCCGCTCGGCTACCTCGCACGCAGGCTGGAGAAACGATGACGCCACACGCCATCGACGTCAGGAACCTGCACAAGAGCTTCGGCGACAACCACGTGCTCAAGGGCATCGACTTCACCATCGATCCCGGACAGGTCGTCTGCGTCATCGGGCCGTCGGGCTCGGGCAAGTCCACGCTGCTCCGCTGTGTGAACATGCTGGAGCAGCCGACCGAGGGCAAGGTGTTCGTCGAGGGCGTCGAGGTGACCGACCCCGACGTGGACATCGACGCCGTACGCCGCCGCATCGGCATGGTCTTCCAGCAGTTCAACCTGTTCCCGCACATGACGGCTCTGCAGAACGTCATGATCTCCCAGCAGCGGGTCCTCAAGCGCAGCAAGAAGGAAGCGGAGATCATCGCCAGGGAGAACCTGGACAAGGTGGGCGTGGGCGCCAAGTGCTCCGCCCGCCCCTCCGAGCTCTCCGGCGGCCAGCAGCAGCGCGTGGCCATCGCCAGGGCGCTGGCGATGAACCCCGACCTGATGCTGTTCGACGAGCCCACCAGCGCCCTCGACCCCGAGCTCGTCGGCGACGTGCTCACGGTCATGCGCAAGCTGGCGGAGGAGGGCATGACGATGATGGTCGTCACCCACGAGATGGGCTTCGCCCGCGAGGTGGCCGACCGGGTCGTGTTCATGGACGGCGGCGTGATCGTCGAGGAGGGCACCCCCGCCCAGCTCATCGGCGACCCGCAGCACGAGCGGACCAGGGCGTTCCTGCGGCGCGTCCTGCACCCCGAGGGCTGATGAGCACCGCACGCGGCAGAACGTCTCATGCGGGCTCCCCCGCCCGCGTGAGACGTCGCGCGGTGATCTCGGCCGGTCTCGCGCTGCTCGCGCTCGCCGCCTGCGGAACCGAGCGCGTACGGCACGGCGACCCCTCCGGCGCCCTCACCATGTGCACCAACACGCCCTACGAGCCGTTCGAGTTCGAGCAGGAGGGCGTCATCGTCGGCTTCGACGTGGACCTGGTCTCCCTGGTGGCCCAGGAACTGCGCCGGCCGCTCAAGGTCGTCAGCGTCGAGTTCGACGCCATCCAGAACGGCAGCGCGCTCAACGACGGCACCTGCGACCTGGCCGCCGCCGGAATCACGATCACCGCCGAGCGCAAGAAGAACCTCGACTTCTCCACGCCCTACTTCGAGGCCTCTCAGGCCGTCCTGGTGCGCAGGGACAGCAAGCTGAAGAAGCTGACGGGCGCCAAGATCAAGGTCGGCGTCCAGACGGGCACCACGGGCGCCGACTACGCGCGCGAGAAGGGCCTGACCGTCGTCGAGTACGACGACTCGCTGCAGCAGCTGATCGGGCTGCAGGCCGGACACGTGGACGCGCTGATCCAGGACCGGCCGGTGATCGCGCTCTGGCTGACCAAGCTCAAGCTCGGCAAGGAGCTGAAGCTGCTGGAGAGCCTGGAGACCGGCGAGGAGTACGGCATCGCCGTACGCAAGGGAGACACCGAGCTGCTCCGCACGGTGAACACGGTTCTGGAACGTGCCAGAAAAGACGGAACCTACGCGCGGTTGCGCGACAAATGGCTGGGCAACCTGAGCAACGGCCAGTAGCGCAGCACGACACGGCCCACGATGTCGTCGACCGGGCCGAAGTCCCAGCTGTCGCGTCTGCCCGGAGCGCGCTGGTTGTCGCTCTCCAGCCACCATCCCTCCTCGCCGTGCCATTGGGCCCGCTTGACGATGAGGCGCGCGGGATCGCCGGGCAGGCGGGCGACGACCAGGTCTCCCGGGTGGACCGTGGCGCCCTGCCGTACCAGCAGCCAGTCGCCCGGACGGAGCGCGGGCCGCATGGAGTCCCCTTCGACACGCACTCTCATGTGCTGTGACCCCCTCATCCATGGGCGTTTGCAGCCGAGTAAGGTCGGTAACCGGACCAAGCTGACTCAGCATCAAGGAAGGACTTTCTGATGCTCGCACGACTGCTACGACCCAAGCATGTCGCTTCCGCTCACTGCGACCTGCCCTGCGGCGTCTACGACCCCGCTCAGGCCCGGATCGAGGCGGAGTCGGTCAAGGCGATCATGGAGAAGTACGCCGGCAACGAGGACCCGGTCTTCCGCTCGCGCGCCCTCACGATCAAGGAGGAGCGCAGCGAGCTCGTCAAGCACCACCTGTGGGTGCTCTGGACCGACTACTTCAAGCCCCCGCACCTGGAGCAGTACCCGCAGCTGCACCAGCTGTTCTGGGAGGCCACGAAGCTGGCCGGCGCGGCGGGCGGCAAGGGCACGGTAGACGTGGCCAAGGCCGACGACCTTCTCGGCAAGATCGACGAAATCTCCAAGATCTTCTGGGCGACTAAGGCCGCCTAAATCGGGAGATAAGGCTCTGTGTGGTACCAGCCACGCAGAGCCTTTTCGTTCGTTGGCGAGTCTGAATCCGCCAAGCACCTCTCCGGGGCGGTAAGTTGCAGTCAGCGTCGAAACCGTACGGGGTCGCTGACCCGAGGGAGGAACGTGACCGAGGAAACCGAGACGCGCGCTGAGGGCGTGGCGGGCATCCGCGACGTGGTGAGCATCAGGCTCCCCGCAGCGAGCGCCTACCTGTCCGTGCTGCGTACGGCAACCGCCGGGCTGGCCGCGCGGCTTGACTTCACGCTCGACGAGATCGAGGATCTGCGGATCGCCGTCGACGAGGCGTGCGCCATGCTGCTGACCGAGGCGGTGCCAGGCACCGACCTGACGGCCGAGTTCGAGCTGACCGGGCAGGAGATGCAGGTCAGTGTGGAGGTCGCGACCGTGGGCAACTCGGCGCCCAAACGCGATGACTTCGCGTGGATGGTGCTGACCGCCCTTGCGGATGACGTGGACGCCGTGACCGACTCCCCCGACCGCATGGCGATCGTCCTGCGTAAGCGCCGAGGCGCGGCGAGGCCGGCGTGACGGAAAGGACTGGAGCCATGGCCACCAGCGAACACGCCGTCCCCGACAGGGTGCGTGCCCGCATGCTCTTCGCCGAGCTGGCCGAGCTAGGTCCCGACGAGCCGCGCCGTCAGCGCATCCGGGACGAGCTGGTCGAGCTTCACCTTCCCCTTGTCGAGTACCTGGCCCGCCGCTTCCGCAACCGCGGCGAATGGCTGGACGACCTCACCCAGGTCGCCACCATCGGCCTGATCAAGTCCATCGACCGCTTCGACCTCGCTCGCGGCGTGGAGTTCTCCACCTACGCCACGCCGACGATCGTCGGCGAGATCAAGCGTCACTTCCGCGACAAGGGCTGGGCGGTCCGCGTACCACGCCGCCTGCAGGAGCTGAAGCTGTCGCTGACGAAGGCGATAAGCGAACTGTCGCAGCGCGAGGGCCGCGCCCCGACCGTGGCCGAACTGGCCGCCTTCCTCAAGATGACCGAGGAAGAGGTTCTGGAGGGCCTGGAGTCGGCCAACGCCTACTCGACCGTCTCGCTCGACGCGCCCGACTCCGGCGACGACGACGCGCCCGCCGTGTCCGACTCGCTCGGCATCGTGGACGAGTCGCTCGAAGGCGTCGAGTACCGCGAATCGCTCAAACCGCTGCTCGAACGGCTGCCGCCGCGCGAGAAGCGCATCCTGCTGCTGCGGTTCTTCGGGAACATGACGCAGTCGCAGATCGCCACCGAGCTCGGGATCTCGCAGATGCACGTATCGCGCCTGCTGGCCCGCACGCTCGCGCAGCTACGCGAGGGACTGACCGCCGAGGACTAGCCGTCCTCCCCGTAGAGCGCCTTCGTGGTGGGGGGCGCCAGCAGCACGCCGAGGCCGACCAGGGCGACCGCCATCAGCGGGAACCCCAGGGCCGGCCGGTCCGCCTGGATCAGCGTGACAGCCACCGGGATCATGAAGATCTGGGTGAGCACGCTCGGCGCCCTCCCCCACCGCTCCACCTTGAACAACCCGCCCCACGCGACCCACAGCAACCCGGCCCCGACCAGCAGCCCGAACCCGGCCTCAGCGACGGCGCTCGTCATGCTCTCCGGCCTGCCCACGATGGCCTCGACGGCGACGTAAACCCCCAGGCCCAGGGCCACCAGCCCCTCCAGGGCCACCAACACCGCCGCCACCAACAAAGTCCCAGGACGCGTCACCCCTTCACCCTAGCCGCCATTCCCTCCTCGGCCGTCGCTGCTCTTCTCCTCTCACAAGCCCCTCTCACAAGCCCCCCTCACAAGCCCACGCTCCGTTACGGCAAGCCCAGCCGCCCCCACCCGCCGTCGCGGGCGGGCGCCGATCGTGGGGGTCGCTTCTCACGTCGGACGTGGTCCCCGCCGTCACGGCCCACGTTGACCAGCCACCGTGCCCCAGGCCGGCCACCTGCCGAGAGCGCCGAGCCCCACCGCCCAACGTCCCGCCGTCTCGGCGCCGGGAAGAGCGCGGGCTAACGCCGCCGGGTTGTGGCTCGTCGAAGCCGCTTCACCCGGGTGGTCGGGTTGTTCTGGTTCTTGGGGTTTGGTGGGTGTGGGGTTTTTGGGTGGGTGTGGGAGGAGTGGGGCGATCAGGTAGCGGTTACGGTGGAAGCATGCGTGCGATGTTGCTGGTCAACCCCAAGGCGACCACCACGAACTCGCGGACCCGCGACGTCCTCATCCGCGCCCTGGGCGCCGCCGTTGATCTGACCGTCGAGGAGACCGGCTATCGCGGGCACGCGGCGGCTCTGGCCGGGAAGGCGGCGGCGAAGGGGTTCGACGCGGTAGCCGTACTCGGTGGGGACGGGACCGTCAACGAAACGGTGAACGGCCTGCTCAACACGTCCGCCACCAGCGCGACCGAGCGGCCCGCGCTCATCGTGATCCCCGGCGGCAGCGCGAACGTCTTCGCCCGCGCGCTCGGCCTGCCCAACGACCCTGTCGAGGCCACGGGGGCGGTACTGGAGGCGCTGCGGGAGGACCGGCGGCGGATCGTGAGTTTGGGACATGCCCAATGGGAGGATGAGGGCAGGTACTTCATCTTCTGTTCGGGCATGGGCTATGACGCCGAGGTGATCAGGGCCGTCGAGGGGCTGCGCGGGAGCGGCAGAAAGGCCACTCCCGCACGTTATGTGAACACCGCGCTACGCCACTATGTCGCCACCGACAAGCGCACCCCGGCCATGACGCTCACCGGCCCCGGCATCCCGACCGCGCACGGAATCTTCATGGCGATCATCTCGAACACCTCGCCCTGGACCTACGTGGGCACGCATCCGGTCACCCCTACTCCGTGGGCGAGTTTCGAGACCGGGCTCGACCTGCTGGGGCTCCAGCGGCTGGGGCTCCCGACCATGGTGCCGCTGATCCGCAAGATCCTCACGGAGAGTGATCGCCTTCCGTCCGGACGCCACCTGGTCCAGTTGCACGACGAGGCCGAGTTCACGCTGACCGCCGAACGCCCCGTCGCCTTTCAGCTCGACGGTGACTACCTCGGCGAGCGAGAATCCATCACATTCCGGGCTACACCGAACGCGTTACAAGTTCTGGTCTAGATGGTTACATTCGGTCATTGTGTGACGCATCCGACATCCATCTCCGCCAAAACTTCCCACCAACCCTCTTGCGTGCACTCTGCGTGGCTGAAAAGCTCGTGAATGACATCGGAACGTAGGACCTTTAATCAGCCCCTTAGAGGTCTGCCGGTGTTCAGCGGGCATCCCCGGGTCCACAGGATTCGGGAAAGGTTCGCGCGAGTTAGTGAATCTCTTCACAAAGTACTAGCCGCACGGAGTCAACCACCGGCTCCATCCACTAAGGAGTGACGCATGGACTGGCGCCACCGAGCTGCCTGCCGTGACGTGGACCCCGAGCTGTTCTTCCCGATCGGCAACACCGGCCCCGCGCTCATGCAGATCGAGGAGGCCAAGCAGGTCTGTCGTTCCTGCTCGGCCGTCGAGAAGTGCCTGAAGTGGGCGCTGGAGTCCGGTCAGGACGCCGGCGTGTGGGGTGGCCTGAGCGAAGACGAGCGCCGCGCACTCAAGCGCCGCCGCGCCCGCACTCGCGCCGCCGCCCTCTGAGCACAAGGTCTTTGAAGATCATCATAAGGTACGGCACAGCCGGCCTGACACCACCCGCCGCCCTTGGCGGGCGCCGATCGTGGGGATCGCTTCTCACGTCGGACGTGGTACCCGCCGTCACGGCGCATCCTTGGCCGCCCAAGTGGTCCGACCCCTTGGACGACCAAGAACGCGCCGTGGCGGCTCCCGCATGCCACCCCCGCAACGCCTGACCGGCCCAGCCCAAGCGCCGACCACCAAAATCGCAGGCCAACGCCGCGTCACCCCAAGCTCGCGCAGCCACCCGAGCTTACGCGGCCACCGCTCTCGCGCCCTGAGTGGTGCCGTCAGCCCTGCCTCCGGCCCCAGGGCTCGCATCCCGCGTATCCCCAGGAACACGCCCGCCGTACCCTCGAAATGGCCTGTTGCGGCGCGTCCTAGGGGCGGGACGTGTCGGGAGGGGCGGTGGGGAGGGGGATCGAGAGGGAGGCCTCGGTGCCGCCGCCGTCGCGAGGGGCCAGGGCGAGTTTGCCGGAGAGTTCGCCGACCACCAGGGTGCGGACGATCTGCAGGCCGAGGCTGGTGGAGTTCTCCAGGTCGAAGTCCTCGGGGAGGCCCAGGCCGTCGTCCCAGACGAGGATGTTCAGGCGCTCGGGCTCGGCCTTCACCACCACCTGGAGGCGCTTGGGGCGGCCGTGCTGGAGGGCGTTCTGGAGGAGTTCGGTCAGCGCCATGGCCAGCGGGGTGGCGATCAGCGACGGGAGGATGCCGAACGCGCCCACCCGGCGCGGGGTGACGGCGGCCTCGGGAGCCGACACCTCTCCCGCCATGGCGATCACGCGGTCGGCGATGTCGTCGAAGTCCACGAACTCCTCGGGGGCGTGCGAGAGCGTCTCGTGCACGATCGCGATCGAACCCACGCGGCGCACCGCCTCTTCCAACGCCTCCCTGCCCTCGGGGACGCGTAGGCGCCTGGCCTGGAGGCGGAGGAGGGCGGCCACGGTCTGGAGGTTGTTCTTGACGCGGTGGTGGATCTCGCGGATGGTGGCGTCCTTGGTCATCAGCTCGCGTTCGCGGCGGCGCAGCTCGGTGACGTCGCGGATGAGGACCAGCGCTCCGATACGGCCGCCGCCCACGATCAACGGGATCGCCCGGAGCTGAACGATCGTGCCGCCCGACTCCACCTCGGTCTCCTTGGCCGCGCGCCCGCTGGCCACGATCATGAGGTCCTCGTTGATGGGCTCGTCGGAGTAGCAGAGCTGCGCCGTGACGCGGCCCAGCTCGGCGCCCACGAGGTCGGCGTGCAGGCCCAGGCGGCGGTAGGCGGACAGGGCGTTCGGGGAGGCGTAGGTGACGCGTCCGGCACGGTCCAGCCTGAGCAGGCCGTCGCCCACCCGGGGCGACCGCACCAGGATCGGCTCCTCCCCCGAGAACGGGAACCGTCCCTCCGCCACCATCTGGGCCAGGTCGGAGGCGCTCTGAAGGTAGGTGAGTTCGAGGCGGGAGGGGGTGCGGGCCGACGACAGGTTCGTGGAGCGCTGGATGACGCCGATGAAGCGGCCGGAGCCGTCGGGCAGCGTGCGGCGTACCGGAATCGTCTCCTCGCGGACCGGAACGCCCGTCGACCAGTCGGGGTCGCCCTCGCGGCAGATGCGGCGCTCGTTCCACGCGGTGTCGATCAGATGGCGCTCGCCGCGGCCGACGACGCTGCCGACGATGTCGTCGTGGTAGACGGTGGGGCCGGTGGTGGGACGCATCTGCGCGATCGCGATCCAGCCACGCTCCTCCAGCAGGGGCGTCCACAGGATGAGATCGGCGAACGAGAGGTCGGCCAGCAGCTGCCAGTCGGAGACCAGCGAGTGCAGCCAATCGAGATCAGCCTCGTCAAGGGCGGTGTGGCGGACGACGAGGTCGCTGAGAGTCGGCACGAGTGCATCATGCGTGCTTAGCACCGCTACAACCAAACCGACCACCCGCTGCCCGAGCCGTTTCGCGCCCTACGGGACCAATCCCGGGCACAACTACCCGGTTGCTAATGGGGGCGGAAGCCCGGACACCGAAGGGCACACGGACGACGCCGACCCGAGCACGTCGGGCACAGGCGGCCCAGGAGACACGAGGCCGAAGGCCGCTGGTGCGGTGGCCGAGCGGAGACGCCGGGGTGCGGAACCGGCGGCCACTGGTGCGGTGGACGGGTGGAGGCGCGGGGCAGGTGGAGGGTCAGGCCTGGCCGGAGGGACGCGGCGCGGTGGGGGCGAGGCGCGGCGGGCGGGAAGACGGAGCTGTGGTGGGCGGGTGGAGGTGCAGACAGGTGGGGGTGCGGGCCTGGTGGGGGTGCGGGCCTGGCAGATGCCGGAGGTGCGGGCGGCCCGAGGCAGGAGGCGTGGTGGGGCGGGTGAGGGTCGGTGGGGTGGGGTGGGGCAGGGGCGGGGAAGGGTGGGGGATTGTGCACTCAAATGGGTTTTTTCGGGAATCTCACATTGTGAGAACCGTCACACTGTCCCCATCGCTCAGTTTCCCAGCCGGAACTGTGCGAGCGACCCCGGAGGTGACCAGCACGTTGATCGACTCAGCGAGGTCGTTCACCTCGGACACGGCCCCAGCCCAGGCCCGCGTGAGCGCCGCATGCCCCGTGGTGGATATCCTTCTCAGTCAGCCTGAGCTGCCAGTACGCGCGCGTGTCCAGGCGGGCGAGCTGGCCGCCGTGGCCCGCGAGTCCGGCCTGGATACCGGCGTCCCGGCAGGAGCTGTCGTGCCGGTCGTCCGAGGGGCGCCGGAGACCGCACTGGGGGTCGCCGCCACCTGTGCGGAGCACGGCGTACGCGTCGGATGCCTCCGGCCGCCGCCAGTGCCCACACGACACTCTTGCCTGTGGTTGACCGCTCGGGCCAATCTGAGTTCCGATGATCTCGCGGTGATCAGACACGCCCTCACCGCCGTGGCAGAAGTGAAGGTGAGAGCGTGACTGAGGACCCCCCTCGCGTACCTAAGTACTACGACGTCAAACGCAGCCTGCTCGAACTGACCAAGAGCCTGCCGCCGGGTACCGCGCTGCCGCCCGAGCGGACGCTGGCCGTACGCTTCGAGACGTCGCGCACGACGGTGCGCCAGGCGCTCACCGAGCTCGTGGTGGAGGGCAGGCTGCTGCGCATCCAGGGCAAGGGCACATTTGTCGCCCAGCCCAAGGTGGCGCAGGTCCTGCAGCTGACCTCTTACATCGGCGACCTGCGCACCGCCGGGCTCGAACCGGACACCAAGATCCTGGAGATCGGCTACATCACCGCCGACGAGCCGCTCGCCCGCCGCCTGGCCATCAACCCGGGCGGACGCGTGCTGCGCATCCACCGCCTGCGCCTGGCCAACGGCGAACCCGTCTCCATCGACACCACCCACCTCTCGGCCCGCCGCTTCCCCAGGCTGCGCCGCGAGCTGGAAGTGCACTCCTCGCTCTACGAGACGCTGCACAACGCCTACAACGTGCGCCTCACGGACGCCGAGGAGATCATCGAGACGGTCCTCGCCACGCCGTACGACGCGAAGGCCCTCGGCGTGGACGTCGGCCTCCCGATGCTCCTGCTGACCCGCCACGCCTTCGACGCCGACGGCAATCCGGTCGAGTGGGCACAATCCCTCTACCGCGGCGACCGCTACAAATTCGTCACCCGCCTACGCCGCCCCTAAAACTCCATTCCCCCTTACGGCAAGCCGCACCACCCACCCCCCGCCACCACCCGCGCACCCCAAGTCGCTTCCACGCCCATCGGGCGCGCCGCCACCTCGCCGTGACGGCCGCGCCCTGGGCCGGCCGTGCGGTCGCTATCGTGGGCCTCATGAGTGTCGTGGTAGTCACGGGGACCGACACCGGAGTGGGCATGACGGTCGTCACCGCCGCGGTCGCCGCCCTGGCCAGGCGGCGGGGCGCGAACGTGGCCGTGGTCAAGCCCGCCCAGACCGGCGTGAGGCCCGGCGAACCCGCTGACCTGGACGAGGTGATCAGGCTCTCCGGGGTCACCACCACCTTCGAGTTCGCCCGCTACCCGGACCCGCTCTCGCCCGCGGCGGCTGCCCGCGCGAGCGGTCTGCCGCCGGTGTCGCTGCCCGAGGTGGCGGTGCGGGTGCGGGAGCTGGCGGAGTCGAACCAGCTCGTCCTGGTCGAAGGCGTGGGCGGCCTGCTGGTGCGCTTCGACGAGGACGGCACCACGCTCGCCGACCTGGCCCGGCTGCTGACCGCGCAGGTGCTGGTCGTGGCGGGCCCCGGGCTCGGCACGCTCAACCACACCGCGCTGACGCTGGAGGCGCTCGCGCACCGGGGCCTCGACCTGGCCGGGCTGGTGATCGGGTCGTGGCCGGACGAGCCGGACCTGGCCGAGCGCCTGAACGTGGCCGACCTGGAGATGCTGGCCGCCCGTCCGCTGGCCGGCGCGCTTCCCGCGAACGCCGCCGGCCACCCCGACTTCGCCGCACTGGCCCACGCCGCCCTCGGTCCCACATTGGGGGGCGGTTTCGACCCCGCGAGGTTCCGCCAGACGTTCAAGCCCGCGTGGTGACCGTCAGGCGTTCCGGCAGCGGGCCTGCGGCAGTCCGCACACCCGTGCCGCCATCGTCCTGGCCTGCTTCACCAGCGCCTTGAAGTCCTTGACCGGCAGCCCGCGCCCGGAGTCGCCGACCTCGATGTAGATGAGCACGGCCGCACCCTTCCTGACCGCGACGAAGCGCATGGCCCCCTCGTAGTCCCGCTGGACCGCCCTGATGCCCTCGTCGCCGACCTTGAGCGGACGGCTGGTGTAGGTGGACTTCAGGAAGTCGTCGCCGCTGACGGCGCAGCGCTTCAGGTCGGCGCGCAGGCCGTTCATGACCGTCTTGGCCGCCTTCACGTCGCGGTAGAGGGCCACCTGCTCACCCCAGGACTCGACCTCGACCGTCTTGACGATCGTCCGGGAGGCGATCCGGCCCCGGTCGGCCGCCTTCTTGCCGGACCAGTAGCGGTGCTCGCACGGGTCGAGCAGCAGGCCCGCCGTACGCGCGTCGCTGATCTTCCATTGCTCGACGTCCTTGTGCGGCCCGCGCGCGGCGGCCTCCGTCAGCAGGAGGCCCTTCGGCAGCGCCGAAGAGGCGGCCTGCGCGGGTACGCCCCACACCAGCGTCGCGGTCACCGCCGCGAGGGCGATCCCTGTCGTCATCATCGTTCCTCCCCTGTCCCGGTCCCCCTTCGTGAGATGCGGATCGTGGCCCACTGGTTCGGACGTAAGGCAGGGTGGGGCTAGCACCACCCCCACTTCGCCCAGCAGACCCCTGTCGAGGATCGGCGGCCAGTCCATAGGTTGGAGAGCATGAAAGTCCCCCGCCCCTGGTCGGCGCGTACCTGGCTGGACACGGCGCATGTCGTGACCGGTGTGCCGATCGCCGTGGTGCTCGCCGTGCTGACGGTCGTGCTGGCCGTCCTGCCGCCGGTGCTGCGGCGCAGCGTGCGCGGCCTGACCGCGGTGCAGCGTTCGCGCCTGGCCGCCTTCCTGGGGTTCGTGCTGCCGCCGGTGCCGCGCAGCACGGCCTGGCGCGACCGGCGGCTGTGGCGGCAGATCGGCTTCCACTTGCTGGCGCCGGTGCTGAGCGCGTTCGCTGTCGTGCTGGTCTGCGGGTTGTGGGGCGGCGGGGTGGTGGGGCTGACCGCGTTCCTGCAGCCGGTGCTGCAGCCGCCGCCGGGGGTGTTCAGGTTCGATCTGCGCAATCCGGTCGTGGCGTCGTTGTTCACGGCCGTGGGACTGGCCATGCTGATGCTGGCTCCGATCGCGGCGCGGGCGATGGCTGTACTGGAGATCTCGATCGCGCGGGCGCTGCTGGGGCCGAGCCACGCTGAGCTCGGCGAGCGCATCGAGAACC
Organism: Nonomuraea sp. NPDC050547; assembly: GCF_044457345.1. NCBI lineage: Bacteria > Bacillati > Actinomycetota > Actinomycetes > Streptosporangiales > Streptosporangiaceae > Nonomuraea > Nonomuraea sp. NPDC050547. Next base: position 73,959 of record NZ_JBITGW010000030.1, read on the forward strand.
TCCAGGAGAGCAGGGCGGGCGTGATCGACGCCGCCGACGCCGAGCGCCGCCGCATCGAGCGTGACCTGCACGACGGCGCCCAGCAGCGGCTGGTGTCGCTGGCCATGAACCTGGGCCTGGCCCGCGCCACCCTCACCGACCTGCCGGCGCCCGCCAAGGAAGCCATCGAGCAGGCGCACGAGGAGGCCAAGCAGGCCCTGCGCGAGCTACGCGACTTCGTGCGCGGCCTGCACCCCGCGGTACTCAACGACCAGGGCCTGGACGCGGCCCTGTCCGGCGTCGCCGCCCGCTCCCTGGTGCCGGTACGGCTGCGCGTCGACATCGCCCAACGGGTCTCGCCCACCATCGAGGCGGTCGCGTTCTTCGTGGTATCCGAGGCGCTCACCAACATCGCCAAGCACGCCCAGGCGCGGTCCGCCGAGATCTCGGTGCGCCGGCGCGACCAATGGCTGACGCTGACGATCGTGGACGACGGGCGGGGCGGGGCCAGCATGGAGGGCGGAACCGGGCTGCGCGGGCTGGCGCAACGCGTCCGCTCGGTGGATGGATCGCTGCACCTGGAAAGCCCGCTCGGCGGGCCGACGATGATCGAAGTGGAGCTACCGTGCGAGTAGTGCTGGCCGAGGACTCCGTTCTGCTCAGGGAAGGGCTCATCCGGCTGCTCGAAGCCTCCGGCATGCGGGTGGTGGCGACCTCGGGCGACGCCGAGGGGCTGTTGCGGGCCGCCGACGAGCACCGGCCCGACCTCGTGCTGACCGACGTCCGGATGCCGCCCACGCACACCGACGAGGGCCTGCGCGCCGCGCTCGTGCTGCGCCGCCAGCAGCCGGAGCTGGCCGTTCTGGTGCTCTCGCAGTACGTCGAGGAACGCTACGCCGCCCAGTTGCTCTCCTCGGCGACCGGCAGCGTCGGTTACCTGTTGAAGGACCGGGTGGCCGACGTGACCGAGTTCATCGACGCGCTGCGCCGGGTGGCGGCGGGCGGCACGGTCCTGGACCCCGAGGTGGTCTCCCAGCTTCTCCTGCGCGGGCACAGCGACCCGCTCGACCGGCTCACCCCGCGCGAGCAGGAGGTGCTGAAGCTGATGGCCGAGGGCCGCTCGAACGCCGGCATCGGGCAGGAGCTCGTGCTCAGCGAAGGGGCGGTCGGCAAGCACATCGGCAACATCTTCACCAAGCTCGACCTCTCGCCCGCCGAAGGCGACCACCGCCGGGTGCTGGCGGTCCTGCACTTCCTCAAGATCAGGAGCGCGCTGTGAGGGCGGTCTGGCTGACGTTCGGCGCCGTGCTGACGGTGCTCGCGCTGTTCCTGGCCGGCGGCGGGATGTGGGCGGGCTTCGCCCGTGCCCGCCCGCCGACGCACCAGAGCACGCGCACCATCCCTTTCGTCGGCAAGAAGCTCCAGATCGAGGCGCGCGGCGACGTGAGCGTGTCGATCGTGCCGGGCGCCGCCGGCGAGATCCAGCTCGACCAGCGGCTGCGCTGGTCGGAGACGCGGCCGAACGTCTCCGAGGACTGGAACGGCACCACCCTGCGCCTGGCCGCGGACTGCCCCAACATCAACAACGACCGCCGCCTCACGTGCGACACCGACTACACGGTCTTCGTGCCCTCGGAGACCAACCTGGACGCGACGGTGGAGGCCGGCACCCTCCGGGTCGACAGCCTGTACGGCGACGTCCGCATGACCACGGTCTCCGGGGACATCGGCGTCACCCAGACCGTGGGCACGTTGTGGGCGCGCAGTGGTTCCGGCAGCATCCGCGCCTACGACCTGCGCGGCGACACGGCCGACACCGAGACCGGCGAGGGACAGGTCGAGCTCAACTTCCGTGAGCGGCCCATGAACGTGAAGGCGCTGGTCCGCACGCAGGGCGACATCAGGATCAACGTGGAGGACGGCGCCTATGACGTCACCGTCCAGGCGGAGACCCCCGACGTCGACGTGGTCCACGACCCTTCCTCGGTCCGCAAGATCGACGCCCGTGCCCAGTACGGCCGGGTCGACATCTGCTGTGGATGACCTCTGTTTGAGGAGGTGACTGGTTGGTAGGTTCCCGGCATGGAGTCCGCGAAGCATGCCGGTGACGCAGCCGTCGCCGTGTCCAAGGCCTATGGCATCGAGACCATGTTCACCCTCTCCGGAGGCCACGTCTTCCCGTTGTACGACGGCGCGGTGCACGAGGACATGCGGATCCTCGACGTACGCCACGAGCAGAGCGCCGTCTTCGCCGCCGAGGCCACGGCGAGGCTCACCCGCAAGCCCGGCCTGGCGGTGCTGACCGCCGGCCCCGGCATCACGAACGGTGTCAGCGGCGTCGCCACCGCGCATTTCAACGGCTCGCCCCTGGTCGTGATGGGCGGCCGGGCGCCGCAGTCGCGCTGGGGCAGCGGCGCGCTCCAGGAGCTGAACCATCCTCCCCTGCTCGAACCGATCACCAAGCTGGCCTTCACCGCCACCGGCCCCGACTCGATCGGCCAGGACGTCGAGATGGCCTTCCGCACGGCGATCGCGCCGCACCGCGGCCCGGTGTTCATCGACTTCGCCATGGACCACCTGTTCTCCCCCTCGCCCGTGCACGCCGCCGACACCCAGACCCCGTCGCCGCTGGAGCCGGACCCGGATGACGTCGCGACGATCGCCCGTCTGATCGGAGAGGCGGAGCGGCCGGTGCTGGTGCTCGGCTCCGACGTGTGGATGGACCGCGCCGAGGAGGCGGCCCGCGACTTCGCCGAGTCGTGGAAGCTGCCGGTGATCCTCAACGGCCAGGGCCGCGGCATCCTGCCCGCCGGCCACGACCTGCTGGTCACGCGTGCCCGCGGACAGGCGTTCGGCGAGGCGGACCTGGTCATCGTGGTCGGCACCCCGCTCGACTTCCGCCTGGGCTACGGCTGGTTCGGCGGCAAGAACGGCACCTCGCTGGCGCGCGTGGTGCACATCGTGGACGCGCCGTCGCAGCTCGCCACCCACATGCAACCGGCCGCGTCGGCCGCGGGCGACCTGTCGGTGGTCTTCTGGAGCCTGGGTACGGCATGCGGCGAAGCCGACATCAAGCCCGCCCGCTACGCCCCCTGGACCGCCAGGCTGGCCGAGACCGCGGCCGCGGCCGTCGCCGCCGACGCCGACCTCCTGACCGCCGGCTCCGACCCGATCCACCCCATGCGCATCTACGGCGAACTGAACAAGATCCTCGCCGACGACGCCGTGGTGATCGGCGACGGCGGCGACTTCGTCTCCTACGCGGGCAAGTACGTGGAGCCGAAGCAGCCGGGCAACTGGCTCGACCCCGGCCCGTACGGCTGCCTGGGGACCGGTCTCGGCTACTCGATCGCCGCCCGCCTGGCCCGCCCGTCCTCGCAGGTCGTGCTGCTGCTCGGCGACGGCGCCGCGGGCTTCTCCCTCATGGACGTCGACTCCCTGGTACGGCACGGCCTGCCCGTCGTCATGATCTGCGGCAACAACGGCATCTGGGGCCTGGAGAAGCACCCGATGCAGATGCTCTACGGCTACGACGTGGCCGCCGAGCTGCGGCCGCAGACCCGCTACGACCAGGTGGTGACGGCGCTGGGCGGCGGCGGCGAGCTGGTGACCAGGCCGTCGGAGATCGGTCCCGCGCTGCGGCGGGCCTTCGACTCCGGCGTGCCGTACATGGTGAACATCGCGACGGACCCGCAGATCGCCTACCCCCGCAACACCACGGGGGTCTGAGGCGGCTACTGCTTGAGGCTCGGCGTCGGCGTCGGGGAAGGCGTCGGCGTCGGGGAGCAGAGCTCGGTGTTGACCAGCGTCAGCTGGACGACCTTCTTCAGCTCCAGCTTGGCGCCGGCGCCCGGACTCTGCTCGACCACGGTCAGGCAGCGCTCGGGGAACTGGCCGCGTTCCTGGTCGTCCACGCGGACGGTGAACCCGGCGGAGGTGATGATCCTACGGGCGTCCGGGTACTTCATGTTGACCACTCCCGGCACCGGCTTCTTGATCGCCGGAGTGGGCGACGGCGTCTTGGTGCCCTTCGTGGCCGACGGCGTGGTCGTGGGCGTCTTCGTCGGGTCTGGCGTCCTGGTCGGCTCCGGGTCCTCGGTGGGCTCAGCCCTGGTCGGCTGGCGCGTCGGCTCCTCGGGAGGAGTCGTGACGGGCCGGTGCTTGGTCCTGGTGTTCTTGGGCGCCGAGGGCTTGGTGGTGGTCACCTCGGAGCCGACCCGGGTGGCGGGCGTCTCCGGGTCGCCGTCCGTGGTCATCCCGGTGATCGCGATCGCGCCCGCGCCCACGCCGAGTACCAGGGCGACCGCGATCGCGGCGACCAGGCCGCCCCTGCGACGGGCCTTGGCGGCGCGCCGGTTGCCGCGGCGCGGCTGGGCGACGGTGGTGTTGTCGTCGGAGGGCGGGGCGGGCGGCCCCTGGACCGCTCCCGTCTGGTACGCCTCGACCGGCGGCGCCATCGTCGCGCCGGTGACCACGTCGGGCACCTCGCCGGCGGCGACCTGGCGGGAGGCGCGGCTCATCTCGGCGGCGCTGGCGAAACGCCTGGCCGGGTCCTTGGACAGCGCCTTCTCCACCAGCGCGCGCACGGCCGGCGGGATCTCGGCGGGCAGGGGTGGCGGAGCTTCCCTGATGTGCTTGAGCGCGATCGTGACCGCGCTGTCGCCGTCGAAGGGGCGCTGGCCGACGAGGCATTCGTAGGCGACCACGCCGAGCGCGTAGATGTCGACCGCGGGGGTCACGGGGGCGCCTTCGGCCTGCTCGGGCGCGCAGTAGGCGGCGGTGCCGAGCACCATGCCGGCGTCGGTGAGCCGGTTGGCCAGGTCGGAGCGGGCGATGCCGAAGTCGGTGAGCACGAGCGTGCCGTCGCGCTGGACCATCAGGTTGCCCGGCTTCACGTCCCGGTGCACGATGCCCTGGTCGTGTACGGCCTGCAGCGCGGAGGCCGCCTGCGCGATGAGCTCCATCGCCGGTTCGGGCGCGATGCGGCCGAGGCGAATCAACAGGCGGTCGAGCGGTTCGCCGTCGACGAACTTCATCACCAGGTAGACGGTGTCGCCGCTGACTCCGTAGTCGTAGACGTCCACGACGCCCGGGTGGTTGATCGTGGCCATGGCTCGTGCCTCGCCCTGGAAGCGGGCCACGAAGCCGGGGTCGTCCATCCGACCTGGGAGCAGCACTTTGACAGCGACGGTTCGCGCGAGGACGATGTCCTCGCCACGCCAGACCTCGCCCATGCCACCGGCGCCGATGCGGGTGTCGAGGCGATACCTCCCCGCCAGCGTCGTCCCTTGCGCGACCATGTCTCCCCCGGTACCCCCTGCCTCTCCAACCCCAGACACCAACAAAGCGAACTTGTGTCGCAGCGGGGTAACACAGAGGTCACGGAACTTCGAGAGTGTATGACCCTGGCGTCCCACACGCCACTCATATGCCACAAGCCGTACAAACCCTATCCTGCGGCCTTCTGATGGACCTTGTCCGCGTTTCCCGGAGATCCGGACCCCACCGGTGCCATCCGCACCACCAGTAGGCTGAGGCCATGACGCTCGCTCCCGGCCTCCGGTCTCAGCTGCTCATCATGGTCGAGCGTGAGGACACCGCCACCAAGATCGGCAGCGGCGACGTGCCGGTGCTGGCCACGCCGCGGCTGCTCGCGCTGGCCGAGATGGCCACGGTGCAGGCCGTACGCCCGCATCTGGGCGCGGGCGAGACGTCAGTCGGGACCCGCGTCCAGCTCGAACACCTGGCGGCCAGCCCGGTCGGCACCCACGTCGAGATCACCACCGAGCTCACCGAAGTCGACGGCCGGCGACTCGTCTTCAGCTTCGTCGCCCGCGACCGCACCAAGCTGGTCGGTCAGGGCACCATCGAGCGGGTCGTCGTCGACCGCGAACGGTTCATGGAGCGCGCTACTCGATGACGGCGATCAGGTCGCCTTCCTGGATCACGTCACCCTCGGCGACCTTGAGCGCCACCACCACGCCGGGGTCCTCGGCGAGGACGGGGATCTCCATCTTCATCGACTCGAGAATGACCAGCGTGTCGCCGTCCTCGACGGTGTCGCCCTCCTTGACGACGACCTTCCAGACGTTCGCCACCATCTCCGCGTGTACCTCGGCCACGGGTGCTCCCCTCTTCCTGACGATCCAACCATGTCACGTGCGTTATGCACGCATACGCCCGACCAGACCCGTGTCATAGTCCCCGCTGACGAACTCCGCGTTGTCCAGCAGCTCCGCGCAGAACGGCAGGTTGTTCTTGGGGCCCTCGACGGCGAACCCGGCGACCGCGTCCTTGGCCCGCTCGATGGCCTGCGCGCGGCTGTCGCCGTACACGCACAGCTTGGCCATGAGGGGATCGTAGAACGGGGTGACCGTGTTGCCTTCCACGTAGCCGGAGTCGACCCGGGCGCCGGCCGGCTCCCGCCAGACCGTGATCTTTCCAGGTCCGGGGAAAAAACGCTTGGGATCCTCGGCATAGACGCGGAACTCGATCGCGTGGCCGCGCGGCTCCGGGCCTACCTCGGGGTTCTCGCCCGCGGCCACCCGCAGCTGGAGCTCCACCAGGTCGAGGCCGGTGACGAGCTCGGTGACCGGGTGCTCCACCTGGAGCCTGGTGTTCATCTCCAGGAAGACGAAGTCCTGCTTGTCGGCGTCGACCAGGCACTCCACGGTGCCCGCGCCCAGATATCCCACCGCCTCGCCGGCCCGCACCGCGGCGGCCAGCATGCGCTCGCGTAGCTCGGGCGTGACGCCGGGCGACGGGGACTCCTCGACGACCTTCTGGTGGCGGCGCTGCACCGAGCAGTCGCGCTCGCCCAGCGCCACGACGCGGCCGTCGGGCAGGCCGAGGATCTGCACCTCGACGTGGCGGGCCCGCTCGATGTAGCGCTCCAGCAGGATCGCCGGACCGGCCGGCACGTCGCCCTCGCCACCGGCCGTGGCCGCGCCGGCGAAGCGCGCCGCCGCCCTGGACGCCTGCTCGAACGCCTTGGCCAGCCCCTTCTCGTCGTGCGCGACGCTCATCCCGATGCCGCCACCGCCGCCGGCCGTCTTCACCATGACCGGATAGCCGATCTCGGCGGCCGCGGTCACGGCCCGCTCAAGATCGGTGGCCGGCTCGCGGGTGCCCGCCGCCACCGGCACACCGGCGGCCTCCATCAGGTTGCGCGCGTTGATCTTGTCGCCCATCTGCTCGATCGCCTCGGGCGCGGGTCCGATCCACACCAGCCCGGCCTCGGTCACCGCGCGGGCGAACGCCGCGTTCTCCGCGAGAAAGCCATATCCCGGATGTACGGCACGCGCCCCCGTCAGCCGGGCCGCCGCGAGCACCTTGTCCACGTCGAGATAGGACTGCGCGGGATTGGCCGGGCCGAGCGGCACCGCCTCGTCGGCCTCGGTGACGAACGGCAGATCGGCGTCGGCCTCGGAGTAGACCGCGACGGCGCGCAGGCCCAGCCGCCGGACCGTGCGGTTGATCCGCCGCGCGATCTCACCTCTGTTGGCGATCAGAACGGGTCCCAGGGTCCCCAGGGTCGCTGTAAGCACGCGCCAACCCTACGACCGCGCCCTCAGCCACCCCTTCCCCGCAAAACCATCGATCCCGGGAGGGTGTTCTGTAGGAACCACACAAAGGAGAGGGGCAAGAGGACCGCTATGCCGCCCCGAACGGCCCGCCGCTTTGTACGAGGCCGGAAACCCTCCTGATCTCCGTCCCGACCCCCCTAAATCCGGTGGGCAGGCGCCCGGTCGACCACGCGGGCCAGCCCGCCGATGCAGGCGGCGTCGTACTCGGAGCCGCCCGCCAGGCGCAGCCGTTCGAGTGCGGCGCCGGCGCGGTCGCGGTCGGTGGAGCCGCCGACGAGGTCGTCGTAGGCGTTGGCCACCTTGATGATGCGGCTCGACAGCGGCGGATCCTCGTCGATCGGGTCGCACTGGCGGCGCACCACGTCGGCCACACGGTCCAGCACGCCGGTCTGCCTGATGACCTCCGCGCCCAGCTCGGCGATCCGCCTGGCCTGCTCGGGATCGGTCAGCACGGTCGCGCCGCCCGGGATCGGGTCGCGCAGCGACAGCTGGCCGATGTCGTGCATCAGCGCCGCGTACTCCAGCTCCAGGAGCTCCGGCTCGGACATGCCCAGTTCGCGGCCGATCGCCACTGACAGGCGGCTCACCCTGCGGGAGTGGCCGGGCTCGACGTAGCCGCCCACCTCGGTCACCCGCGACAGCGCGCGTACCGTCTGCAGGTAGGTGGCGCGGATGCCGGCGTACTTGCGGAAGGCGACCTGCGTGACCAGCAGGGGCGCGGCGAAGACGACCAGCGCCACCAGGTCCATGCTGTGGGAGGCCAGCGCGAGCAGCACGCCGGAGGCGGCGACCGCCGCGCCCAGCGGGAAGGCGGTGCGGACCTCGTCGCTGACCGCCACCTTGAACGCGGTGCGTACCTGCTCGGCGCGGAGCATCGCGGCGATCAGCACGTCGATGCCGAGGGTGAGCGCGATCAGCGTGACCATCACCGTCAGCGCGGGCCACCAGGTGCCGCGATCGCCCAGCGTCAGCTCGTGCAGGGTGCCGGCCAGCGGGCGGAAGGCGAAGGCCAGCAACGCGCCGGTCAGCAGCCGCCTGGCCATCGCGTCCAGGCGCGGCGGCCGGCCCACCGCCAGATGCGGCAGCGCGCCGGCCATCATGCCGACCGCGATCACCGCCACCACCTGCAGCGCCGAGTGACGCAGCGGGTTGGTGGCCAGGTCGAGCAGGAGCGTGTAGCCGAGCGCGGCGGCGGCGCCGATCGGGGCCACCTCCCTGTTGCCCGGCATGGTCAGCCGGGCCAGCTCGCCGACCGCGATCAGCGCGCCGAAGCCGATGGCCACCTCCGGACGGTCGAGCCCGACCGCCGCGGTGTGGGCCACCCCCGCCACGGCCACCAGCCCGGCGGCGCAGATCAGCAACAACTGCCCGGAGTCCAGGCCCTGAAAGGCGCGTTTCATTGGCCCGTCACTACTTGGATCGGCATGGTCGGGTCGTCGTGGTCCTTGATCGTGGCGGCGTCCTCGGGCGGCGGCTCCACACGGCGCTGCGGCTGCCACGGGTTGCGTTCCAGCGCCTTGATGAACGCCGCCACCATGACCGGATCGAACTGGGTGCCCGCGCCCCGCTCCAACTCGCCCACCGCCACCTCGACCGGGCGCGCGCCCCGGTAGGAGCGGTCGGAGGTCATCGAGTCGAACGCGTCGGCCACCGCGATGACCCGGGCGAACTCCGGGATCTCCGGCCCGGCCAGCCCCATCGGGTATCCCTTGCCGTCATGGCGTTCGTGGTGGTGCATGATCCCGGCGAAGGCCTCGTCGAGGAAGTCGATGCCGCGTACGATCTCCAGGCCCCGCATCGGGTGCAGCTGGATCGCGGCGAACTCCTCCTCGGTCAGCGGGCCCTCCTTCTGCAGCACCTTCGTGGGCACGCCCAGCTTGCCGACGTCGTGGAGCATGCCGGCGTAGCGGATGGCCCGCAGCCGGTCCATGCCCATGCCGATCTCCTGCGCGATCATGGTGGAGGCGAGCGAGACGCGGGTGCAGTGGCCGCGGGTGTAGTAGTCCTTCGTCTCGACGGCCTGGCACAGCGCGGCCATCGTGGCGTCGTAAGAGCGCTGCTGCGCGTGGTACTGGCCGAAGGCCCACCTGGCCACGAACAGCGGCAGCAGCACCAGCACCGCCGAGATCGACTGGATCGTCGCCCACAGTCCCGCCACCAGCAGGCCGAACGTGCCGTAGCCGAGATAGGTCAGAAGGAACTGCACCATGCCCCGCATCGGCACCTCGCCCGCGCTCACCTGCGTGGCCAGCGAGATCATGGTGAGCGTCAGCACGATGTTGAGCGGCACGAAGACGGCCGTGGCCGCCGCGTAGGGGCCGATCAGGTCGTCGAACGCGTTGACCTGCGGGACCCCGGAGACTCCGCCTAACTGCTGGTAGACCCAGCCGGCGGCATAACCGCACAGGGCGAACTGGGCGCCGTTGAACAGCCGCTTGATCAACGGCAGGCCGGGCCGTACGCTCAGGACCGCCGTGAGGCCGACCAGCGCGGCGCCCTCCATTCCGATGAGCACCACCGCGGCCAGCGCGGCGGAGAAGCTCACCGACACGGCGAACTGCTCCACGTTGAGCAGCGTCGGCATCGACTCGCACACCAGGAACAGCAGCGCGAGCACGAGCAGGATGCCGAGGCTCTCCGAGGCGACCAGCTGCCCCTTGGTGATCAGGCTGTGGGCGAACAGCGCGGTCGCCGCGCCGATCACGGCGAACAGATAGACCTTCGCAGGCCACGAGAGATCACGCATTGCGGCTCCCCTTTGGAGCTCAGGTCCAGGAGACTCCGGGCGGGAGGGCGCCACCGCCCCCGCCGGTCGCCAAGAGGAGAACGACCGGTGTGATCAGCACGAGCGCCGTGATCAGCCGGGCGGTCGAAACCTTCAACATCCACTTCCTCCACGTCGAATTCTGTGATTCACGCTACAGAAGTTGACGTGCTGAAACGGGCGGAGTCGAGAATCGCAAGCAAAGCGTAATCAAGCCACTACCTGCGGCAACTCCGCCTCCACTCGACTGTGGCGCGCAGGCCACTGGCGAGGTCACTCGCGGGCTGCCAGGACAGCCCGTCGTAGGCGGGCACCGGGTCCACGGCCATGGCCGGCAGGTCGCCCGGCCTGGGCTGCGCGAAGCCCGGCTTGTCATGGGCGCCCACCGCGTCGGCGATGAGGGAGTGCAGGCGGCGGTCGGTGGTCTGGATGCCGGTGCCCAAATTGAAGCGGCACGCGTTGCCGTCGGCGCCGCACGCGCGCACGAAGCCGTCGACCACGTCGTCCACGAAGACGTAGTCGCGGGTCTGCGTGCCGTCGCCGTACAGGACCGTGGGCACGCCGTTGAGCAGGGCGTCGGTGAAGATGGCGACCACGCCGGCCTCGCCGTCGGGGGACTGGCGCGGGCCGTAGACGTTGGAGAGGACGAGCGTGGTGTACTCCAGGCCGTACAGAGCGTGGAAGGTCGACAGATACGTCTCGGCGCTGAGCTTCGAGGCCGCGTACGGCGAGCGGGGGTCGGCCGGGGCGTCGGCGGGAACCGGGATCGCGGGCGGCCGGCCGTACACCGCGACGGAGGAGGCGAACACCACCTTGCGGCTGCCACCCTCGCGCGCGGCGGCCAGCACCGACGCGGTGCCTTCGACGTTGACCCGCGCGTCGTGCACCGGGTCGGCCACGCTCCTGCGGACGCTGATCTGCGCGGCCAGGTGACAGATCACCTCGGGCTTCCACTCCGCGCCCAGCGCGATCATCGCGGGGTCGCGGATGTCCAGCTCGCACAGGCGGAAGCGCTCATACGCCAGGGCGCCGGCCAGGTTGGCACGGCTGCCGGAGGAGAAGTCGTCCACGGCGACCACGTCGTGGCCGTCGCCCAGCAGGCGGTCGACGAGATTCGACCCGATGAAACCGGCTCCTCCGGTGACCACCACGCGCATGGGGAAGATCTTAGTCGGACAGCTCCGCCCGGACCTGCTCGATACGGCCGAGCACCTTGGACCTGAGATCGGCCGGCACCGGATCGCAACCGCAGTGCTTGGCCACGAGCTGCTTCACGACCTTGTCGAGGTCGTACTCCTTGAGGCACGGGTCGCACTCGTCGAGGTGCACCCGGATGTCGACGCAGTCGCCCTCTCCGAGCTCTCCGTCGATGTAGGCGTAGACCTTGTCCAGCACTTCACGACAGTCGGTGTCATGCGGGTTGCCACAGCTCATTTCGACCCCTCCGCAGGGACAAGGCCACGGTCGCGAGCATAGTCCTCGAGCAGGCTCCGCAACTGTCTGCGGCCGCGGTGCAGCCGGGACATCACGGTGCCGATCGGGGTGCCCATGATGTCGGCGATCTCCTTGTAGGGGAACCCCTCGACGTCGGCGAGGTAGACCGCGATCCTGAACTCCTCGGGCAGCGCCGCGAGCGCCTGCTTGATGTCGCCGTCGGGCAGGTGCTCAAGCGCCTCCACCTCGGCGGACTTCAGGCCGGACGAGGTGTGGGACTCGGCGCGCGCGAGCTGCCAGTCCTCGATCTCCTCGGTGCCCGACTGCTTCGGCTCCCGCTGCTTCTTGCGGTAGCTGTTGATGAAGGTGTTGGTCAGGATCCGGTAGAGCCACGCCTTGAGGTTCGTGCCCTCCTGGAACTGATGGAACGAGGCGAACGCCTTGGCGAAGGTCTCCTGAAGCAGGTCCTCCGCATCCGCCGGGTTCCGGGTCATCCGGAGCGCGGCGGAGTAGAGCTGCTCGAGATACGGCATGACGTCGCGCTCGAACCGCTCACTGCGCTGCTCCAGAGTCTCCGCGCCTGTCGCGGGCACCGGACCCACCCCCCTAAGATCACCGGTGGCCGGCTGCTGCGGTACACCGTACTCAGGGGAGAATACCTGCTTGGCACCAAGTCGCCGGTCACTGGGGCCGGGTGACGGTGGCTGTGGACGACCTGCAACTGCGAGCATGCTCGACTCAACCCACCCGCGCCCGCGTCTGTTCCCGCAAGATAGAAGGTGACGAACAACCCGGTGCGGGGAAGATGAATACGTACCGGTTGGTAGCCATTGTCCCGCAACCCAGGAGTCGCGTGTGCTGCCCATTCCGGCCGAGGAACTGAACGGCTCGGGGACCCTCGGGCCGTACTGGACGTTCTATCGCGCGGTCGTCGCCGAACAGCTGAGCAGGTGGCTTCCCGGCCAGCCCTCGGTGATCCTCGACCTGTCCGGCGGGCGCGGACGCTGGTCCGGCCAGGCCGCGCGCGCCGGCCACAAGGTGATCGAGGTCGTCGACTTCCGCAGAACCGCCGATCAGGCCAGGTTGCGCGACGTCAGAGTCCGCCAGGTGCGCTCGGACGATCTGTCCTTCCTGCCCGACGAGAGCGTGGACGCGGTGCTCGCGGAGGAGCGCGCCATGTCGGTGGAGCTCATGGCCGAGTCGGCGATGTCCGACGTGGCCCGTGTGCTGCGCCCCGGCGGGCGCGCGCTGCTGTGCGTCGACTCGCTGGTGCTGGGCATGGCGATCCTGGCCGAGCAGGGCCAGTGGCAGCACCTGCGCCAGACGGGCGAGGTCATGCTCGTCCCCTGGCCCGACGGCGGCATCACCCGCTGCTTCAGCAGCGGTCAGCTGCGCGAGCTGCTGATGGGCGCGGGCCTGGAGGTCGAGTGGGTACGGCCGCGCACCGTCCTGTCCCCCTCGACCGTCGACCACGTGCTCGGCTCCGACTCCCGGTCGCTGGCCTGGCTGGTGCGCACCGAACTGGAGGCGCACCCCGACGACGACGACACCGTCGGCATCCACCTGGTGGCCAGCGCCCGCAAGTCCTAGCGGCGCCGCTCCTGCTTCGACTGGCACTGCACGCAGCGGGCGGCCTCTGGGCGGGCCTCCAGGCGTCCTTCCGGGACCGGTTTGCCGCAGTCGACGCATTCGCCGTAGACGCCGTCGTCGATGCGCCTGAGCGCGTTCACGACGGCGCGGCGCTGCGCGACGGCCACGTCGAGCATGGCCTGGGCGCGGTCGGCCTCGGTGAGGTCGGACCCGGCGTCGGCCGCCGAACGCTCACGCACGGCGACGGGCTCGCCGGTCAGGACCCTGATGGAGCGGTCGAGTTCGGCGAGCATGCTGTCCAGGCGTTCACGAGCGGTCGTGTGGTCCACGAATCCGCACCTCCGGGCAGGTGAGGGGAGCCTGGCGAGACTCCCCGGTGGTCCCGCCCTGCGCAAATAGGGGGTGAATGTCGCGGTGACACCGAGTGAACGGTCGCATCGCTTTTCCACCGGATGCCCACTTGGCGAGGTTCTTACACCTTCTAGAAAAGTCCGCTTTCTCCTGGGTCAGGCAGGGGTTTGATGAGGTCCGGCCCGTTGTTCCGGACATTGTTCACATCTGTGGACACCGGGTACGCAACCAGCCGGCCTGACTGCGCCGGGATCAACAGCCCCTGGGCCGCCGAGGTGTCGGTGAGCTTCGGATCCAGCCACTCCGCCCACCGCTCCCGCTCGATCATCATCGGCATCCGGTCGTGGATGTGGCCGAGGTCGTCCTCGGCGTCCGTCGTGATGACCGTGCAGGTGACCAGCCACTTCAGCGGGTCGTCGTCCGCGCGCGTCTTGTCCTTCCAGAACTCGTACAGCCCGGCCATCGCCAGCACCCCGCCGTCCTCGGGATGGATGAAGTAGGGCTGCTTCTTCTTTTTGTCGCCCTCGACCGGCATCCACTCGAAGTACCCGTCGGCCGGGATCAGGCAGCGGCGCTTGGCGAAGGCCTGCTTGTAGGCCGGCTTCTCGGCCAGCGTCTCGGCCCGCGCGTTGATCATCCGGGAGCCCACCGAGGGGTCCTTCGCCCATACGGGCACCAGACCCCACTTGACCACCCGCAACTGCCTGACCGCGCGCTCGGCCTCCTCGGGCACGCGGCTCAGAACCGCGTAGACCTGCTTGGTGGGGGCCACGTTGTAGTCGGGGCTCAGCTCCTTGTCGGGCTCGGCGTCGAGCTCGACCTGGAACTCCTCCAGCAGCTCGTGCTTCTTCCGCGCCGAGGCGTATCTACCGCACATAGCACCACCCTGCCATGTTCGAGGGCGGCGTTCGCGCCTCCATCCACAGGCTGCGGCCTGCCGTACCGGCTGCCAGTAGTCTTTGACCATGCCCGCTCAGCACTGGCCAGCCCCGGTCGCGACCGCTCCCGTCGTGGCCACCGTCGCCCTGCCCGGCTCCAAGTCGGTGACCAACCGCGCGCTCCTGCTGGCCGCGCTCGCCGACGGTCCAGGCCTGGTCCGCCAGGCGCTGCGCAGCCGCGACGCCGACCTCATGGTGGCGGCCCTGCGCGCGCTCGGAGCGGGCTTCGAGACCGTGGCCGAAACCGCGGCGGGCATCGACTGGCGCGTCACCCCCGGCCCCGTCACCGGCGGCGCGAGCATCGACGTCGGCCTGGCCGGAACGGTGATGCGGTTCGTACCTCCGATGGCGGCGCTGGCCGACGGCGAGGTGCGCTTCGACGGCGACGCCCACGCCCGCAGGCGCCCGATGGGTCCGATCCTCGACGCGCTGCGCGCCCTCGGGGCATCGATCGACAACGACGCGCTGCCGTTCACCATCCGAGGCCCGCTGAGCGGCGGCGAGGTGACGATAGACGCGTCGGGCTCATCCCAGTTCGTCTCAGGACTGCTGCTGGCGGCGGCCCGCTTCGAAAAGGGCGTCACGATCAGGCACGCGGGCCCGCCGGTCCCCTCGCAGCCCCACATCCTCATGACGGTCCAGATGCTCAGGGCGGCGGGCGTGGGCGTCGACGACACAGAACCCGACGTGTGGCGAGTCGCCCCGGGCCCGATCGCGGCACGGGAGACGACCGTCGAGCCCGACCTGTCCAACGCGGCGCCGTTCCTGGCCGCCGCCATGGTCGCGGGCGGCTCGGTCACCATCCCCGACTGGCCGCTGCGCACCACCCAGCCGGGCGACGTCCTGCGCGACCTGCTCACCCGGATGGGCGCCACCATCGAACTGACGCCGACCGGCGAGGGCGTGGCCGCTCTCACCCTCACCAGCGCCGGTGCCGGGCAGATCATCGGTATTGACGCCGACCTGCGTGACGTGTCCGAGCTGACGCCCACGATCGCCGCGCTGGCCGCCCTGGCCACCACGCCGAGCAGGCTGCGCGGCATCGCGCACATCCGGGGCCACGAGACCGATCGCATCGAGGCGCTCGTCACCGAGATCAACCGCCTGGGCGGCGACGCGGAGGAGACGGACGACGGCCTGATCGTACGGCCGCGCGCGCTCCACGCCGGTGTCTTCCACAGCTACGCCGACCACCGCATGGCCACCGCCGGAGCGGTCATCGGGCTGGCGGTGCCCGGCGTCGACGTGGAGAACATCGCGACAACGGGTAAGACCCTGCCGGAGTTCACCCGCATGTGGGGGGAGATGCTGGGGGGAGTAGACCGCTGAAGCGGCGGGAATACGACGAGGACGACGTCAGGGTCAGGCCGGGTAAGGGTTCGCGGCCGAGGACCCGGATTCGTCCTGCCCACGAGGACGCCGTCGAGGGCTTCGTGGTCGCCGTCGACCGGGGCCGCTACACGACGCTGGTGGAGGCGGCGCCCGCCGCGTCCGGGGGCCGGGGGCGTAGGAAGGCCAAGCCCGTTCGCCGTCTGGTGGTCGCGATGAAGGCGCGCGAACTCGGGCGTAAGGGCATCGTCGTGGGTGACCGGGTGGCGATCGTCGGTGATGTCTCCGGCGAACCCGACACCCTTGCCCGCATCGTCCGCGTCGAACCCCGCACCTCGATGCTGCGCCGTTCCGCCGACGACACCGATGACACCGACGGCATCGAGCGCCCGGTCGTGGCCAACGCCGACCAGCTGGTCATCGTGACCGCCCTGGCCGAGCCGCCACCCCGGCCGCGCATGATCGACCGCATCCTGGTGGCGGCCTTCGACGCCGACATCGAGCCCCTGCTGTGCCTGACCAAGTCGGACCTGGCGCCGCCGGACGAGCTGCTCTCCCTGTACGAACCGCTCGGCGTCCCCCACGTGGTCGTCCACAAGGGCGGCTCACTGGAGGAACTGCGCGACCACCTCACCGGTCGCGTCAGCGTGCTGGTGGGCCATTCAGGCGTGGGCAAGTCCACCCTGGTCAACGTCCTGGTCCCGGACGCGAACCGGGCCGTCTCCCACGTGAACGCCGTGACCGGCCGCGGCCGCCACACCTCCACCTCCGCCGTGGCGCTGGAGCTGCCCGAGGGCGGCTGGATCATCGACACGCCCGGGGTACGCAGCTTCGGCCTGGCCCACATCTCGGTGGAAACCGTGCTGGCCGCCTTCCCCGACCTCATCGAGGTCACCGTCAACTGCCCCAAGGGCTGCACCCACCGCGGCCCCGACTGCGCACTCGACGCCTGGGTCGCCGACGGCCACGCCGACCCGGCCCGCCTCGACAGCCTCCGCCGCCTCCTCGCCACCCGCGACCCCGAACCCTCCGCCGAGTAACTCCGCTCTCGCGGGACAGAGGCCGGACCAGAGCCGCCAAGGGCGTGGGTGGGGTGTCTGTCGGCCCACCGTGCGCGCCAGCGCTCGGGCGGGTCGTGGAGGTCGGCGGGTCGTGCGTGGGGTGTGCGTGGGTCGTGAGGGGTGGGTGGCAGGGTTCTCGGCATGATGAAAGCGCTGATCTTCCAGCCGGAACTGTCCATCGCCACCGTCGCCGAGCCTGTGCCCACCGCGTCTCAGGTGCTCATCCGGGTGTCGGCGGTGTCGCTCAACTTCGGTGAGGTGGCCTACCACGATCCTCGGTCGCGGCGGGTGCCCGGGTGGGACGCCGCGGGTGTGGTCGTGCGGGCGGCCGCCGACGGATCGGGGCCGGCCGTCGGCACCCGGGTCGTGAGCTTTGACTGGTCGGGGGCCTGGGCGGAGTTGCGGGCCGTGGACACCGCTGAGCTCGCGGTGGTTCCCGATTCTGTGGATCTGGGGGTCGCTGCGGCGTTGCCGGTGGCTGGGGTGACAGCCGTGCAGGCCGTGCGTCGGCTTGGCCCGATCGCCGGGCGGCGGGTCCTGGTCACCGGGGCGTCGGGCGGGGTGGGGCGCTTCGCCGTACAACTGGCCGCTCGTGAGGGTGCGCGGGTGATCGCGTCGGCGAGCGGCCCGGCCCGTGCGGAGGGCCTGCGCGCGCTGGGCGCCGCCGAGATCGTCAGCGGCCCCGCAGACCTGACCGAGCGCGTGTACGGCGTGCTGGACACCGTAGGCGGCCAGCAGTTGGCCGAGGCGTTCTACCGGCTGGAGGACGACGGCGTCGTCCAGGCCATCGGCCGGGCGGCGAAACAGCCGACGCTGATCGACTTCGAACGGGCGGGCTCGGCCTCGGCACGCGGCCGGATCGAGAACTTCAACGTCAGCGCGCCCTTCGGCCCGGACCTCGCCCATCTCCTCGCGCTCCTGGAGCAGGGCGAGCTGGAGGTCGAGATCGGCTGGCGCGGCCCGTGGGACCAGGCCACCGTCGCGGCCGAGGCCCTGCTGTCCCGCGAAGTCCGGGGCAAGGCCGTCCTCACCCTCCCCTGATCACCCGGAAGGGCCGAAGCGCCCATCGAGCCAGCCACGACCCGACCCCGCGACGAGCACCGGCGGCCGCACGAGGAGCCCACCACATGGGTTGCGCCCCGGGGTGTCAGCTCGCCTGGCCGGCGCCTGGGACCGGGTGACGAGCGTCCTGGCTGAGGCGAGAGCCCCTGGTCGGGCGGAGGCCACGGGGTGGGTGCCGCTGGGCCCAGCGCGTGGGGCTCATGGGGTGGTGGTAGCGGGGTCAGCGGTTGGGGCGGAGGGTCCAGGAGACGGTCATCTCGCTGACCAGGACGCCCTCGGCGTTCTTGAGCTCCACCGCCACCTCGAACTCCGGCCGCTCCCCCGCGTCCAACCGCCCCACCACCTCGGACCGCTCGACCTGGAGATGCGCCTCGGCGGTCACCTCGCCCATCGCCAGCTTCCGGTACCGAATGGTCGCCCCGGTCGCCAGCGGCACCGCGCGCGACAACTGGTCGCCCAGCGCCGACAGCATGGCCGCCCCGGACGCCGACTCGGCCAGCGTGAACAGGGCCCCGGCATGCGGTCCCGCCACATGGTTGTGCAGGTCGGCACGGTCCGGCAGACGGCACAGGGCGTACCCGTCGCTCACCTTGTCGAAGACGACCCCGAGGGTGTTCGCGAACGGCACGGTCTGGAGCATGAAAGCGCCCACATCAAAAGACATGCCGCAATGCTACTCACCAGTAACACATGAAGCCACGTCCAGAGTTGCGGCAAATGGTGGGGAATGTCAGCAAGAAAGGGGGAATCGGCCTCTGATGCGGCGTGTGCCCGGCACGGTAGCGTGGCTCATCGTGACGGGTTACAACGACGATCTACGCCTCGCGCACGTCATGGCGGACGCCGCCGATGACATGACCCTGCGGCGGTTCAAGGCGGTCGATCTCAAGGTCGACACCAAGCCGGACCTCACGCCGGTCAGCGACGCCGACCGTGCGGTGGAGGAGGCGATCCGCGGCACGCTGCGGCGGGCCCGTCCGCGCGACGCCGTGGTGGGCGAGGAATTCGGGCGGACCGGCTGGGGCGCCCGATCGTGGATCATCGATCCGATCGACGGGACCAAGAACTACGTACGCGGCGTGCCCGTCTGGGCCACGCTCATCGCGCTCATGGACCACGGCGAGGTCGTCGTCGGGCTCGTCTCGGCGCCCGCGCTCGGCCGGCGCTGGTGGGCGGCCAAGGACGGCGGCGCGTGGACCGGCAAGAGCCTCACCAAGGCCAGCCGCATGCGGGTCTCGGCGGTGACCGATCTGGGCGACGCCTCGTTCTCCTACTCCAGCTTCGGCGGCTGGGAGAAGCAGGGCAAGCTCAACAACTTCCTCGACCTGAACCGCGCCTGCTGGCGTACCAGGGCGTATGGCGACTTCTGGTCACACATGATGGTCGCCGAGGGCGCCGTCGACCTGTCGGCCGAGCCGGAGCTGTCTCCGTGGGACATGGCGGCGCTCACGGTGATCGTCGAGGAGGCCGGCGGGCGGTGGAGCGACGTCGCCGGCGCGCCCAGCCTCGAAGGCGGCAGCCTCGTGTGCACGAACGGCGCGCTCCACGACACGGTCCTGAACCACCTCAACGCCTGATCAGCCCAGAAGCCGATCCACAGCGCGCATCAGCTGTCCCCGGTAGCTCTCGCCAAAAAGCACGACATGCACCAGCAGCGGATGCAACTGGTGCAGGGGCACCCGTTCCCGCCATCCGTCCGCGAGCGGGTGCTCCTCCTGATAGGCCCCAAGAATCCGGTCCAGGTACGGCACGCCGAACAGAGCCAGCATGGCCAGATCGCTCTCCCGGTGTCCGCCATGTGCCGCCGGGTCGATGAGCACCCCGGTCCCGCCGGACCACAGCAGGTTCCCGCCCCACAGGTCGCCGTGGATCCGCGCCGGCGGCTCCACCGGCCCCGAAATCTCCGGAAACATCGCCACGGACCGCTCCAGCCGGTCTCTGTCCCCGGCGGTCAACGCGGCGGCCCGCCGTACAAAGGGAAGAACGCGGCGCGCGGCGTAGAAGGCGGGCCAGTCGGGCGCGGGCGAGTTGTCCATCGGGAGCTCGGCGATGAACCCCGGCCACGGCGCGCCGAAAGCGTCGGCCCCGGCGCGGTGCATCCGCGCGAGCCCCCGCCCGAAACGCTCGGCCGCGTCCGGTGTGGGCGGCTCGGTCGGTACCCAGGACAGCACGAGCCGGTCCGCGCCCGCCTCGATCACCTCGGGCACGTCGATCACCTCGCCCAGCCACCGCAGTCCGGCCGCCTCGGAAGTGAACAAAGGGGAAACAACTCCGGACTTGGCGAAGACCTCGCGCCCGTCGGCCAGGAAACCCCGCTCCAACCGCCATCCGTGCGAGGAGCCGAGCCGCTCGACCACCCTCACCGGAGCTCGTCGGCCAAGTGCTTGGCAAGCCCTTCCGAAGCCGCCTTGACCTGCCGCAACACCTCGTCGAAGCCATCCTGGCCGCCGTAATAGGGGTCGGGCACCTCCGCCTCCGCCGGCGCGGACGGGTCGAACGAGCGGAACAACCTGACCTCCCGCCCGGCGGGCGCGAGCCGCCTGAGCGCCCGAAGGTTGGCCGTGTCCATGGCCAGGACCAGGTCATAACGGCCGAACCAATCCCCGGTGAACTGCCTGGCCCGATGGGCGGAGCCGTCGTAGCCGCGCTCGGCCAGCGTCTGCGCGGCCCGCTGGTCCATGGGCCCGCCGACGTGCCAGTCACCGGTTCCCGCGCTGTCCACCACCACCTCGTCCAGTCCGTGCTCGGCCAGCGTGGCCCGCAGGACCACCTCGGCCATGGGCGAGCGGCAGATGTTTCCCATGCACACCAGGCATACGCGGTAGGTCATGGGGTCAAGCATGCCGCTTGAGGAGCTATTCACACGAGGCGAGGCACGACTTCCGTCGCCGGTCACGACTCGTTTCATTTCCGTTCACTTTCCCCAAGTTTTATCGGTCACGTAGCAAGCAAGGATCTCCATACGAGAAGGACACAAACCGTGACCAGTGGACAGCGCCGCCTCAGCGCGGTGGCGACGGCCGCCTTCGTCGTTTCCCTCGCGGCGGCCTGTGGCGGCGGCGGTAACACAGCGGCCACCAGCCCCGAGGCCTCCGCCCCCTCTTCGGCCGGCGCCTCCGAGCCCCCCGCGGGCCTGAGCGGCGAGATCAAGATCGACGGTTCCAGCACCGTCGCCCCGCTCATCTCGGTTGCGAGCGAGGCGTTCGGCGAGGAGCAGCCGCAGGTCAAGGTTCCGGTCGGTACCTCGGGCACCGGTGGCGGCTTCGAGAAGTTCTGCGCCGGCGAGACCGACATCTCCAACGCCTCCCGCCCGATCAAGGACGAGGAGAAGACCCTCTGCGAGGGCAAGGGCATCAAGTTCACCGAACTGACGGTGGCCACCGACGCCCTGACCGTCGTGGTGCCCAAGGAGAACACCTGGGCCAAGTGCCTGACCACGGCGCAGCTCAAGAAGATGTGGGAGCCCGCCGCCGAGGGCAAGGTCAAGACCTGGAAGGACGTCGACGCCAAGTTCCCCGCGGAGGCCCTGAAGCTCTACGGCCCCGGCGCCGACTCCGGCACGTTCGACTACTTCACCGACGAGATCAACGGTGAGGAGGGCGCGAGCCGCAAGGACTACAGCCCCTCCGAGAACGACAACGACATCGTCAACGGCGTCGCCGGCGCCAAGGGCGGCCTGGGCTACTTCGGGTTCACCTACTACGAAGAGAACATGGACAAGCTGACCGCCGTGGAGATCGACTCCGGCAGCGGCTGCGTCGCCCCCAGCGTGGAGGCCGCCCAGGGTGGCAAGTACACCCCGCTGGCTCGCTCGCTGTTCGTCTACCCGTCGACCGCGGCCGTGAAGCGGCCCGAGGTCGCCGGCTTCCTCGACTACCTGAGCGCCAACATCGGCTCGCTGGCCAAGGAGGCGAAGTTCATCCCGCTCAACGCCGAGCAGGAGGCCAAGCTCAAGAGTGACATCACGGCGCTGAAGGCGGGCTGATGGCTGCACAGCACCGGGCGACCGCACCGGGGACCGGAAGGTCCCTGGCGCGGTCGCGCCCGCGTTACGGAGAGGCGATCGTCAAGGCGCTGCTTCTTGCGGCGGCGCTGGTCTCCATCGCGACCACGGTCGGCATCATCTACTCGCTCGTCGAGCCGACGATCGAGTTCTTCGGAGAGGTCAGCCTCGCCCAGTTCTTCGGCTCGACCAACTGGGGCCCGCTGATCAAGCCGGCCACGTTCGGCGTCTGGCCGATCGTCGTGGCCACGCTGGAGATCACGCTGATCGCCGTCATCGTGGCGGTGCCGCTGGGCCTCGCCGCGGCGATCTACCTCTCGGAGTACGCCAAGCCGGGCGTCCGCAAGTTCTTCAAGCCGGTCCTCGAGATCCTGGCCGGTGTGCCGACCGTCGTCTTCGGCTACTTCGCGCTGTCCTTCCTCACTCCGCTGCTGAAGGACGTCTTCCCCTTCCTGAACCTTGAGGCGAAGAACGCGCTCTCGGCCGGCCTGCTCGTCGGCATCATGATCATCCCGATCGTCGCCTCCCTCGCCGAGGACTCGATGGCGGCGGTGCCGAACGGCCTGCGCGAGGGTTCCTTCGCGCTGGGCGCCTCGAAGATGCTGACCTCGGTCCGCGTCGTGGTGCCCGCGGCGTTCTCCGGCATCGTGGCCGCGGTCATCCTGGCGATCTCCCGCGCCGCGGGCGAGACGATGATCGTGGCGGTCGCGGGCGGCTTCAAGTCGATCTTCACCTTCGACCCGACGAACGAGATGGCCACCATGGCGGCCTTCATCGCCCAGGCCGGCGCCGGCGACCTCTCGACCGGCTCGATCCCCTACAAGACGATCTTCGCCGTGGGTTCGCTGCTGTTCATCATCACCTTCGCGATGAACTGGTTCAGCGCCCGGATGGTGCAGAAGTACCGCGAGGTGTACGACTGATGGCAATCCTGTCCACGCCTGCCTCGACCGTACGGCTGGCCAGCCAGGGCAGACCGGTCAAGGAGCACCTGTTCCGGATCGCTCTGCTCGCCAGCCTGGGCATCGCCATGATCTTCCTGGTGGTCCTGCTCGTCTACGTGGTGACGCAGGGCTGGCAGCGTCTCGACCTGAACCTCATCCAGAACTTCCCGTCGCTGCGGTCGGTCAACGCCGCGACGGCCGGTGTGCTGTCCGGCATCATGGGCACGCTGTGGGTGGTCGCGCTGACCGCGATCATGGCACTGCCCACGGGTGTGCTCGCCGCGGTCTACCTGGAGGAGTACGCCGACAAGACCAAGTGGTACAACCGGCTGATCGAGCTGAACATCGCCAACCTGGCGGCGGTCCCCTCGATCGTCTACGGCATCCTCGGTCTCGGCGTCATCTCCCGCGGCTTCGGCCTCGGCCCGAGCGTGATCACCGGTGCGATCACGTTGTCGCTCCTGGTGCTGCCCATCGTGATCATCGCCGCCCGCGAAGCGATCAAGGCGGTGCCGCCGTCCATCCGCGAGGGCTCGCTGGCCCTCGGCGCCACGCAGTGGCAGACGATTTGGCGGCAGGTGCTGCCGGCTTCGGTGCCCGGCATCGCGACCGGCTCCATCCTGGCGCTGTCTCGCGCGATCGGCGAGGCGGCGCCGTTCCTGCTGCTCGGTGCGGCCACGCTGGTCCGCTTCAACCCTGACGGGCTGAGCAGCAGCTTCTCCGTCCTGCCGGTCCAGATCTACAACCTGATCACCAACTCTCGTCCCGAGGTCCAGGTCGTGGGCGCGGCGGCCATCGTGGTCCTGCTCGCGATCCTGCTGCTGATGAACTCAGCGGCCATCTGGCTCCGTAACCGCTACCAGAAGCGGTGGTAAGGAAGAAATGACCGAGATCATGCCGAACATCACCGTTCGCGGGCCGGAGGCCCCCCGGAACATCGAGGCTCTGGACCCGGTGTTCACCGTCTCGAATCTCAGCGTCTTCTACGGCGACTACGAGGCCGTCCGCGGAGTCGACCTGACCATCGGCAACCGCGAGATCACCGCCATGATCGGTCCGTCCGGCTGTGGCAAGTCCACGGTGCTGCGCTGCTTCAACCGGATGAACGACCTCATCCCAGGCGCCCGTGCCGCCGGTTCGATCATGTACCACGGCGAGGACCTCTACGGCGACCACGTCGACCCCATCGAGGTACGCCGCCGAATCGGCATGGTCTTCCAGAAGCCGAACCCCTTCCCCAAGTCGATCTACGACAACATCGCCTACGGCCCCCGCGTCAACGGCATGAAGGGCAAGATGGACGACCTGGTCGAGCAGGCGCTCACCCAGGCGGCCCTCTGGGACGAGGTCAAGGACAAGCTCAAGCAGAACGCCCTGTCCCTGTCCGGTGGCCAGCAGCAGCGACTGTGCATCGCCCGCGCGATCGCGGTCAGGCCCGAGGTCATCCTCATGGACGAGCCCTGCTCCGCCCTCGACCCGATCGCCACCACCAAGATCGAGGATCTGATGCAGGAGCTGTCGCGCGACTACACGATCGTGATCGTGACGCACAACATGCAGCAGGCCGCACGCGTGTCCGACCGCACGGCGTTCTTCACCGCCGAAGTGGACGAGCAGAGCGTACGGCACGGCCGCCTGGTGGAGTTCGACGAGACCAGCCGAATCTTCACCAATCCCTCTGACAAGCGCACCGAGGACTACATCACCGGACGATTCGGCTGATGGCCCACCAGCAGACGGCATCCGAGGTGCACGGGGACACTCGTACGGCGCCCGTGCTGCTGGTGGCCGATCCCGACGAGAGCATCGTCCAGGAGCTGGCCACCGCGCTCGAACGCGAGGGCGTGACCGTCGCCGGAGTCAGCGACGGCGCGCAGGCGTTGCTCCAAGCTGGAGCTCTCAGGCCCGATGTGGTGCTGGTCTCGGCGACCCTGCCGGTCATCAGCGCCGTGGAGTTCGTGCGAGCAGTACGGCTGACGCGAGCCGTTCCCGTACTGCTCGGCGTCGGCGAAGGGCATGCCGAGCAGGCGGTGCAGGCTCTGGCGGCGGGAGCGGCGGCCTGTGTGGCCCGGCCGTACCGGGTGCTGGAGTTGCTCCCGTTCGTGCAGGCCGCCTCTCCGGAGTCGCGCACGCTGCTGCGGGTGGGTGAGGTGGAGCTCGACGTACGCGCCTACCAGGTGCGGGTGAGCGGCCGGGCCGTACACCTGCCGCTGCGTGAGTTCGAGCTGCTGCACTACCTGATGCGCAACGCGGACCGCACGGTGACGCGCGAGCAGATCATGCGGCACGTGTGGAACGCCACCGACGCCACGTCCACCAACACCATCGCCGTCCACGTCAAACGGCTGCGCGCACGGCTCGGCGACGAGGACGACCAGCTCATCCAGACGGTCAGAGGTGTGGGCTATCGCCTGGTGACGCCTTAGCTTCCTAGCACTTCCTGAATGAGCGCAGGATCCGGGTGACCACGCCTTCGACCATGGCGATGCCGTCGCCCACCTGCGGGCTGCCCTCGGTCAGGACCGCCACCGCGTACCTTCTGCCGATCAGGCCCACGCTGACCACGGCCCAGCGCTTGGTGGAGACCCGCTTGAGCCAGCCGTTCTTCAGCGCTGTCCGCTGGCCCTCGCACGCGCCCGCGCTCACGCCCCAGTTCTGGCCGTCGATCACCGCGCCCATCAGCTTGAGCACTCGCTCGCGCTCCTTCTCCGGGAGTGGGCTCCTCTTCGACACCAGCGCGTTCATGAGCTTGACCTGGTCGTCGGCCGAGGTCCTGGTGATGCCCCAGCAGTACAGGTCGAGGCAGTCGCCGGGCACACCGCTCGTGTGCCGCAGCCCGAACTTCCTGGCCGCCTTCGTGAAGCCGGCGGCGCCGCCGATGCGTGTCCACAGCCGGTCGGCCGCGTGGTTGTCGCTGTAGCGGATCATGATGTCGGCGTCGTGGCGGGTGGCTTTGTCCAGCTTGCGCCACGGGGTTTTGCGGAGCAGGGCCATCAGGATGAGCGCCTTGGCGGTGCTGGCGGTGATGAGGCGCTCGCCCTTGTGGTAGCGGTAGACGCGGCCGGTGGCCAGGTCCTTGACGGTGGCGGTGACCGGACCCGGACGGCCGGCCAGGTAGCGGTTCAGCCGCTTGGTGATCGCCTTGGGGTTGAGTGGGGGCGGCTTGGGCTCATGCTCGTCCGTGCCTTCCTTGGGCGGCGGCGTGGCCTGTGTGGCCCGGGTTCCGTCCGGCGGCGGCGCTTGGGTGCCGTCCGATGGCGTGCCGTGATCCTCTTCGGTGGTCGGCCGGGTAGGGCCGATCAACGGGGCGGCTCGGGCCGTGTGGGGTTGCCGGGCGGGTGATCTGTGGTTGACGGGCGGCAGGCCGTACAGGCTGGTGGGCAGGACGAGCGCGGAGGCCGCGAACACCCGCCACCACACGTATCCCACTCTCCCCCGTGATTTGTCACGCATTATCGTGATAAATCACGGGGACTGCTAGACGTGGGTAAGTTTCGCGATCGAGTCGTCGTCGCAGGTGGCCCAGAACTCCCCGACCACGTCCTCCAGATGCCGCATGGACTCCGCCCGGAACAGGACATCCTGGTACTTGGTGATGTCGTACTCCGTCTGCCCCATGTCGCGCAGATCGAGCGGCCGGATCCGCATCCCGCGGAACTCCTCGATCTCCCCATAGGACGACAGAATCCCCGCCCCATAGGCGCGCAGCTCGTCCCGCTCCGCCATCACGCCGAACTCCATCGTGAACCAGAAGACCTTGGACACGAACTCCAGCGCCTCGTCCCCCTCGACCCGCCGCGCGGCATCCCCGGCCAGCCGGTAGAGCGCCGCGAACCGATCGTTCGCCAGCGCGTTGGCATGCCCGATCACCTCATGGATGACATCAGGCTCAGGCGTGTAGAACGGCACAGAATGATGCCGAATGTACTGAGTGGAGTGGAACAGCCCATCAGCCAGCACCCCATAGAACTCCCGCAGCGGCACCAGCCCCGCCGCCGGCAGATACCGGAACCCGGTGAGCGGCTCCAGCAGCTCACTCACTTCCTCCAACTGCGGAATCCGCTCGTACGGCAGGCCGAGCCGAGCAGCTCCCTCCAGGTACTCCTCGGTGGCGTAGCGCTTGTGCTTGACGGCCAGCTCCCCCGCGACCAGCGCCCAGATGCCGTGCTCTTCCTCGGTGTACTCGGCGGCCGGAATCGGCATCCCCC
Source organism: Nonomuraea sp. NPDC050547 (assembly GCF_044457345.1). Classification (NCBI taxonomy): domain Bacteria; kingdom Bacillati; phylum Actinomycetota; class Actinomycetes; order Streptosporangiales; family Streptosporangiaceae; genus Nonomuraea; species Nonomuraea sp. NPDC050547. The sequence goes on from NZ_JBITGW010000030.1 coordinate 101,208, forward strand.
GCCGATGGTTCACGGCCAGCCCCGCGATCGCGTTACGCCGCGCCCGGTAGACCGGATCGGCGAACCCCGGATGCGACTGCGCAAGCTCGACCACGACCGAGCCATCCCCCTGCGTCTCGACCGGGGCGAAGTACTGTGCTTCCTCGAACATGTGCACATGACAGCAATTTCCTGATTCGCTGGCAAGAGCGAGCAGTTGGACTGCACGATCTGCCTCAAATCGCCCGACAAGATCTGCGGAAGCTAGTCATTCCGCACAGCGCATAGGTCATGCCACCCTTGGCCGAAACGTACAGCCCAACGCCAGATAGGCTCCGCCTCATACAGGGACGGCCTCGATCCCTGGTCGTATCGCACAGGGGTAGACGCATGGATGAACTGGACGCCCGCCTGCTGACGACCATGCGGGCACACCCCCGCATCGGCCTGACCGAACTGGCCCGCCTCCTGGGGGTGGCCAGGGGCACCGTCCAGGCCCGCGTGGAAAAGCTGACGACCCGCGGCGTGATCACCGACTTCGGCCCCACGGTCGAACCCGCCAGGGTCGGCTACCCGATCCTGGCGTTCGTGTGGCTCCAGATAGCCCAGGGCCGGCTGACCGAGTCCGTAGAGGCCCTGCACGAGATCCCGGAGATCCTGGAGGTCCACGGCACCAGCGGCCAGCACGACCTGCTGTGCCGAGTGGTGGCGAAAAGCACCGAACACCTCCAGGAGATCATCGCCACAGTCCTGGCCTCCCCCGCCGTCCAACGCACCGACTCCACCATCGCCCTCTCCACGCAGATCCCGTTCCGCATAGAGCCCCTCCTCAACACAGCAGCAACCCCATAACCCAAGAAGGATCCGTCCCCCCGGGGCGGCGGGGATGCAGGATGCCACGACGGATCCGCCCCGGCCCAACACACCCGCCCGAGCTCTCCCAGGACCGGCGCTGGACAAGCGACGAGACGGACCCGAGCGCCGTGCGCGTTGCGCCGTTCGTGCCCGTGGGGGTGTTCGCCGCACCGGCGCCGGACAAGCGTCGGGGAGGTGGCGGGGAGTGGGTGGGCGTCGAGGGGTGGGCGGCGAGGCGAGGCGTGAGGGCGGTGATGTGGGTGGAGAGGGTGAGGTGGGGGCCGGCGGGCGCTCGCCGGGACGGTGCGGCGAACCTCGCCCGGGGCAAGGTGGCCGCAAGGGCGGGGTGGCCAGGCCCGGCTGGCGGGGATCGTGTGTGGAGGTGCACGAGGGGGATCGTGTGGTGGAAGCGCAGGCGGGGATGGAAATGCAGGCGGGGTGGTGTGGTGGGAGGCGCGCACGAAGGTCGTGTTGCGTGTTGCGTGTTGCGTGTTGTGTGGTGGTGGTGAACGCGAAAAAGGGGCCCAACCCTAAGGTTGGACCCCTTCATCTCGCATACGTGTTTGTGCGGCGGTGACCTACTCTCCCACACCCTCCCGAGTGCAGTACCATCGGCGCTGAGAAGCTTAACTTCCGGGTTCGGAATGT
>NZ_JBITGW010000031.1:0-85872 GCF_044457345.1 Nonomuraea sp. NPDC050547
CGCAGGCTTTTCCACGCGGATCGTTTCGGTCATGTGGTCATCTTCACATGTGCTAGAGCAGAACTAAGAGGTCGCGCGAGGATGAAAAAGGTTCAGTGCCTTCGACGACTTAGCATGCTGGCTGAACGCGCAAGCCGCGCGCCGAAGGCGCGGACAATCAAACGCCCGAGCGCAGCGAGGACCATCGTCCCGGGGCGGGATCCAACTGCCCAACCACCCAACTGGGCAACGGGTGGGGCCCCAGAAGAACGCGTGAAGCACCATGTCCTTGGTCAGAAAGAACGCCCGACCGGAGGGAGGACCTTCAGGGGTCGAGCTTCAGCTCGACTGGAGAAACTCCTGGAACCCATACGCGCGAAGCGCGCTGATGTGAAAGACCTTGCTTGTGGACCTAATTTCCGCTTACTCGAACACGGCGTCACAGGTGGCAGAGCTGCGTCACAAGATCGAACCCTCGGACAGGGCCAATCGCCTCTAGATCGTGCGGCTCGGCGACCCCTTCATTACGAGATTCTCCACGACTGTCCAGGGAGGTCTGCCGCTTACGTCCTGTACTGATCAGGGCGCTCCAACGGGCCTCGGTCGATCCACCGCCGTCCACGACCGTCTCAGACCGTTGTTAGCACAAGCGTTAGCAAGAGCTTGGCCCTCTACCCGGAAATCCGATGGCAAGAGGACCCGTACCGCAGGGTCTCCAGGCCCGAGGAGCGAAAGCCTCGCAGCAGAACACCGATGCAGCCGAGGTCCCCCTATGTACAGGCCATTCGTGGGATATCGGCACTCAGTCAGTATCGATGTCCGTTTCCCCCACACTTGCATCGCCACTTAGTTCAAATTCAGCCATAAAGGCCTGCTCGCGTTCAGCGAGAAAGTAACGCCGCATCTCGATGAATCCCTCGTCATCCCCAGCCGCAAGCCGCACCATGGCCTCCTCAGGGACCCCGTGACTAGCCAAAATGCGCTCACGAATGTCAGCAGGGAGATCGAGCAGGGTACCTCGAACCGAGATGCCTGGTTGCGTTGTCATAATTAGGCGGTTGGCGGGACTCGATGTGGTGGCCACGCCTCGCTTGCTTACAATGTGTCGATATGCAGTCGTGGCACCTTGGGCCAAGATGTCCACTGCTCTGATCCTGCTCCCGTCAGGTCCAAGACGTTCGGGAAGCTCCTTCAGCTCCCAGATGATGAACGCGCGTACACGTGCACTACGTAGATCAAATCGATCCGGGAAGGGACGCGCCTGAACATCAGGCGGCGTGATCGTCCCTTCTTCCTGAGCGAACCGCCTCATTTGTTGGATAGCTTGCTTGATCTGGGTGGTATTGGCTCCCGCAAAGAAACCTGACCAGGAGGTCACCCAGAACCAGCGCGTCAACTCCTCCAACTGGGTTGAACTCGGTTCAGGACGATGATGGAAGAACGTAGTGAGCAGCATGAGGTGTGCATCGTATGGGATCAGCCGCGCAAGTGGCACCCCGATTGTCTCGCGGAGGCAGACAATGGCACAAAGCAACGCTCTTTCCGTATCCATGGCTGCCTGCTCGAGCTTGTCTTGCACGCGCCTTGCCAGCACCGCCCAACGGACTTCCTGAACATTATCCTCGCCAGCCACAGCGAGAACGGCTCGAAAGACCGTGTCGACGGATACCTCTCCAAATCCAGTATCAGCGACCTTTTCCACCATCGTATCCAGTCGCTCCGCAAGGGACTGCTGCCCTTCTTTACGGTAAGTAAGCGCTGACACCATCTGGCTGGGTCTCATTGCCTGGCCGGTGCTATTGACCCGGGAAAAGACCTCCACGGCATCAGTTAGGTCGCCACCAACCAACCGAACGACTGCGATGCGATATGACTTGATACGCTGGGCAACAACTTCAGCCTCTCTGATCAACCGGTCGGGATCCATCCCCTCCGGCGGATCATCGATTAGCTCACGCGAGAAGGTCAGAAAATCACGAGTGCGCAGGGTCGCACGAAGTGGGAAGTAGTTCTTAGGTGGGCGGTCTGCGGACTTCCAGTGCCGATACCGGTTCAGGCTGTCGTCCACTTCACCCAGGACGCGGTAGGTCCACCACATCCAGTCATGTTGTGCCGATGAACGTCGGGCATCAGCCGGGCGTTGCAAGGTTGCATATAGAGCTGACAGGCGCTGGTGGCCGTCTAGTACGTAGGAGACCGGACGGTCCTGCCGGGGAGGCAGGGGCATGGGTAGATCACCGATGCTGTCGAAGGTGGCGTACTCGTCGTAGGTGTCCCAGAACAGCAGGCTCCCGATCGGATATCCACGTTCGATGCTGTCGAATAGGTCGAGAATCTGCTGTGGACGCCAGACGAACGGCCGTTGGTACCGAGGAACGCGAAGTTCTCCCTCGGCGAGAGGGGTTAGAACGTCCTCCATGAGGAGGATCTCCGGCTTGACGAAGATCTTGTGCTCGTCCGCTGCCATAGACATATCCCTACAGGATCTCTCTCAACATCGCGACCAAGCCACGCAGCTCACCTGGCACAGCCTCGCCGACGTCACGAGCAAGGTCCGCTTCGGTGAGCCGGTCGGCAGTGGACTCGAAGACCTTGAGCAGGTCTTGACCGAAGCCCTCGCTAAGTCCGTCGAGGACATCGGACGCTGCATCAGCAAACAGCTGTTGTTGCTGCTCGGGAACACCCTGCGTCTTCTTAAAACCATGCTTCATGTCGAAATATCCACGCTGATCTGGCGTAAGCCTTCTAAGATGGCCGAGCCGCACGGACGACTCCCTATGCGGCCTCACGGCGCGCAGCGTCTTGTTTGGAACGTAGTTTTCAGCTTCACGTAGTGCCAATACATGGATCTTAATGCCGAGGGCGCGGAGCTCCTGAACACGATGCGCATTCTTCTCGGGAGTTCCCGGAGCCCATCTATCACTATCAAGCAATGCTGCCGCACGCTTGACACGGCGAAACGACTCGTATTCTTCTCGTGCTCTTCGGCAGGTGTCGCCGCCGCCTCCGTGCCCGATTATCAGCCACTGGTTCTCGATCGCCTGCAGAATATCCACGGCTCCCAGGATTTTGGCGACGCCTCTGATGAACCGCCTGTCGGAGTCGTTGCTCTCCACGACAAGGACGGCTGGCCGATTGAGGTCCTCCACAAGATCCTCAACGTCTTCGGGTGAGACTTGCTCTATCGGCGGATCTGCTGTAGTCCGATAAGCGTATTGCTGCGCAGCTTTCCTTAAAAGCTGCTTATATATCGACCCGCGATGCGGCAAGTGTCGATCGATAAAAGACTCAGCGACCTCTACAAGCAGCGGGGTGACCGCCCACTCGTGCCGTCCCTTTCGAAAATGATGGAGAAGTAGGATGACCTCCTCTGCATGAGCGTCCAACTCAAGCAAAGCAGGCGTCAACTCAACGCGCATCGTCCATCCGGTCTTCCTGCGCCTCGGCAAGGGCTCGGACTTCTTCAAAGTTCTCTTCGAAGATCCCTTTTGGCCAATAATCCACATTGCCATACTCGTCTATATTAATCTGCTTAATTACTGATGACTCTCCGTCACTGTCTACGAAGTAGAATGCGATCATTTCTGCATTCAATGCTCCTTCGGCGACACGGCGGCGCAGGCGCAGCAAAAAGGTCTCACTATGCGTCTCAACCAGAAATCGGACACGTTCATTGCGAATGGCCCTGATATAGAGGTCGGCTAGCACAGACTGGGCGGATGGATGCAGGTGAAGCTCGGGTTCTTCGATGATCTCCAAAACGTCATGCTTAGGTGGATCGATCTCGTCCTGGGCGCGGCGGACCAGAAACGGAAGAAGCTGTGCAATGCCGGTCCCAGAATCGGTAGCCGCAACCCAGAGCTCGGGATTCTTCCGCGACCGAAGTCCCACTGCATAACCATCGAGGTGCGAGCGAACTTCCAGGTTCCATGCCGGCAACTGATCGCGCAGATATTGATTAATCTGCTTAATCAGACGACCTTTTCGACGTACGTGGTCATAGATGAGAATTTCCTCGGTTCGGCCACCCAATTCATTCTGCTCAGGTTCTCGTGCTGGCAGCCTCACCAAACGTCTTGGCTTCGCACGGAACGGGCCCAAGTAGCGGATGATGTCAAAAGCCGAACGGATGCGGTCCGGATCGTACCAGCCGATGCCGTCATCTTCTGGCAACGCAGTTGGCAACAGGCCCTTGAACTCCATCCATACAGGCTCTGCGACATTGTCTGGCCTCCGGTACGGCTGTTGCTCAGAATCCTCATTGTCCAGCCCGGTGAACCATTCGTACGTGACGCTTTTGGCGCCGGATTGTAGCGACCAGTCACGAATTCGCTGGGTATCCCACTCAACGACATTCTGGATCGTAGCTTGGAGGTCATATGACCGACCGTCAGGACCAACGAGATCGAGACCGACTGAGATGAAACTCAGCTCTAGACGCTGATGGACCAAGTCGATGAATTCTGGCGCGTCCTCACCAAGCTGGACGAGGTCAAGTGGCAGCGAGAAGTTGTTGCGGATCCCAGTGGCCATGACGATGGGTGCCCTGACCAGTGCACTCTTTCCAGAGTGATTCTTACCAAGGATCACAGTGATCGGACGCAGCTCAATCTGCTGCTTCGTCGCGAAGCACCGGTAATTGCGGAGCGAGATGCGCACCATGGCCATGACTGAGACCCTATATCGGGCCCAGCCTCTCCCGCCGACCGATGAGGCACTTTACATCCATCCATCGTAGTTCGCAGCATCAACGCACGGACAGAGCCCAAACCCTGGATTGCATGCTCCTCCGGAAGCTAAGCCTAATCGAGATGATCACCTCGGAGCCTGTGATCCTGGCGGAGGCATGGTCTGATCGCTACCAGCTGCGGCGGCGAACGTGGTGACCTTCAAGCGGATGACCTGTTCGCCGTTCCTGTTCGGCGCGTGGGCGGTGCTGGCCGCGACCGGCCGGAGAGCCGCAGCGCGGCCAGCGGCCGCCCGACGTGCGGCGGGCCGCCCCAGGCGGCACGCCCTTGAGCCTTTTTCATCCTCTCGTGAGCTGGTGATTCTGAAGGACCGCAATCGCCTTACACAGATGGCCGGCCTTGCTGGGGCTGCAGCGGAGCTTGCGGAGGATGCACCAAGCCTTGAGCTGTGCATTGGCTCGTTCGCCGGGGCCGCGAAGGCGGGCGTGTGAGCGGTTGGCCTGCTTTTGGGACTCGGGCTTGTTCCTGCCCTTGTAAGGGGTGCGGACCGGGCCTTCGGCTCCCTGGTAGCCCTTGTCGGCCAAGACGATGATCCCGGCCCGCTCGAACTCGCGCAGGATGCCCCAGATGCGGGCGGCGCTCAGGTCGTGTGTCGTGCCCGGCAGTGCGCCCGAGGTCCACAGGATCGTTCCGTCTGGGGAGGCGATGACCTGGACGTTCATCCCGTGTACGCGGTGCTTGCCGGAGAAGTACGGCCGGTCGGCCTTGATCCGGTCGGTACGGATCAGCGTTCCATCGAGTACCAGGTAATGCAGGCCGTCTCTTCGGGCCTTGCGCAGCGCTTGGCGGAGCTTCGGCGAGCGTGCCGACAGCAGCATCACCGCTTCTTCCACATACCGCCAGGCCGTCGCCGCAGAAAACCCCGAATCCCGCTCCGAGCTCGTAAAACGTCTCGCCCTTGCGCAGGTAGACCAGCACCAGCAGCGCCTGCTGCCCGGCGTTGAGCAGCAGCCAGGCCGAGCCGATCGCCTTGCGGCGCCGGCGGATCAGCCCAGCCACATAGTTCAAGGTTGAGCGCGACAATCGACGGCAGCGCGGTAGAACAGCACCCAGAGCTCCTGGTTGTGACGGGCGTGGTTGTGGTGATCAACCCGTCTACCAGGGGCTCTGCTACGTCATGAGGCAAACGCAGGATGCGCGATCATGCCGTGACCCCGCCCCTCTGCCGCAAGAGGATGAAAAAGGGCTCACTGTTGCGAGAATGAGGTCAGCTTCCGCGTGCCTCCAAGCCAGGCGGACGACCAGCTCGGAATCGTTGACGCATCAAGGCGGAACCGTGTCCGCGGGGTCGTATGTCTCCGACTGCCGCACGGCGTAGCGCGTTGGACGGTGCTCGTCGCGAAGACCGGAGAGCCGCAGCGCGGCTGGCAGACCGGCCGAGGCGCCTTTGACCACCTGGGCCTTCTGCTGGCCGTACCCATCCGATCGTTTCTCCCGATTCTCGACGCTCCTTCAACCGCCGGGCCGAGGAACTGGTCAAAGCGGAGCGTCCGGAGCTCAGCGAGGACGTATAACCTCGGCTGGCGACAAGAACCGCCAGGCTCTCGTCATCGATATCAGGAGTCTGGTGACGATCAATTGGTTCTACGTCCAGAATTGTGGAGATCGAGATGATACCTGGCTCCCGTGACGGAGGCTTGCTATGCCCGCTCTCCCCAGGCGGCCCCACTGGGACTACTTACGCTGGTGGGCAGTTGCGCTCTGCGCTTGTGTTTTGGGCTTTATATCACTCTGGACACCGTCGCTGCTCACTGGCGAGTCGGTCGGGTGCGCAGGCTACAGTCCGCTTCCAATGGGACTCTCAGCTCTCTGGTCCGACCTTGAGACGACCTGGTTGAACCTGCGGCAGCACCTCCAGCTCGTAGATCCGATGGTGGCCTACGCTTGGAACCTTCTGCCATCTGTAGTTGCTCTGCTCGGAAGCGCCCTGAGCGTGCCGTTCGGACGGAGACTCAGCATCGCGATCGGCGTCGTGGCTGCGCTGTGCATCTCGCTCGTCGCAATGGACTGGTTGTTCTGGTCGGTAACGTCGTTCATGATGGTCAACTGCGTTGGGTGGGAAGCCGACGCCGTTTGGGTGCTCTGGAAGACCCTGCCGATGCTCTGCTACGTCACGGCAGCGGGTTTCGTGTTCATGGGGATCAGGGAGCGGCGTCGTACGTCGTGATCGCTGCTGAGGTCCTTCCGGATCATCCAGAAGGGCCCTTTCCTGCGGAGCCGCCTTCGGGATTCGAACCCGAGACCCCTTCATTGCGAGTGAACGGCACCCCTCTGCCCGCAGGCTTGCCTCCCTCTCAAGCATGTGATGGTGACCGGTGTCGAGTGCTTGTTCGTGTCAGGTGCTGTACTTCTACGCTGCACAGCAGAGGCGTGAGGCGCTGCCGTATTCGCACCTTCCGGACGACTATCGGACGCGCGCCTATCTGCTGCCCCTCGCCTTCGAGTCGTCGCGCACGACGCAGCACCGCATGTCGGATCTCCTCCCCCTATGGCGCCTTCCAGACCTTGTTGAACCTTCGGCATTGACCACTGCCGAACTAGTCGGTAACGCGGTCCGCCACGCCATCGGACGGAGCGACGAAGCACTACCGGCACGGCTCCTGAACATCTACGCGGCGCGTACCCTGCGCATCGAGGTACGCGATCCCGACGCGCGCAACCTTCCGGTTCCTGCGCGCGCTCGAGGAACTGGCCACGTTCGGGTACGGCATGCAACTCGTACACGGCCATGCCAACCGCTACGGCGTGTGGGTGACCGATGCCGGCGCGAGCACAGCGTTCCGTGGCCGGGTCAAGGCTGCTCTTACCTCCATCGGTTCGCCTGACGCCATGCCGTACCTGCGAGCGGACGTCAACGACTTCGGCGCCGGATTCGTCGATTTGGGGCCGAGTGACGCCCCAGACTGCGGCGTTGATCGCACGACCGTGCGCCTATGCCCGCCTGAACCAGCGTGAAGATCAAAGCACTCCACCGCTGGTCCAAGATCGTGTCATCGACTCCGCGGCCTCGACGCGGTGATCGTGTACACGACCCACAGAGCATCACCACACGATCACCACATCAAGGGGCTCGCTCGTCCAGAGTCGCCACCCAGGCGGCTGGGAAGGACAGGCGTCCGCTGCATTCCGCCTCATCCGGCGACTACATACCTGCCAAGACGCGCTCCAGCCGACTCAGCCCCTCACCCCACGCGCAAGCCGCGCGCCGAAGGCGCGCCCGATCAAGACGCCCGAGCGCAGCGAGGACCATCGTCCCGGGGCGGGATCCAACTGCCCAACCACCCAACTGGGCAACGGGTGGGGCCCCAGAAGAACGCGTGAAGCACCATGCCCTTGGTCAGAAAGAACACCCGACCGGAGGGAGGACCTTCAGGGGTCGAGCTTCAGCTCGACTGGAGAAACTCCTGGAACCCATACGCGCGAAGCGCGCCGATGTGAAAGACCTTGCTTGTGGACCTAATCGCCGCTTACTCGAACACAGCGCCACACATGGTCGAGCTGAGAGCCATGATGATCAGTGGAGTCTCAACCTGAGAGTAAGAACTCAACCGAGAACACACTTCTGGCGGAGAGGTCTTACCTGATCTGCTCCTACACACCCTCTACGCCAGGGACACACTCGATGGCATCAGCATGAGACCGCGCAGCCGAGACGCGTAATGGCCTATCTCGATCGGCCAACTATCCACTTGGAGACTCAGATCGCCTCAGTAGCATGCGCCTGCTTCGCGGAACCACCCAGAGTCGCATCCGCCTTGATCGAACTGATTTTCGCTTCACAGCGTAGCCGCCATATCGCGCATTGAACCGCAAGCCACAACATGTAACGAATGCCGCCCGAGTGGGTATATACACAGATGTCATGGTTCCAGCATCTCGACGCGGAGGCGACATGGATCTTGATCTTCGGCCCGCGATAGATCCCGGAAATGCGTTTGAACAGACATGCTGGAACATTCTCCGCCGACGCTACCCTCCAGAGAAGCTCGCTTACATACCGGCGGACATGGGCGGCGATTGTGGCATCGAGGGATATTCGACAGACGGCATAGCCTACCAATGCTATGCCGACCGAGATTCTCTTACGCTTCGCGCGCGGACTGATAAACAAAAGGGCAAGCTATATGATGATACCGTAAAGTTGAAGAAATATAGTCGCCGACTTGAAAGCATCCTTAACGGATTAGTGCTTGATCACTATTTTCTCATGGTGCCAGAATATCATGCCGCAGAGCTAGTCGCCTACGCCCACGAACGAGCTTCCGCAGTGCGCAACTACGGGTTGAGCTTTATCAGTGATACGTTCGCTGTCCACATAAAAACACCACTCGACTATCCTGCCGAACTACGCGCAGCCTTAGCGGACGGAGCGGCAAAGGCTTCCATACCGCCACCCTCGGTTGACCTTGGCGAAGTGACACCCTTTCAATCAAACAAACCATATCTTGTATCCACTCTCGAAGGTAAGCTTGCACTCCTCGGGAGAAGCAATCCGAGCGCCAATTTAATGGCACTACGTGACCGATTCGTTCACGCATTCCTTCAAAAGGAAGAAATCATGGCTTCGCTACGCGATTGGCCTGATACCTGGGAAGCCGTCGAGCTTCGCCGACAACTACGCGAAGAGTACCTCGAGGTCGAAAGTGCGCTAAGCCCTGATGACCCTAATTCTCGAGTGCTCGTACTCGTAAAGACATATCAGGCCGACCTCGTAGCCAATGTTGCCGGCCTCCGTGAACCTGATGCTCAAAGGATAGCGATGGGACAGGTAGGCGACTGGCTAATGCGTTGCCCGATGGATTTCCAGGCGGCGCCATGAATGACCATCATATGCAAGATGTGGAAGAACTACTAAACGTCCCATTCCGCTTCACACGACAACCAGACCCGATCTCCGCCATGCTGCGACCGGAACGTCGGGTACCGCTAGCTCTTCTTCTTGTTGGTAAATGTCATGGCTCCGGAGCCAGCTGGAAAGTCTTACAGCTGCTCAGTTGGGCAATCCGGGACGAGAGGAACATTGCGCTCATCGTAGCTCTTCTCAACGGTCGTGATTTACCGGATCGGCCAGTGGTCCGCTTCGAGCCTGCGCTTGATCGAGCTCTCGACTTGGCCGTTGGCAGTGGGTATCTTGAACAGAAGTCTGCACGGAGCTTCAAGCTGACGCCCGACGGGAGGCGATTTGTCCAGGAAATTACATCAACAAGCGCCTTCGCGAAAGAGCGTGAACTGCTTACCTTGATCCCTGGCAAGCTAACAAAGAAGGATGCTGACAGAATATATAATTGGCGTACCGTATGAGCAGACTCCGATTCCGCAATCTCCGACTGCGCGTAGAGACAGGTCGGGGCCGATTCGGCGCCGATATAGCGCTGAACGATGGCCTTATGGTTCTATGGGCCGACAATTCCCGAGGAAAGTCCACTGCAGTACAAAGTCTACTATTTGCACTGGGCCTTGAGCGCATGATAACGACCCGGCCGATGAATGCCGTGACTTCTGCCATGCGTGATCGACTGATCTACGATGCCGATACCAAACAGGAGACGCCTGTACTCTCTTCTTGGGTTAGCGTTGAAATCGAGGGCGATAATCATAAAATCGCGACGATAACTCGCTGGGTAAAACACGAGGAGATCAACTCAAACCTGGTAAGAGTCATCGAGGGGCCAGCTCTATCCTCCCCAGGGAATTACCGGAGCTACGACCTGTACGTTGGTCGTGCCGGCGCCGCAGCAAATCCGCGCGGCTTCCATCATTGGCTCGCTCGATTCATTGGCTGGGAGTTGCCTACGTTGCCGGGGGCAGACGGACGACTTTCCCAACTGTATATGGAGCAGGTATTTCCGCTTCTTTTCGTAGAGCAGCGGCGTGGCTGGGGTGGAATCCAAGCTCAAATGCCCTACTTCACTGGTGTAACCGACGTCAGACGCCGATCGTTCGAGTTTCTCTTGGACCTAGATGTCGGCAAGATCGAGGCCGAGCGTTTGCGCCTGCGTGCGCAAGAGAAAGAGCTTCAGGATGAATGGCGAACTATTGTTCGCGCCTTTAGGGAGCTGGTTCGGGGTAGCGGACTTGTGCCCGTACGCTTGCCGGACGCGCTCACAGTAACTTGGCCACCCGAGGACCCGCCTTTCCTGGCCGAGGGGAGCGAGTCCAAGTGGATTTCGATTTCAGACTTACTGTTGCAGCTCGAGATCGAGCACCGCGACCTAGCAGACGCGATAGTCCCCCGTGTTAATGTCGCCGAACCCGAGACCGAGGAGCGTCTTTCCGCCTCCTTGCGCGATCTTGAAGACTTGCGCGAGACAAGCGGATACCTCAGAGATGACATCCTGCGCGACCGCAATGAGTTGCATTCTCTGCAAAGACGATTGGACGCGTTGAGAGAAGATCTTCGACAGCATCAAGACATCGTGACACTCCAACGTCTAGGGTCTGCGGATATCGATCGCCTGCACGGCGACTGCCCTGTATGCCATCAACAACTTCCAGCATCGCTTATTGGCGCCCCGTCCCCAGTGCATACATTGAGTCCCGAAGATACTGTCAATTATATCAAGCAACAAGTTGAGCTGTTCGAGGCAATGGCGGGAGATACAGAAAGAACATTAAGTGCTAAAGAAGAGCGATGGGCAGCTTTGCGGTCGAGAACATCGGAACTCAACTCGCTCATTCGAGCTCTACGCACAACACTCAATGCGCCCACTGGTACCCCTTCGATTGAACTGATTACGCGCCAGGTCCAACTTCGCGAGCGTATTGATCGTCTTCGCTCCATTAACGAGCGGTTCCTAGAGTTGATGGGCAATCTACATCGCGTGGCCGTAGAGGGGAGGTTGGTGCGCTCCGCTCTCAAAGAGTTGCCTGCGGACCGACTCTCCGCCGAAGACCGCGGGAAATTGAATCGGCTAGAAGCCTCGTTCGTGCAACAACTTCATGGCTACGACTTCGGTTCGTTCTCGGACGAGCGGCTGCGCATTTCTGATGCCGACTACTTGCCGAGGCGCGACGACTTCGATCTGCAGGCAGATATATCGGCTTCCGACTCCATCAGAGTCATTTGGGCCTATCTGCTGGGGTTACTAGAGGTTTCCAAGCAGGTTGACACTAACCATATTGGTCTTCTGGTGTTGGATGAGCCGAGGCAGCAAAGCGCGAAGCAGCTTTCCTTTCGAGCGCTACTTGAACGGGCGTCTGCGGACGCTAAGGATTGTCAAGTTGTTTTTGCAACATCAGAGGATTTGGAATCCTTGAAACGAATGCTTACGGGGCTGCCCCATACTCTAAATGCGATTGAGGACTATGTTCTCAAGCCTGTCACAGAGTAGCATTTCGCTAGGTCGTCATCGAAACCACCAAGTCAAACGGTGGCCGTGCGACGTCCCACCCCCGACCAGTCAACAGGATGGGCAGATGGCGGACGACGTCCAGATCCTTATTACTGCCGAGAGCCGTGAGGATGCGCATGCACTCGCTCACAACCTCATAGTTAACCAACTAGCTACGAGTGTCCAGGTCGCAGGTCCAATTGTGACGATCTTCATGCAGGACGGCGCCATGGTAGAGGCCCAACAATGGCAACTCGTCTTGCGGACAATCACAGCACAGGTAAGCGCAGTGCGAGAGATAGTCCCCGCAGCGGAATTTGTCGTGCTTCCGGTTCTCGGTGGAGACATGGAGCGAAACTGGGCCGATTAGTGCTCTCACTGGCTCATCGAGCTTTCCGATGGGGCAATTGCCCTAACTAGTGCTACGCCATCGGTCAGATCTAGCATCACGCTCTCGGCGCCAGCGTCCTTTAGATCTGTCCCGGTACTCTTGCCTGAGGCGACAGCAATAACGTGCGCCCCGCCTTGGTGTCCCGCGATCACATCTTGTGGCGTATCCCCGATGAGGATCGTCGTCTCACGAGTGAAGCTGTGGCCAAGCTTGCGTTGCGCCCGGTCCTGGGCAATGGACACCAGCTTGGCGCGAACCGGATCATCCTCTCCGTAGCTCCCGATCTCGAGATCGACGAGATGGCTCAGGCTAAAGATTCGGAGCTTGGCCTCCGCTGAGACTCTGGTGTTCCCTGTGAGCACGGATTGGACCACGCCCGGTATCCGACCCACATATTCAAGTGCAGTAGCCGCACCAGGCAATACGCGCCCTCTCAGACGCATCTCATGTGCCCGCTCCCCGTACCCACGTGCCTGTAGCTCGATGAAGCGTTGGAAGTGCTCGTCTGATCGCGGAATCCCGTGCAGATCGAGGGTCTCGCCAAAGATGACCAGTTCGGTTCGGCCGCTGGGGTCGGCCATCTCCTTCATGGGGACGCCTGTCGTCTGCTCGAAGGCGGCGGCGAACACCTCGCGCCCGACTCCCCCTGTCTCGATCAGGGTGTGGTCGATGTCCCAGAGCACGAGCCGGTGTGTGGTCACAGATCCGCCCTTCCCCTGACGAGATTGCGCATGCCAAGGCTCTCACGGGATTCGGCATTCCGGCCTACGGTGGAGAGCGGTGGTTCGCGGGCACGCTGGTGACGACGGATGTGCAGGAGGCCCCGTGGGTTCGGTGGAGATCCCAATCGGTGAGCGGGTTCGCTTTTACCGCACGGCGCAGAACAAGAAGCAAGCCGTCGTTGCCGGCCTGGCGGGTATGAGTGAGAACTACCTGAGTCAGATCGAGCGCGGGGTTCGGACGCCGACGATTGCCATGCTTCACCAGCTTGCCCGTGTGTTGGACGTGCCTGTCGCGGTGCTGATCGGTGAGCCGTCCCTAGAGGATGACAGCGTTCTCCACCCCGTCGCCGGCCAACTGCAACGCGTGCTCACCACCTATGACGCTCCTTCAAGTGAGAGCCTCGACCTGCCCGCGCTGCGAGCGCGGGTCGAGAGCGCATGGGGTCTTTGGCAGGGGTCAACGAATCGCTTCACTGAGGTGAGCACGCTCATTCCGGATCTCACGCGCGATGTCCAGGGGGCAGTACGCGCGCTCCGTTCCTCGACCGACGCCAGTTCGCGGCGGGAGGCGTACCAGATCTCGGCTGACCTGTACTTCCTGCTGAGAACCTTCACTAAGCGAGTGGGGCGGACGGATCTGTCGCTCATGGTCGCCGATCGCGCCGTGACCGCTGCGGAGAACGCGGATGACCCGCTGAGGATCGCCGCTGGCAAGTGGAACCTAGGCCAGATCCTCCTGTCCCAGGGCGAGGCCGAGGGCGCCGAGGACGTCGCGATGCGGTCAATCGAGGAACTGCGTCGCGAGATCCCCGAGCGCCACCCCGACCAAGCGGCTCTTGAGGGTGCGTTGTGGCTGGTGGCTGCCATCGCCTCCGGGCGTCGCCACGATCATTGGACCGCGAGGGAACGCATCCAAGGGCCCGCTACCGACGCCGCTCGTGACTCTGGTGAGGGCAACGTCTTCTGGACGGTGTTCGGGCCGTTGAACGTCGGCCTGCACCTGGTCAGTGTAGAGATGGAGGCCGGAGAGGTGGCCGAGGCTCTCCACATCGCCGACCAACTCGACGTGAACCACTCCCCCTCGCTGGAACGCCGGATGACGTTCGCGCTGGAAGTCGCCCGCTGTTACGACCAGCGCCAGGAGGACGCGGCGGTCATCCTTCACCTCATGAACGCCGAGGCCAGCGGGCCCGAGGACCTGCGGTACAACACCCTTGCACGCGATCTCGTGCGGTCCCTGCTGAAGCGCGCGCGGCCCACGTTCCAGCCACAGGTACGCGCTCTCGCCCGCCGGGTCGGTCTGCTCTAACCACCCGCGCTACCTGCTAACCCGCGCTCAGAGCGCGGGTAGCCGCCTCCATCCCCACCTAGTGTCGAGCGCACTCGACACCGGGTGAAGGGAAGGGAGGTGAAGGCCAGATGCGACGCGAGTTCCGGGTCGTCAGCAACCTTGAGGCGCTGCCGTACACGCAGCAACCGGACGACTATCGGACGCGCGCCTATCTGCTGCCTCTCACCTCCGAGTCGTCGCGTACGGCGCGGCGTTGCATGTCGGATCTGCTCCTCCTCTGGCGCCTTCCGGATCTTGTTGACCCCGCCGCATTGATCACGGCTGAGCTGGTCGGCAACGCGGTCCGCCATGCCACCGGGTGGAGCGACGAAGCCTTACCCGTAGGGCTCTTGGCCATCTACGCGGCGCGTACCCTGCGCATCGAGGTACGCGATCCGGATCCTCGCAACCTTCCGGTTCTGCGCGTCCCTGAGGAACTGGCCACGTTCGGGTACGGCATGCAGCTCGTACACGGCTATGCCGACCGCTACGGCGTCCGTGTGACCGATGCCGGCAAGGCCGTTTGGTGCGAGATCGATCGCCGCAGCGACGCTCCCTTCTCCCGCTCCGATCTGACGACGGAAAGGGGCGGTTCTCATGGGTGAGCTTTCTGAGACGCGCTGGGCAGAGGGGGATCCCGCCTTTCTGCTGGAAGAGGGAGTCGGCTACGTCCGTGAGTGGGCGCGAGCGCAGCATGCGGTGGCAGAGGTCAAGGATGCTCTCGCGGCTACCGGGTGCGTCGAGGCCATGCCGTACTTGCGAGCGGACGTCAATGAGTTCGGCGCCGGGTTCGTCGAGCTGGGACGGGTGACGCCGCAGACAGCGGCATTGATCGCGCAGGCTCTCGCCGAGATGGCCGCGCGCAAGTCTGTCGATGAGCGTGCGGCCTGAGCAGGAGCGTTGCTGTGGATAGCCCCTTGGGAAACACTCCCGCGCTTACGGCTGCGCAGGCGCTCGGGCAGGCTCTCGAACGAGATGGGATCACTGCTGATGTGTACGTCGGCTACGGGCTGGCGCTCATCCTCATCAACACAGATCTTGTCGTGTGGTGCAACGGGCACCGCTTCTGGTGGCGCACCGCGGGGAACGACCGGCGCCGTCGTCCCGTCTACGCTTGGCACCCCGCCATCGAGCCGTTGAAGGCCGCCAGCCGCGTTGCGCGTCAATACACCGGACAGCGAGCTTCAGCCCACGGTAGGGCCAGGTGGTCGCCGTGAGGCACGGGGATGCCTGGAACAACCAGCGGATTTCTGATCAGATCGAAACTGTCGCGTTGGTGCATGCCCAAAAGTCGGTCTGCATGTCCAGGGTGGAGTTCCTGGACTACTTCGACCTGGACATATCCCATGCCCGCACCCTGTACGGCATGTATCTCAGGGCGTGTGCCTATGCTCGCCTGAAACAGAGCGAAGTTCAGAACACTCCCCCGCTCATCAAGGGTCGTGTCATCGACTCCGCGGTTTCGACGCGGTGATCGTGTACACGGCCTCTAGCGCATCTCCGCAGACAACCACTTCGTCAAGGGCGATCGGTCGCTTGTCCAGGGTCGCTACGCGGGTGATGTGGAGGACCGGCGTTCCGGCCAGGGCTTTCAAGGTCTCCGCCTCATCGGGCAAGGGCATGCGTGCCCGAACGTACTCTTGCCAGCTCAGGCGGCCTTGCTGGTCGAAGTAGCCGTAGACCTCTGATGGCGCCGGAAGCGCGGGGTCGTCGGTCCATGGGGTGTCCTGAGCGACGCTGAAGGGCATGCTGAGCCGGCGCATGCGCGACGTCCCTTCGGCCCTCTCCAGCGTCAGCCGTACGAGCATCGGTTCCCCTGGAGGAATCGCGAGGAGTTCGGTCTGCGGGAGCGCGGCGTTGATGCGCAGGTGAGACGGTGAGTCCACTTCCTGCCATGCCGCCTGGTCGCTGTCTTCGTACGCGCCCGAGGCCGTTCGGGTGAGTCCGCGGTGGTCGACCCGTGCCGGGCGCGCGGAGAGCGAACGGACGAACGTGCCCTTCGGGCGCTGCACTTCGACCAGGCCCGCAGCCTTGAGTTCGTTGATCGCGTTGCGGATCGTCGGGCGGGAGAGGCCGAACTCTTCGGCTAGCTGCTGCTCGGACGGAAGAGGCTGTCCGGCGGGGAAGGTGCCGTCGAGGATACGTTCCCTGAGGTATTCGGCGACCTGCTTCCACCGGGAGACCGGCGCTTTGATCTCCACCACGTGTGGCTCCTAGCTGGGGCTTCGCGGCGCCCCTGAGGATTTCTGCGATTTGGGTCCCTGACCCGGTTGACACAACGTACTACGTTGGCCGTACAGTTGTAAACGTGCAACGTAGTACGTTGGCCTAATTGGGTCGGCGCTCCGCTCGCGAAGGGAGCTGATCCCCATGAACCACCTTCAGAACACCGCACGCCGCGCTCAGCTCATCGCGGACCTGCGCCAGTTCGCCAAGTACCTCGAAGAGCACCCCGCGCTGCCTGTCCCGCACCACGGCGTCGTCAGCCTCAGCTTCCATCCGGTCTGCGACACCGATGCTGAGGCGATCGCCGAAGTCGAGCGGGTCGCCGTGCTCCACGACCTTCCGGTACAGCGGCGTTCCGGCCAGCACTTCGCCACGCTCGCGCTGGGCTGCGTCGAGTACACGATCGTGGCCATCGAGCAGGAGGCCGTGGACGCCTACGACGCCCACCAGTCCTACCGCTCGAACTTCCGTCTCCACTACGGCTCAGGGGCGTGAGCGGACATGGACATCCCCCTCTTAATCGTTCTCGCCGCCCTGGTCCTGGCACTCGTCACGCTCGTGCTGTTCCTGATCGTGGTGATCGCCATCCGGGCCGAGGACGGCCGGCGTCACCTCGACCGCGACCAGGCGAGCCACGCCGAGCGGATGACACGACGCCTGATCGGCGCCTACTCCCACCACTGCGACCACCTCCCCGCCCTCTGCCCGGAGAGGAGGTGACTGCCCTTGAAGCCCCTTCCCCGATCACTCGTTGGCGGATGTCCGTGCGGCGCTGCCGTACTCCCTGGAAACCGCGCCTGCGTGAAATGTCGTGCTCGCGCCCGCTGGCGCCAGCGTAAGGCGTACCACGACGGCATCTGAGCCCGTCCAGACCGTGAAAGGAGGTGATGCGCCGTGTCGATTTCGGTTCCACTGGTCCTGCTCATGGGCGTAGCCGTCATCATCGCCCTGCGCTATCTGGGGCTGCGCCTGTGGCAGGCCATCGTCTGCACCCTGTTCGGGTTTCTGCTCGCAGCTACGGCACTGGCTCCCGACATCCGCCACGTGCTGCACGGACTACTCGACCTGACCACCACCCGATGAACCCTCAACCACGACCAATCAGCTCAGCACAGCAAAGGAAGCGCCCTTGGCCCGAACCACCGGCTCAGAGAGGTGATCGCCTATGACCCACCGACACCCATACCCACACACTGACCTTCTGGAGGTTCTCTCCCGCAATCACACCGCCGCCCACCTGATAACCACGCTCGCGCGTGCCACCCCCGCCCACGCTCCCGTCTGGGAACACCTGCACACCGTCCTGGCCGACGCCCGCACTCTGGCCGACGAACTCGACGAGCTTCGCGCCGAACTGGCCGGCATCCGCTACGAGCGTGCCAACCTGATAGCCGCAGCGGAGGCAACCCTGGCCGCTCACCGCGAGGGTGAACGCGACCCGCTGTGGTACCTGCGAGACGAACTCGCTCACCAGTCCCTCCCGCGTGGGGATGGTGCTCCGTGAGCCACCGCCGCACCTCGCGTCACCGGATACGCCGAGATGCCCGCCGCATGCGCCGATACGGCATCCAACCCGTGGCCTCCATCACCGATGACCTCGAATTCGCACCGCTGATCATCACCAGCATCGGGCGGTGGCTGTGGCGCTATCGCTCCGAACTGGCCCCCGTTACCGCGCTGGTCTGGCTTATGGGGGCAGCGCTTGTACTGCACCACATCTACCGGCCCTGGTGGCCTACCATCGCGGGCTCCACCGTCATTCTGGCTGGTGGACTGATCTACGCCGGACGATGGGTCAACCTCACCCGCCCGATCGAACGCTTCTACGCCGCCACCATCACCGTGTTCGCCGGCGGATGGCTCGCCACCGCCACGAACCACGGACCTCTAACCAAGCCATTGGCGCTCGTGCTCGCCATCGGGTGCATGGTGCTGGCCGTACCCTGGTGGGCACATCGCCGCCGCCGTGCCCGTGTACGCGTCGAACGCACCTTGGCCGCATGGCCCGACATCGCCCAGGCCGCAGGTCTGGCAGGCTCCCGCGTGCAGTCCGCGATCGTAGACCTGTGGGGCTACCGCTTCCGTCTCGGGCTTGGACTCGGGCAAACCGTTGAAGATGCCGTCGCCGCCGTACCCCGCCTCGAATCCGCGCTCGGCTCCACCCGCGGCGGGGTCCGTGTCCAGCCTGTGGCCAGTAAGAAGGCTAACCGCGCCGACGTACGGGTGATCGAAACCGACCCACACGCCAACGCCATCACCTGGCCAGGACCCTCCATCACCTCCATCACCCAACCCGCCAAGCTGGGACTCTTCGAGGACGGCACACCAGTCCGCGTCCCCCTGCTACGACGGCATAGCCTGTTCGGCGGCGTGTCGGGCGCCGGCAAGTCCGGAGGCGTAAACATCCTTCTTGGGGAACTGACTGCCTGCCCGGACGTGATCCTTTGGGGCATCGACCTCAAGCGCGGCATGGAACTACAACCGTGGGCCTCGTGCATCGATCGGTTGGCCACCACGCCGCAGGAGGCAGAAGCGCTCTTACGGGACGCGGTGATCGTTCTGGACGGACGCGCCGACGATCTCGCCCAACGAGGCAAACGCGTCTGGGAACCCTCCTCTGACCGGCCAGCGCTCGTGATCATCATCGATGAGTACGCCGAGCTGGCCAGCGAGGCGCCTCAAGCGATCGACCATGCCGACTCGATCGCACGCCGAGGACGCGCCGTCGCCGTGCAACTCGTGGCCGCCACACAACGCCCGTCCAAGGACGCGATGGGCAAGAGCGCGGTCCGCTCACAGATGGACGTCCGGGTGTGCTTCCGCGTACGGGAAGCCCGAGACGCGGACCTGATCCTTGGACAGGGCATGGTCAAGACCGGATGGCACGCTCACAAGCTCGACGCACCCGGCAAGTTCCTGATCTCCTCACCCGACCACGACATCCCCCGCCGCGCCCGCACCTACCTTCTCGACGATGACGGGGTCCACGTCACCGCCGAACGCCACTCCGCCCACCGCCCCGCCCTCGATGCCGTCTCCCTTCAAGCCCTCAAACGCGCGGCTGAGAGGCCCGCAGCAGAAGACACACCGACCCCTTCTCGGGACGCTGAGAAGGTCCTAATAGCCGCTCTCCGGCAGGCTCCCGCAGAAGGCGTCCGGATCAACGATCTGATGCGCGCAACACAGATGCGCCGCACTTGGGTGTACCAGCGACTCCAGGACATGGCCCGAACGCAGCAAGCCGAGCAGGTCAGTCGAGGGTTCTGGCGAGCCACTCCGGAGAAGCACGCTCAGTAATCATCCACGTCCATCGTCCATGTCCGTCCGCGCGTCTGCGCGTAGATATGCGCGACAGATGCGCGGACGGACGAACGGCGGACAATCACAATCCGTAGTTTCGACCATAGATCCCACCACGACGAAAGGACCGCCCCTGGACTCAACCTGAGGAGGTGGTGAGCCCTGGCACGCATCCACGTTCACGGCCGGCAACGCCGAAACATCGACATCGATCTCCTGACGCAAGCACTCGCCGCGATCACCGAAGACCTCGAAACCAAGCCCCACAGAGCCGCTCCAAAATCGGATCAGAAGGCGTATGGTGGAGATCCACCCATGCCACGGAGCACCGCATGACCGAGAGCTTGGGCCGCTACCTCGAGGCCGCCCGCGTTCAAGCCGGACACAGCCTGCGCCATCTGGCCCGTGTCACCGGCCTTTCGTTCTCCTCGCTCTACCGCATCCTCAACGACGAAGTAGAGCGCCCCTCCGCCGCCAACCTCGCGGCTCTCGCTCGCGCCCTCGACCTTCCGGTCTCCGAGGTCTTCGCCCGTGCGGGCATCACCGGGCTTACCGATCTCGACACCCTCCTACGTGTCGAGTACGGCCTGTCCGACCAAGCCATCGCCGAGATACACGCGATCATCGACGCCGACCGCCAGAAGGGAGAACAGCCATGACCCCGAAACCAGCCCCTCCCAAGCGCGGCCTTCTCTACCTGCGCGTCTCCTCGCGCGGCCAGATGGACACCGACTACGACCCCGAGGGAAACTCCGTCCCCGCGCAACGCTCCGCAGGCCACCGCAAGGCCGCTGAACTCGGCATCGAGATCGTTGACGAGTACGTCGAAGAGCCCCGCACCGCCACCACCACCGACAACCGCCCCGCATTCCGAACGATGATGGCGCGGATCAAGGCACGAAAGGACGTGGACTGCATCATCGTCTACGCCCGCTCCCGCATGCACCGCAACACCATCGATTCCGCGATCACCAAGCGTGACCTACGCGCCGCGGGCGTGCACCTCATCTCCGTCATGGACTACACCGAAGACAACGCGGTCGGTGACCTGGTCGGCAACGTGATCGACGCCGTGAACGAGTACCAGTCCAAAGCCCAGGGCGCGGACATCGCCTACAAGATGGGCCAGAAGGTCATCAACGGCGGCAGCATCGGACGCGCCCCCATCGGATACCTCAACGTGCGCGAACGCCATGAAGGCCGCGAGATCCGCACCATAGCCCTCGACCCCGAGCGCGCTCCCTTGGTTCACATGGCGTTCGAGCTGTACGCCACCGGACGGCACGGCTTCGAGGACATCGCCGACGCCCTCACAGACGCAGGCTTCCGCATGAAGCCCACCAAGAGACACCCCACAGGCGCCCTGATCTCCATCCACAAGATCGGCGACATGCTCCGAGACCGCTACTACCTGGGCTTCGTCACTCACCAGGGCATCGAGTACCGAGGCCGACACGAACCCCTGATCAGCGAAGACCTCTTCCACCGCGTGCAAGAGGTCCTGTTCGTCCAACGCGGCGCCGGCACCCGAGCCCGCAAGCACCACCACTACCTCAAGGGCTCCCTCTGGTGCCATCGCTGCAAGGCCAGACTCATCGTCACACCCGGCAGGAGCAAGGCCGGGACGGTCTACTTCTACTTCATGTGCCGCGGCCGGCAGCAACGCACCTGCGACCTGCCGTACCTGCCCGTCCTCGACGTCGAGAA
This sequence comes from Nonomuraea sp. NPDC050547, assembly GCF_044457345.1. Lineage (NCBI taxonomy): Bacteria > Bacillati > Actinomycetota > Actinomycetes > Streptosporangiales > Streptosporangiaceae > Nonomuraea > Nonomuraea sp. NPDC050547. Next base: position 21,735 of record NZ_JBITGW010000031.1, read on the forward strand.
GGCCATCGAAGCCCACTACGCCACGATCACGCTGCCCGCGAGCCTGCGCGAACGCATCACTGTCGGCCTCGACACGACCATGGCGAGCAACGCCGTGACCAGCAAGGCACTCGCCCGCGAGATCAAAAAACACCTGGCAGACCTCGACCGCCAGGAAGACACCTACCTCGACCTGGTCAGCGATCCCGACTGGCCGAAAGAGAAGATCGCCAAGCGACTTCGCGGTATCCGCGACGAGCGGACCAGGCTGGAATCACGGCTCAGCCGCGCCCAGCAGCCCGACCTCGACATGGGCCGCACCGCTTTGGAGAGCGTCCTCGACCTGCTGACGCGCCCACACGACCTCTACACGCTTGCGGACGAGCCCAACCGCCGTCTCCTAAACCAGGCGTTCTTTCACCGCCTCTACCTCGACGCAGACGGCGTAGCAAGCGACGCTCCGACACCACCCTTCGCACCCGTGCTTCACGTCCAACGCAAAAACGGCGGTGTCCCGAAGGACACCGCCGTTGATCAAACCTCCGCGCTACTCGCCACCGCCCTCGAAGGAGGGTGTTCGAGTAACACATCTTGGGTGGAGCTATGGGGATTCGAACCCCAGACCCCCTCCATGCCATGGAGGTGCGCTACCAGCTGCGCTATAGCCCCTTGCGGTACGGCCCAAGTGTATCGGAACTTGGAGGGGCTCATGTCACGCCAAACCCCGTGTGATACGTCTACCTTCTATGTTCGAGGAGTACCGCCATCTGCTGACCGGGGTCGCCTACCGGATCCTTGGCACCATGGCCGATGCCGAAGATGTCGTGCAAGAGGCGTGGTTGCGCTGGTCCGGGGTGGATCAGGCGGCTGTGGAGGATCCCAAGGCCTATTTGATCAGGGTTACCTCGCGGCTGGCGATCGATCGGTTGCGGTGGGCCAAGTCTCGGCGGGAATCCTATGTGGGGCCTTGGCTGCCTGAGCCGATCAGTACTGCGCCGGATGTGGCTGAGCATGTCGAGCTGGCCGAATCCGTTGAGCTGGCCATGCTGGTGGTGCTGGAGACGTTGTCTCCGCTTGAGCGGGCCGTGTTCGTGTTGCGGGAGGCCTTCGACATGCCGTTCGCGGAGATCGCCGAGATCATCGGACGGGCTGAGCCGGCCACTCGGCAGCTGGCTCGCCGGGCTCGTGAACATGTCCAGGAGAAGCGGCCTCGGTTCGCCACGGATCGGGGCGAGCGGCGGGAGATGACCGAGCGGTTCATCAACGCCTCCATGAACGGTGATCTCGACGATCTGATCGCCATGTTGTCGCAGGACGTGACGATGGTCAGCGACGGCGGCGGGAAGGCTCGGGCGCCGTTGCGGGTGCTGCTGGGCGTGGAGAACGTCACGCGCTTCCTCACGTCGATCACCAGTCCGGACGGCATCACGAAGTTCATGGCCTCCATCGGGATGCCGGGGGATGCGGGGGTGGAGCTCCGGATCGAGGAGATCAATGCCGCTCCGGCCGTGGTGCTGACCGTGGGGGGCCGGGTGGTCACGGTGTTGTCGCTGCTGGTCGTGGAGGGGCGGATCGAGACGATCTACCTGATGGCCAACCCGGACAAGCTCCGGCGACTCACCTGACATCACGGCCCCGGCCCCACCAAGGGCCTGCGCGGGCGCGGCCTCACGAAGAGCCTGCAGCGCCCCGGGTCTCACGGAGGACCTGCGCGGTGGGGGTTTCGCGACGCCCCGATGGTGGTCGGGGTGAGTCGGCGAAGACCGATCGGGGCCCGCGAAAGAGGCGGCGGCTACTGCAGTGGCCCATGCGCGGTCACGTGCCGCGAGGAGGTGGTGGTGGACGGGCCGTGAAGGGTTGGGTGTGGGCGGGTTAAGGAGTGGGCGGGCCAAGCAGTGTCAGGAGCGGGTGGGCATGCCGACCTCACTGACCAGTGCCCGCACATTCACCCCGGCCCCCTGCAGATGCCGAGCCGCCCCGTTGTCCCCATCCGCCAGCAACCCCCACAACAAGCTCTCCCCGGTAACAGCCCCGGGCCGCCACATCGCCACCTCGACCACCTTCCGGGCACCCCCGGTCAACGCGATCTCCCCCCGAGGCCCATAGAGGACGACATGGAGGGGCCGCAGCCGGTGCCGGGCCAGCCGCCACTCCCCCACCCCAGGCAGTGCCCGCCCGCGCACCTCGTCTAGAGAGATCCCCAGCCCGGCCAGCAACGCCCGCGTATCCCGAAGATCCAGCCGCTCCCGGAGAGAGGCGGCCGTGGCGGTGAACGACGTCAGCTCGAACGGCCGGGTCTCAGCCAATGCGAGCAACAACATGTCCGTGCCCAGCCGCCCATGCCCGGCCTCCAAGGCAAGCACTCCAGCGGTGACGAAGGCGTGACGAGCGGTGTCGGTGAATCTCGCGAACATGAACTACCTCCCGATCCGCCGGGCGTGCTTGCGATGGGCGGTCTGCCGCCGCACGCCCAGCGCGTCGGCGACCTGCTCCCATGACCAGCCCTGCGCCCTGGCATTGGTGACGTGCACGGCTTCGAGCTCTTCCAGCAGGGTCCGCAGCGCCGCGACGGCCTGCAGGCCGGTTCCGGGGTCGCGGTCGGCGGCGGCCTGCGCCAGCTCGGTGACGTTCATGTCTGTCAGCATAAGCTGACGAAGGAGCAGTTGTCAGCTAATGCTGACACGAGTTTTCATGGCGAGCGACTGCTCCCCCAGTTCCAGCGCCACCGTGACGTCCCCGAGCTCCGAGGTCCGCCGCACGTGCGTGCCACCGCACGGGATCGAGGCCTCCCCTTCGGGCAGCGCGCAGTGCCAGGTGCGCCGGGCCGTCAGCCCAGGCCCCGGCACATCCACCCAGACCGGCACATCGGCCGCCACCCACTCCTTGAGCCGCTCGTTCACAAAGGCCGCGACGGTAGCGGGCTCCAGCGCGTCCGCGGCGAACCCCTTCTTCCGCAACGACTTGCCCAGCCGGTAATCGTCAACGCTCGCGTACGAGGAGATGCGCGAGGACGTGATCGCGCTCTGGTCGAAGTCGGGATGGCCCAGCGCGTCCAGCCGGGGCGCCTTGCGCCACAGGCCGGCGACGGCCGCGTTGAGCGCGAGCGCCGCCAGGTGACACGCCGTGTGCCCGGCCGACAGCGCCGCCCGGTACCCGGCGTCCACGTCGAGCTCCACCTGCGTGCCGACCGGCAGGGGCGTGTCGGTGACGTGGACGACCAGCCACTGCCATCCGTCCTCGCCCCGCCGTACCGGAATGTCGGCGGCTTGGAAAACCTCGCCGGAGGGTGAGCGGGCGGCGGTCACGCAGTCGGCGACCGGCAGGCCGCCGATCAGGCCGCGGTCGGCGGGCTGGTCGGGCCAGGTGTGGTCCAGCGGATGGAAGGGCGTCTCGGCGACGACGAGGCCGTGCCGGTCCCCCGCCGGCACGGTCCCGACGATCTCTGAGCGGCCGCTGACCTGGCCGTTGGGGAAGGTGACGAGCGTGGAGTTCACCTCTTGATTGTCTCAGGCAGGCTCTCCGCGACCGCCTTGGGCAGCCGCTCGTCCTCCAGGTACCGGTTGCGGCCGGCGTACAGGCCCGTGAAGAGCTGCACGACCAGCACCCCGAAGATCAGCGCGTACGGCAGCGCCCACCCGTCGGTCACCTGGTGCAGCACGCCGACGACGAGCGGACCGGCGCCGGCGATGAGGTACCCGGCGCTCTGGCCGAACGCCGACAGCGCGGCGGTCGCCTCCGGCGTGCGGGTGCGCAGGGCCAGCATCATCAGGGCCAGTGGGAAGGAGCCCATGCCGATGGCCACGAACACCACCCAGACCAGCGCGGTCGAGGGCGGCGCGAACCAGAGCCCGGCGAACCCGATGACGTAGGCGACGACCAGGCCGACCACGACGGGCCGCTGGTCGCGGAAGCGGGAGGCGACGGCGGGCACGAACATGGAGACCGGGATGTTCAGGGCGGTGAAGATGCCGAGGATCACTCCGGCCTGCGAGGTCGAGTAGCCGCTGTCGGTGAGGATCGTGGCGAGCCAGCCGAACATGATGTACGCGATCATCGACTGCGTGCCGAAATAGATGGCGACCATCCACGCCAGCCTGCTCCTGAGCAGGCGCTTCGGCCCGGCGTCCGCGGTGCCCGCGGTCCTTTCCGGCTCGCTGCGCAGCAGCGCCAGCCACGGGACGACGGCGATGGCGGCCAGCGCCGCCCAGACGCCCAGCGCCACGTGCCAGTCGCCGCCCGCGGCCCGCTCGATCGGAACGGTGGCCGCGGCGGCCAGCATGGTGCCGGCGGCCAGCGAGGTGGTGTAGACGGTGGTCATGATGCCGGTCTTGGCCGGGAAGTGGCGCTTGATCAGTGTGGGGATCAGCACGTTGCCGACCGCGCCGCCGGACAGCGCCACGGCGCTGGTCAGCAGGAAGACGGGCGCGGAGTCGACCAGGCTGCGCACGAGCAGGCCGAGGCCCAGCGTGACGAGCGCGGCGAGGAGCAGGCGGTGCTCGCCGAGCTTCCTGGCCATGGCCGGGGTGACGGCGCCCACGGTCGCGAAGGCGAGCACGGGCAGAGTCGTGAGCAACCCCGTGCCCACGCTCGTCATGCCGAGGCTTCCGGCGAGCTGGTCGAGCAGCGGCCCCACGCTGGTGACGGCGGTGCGCAGATTCAGCGCCGCGAGGACGATTCCCAGCACGAGCAGCCAGGCGAGGGGTGCGGTTCTGCCTCTGGTCTCTTGGGCTGCCATGCTCATGCGGGGAGAGTCCTCCAATCATGGGACGAATCAACACGCAGACTAACAGGCCCAAAACACCTCTTTATTCCTGGCCGTTACGCAGATCACATCGGGCGGCGGCGCAGCCAGAAGAGCCCGATCAGGGGAAGGACGAGCGGGATGAACAGGTATCCGCGTCCATAGGCCGACCACACGGTGTCGTGCGGGAACGCCGCCGGGTCGAGCAGGCTGGCCGTACCCACGACCAGGACGCCCACGAGCTCGATCAGCAGCGACACCAGCGCCAGGCGACGCGCGCCCCGCCACAACGCCACCGTGAGCAGGACGTAGACCGCCGCCGCGAACGCCGACAGCGAGTACGCCAGCGGCGCCTCGGAGAAGCGCCCGATGATCTGAACCGCCGCCCGCGCACCCGCGGCCAGCGCGAACAACCCGTAGACGGCGATCAGCACCCGCCCCGGACCGGTGCCGAGCGGCGCGCTCACTGCCCCTGCCAGATCTGCTGCAGCCGCGCGGTCATCACCGCGATCGCGAACCCGGCGACGGCCAGGATCCCCGAGCCCCACCGGCTGCGCTCGGCCAGCGCCAGGAACACCCCGGCGGGCGGGATCAGCGCGGCGCCGCCGAGGTAGCCGTAGAGGGTGCCTTTGGAGACGTGCTCCCCCTCGCCGCCGGCGACCGCGGCGATCACGAACCCGGCCTGCACCAGCACGGCCACTTCGAGCAGGCAGAACCCGACGAGCAGGACCATGCCCATGGCCCGGTTGCGGATCGCGCTGATCAGGCTCGCCAGCATGAGCAGGACCGAGAGGGCGATGACGACGGTCGCGACGATGGTGTTCATCGCGCAAAAGGCTACCGCCGCACCCCGCCGCCCCCGGCGACAGGCCGCATAGGATCGAGCGCGTGGAGAGGATCCTGGTCAGCGCGTGCCTCATGGGCAGGAAGGTGCGCTACGACGGCGGCGCCAAGACCAGCGCCGACGCGCACCTGGCCGCCTGGCTCGAAGAGGGCCGCCTGGTCGTCTTCTGCCCGGAGGTCGAGGGCGGGCTGCCCACGCCGCGTCCGGCCGCCGAGATCGAGGGCGGCGCCGGCGGCGAGGCGGTGCTGGCGGGCGCCGCGCGCGTGCTGACCGCCGAGGGCGGCGACGTGACCGCGCAGTTCCTCGCGGGCGCGCAGGCCGCGCTCGCCTTCGCCCAGCACTTCGGGGTACGGCTGGCCGTCCTCAAGGAGGGCAGCCCGTCCTGCGGATCGCTGTCCATCTACGACGGCACCTTCCACGGCCGGCGCACCCCGGGCCACGGCGTCACGGCCGCCCTGTTCGCGCTGCACGACATCAGGGTGTTCTCCGAGGAGCACATCCCCGAGGCCGCCGACTACCTGCGCGCTCTGGAGACGTAGAGCGCGCCGCCCAGGCCCAGGACCAGGACGAGTGCCATGACCCGGTGGTACCAGGTGGTCAGCGGGGTGCCGCCGCCGGGACCGAGCGCCATGGCCAGCACGCCCAGCAGCACCCCGCCCAGCGCGGTGGAGTAGGCGTACACCAGCCAGTCCCATCGTCGGTGTCTGATCGCGCCGTAGCCGCCGATCAGCAGGCCCGTGCCGCAGATGGTCTCCACCACCACGGCGGGCACGATCCTCGGCTCGAACCAGACCCCGCTGTGCAGAGCCGCGAAGCCGTAGAAAACGGCCGCGAGTACCACGGCCAACACACCCAGCGCCTTCCCCATGACTCCAACGCTGCCACTCGGGCCCGGGGAGCGAATCATCCCTCGGATGACGCCGGTGCTACATCAGGAGCCGTAGACAGCATCCGCCGGACCACCGCGATCACCGCGTCGATGGTCACCCGCGCCTCCTCCTCCGACTCGCAGGCCGCCACCTCCCGCCCCGACTCGCCCATCACGGTCGTCAGCAGCACGACCAGCATGTGGCTCTGCCGGTTGTCGGCGAGGCCGAGCAGCTTCTTGTTGCCGCCGATCCAGTCCCAGCCGCGCTGCCTGCGCAGCGTCGTGAACTCCGCCGGTCCGTCGCTCTCCAGGAACAGCCGGGCCACGTCACGCTGCTCCCACGAGCCCTCCAGGTAGGCGCGCGCCCCGGCGAGGAACCGTTCCGTGGTGCCGCCGACCGCCTTGGCGGCCTTGGCGGTGCGTTCCTCCTGGTTGCGCATGAACTGCTCCCACAGCGCCAGGAACAGCCCCGGCTTGCCGCCGAAGTGATGGTACAGGCTGCCCACGCTGATCCCGGAGTCCTCGACGATGTCGGCCACGGTGGCCTCGCCGTACCCCTTGGCCATGAAGACCTTCCTGGCCGTGCCCAGCAGCGCCTCCCGGGTGCCGCTCGATCGGCTCCACTGCCTGCTCATCAGTACTCCCAGGTGTCGGTACGCCGCTCCGCCCCGATGCAGAACACCGCCGAGCCATGCTCGGCCTGCACGAGGTCTACCCGGATCCAGCCGTCGTTCTTGCTCACCTTGGCGGTGTATCCGCTGTTGGGCGTCGCCGAGACGAGGCGGCACCCGGCCGCGCCGATCGTGAAGGCCACCTCGCCGCCCTTCACCGTGACCACCCTGACGTCCCCGCGTGGCTTGGGCGTCTTCTTCACGGTACGGCGGGGCGTGGGCGTCGGCGTGGGCTCCGGAGTGCTGGTGGCCGAAGGCGCCGGGCTGTCCCCCGGCCGGAGCGCGTCGTCGCCGTCGGCGAGCGTGTTCGCCGCCATCGGCTGGACCCGCACGTCCGGCACGAACTCCTCGCGTAACACGCCCCGCACACCGAACCACGAGACCGATATGGCCACAGCGGTCGCACCGCACCACGTGGCAACATATCGAAGGGTTCGCCGCATGGGTTGCATTATGTACGGTTAGGCGCCATGGCGACGGTACTCGTAGTCGAAGACGATGACTTCGTCCGGTCGGCGATGATCCGCGAGCTCGACCGGCGCAACCATGCCGTGCGCAGTGCAGGATGCGCGCTCGACGCGCTCAGGGAGATCTCCCAGCGGCCGCCGGACGCCGTCATCCTGGACCTCGGGCTGCCCGACCTCGACGGCTCCGAGGCGCTGCGGATGGTGCGCGGCATCTCCGACGTGCCCGTGATCGTGGCCACCGCGCGCGACGACGAGGCGGAGATCGTCAGGCTGCTGGAGGCCGGCGCCGACGACTACCTGGTCAAGCCGTTCTCCGGCGACCATCTGGGCGCCCGGCTGGACGCCGTGCTGCGCCGGGCCAGGTCGGCGCCGCCGCCGCAGGTGCTGCGCGTCGGCGGGCTGGTCATCGACGTCAACCGGCGTGAAGCGGCGCTGGACGGCCTCCCGCTGTCGCTGACCCGCCGCGAGTTCGACCTGCTCGCCTACCTGGCCGCCCGCGCCGACCGGGTGGTGGGCCGCAAGGAACTGCTGACCGAGGTGTGGCAGCAGTCCTACGGCGACGACCAGACGATCGACGTGCACCTGTCCTGGTTGCGGCGCAAGCTCGGCGAGAGCGCCTCCAAGCCCCGGTACCTGCACACCGTCCGCGGCGTGGGCGTGATGCTCTCCGCCCCGCGATGAGGCGGACGCTGGCCGTCCTCATGGTGGCCGTCACCTCGATGGTGGCGCTCGCCTTCCTCGTGCCGCTCGCCATGATCGTCAAGGAGACGGCGCAGAGCCGGGCGGTCGCCGACGCGGAACGGCAGGCCTCCTCGCTCGTACCGGTGCTGGCGCTGACCACCAGGACCGGCGACCTCGACCTGGCCATGGCCCGCACCGCGGCCGGCCGCCGCGGCCACCTGGCCATCCACGTCAGCGGAGCGCCCGCCTCCGGCAGCACCCGCGCGCCGGCCGCCGAGGTCGCCAAGGCCGCCTCGCAGACCAAGGCCGGCACGATCGCGCTGCCCTCCGGCTACGTGCTGCTGCGCCCGGTCGCCCTCGACGGCACCAGGAGCGCGGTCATCGAGGTGTTCGTGCCCGCCGCCGACCTCAACCGGGGCGTCTTCTCCTCCTGGGCGGTGCTGACCGGGGTGGCCGTGGTGCTGGTGCTGGGCTCGGTGCTGGTCGGCGACCGGCTGGGCGCCCGCGTCGTACGCGCGGCGCGGCGGCTGGGCGGCGCGGCCACCGCGCTCGGCGAGGGCGACCTGGCCGAGCGCATCCACCCCGACGGGCCGCCGGAGCTGGTGGCCGCGGCCACGGCGTTCAACTCGATGGCCAACCGGGTCGCCCAGTTGCTCGCGGCCGAGCGGGAGATGGCCGCCGACCTGTCCCACCGCCTGCGTACCCCGCTGGCCGGCCTGCGCCTCAGCCTCGACCATCTCGGACCGCAGGCCGAGGCGAGCAAGCAGGCGCTGACCCGGCTGGAGGGCGAGGTGGACGCGATCATCGCGGCGGCGCGCCGGCCGCGGCGCACGGCCACGTTCTGCGACGCGGCCGAGATCCTGCGGGAGCGGCTGACGTTCTGGTCGGCGCTGGCGGAGGACCAGCAGCGGCCGTGGCAGCTCATCGGCGCCACGCTGCCGGTCCGCGTCCCGGTGCCCGCGGCCGAGCTCGGCGCGGTCGTGGACGCCCTGCTGGGCAACGTCTTCCGGCACACCGGTGAGGGCACCGCGTTCAGCGTGACCCTGCATGAGGGCAAGGACACGGTCGGCATCCTCATCGCCGACGCGGGACCAGGCATCAGGGACCCGGAGACCGCGATCGAGCGCGGCGCGAGCGGCGCCGGTTCGACCGGGCTGGGCCTGGACATCGCCCGCCGCCTGGCCGAATCGACCGGCGGCACGCTGCGCCTGGACCGCTCGTCGCTGGGCGGCGCGCAGATTCAGGTATGGCTCAGAACTCGCGCCTTGAAAAAGCCCCTAAGCCGACCTTAACGACGACATAAGTGAGAAATTCGGCCTCTTGCGTGGTCCATGGTGGGCTGCATGCAGATCAACCGCACGGCGATCGCCGCCACCTCCCTGGCCGCCCCCACCCTGCTCGTGCTCTCCCTCTTGCCCGGTACGGCCGGCGCGCACGGCACCATGAACAACCCGCCCAGCAGGGCCATGGTCTGCTACGCGGAGGGCCCAGAGAGCCCCAAGACCGACGCCTGCAAGAAAGCCGTCCAGATCGGCGGCACGCAGCCGCTCTACGACTGGAACGAGGTCAACCTCGCCGCCGCCGCGGGCCGCCACCGCGAGCTCATCCCCGACGGCAAGCTGTGCAGCGCGGGCCGCGACAAGTACCGCGGCTTCGACCAGGCCCGCGCCGACTGGCCGGCGACCTCGATGACCGGCGGCGCCAGGCACTCGTTCAAGTTCCGCGCCACGGCGCCCCACCGGGGCAGCTTCGAGCTGTACCTGACCAAGGACGGCTACAACCCCGCCCAGCCGCTGAAGTGGAGCGACCTGGAGGCGAAGCCGTTCCACACGCAGAAGGACCCGGCGCTGTCCGGCGGCGCGTACGTCATGGACGCCCAGCTCCCGGCGAAGAAGGGCCGTCACCTGATCTACGCCGTCTGGCAGCGCAGCGACAGCCCCGAGGCGTTCTACTCCTGCTCCGACGTCGTCTTCGGCGGCGGCAACGACAACCCCGCGCCCACCCCGAGCGGCACCCCCACCGCCACGCCGAAGCCCACCCCGACCCCGACGCCCACCCCCGGCGGCGGTATCTTCCTGTCGGCCGTCGACGCCGGTGTCGGCGTCTCCCCCGCCACGGTCAAGGTGGGCGCCCAGGTGACGGTGACGGCGGTCTGCGGCGGATCCGGCGTCAGGGCCGTCGCGTCCAACGCGTTCACCCCTGTCCGCGCCAACGCCACCGCGCCCACGACCGCCTGGGCTCCGGTCCTCAAGGCGGCAAGGACGGGCGCCTTTCCGGTGATCGCCTATTGCAAGAACGGCGACACCGCCCGCACGAAACTCACCGTCACCCCGTAAACACGAACCGCCCCGCCGGCTGCCCTGTTTCGACCAATTCAACGGGGCGGCCGGAATCTTTTTCGGGAAATTTGGCTTTTCCGCAACTTCTTGAGGGACTCGGGAGTCGTATTAAGTGGGGCGCGTTAGTGAACGAGGGGAATTGGACTGGCACACAGGCTGCCGCACTGTGGGTGCAATGTCCTGACTGACGCGTTAATTGGGGGCCCCTTCATCACGACGGGGAAAGGATGGGCCATGCCTGTCGACCTGAACAACGCACAACCTCTGGCCTGGGATTCGGCCTCGCTCAACGCCGACACCAAGGCGATGCTCGACAACCTGCAGCCGAACATCCTGCGGGCGCACGTGCGCGAGTACCTGACCGTGTTGTTCGTGCGCTTCAACGACGTGGCAGAAGGCAAGCGATTCCTGCGCCACGTCGCCACCGCCCACATGAAGTCCGCGCGCAAGCACCTTGAGGAAATCCGGGCCTTCAGCCGTGAGCGGCGGCCGGGCAGCGCGTACGTGGGGGTCGGGATCAGCAAGGCGGGCTACCGCGACCTCGGGCACTCCGTCGAGGACGTACGCCGGTTCGGCGACAAGGTCTTCCGCGACGGCATGAAGCGGCGGATCGCCCTGGTCGACGACCCGCCCGTGGAGCAGTGGGAGAAGACCTACCAGCGGGAGATCCACGCCGTCATCCTGATCGGGGACGCCAGGCCGGAGCCGGTCGAGCGGCTGCGCGAGGAGATCCTCGGCGAACTGCCGCAGAGCGCCCGGCTGCTCGGCGAGGAGACCGGCCAGGGCATGCGCAACCCGGCCGGTGACGGGATCGAGCACTTCGGGTACGTGGACGGCCGCAGCCAGCCGCTGTTCCTGAAGGACGAGATCGACCAGGAGCCGAAGGAGCACTGGAACCCGGCGTTCCCGCTCAGCAACATCCTGGTGGCCGACCCGTTCGCGCCGAACCCGGCCCGGCACTTCGGCAGCTACTTCGTCTTCAGGAAGCTGGAGCAGAACGTCCGCGCGTTCAAGGAGATCGAGCGGGACCTGGCCGACGGCCTGGCCCTCACCGGTGCCGACCGGCCGCGGGCCGGCGCGATGCTCGTGGGCCGCTTCAAGGACGGGACGCCGGTGACCAGCAAGCCCAAGGCCACCGGCGGCCCGGTGGCGAACGACTTCACCTTCGACGCCGACGACGGCTCCAAGTGCCCGTTCAGCGGGCACATCCGCAAGACGAACCCGCGCTCGTTCGGCCGCAACGTGCTGATGGCGCGCCGCGGCCAGACGTACGGCGAGCGCGCCGACCAGCCCTGGGACGAGGCGCCGCCGGAGACCAGGCCCAGCGGTGACGTGGGCCTGCTGTTCATGGCGTTCAACTCCAGCCTGCTGGAGCAGTTCGAGTTCACGCAGCAGTCGTGGGCCAACAACCCGGACTTCCAGAACCCGGGCACCGGTCACGACCCGGTGATCGGACAGGGCGGCCGGGACATCAAGGTCACCTTCCCGAAGGTGTGGGGACGGCCGGAGCAGTCCTTGCCGCAGCCGCAGGTCGCCCAGACGGTGACGATGCGCGGCGGCGAGTACTTCTTCATGCCGTCGCTGGCGTTCCTGCGCGGTCTGTAGTCCAGCCTCCGCAGCCTTCCCGGGCCTCCCGGGAAGGCTGTGAGCTGGGGGTTTAAGATCATCTCGGGGGGATCCGGGATGATGCGCGCGTTTCTGAAGACCGAGGCGGGAAGCACCGTCGTACTGCTGGCGGCCACGCTGGCGGCACTGCTGTGGGCCAACTCCCCCTGGGGCGACAGCTACGAGACGTTCTGGCACACCCAGGCCGGGTTCGCCTTCGGGGCCACCGAGTTCTCGCTCGACCTGCGGCACTGGGTCAACGACGGGCTCATGACGATCTTCTTCTTCGTCATCGGCCTGGAGATCTCCTACGAGGTACGGCTCGGCCAGCTGCGCGACCGGCGCCTGGTCGCCGTCCCCGCGGTCGCCGCCCTGGGCGGGATGATCGTCCCCGCCGCCGTCTACCTGGCCTTCAACGCCGGCGGCCCGGCCGCGGGCGCGTGGGGCGTGCCGATCGCCACCGACACCGCGTTCGTGCTGGGCCTGCTCGCCGTGGTCGGCGCCCGGTGCCCGGACCCGCTGCGGGCGTTCCTGCTGACGCTGGCCATCGTGGACGACGTCCTGGCCATGATGATCATCGCGATCTTCTACACGGCCTCCCTGTCGGTGCCGGCGCTGATCGCCGCCGCGCTCCTGCTGGCCGCGATCGTGACGCTCCGGTGGCTGAAGATCTGGCGGGCGCCGGCGTACATCCTGCTGGGGTTCGCGCTGTGGGTGGCGACGCTGGAGAGCGGCGTGCACCCGACGCTGGTCGGGATCGCGCTCGGGGTTCTGGTGTTCGTGTACGCGCCGAGCGACCACAAGCTGCTGCGCGCGGGCGAGGCGGTGCAGCAGTTCACCAGCGAGCCGTCGGCCGGCGCGGCCCGCGAGGCGGCCAGGTCGGTGCAGCGGGCGGTGTCGGTGAACGAACGGCTCCAGCTGCGGCTGCACCCGTGGAGCAGCTATGTGATCGTGCCGGTGTTCGCGCTGGCCAACGCCGGTGTCCGGCTGGACGGGGAGACGCTGCGGCAGGCGCTCACCTCGCCGGTGACCCTCGGCATCGCGCTGGGCCTGGTGCTCGGCAAGTTCGTCGGCATCTCGATCGGCACGTGGATCCCGCTGCGCTTCAACTGGGGCGTGCTGCCGGGCAACCTCGTGTGGGGCCAGGTGCTGGGCGGCGCGGCGGTGTCGGGGATCGGGTTCACGGTGGCGCTGTTCATCGTGGACCTGGCTTTCGAGGACGCGGCGCTCGCCGCCCAGGCCAAGATCGGCATCCTGGCGGGCTCGCTGCTGTCGGCGCTGGCAGGCTGGATCGCGTTCAAGCTCGCCTGGGACCGGGGCGGCGTGTGCGCACCGCCCGACGCGGAGCCGGAGGAGGAGCTTCCGGTGCTGCTGGCCGTACCGGTGGGGCCGGGTGACCACGTGCGGGGGCCCGCGGACGCGACGGTCACGATCGTGGAGTACGGCGACTTCGAATGCCCCTTCTGCGGGCGGATGCACGGGGTGCTGCAGGAGCTGATGGAGCGGGACCCGGACGTGCGGCTGGTGTTCCGGCACTTCCCGCTGCGGAACATGCACCCCCGCGCGGTCGCGGCGGCCCTGGTCGCGGAGTCGGCGGCCGACGAGGGCCGGTTCTGGGAGATGCACGACATCCTGTACGCCAACCAGCGGTTCCTTACCGACGAGGACCTCGGGCACTATGCCGCCGAGCTGGGTGTGGAGCCGTGGAAGGACGTGCCGCGGCACTCGCGGCGGCTCGCCGGAGACGAGCGGTCGGGGCGGGACGGCGGGGTGCGGGGCACGCCCACGCTGTTCTTCAACGGGGTCCGCCACCAAGGTGCGCTGGACGCGGAGTCGATCTTTCGCGCGGTGGAGGAAGCCCGAAAATCCCCATAAGGTCGAGAAGATCTCCTTACCGATAGATATGGGGCATGGAATTGAGCATGATCAACCTCTTGATCCATATCGTGATGTTCATCGCCTTCGGCGCGGGGGCGGTCATCACGGGACTGGCCAGGCGACGGCATGGCAAGGGCGCGTTGCTGGGCATGTTCGGCTGCATCGTGCTGATGATCGACGTGCTGCCGACGGTCGCCACGTCCGTCTTCGCCCCGTCGATCGCCCGGGACCTCGGCTTCTCCACGGCGTCCACGATCTTCGGGCTTCTCGGGCTGGTGAACATGGCGCTGACGCTGGTGGGCTTCGGCCTACTGGTGGCGGGCGTGGTCGCCCACCGCGGGCCCCGTCCGGAACCGCAGGCGCCCGCGTGGAACCAGCCCTCCCCCTACCCCCAGCCCGGGTACGGCCAGCAGGGCTACGGCCGGCCCGGCACCCAGCAACCCGGCTTCCCCCAGCCCGGCCCGGCCCCTCAGCCCGGCTTCCCCCAGCCCGGCCCCACCCCGCAACCGGGCGCCCCCGAGGCTCCGCACCCCGGTGCGGTCCCGCAGCCCGGTGCCCAGCAGCCTGGCGGTCCTCAGTACGGTGATCCGGCCTACGGTGGCCCCTCCTACGGTGGCCCGTCGTATGGTGGCGCTCCGCAGCCCGGTGGCGCGCCTGCCCCGCAGCCGGAGGCCGCGCCCGGCGAGCAGCCTCCCCCTCCGCCCTCCGGCGCTCAGCCGTGGTCCGACCCCGGCCGGCAGGGCTAGCCGCACAGCTACTCCGCCCAGCCCGGGTGATCGTCCCCCCTGGGCCGGGCGGGCCACCCCGCACAGATGTGACAATGTCTGGAAATCATCGGTGCGATTTCCGGGGGAATCATGACTCCACCGCAGCAGGGACCGCAGTATCCCGATCCCGAGGAGACGGTACGCCATCGCTGGCCCCACGCCGGCCAGCAGCCCCCGGACCAGTCAGACCCGCACAACCAGGGACCACCAGG
This sequence comes from Nonomuraea sp. NPDC050547, assembly GCF_044457345.1. NCBI lineage: Bacteria > Bacillati > Actinomycetota > Actinomycetes > Streptosporangiales > Streptosporangiaceae > Nonomuraea > Nonomuraea sp. NPDC050547. The sequence goes on from NZ_JBITGW010000031.1 coordinate 36,787, forward strand.
ACCACCGCCGCCCCCGCAACAGATCTGGCCCCCGCAACAGCCCGGCCCGAACCCGGCGTGGCCCCCGCAGTACTCCGGCCCCCAGCAACCGCCCCCGAACGGCCCGCACCACCAACCCGGCCCAAACCACCCGCAGACCGGCCCGCAACAGCCCCCGCGCCAACCGCCTGGCCGGCATCAGACCTGGCCACCCCAGCAACAGCCCGGCATACCGCCACACGCCCCGGGACAGCCACCCCACCAGCCAGGCCCGCACCACCCCCAGACCGGCCCGCAGCAGCCGCCCGGCCACCACCAGACCTGGCCGCCGCAAGGGGTTCCGCCCCAGCAGTCCGCCCCGCAGACCTGGCCGCCACAGGGAATGCCACAGCAGGGGATGCCCCAGCAGGCTCGGCACCAGGGTCAGGACGGGCTCGGCGAGGGCACGGTGCGCCTGCCGTACACGCCGGACATGCTCCCCGACGTCGAGCAGTACGAGGCCGCGACCCCGAAGTCGGGCTGGTGGTGGGTGATCGTGGTGGGCGGTCTGCTGCTGCTGGTGGCCGTGGTGGCGGTCGGCGTCATCTTCTGGGTCAGGAGCACCGGCCTCTAGTCCGCCCGGGTCAGCTCCATGATCCAGTTGGTCTCCCAGGTCTTCTCCCCGTCCACCGAGAACGCCTGCTCCCACCGCGCCTCGTCCCCGCTGATCCGGGTCCAGATGAAGCGGGCGCGCACCGGCGTGCCCTGGTGCTGGTCGTCGCCGTAGAACTCGCCCCGGTCCCCCTGCCAGGTGCCGCTCATGGGCGGGTCGAAGCGGCCGGTACGGGTGCTGGCCCAGTGGATGGTCCAGCGCTGCTCGTCCACGTCGAACAGCCGGACGGTCAGCCCGCTGAACCCCTTCGTGGGAAACTCCACCTCGTCGAAGTGCGCGCCACCGGCGAAGTGGCTGCTCGCGACCGACCGGCCGGGGAACTCCTCCCACTCGTCGCTGCCCGCCAGCCATTTGGCGAGCCGCTTGTTGTGGATGTTCCAGGCGCCGGTGAAGAACTCGAATCCGTTCATGGCCTGGACGCTAAGACCGGCTCACTGACATCTATTGTCAGTGGCATGCGCGCTTCCCGCCTGGTGTCGATCCTCCTGCTGCTGCAGACGCGCGGCCGCATGACCGCGCGGGAGCTGGCCGAGCGCCTGGAGGTCTCGGTGCGCACGATCTATCGCGACGTGGAGTCCCTCCACACCGCCGGAGTCCCCCTGTACGGCGACGCCGGAACCAACGGCGGCTACCAACTGCTCGACGGCTACCGCACCCGGCTGACCGGCCTGACCAGCGACGAGGCCGAGTCGCTTTTCCTCGCCGGGCTGCCGGGTCCGGCCGCCGAGCTGGGGCTGGGGGCGGTGGTCACGGCGGCCCAGCTCAAGCTCATGGCGGCGCTGCCGGTCGAGCTGCGCGACCGGGCCGGGCGGGTCCGCGAGCGCTTCCACCTCGACGCGCCCGCCTGGTACCGGGAGCGCGACCCGCTGCCGTTCCTGCCCGCCGTGGCCGACGCGGTGTGGCGCGATCGGGTGCTCGACGTGCGGTACAAGAGCTGGAAGGGCGAGGTGACCAGGCGGCTGGAGCCGTACGGGCTGGTCGTGAAGGCGGGCCGCTGGTATCTGGTCGCCCGCAGCGGCGAGCAGGTGCGCACCTACCGGGTGTGGCAGATCCTCGACCTGGTCGTCCGTGAGGAGGCGTTCAGCCGCCCGGACGGTTTCGACCTGGCCGCGCACTGGCAGGAGTATCTGACCGAGTTCCAGGCCCGCCTGCGCCAGGGCGAGGCCGTGGCCCGGCTGACGCCGCGCGGCATGGACCGGTTGCGGGAGATGATGACGCCGGGCGTGGTGGGCGCGGCGGAGGCGACCGCACGGCTGCTGCCCGACGGCAGGACCGAGGTGACGCTGCCGATCGAGTCGGTGGAGCACGCGCTGGGCGAGTTCCTGCGCCTGGGCGCCGACGTCGAGGTCCGCACCCCGGCGGAGCTCCGCGAACGCGTCATCGCGACCCTGGATGACCTGACCGCCCGCTATCGCGAGACTTAACTGGGGGTATGGGGTGTTATAGCCCTTGAGGAGCCGTCCATGGACCTCCGCGACCACCTGCTCGTCCAGCTCTCCACCCGGGACGTGTACGACGCCCTGATCCTCGGCGACCGGCCGCACTCGGGGCTGGTCTTCACCGGGCAGGCGGCGCACGAGGCGGTGCGGATGGTGCGCAGGCGCGGCTACACGGCTCCGGTCCTCGCCGACCGCCGCCGCTACGCGGGCTCAGGACGGGTCAGGGGTACGGCGGGCCTGTCGGCGCACTGGATCGCCGACCAGGTCGAGGCCCGGGTGACGGTTCCGCTGACCGACTCCGGCTACGTCGGCCGAGGCGACACCGAGGCGCTGCACACCATCCTGGACCAGGCGAGCCAGTGGGGCGAGGTCGTGGCGGTCCTGCCGGTCCACGCCGACTGGCTGGGCCCCGGCCTGCCCGCCCTCACCACCGCCATCGCCACCTACGGCCTGCCCGTCGCCCTGGTCGTGGAGGACGCCGCCCCTCCACCCGCGCGGACCCCGGGGTTACCGTTGCTGTCGGCGGGCGTCGCGGCATTGGGGGCGCTGGCCCATGGCGCGCCCTGGGCGGCGGTGGGGGTTCGCGAGGTGCTGCGGCATCTGTACCCCGAGCCGCATCAGGCCCGCGGCGGCTGGCGGAAGGGCGGGGCCAGGAGCGCGCTGGTGCCGGAGCTGCTGGAGTTCGTGCCGGTGGAGCGGCTGCCCGAGGGCGTGTGCGGCTGCTCGGTCTGTCACGGCCGTCCGTTGCGGCACCTGGCCGAGGCCGGGGAGCTGGAGGTCAACACCCACAACGTCACCGTGCTGCACCGGCTGCACGCCCGCATGCTCCGCTCTACCCACCGGGAACGCTGGTGGGCCGAGCTTCAGCCTGCCAGCAGTGCGTCCACCGTTCCGCGCCCAGCACCGTACGGCCGGGCACCTCGCTCGCACACACCGGCAGCGCCACCGGGCAGCGCGGATGGAAGCGGCACCCGTCCGGCGGTGCGATGAGGCTCGGCGGCTCCCCGCGCGCGGCGAGCTTCGGGACGGGCGCCGAATGGCGGGCGGGATCGGGGGCGGAGTCGAGGAGGAGCTGGGTGTAGGGGTGCCGGGGCGACTGGGTCAGGACTTCGCTGGGGCCGCTCTCGATCAGCCGGCCCGCGTACATGACGGTGATGTCCTCGGCGAAGTACCGGGCGCCGGCGATGTCGTGCGTGATGTACAGCAGGGCCAGCCCGCTGTCGGCCGCCAGCGTCTCCAGCAGCCGCAGCACCCCGAGCCTGATCGACACGTCCAGCATCGACACCGGCTCGTCGGCGATCAGCGCCATCGGCCGCACGGCCAGCGCGCGGGCGATGGCGACACGCTGGCGCTGGCCGCCGGACAGCTCGTGCGGCAGCTTGTCCATGAACTGCTCGACCGGCGTCAGGCTGACCCGTTCCAGCAGCTCGGCGACGAGCTCCTTCTCGTGCGCCGCCGAGCGCGCGTGGCCGTGCAGGCGCAGCGGCCTGGCCAGGTGGTAGCGGACCCGGTGGAAGGGATTGAGGGAGGCGAAGGGGTCCTGGAAGATGAGCTGCACCTGCCGCCGGTACGCGCGGAAGCCGGTCACCTTCCGCCCGTGCAGCAGCACCTCGCCCGACGTGGGCGGGTACACCTGGGCCAGCAGGCGGGCCACGGTGCTCTTGCCGCAGCCGCTCTCGCCGACGAGCGCGGTCGCCGTACCGGATCGCAGGGTGAGGGAGACGTCGTCCACGGCGTGCACGGTGCCGCGGCCGCGGGCGGCCTTGAAGTGCTTGGTGAGGTTGCGCCCTTCGAGCACGATCTCGCTCATCGGACCCCCTTTCCCTCGTTGAGCAGGCAGGAGACCCCGTCGCGCAGGGACGGGGTGATCTCCCGGCAGTCCGGCAGGGCGTGGCGGCAGCGCGGGTGGAAGGCGCAACCGGGCGGCAGCGCGCGCAGGTCGGGCGGGGTGCCGGGGATGCCGAGCAGTTCCTCGCGCGGACCGTGCAAGCGGGGGAAGGAGCGCAGCAGGCCCAGCGTGTACGGGTGGCGGGGCGCGTCGTGCAGGGCGCGGGCGGAGCCGGTCTCGACGACCCGGCCGGCGTACATGATGGCGATCCGGTCGGAGATCTCCATGAGCAGCGACAGGTCGTGGGTGATGAAGACGACGGCGAAGCCGTACTCCTCGCGCAGGGCGCTGATCTCGTGGAGGATGTCGCGCTGCACCACCACGTCGAGGGCGGTGGTCGGCTCGTCCATGATGATGATCTCGGGGTTGAGCGCGAGCGCGATGGCGATCGCGGCGCGCTGGCGCATGCCGCCGGACAGCTCGTGCGGGTAGCCGCGACGCCGGTCGGCGCTGATCCCGACGCGCTGGAGCAGCTCAACCGACCGTTCTCCGCGCATCTTCCTGGTCATGGTGGGCCGGTGGATGCGGAGCACGTCCTCGATCTGCGCGCCCACGGTACTGACCGGGTTGAGCGCGTTCATGGCCGACTGGAAGACGACGGCCAGCTCCGCCCAGCGGAAGGCGCGCAGTTCCTCGCCGCGCAGGCCCAGGACGTCCACGGCACCGCCGTCGGCGCGGTGGTAGGTCACCGTGCCGCCGGTGATCGTCGCGGGCGGGCGCAGCAGGCGGCCGATCGCGTGGGCGAGCGTGGACTTGCCGCTGCCGCTCTCCCCCGCCAGCCCGAGGATCTCGCCCCGCCGCAGGTCGATTGAGACGCCGTCGACGGCGTGCACGGCGCCGCTGTTCGACTGGTAGTCGACGCCCAGGTCGCGGATCTCCAGGACGTTCATGCGCGCGCCTTCCGAACCTTGATCGTACGCAGCCGGGGGTTGGCTATCTCGTCCAGGCCGAAGTTGACCAGCGCGAGCCCGGTCCCGATGAGCGCGATGCAGAGCCCTGGCGGCACGAACCACCACCACGCCCCGATGAGCAGCGCCTGCCCGTTCTGCGCGAAGTAGAGCATGCTGCCCCAGCTCACCGTGGACAGGTCCGCCAGGCCGAGGAACGACAGCCCGGCCTCGGCCAGGATCGCGCCCACGACCGTCGCCAGGAAGCTCGTGGCGATCACCGGCAGCAGCACCGGCAGGATCTCGAAGAAGATGACCCGGATCGGGCCCTCGCCGCCTGCCCGCGCCGCCTCGACGAAGTCGCGCCGCCGTACCGACAGGGTCTGGGCGCGCAGGACCCGCGCGCCCCAGGCCCATCCGGTCACGGCGATGACCACCGCGACCGAGGTGACCCCGCGCTGGGGCAGGTACCCGGCGAGCACGATGATCAGGGGCAGCGCCGGGAGCACGAGGAAGATGTTGGTCAGCACTGACAGCACCTCGTCGACGGCTCCGCCGAAGTAGCCGCCGACCAGGCCCACGGCGATCGCGACGGCGGTAGCGATGACCGCCGAGAGCAAGCCGACGCCGAGCGAGACGCGGGAGCCGTACACGATCTGCGTGAGGATGTCCTGACCGGTCTGGGTCGTCCCGAGCCAGTGCGCGGACGAAGGTCCCTGCAGGCCCGCGTCGCTGGTCGCGGCCGGGTCGGCCGAGATCAGCAGCGGCCCCGCGAGCGCCATCAGCGCGAAGAAGACGAGGATGCCGGCGCCTATGCGGATCTTCATTGGCGCGTCCTTGGATCGAGGAGGACATAGGCCAGGTCGGCCAGGAGGTTCGCGACCAGGACGGCCAGCGAGATCACGAGGAAGATGCCCTGCATGAGCGGGAAGTCCTCGTTCTCGACGCCCTTCAGGAGCATGGAGCCGATGCCCGGATAGGAGAAGACGATCTCCGTCAGGACCGATCCGCCCACCACGAAGCCGAGCGAGAGGGCGAAGCTGGTGATGTTGGGCAGGATCGCGTTGCGGGCGGCGTAGGCCCACATGACGCGGCGGCTGGTCAGGCCCTTGGCCTCGGCCATCACGACGTAGTCCTCGCCGAGCGTGGTGACCATGACGTTGCGCATGCCGAGGATGCGGTCGGCCATCGAGGCGACGACGATCGTGACCGCCGGCAGCGTCGCGTGGTAGGCCACGCTGGCCAGGAAGTCGCCGGTGAAGCCGGGCGTCACCTCCAGCCCGTAGGCGCGCGAGCCCGGGAACCACTGCAGCGTCGAGCCGAAGACGAAGACCAGCACGAGCGCGACCCAGAAGTACGGCACCGCGTGCAGGAAGGTCGCGGCGGGCAGCACCCCGTCCAGCCAGGTGCCGCGCTTCCACGCCATGAGCACGCCGAGCGAGGTGCCGACGACGTAGCTGATCAGCGTGGCCACGCCGACCAGGCCGATGGTCCAGGGCAGGCTGTCGGCGATGACGGTGGAGACCTCGGTGGGGAAGAACGTGATCGAGCGCCCGAGCTCCCCGCGGAAGAGGTTGCCCAGGTAGTCCACGTACTGCGTCCAGAGTCCCGCGTCGCTGATCCCGAACGCCTTCTTCATCGCCTCGACGGCGGCCGGGTCCACGTTGCCCTTGAGCCTGGCCACCAGCAGGTCGACCGGGTCCCCCGGCATCAGCCGGGGGATCAGGAAGTTGAGCGTGACGGCGGCCCAGGCCGTGAGCAGGTAGAACCCGAGCCGCCTGGCCAGGAACCTCACGTGCCCGCTGGCCTCAGGTTGAGCAGCACCACGGCGGCGTCGGGCGAGGTGTACGGCGAGGGCATCGCGTACGGGTCCTGCTCGGAGGGCCAGCCGACGTACTTGCTGGTGCGGAACTGCGCCCAGGCCGGGCTGTAGAACAGCGGCAGCACCGGCTGCTTCTCCACCATGATCGTGCCGAGCCCCTGCGCCGCCTTCTGCTGGGCGGCCAGGTCGTCGGTGGCGGCGTAGTCGTGGATGAGCTTGTCGCTCGCCGCGTCCTTCCAGCGCTGGTAGTTGCCGGTGGCGGCGGTGCCGACGGGCTTGGCCAGCTCGCTGAACAACAGCGAGCGCATCTGGAAGTACGGCGAGGCCCCGGCCGGCGTGGCCCGGATCGACAGGTCGTAGCTGCCCTTGCCCACCTTGGAGACCCAGTCCTGGAAGGCGACGCCGCGGGTCTCGACGGTGATGCCGACCTTGGCCAGGTCCTCGCGGATGAGCTGGGCGGCGTTGACCCAGTCGGTGAACGGCGAGGGCACCAGCAGCTGGAACTTCAGCTGGGCCGGGTCGACGCCCTTGAGCAGTTCCTTGGCCTTCGCGATGTCGACCTTGTAGGCGGCGTCCTTGTAGGCGGGCGGCAGGAACGCCTCGCCGCCGGGGATGGGGATGCCGGTGGGGTGGGCGACCTTGGTGTAGCCGCGCTCGGCCACCTTGACGATCTTGTCGCGGTCGATGGCCAGGCTGATGGCCTGCCGTACCTCGGGCTTGGACAGGACGGGGTGGGTCAGGTTCGGCAGGAGGGCGACCACGCCCTCGGGCGGGAAGTAGTACTTGTTGGTCTCGGGCTTGCCCTGGACGTAGATCTTGTCGATGTCGGGGACGAACGCGCCGGCCCAGTCGATCTCGCCCTGCTGCAGCCCGGTCTGGACGGCGTTGGCGGTGTAGGCGGGGAACCTGACCGTGGGGACGACGGGCTTGCCGGGCTGCCAGTAGCCCGGATTCTTCGTCATCTCGTAGAGCTGGGCGGAGAACTTGGCCAGCTTGTACGGCCCGGTGCCCACCGGCTTGGGGTTGGTGAAGGTGACCGCGTTCTCCTTCTCGAACAGGTGCTTCGGCACGATCGCCGTGCTGCCCGAGATGTTGAAGAGCTTGGCGTAGGAGGTCGACGTGAAGTCGAGCTGAACCTTGTCCGGGGCGAGCGCCTTGGCGCCGGCCAGCTCCACGGCGCTCTTGTTGAGCTCCGGGTGCTTGATCATCGTCTCGAAGGTGAAGACCACGTCGTCGGCGGTGAACGGCTTGCCGTCGGTCCACTTCACGCCCTGGCGGAGGGTGAAGGTGAGCGTCTTGCCGTCATTGGTCCACGCGTGGCTCAGCGCCAGCCACGGCTTGGTCTCGCCCGGTTTGAGCTTGTTGAAGTACTCGAGCGTCTCGTAGATCATCCCGGTGGTGCCGAAGTTGACGCCCTCCAGGTGGAACGGGTTGAAGTTCTCCTGGAAGGTGCCCGAGTCGATCGCGTGCACGACCAGCGGCGGCGCCGCCGCGCCCGGCCCCTTCTGCCCTCCCCCGCCCGAGCAACCGGCGAGCACCAGAGCGACGGCGATGATCGTTAAACGTTTCATCAGAAGGTTCCTCTCACCCGCAGATCACGGGATCCCACCGGGGCGGCGAACGCCTGCGCGCGGCGGAATCCGGCAGGCGCGCCCCGCACGATCGTGAGCGCCCGGTAGTAGTCGACGTAGGGGAAGCCGTAGGTCTCCCCGCGGGCGTAGGCGTAGCCGGTGATCGCCCGCGACCAGATCTCGTAGGCCTCCTCGGCGATCTCGACGAACACGTCGGGGCGGAAGCCCTCGGCGTCCTCCCAGTTGTCGGCGTAGTAGAGCTGGGCGGCCCAGTGCGCGGGCAGGTCGCGCTCCAGCGTCTTCAGCCCGCCGTAGAAGCGGGCGTCCTCGACCACGCGGTGGGTGCGGGCGTGGTCCTTGTGGATCGAGGCGCTCCAGTGGGTGAGGAGCACGTCCGGTTTCAGCTCCCTGATCAGGTCGCCGACGCGCGTCTTGACGTCCTCGTCCTCGGGGAGCAGCCCGTCCTCGTAGTCGAGGAACCTGGCCCGCGCGCCGATCGCGGCCGCGAACGCCTCCGCCTCCTCGCGCTTCTGCGCGGCGTAGTCGGCCACGGACATCCGGGGGTGACCGCGCTCGCCGAGCGTGAGGTGCAGGAGCGTCGCCTCGTGCCCCTCAAGGACATGCTGCGCGAGTACGGCTCCCGCCGTCAGATCCATGTCGCCGGCATGCGCGCCGATGGCCAGGATGTTCACGCGCTCCACCTCATGACGTGGAAACGCCTGGTCACCTCGTAGCCCGCCTTGGTGTAGAGCACGCCGGCCGGGCTGGCCTCGCCGGTCCACAGGAACCACGAGGAGTGCAGGCCCTCGGCGCGCTTGGCGGTCATCGTGAGGTGGAGCAGGATCTTGCCGAGGCCGGTGCCGCGTTCGCCCGGGTCGACGCCGAAGGGGCCGAAGCGCTCGGGGATGCCGCGGTAGGCCGCGTAGAGCGCGAAGCCCACGATCTTTTCCCGTTTTTTCGCGATAATCATACGTTCGACGGATTTATGGTGGCGGATCGCCTCGCCCCAGTCGGGGTTGAAGACGTCGGCCGCGAAGCGGATCAGCTCGGGCAGTTCGCCGGCGGTGGGGTGGCGGAAGCCGTACCCCTCGCTCTCGCGCTTCTCGCGCAGGGCGTGCACCTCGGGCGGGGTCGCGTAGCCGACGAGCGTGCGGTCCATCGCGACCGGCGAGTACAGCGTGGTGAAGCCCATCGCGCCGAGCAGCGTGAACGCCCGCGGGTAGAGCTCGGCGTCGACGCCGGGCAGGACGTAGTTGGGGGTGTAGGAGGCGAAGTCGACGCGGGTGCGCCCCTGATCGCGCAGGAACGCCAGCGCCTCGCCGAGCAACCGCCGGCCGAGCCCGGAGCCCCGGTGACCCGGGGCCACGAAGAAGAACGGGATCCACCCGGTCTCCGGCTCCAGGTCGGTGCCTGGCGCGAGGGGCGTCTGGCGGCGTACCGCGTAGGCGCAGCCCACCACCCGGCCGTCCGCGACGGCGACACGCAGCCCGTCGGGGTCGAAGTTGGGGTCGAGCAGGACGCAGTCGCGAAACCACGTCGCGGTCGTCGGGTCGGCGGGCAGGCTCTGGTTCCAGCAGTCGATCAGTGAGGGCTCATCCCCCGCGACGAACGCGCGGACTGTGACCGTCATGAACAAGAGCTTTCCGACTGGTAAGCGCTCTGGTCAATAAGTTCGGGAAGAAATTTTCTCTGTGCCCGAACCTCTAGAAACTTTCCTTCGCCTCCGGTAAGTATGGAACGTTGCCCGACTGATTAGGCATGACAACCGACACACGCGGCGCCGAGCCGTCTAGCGTCAGGTGTATGGACCCAGACGAACCTGACATCCTGGGAACCCCCGGCTACGACTTCCGCGCCCACCAACTCTGGCGCTGGACCGACTCCCCGTGCGACGCCGCGATCCGCGCCGCACTCGACACCGGCCTCACCTCCGCCCGGCTCAGCCTCGACGACTTCTACGTGCTCATCACCTTCGCCCGCCGCTGCACCCTCGCCGCGGCGAGAACCGCCGACCCCAGCCACGTGCGGTACGCCTACGCCGCCCTGGCCACCCTCGACCTGAAACGCGTCGACTGGCGCGACGGAACCTGGGCCGCCAACCTCGTCACCTGGGCCGCCCAGCGCCTCGGCCTGGACGCCCCCGCCCTGGCCGCGACGGCCGCCGAACACGCCAGCCCCGAGACCGGCGAGGTGCTGGTGCGCTCCACGACCCAGCACGTCGACATCAGCGCCGACTGGGGCTACCTGCCCTGGCAGACGCCCGGCGGCCTCGTCCTGCTCAGCACCGAGCACGAGCCGTACTCCCCCGACGCCGACCTGGCCGCGGTCGGCATCGCCATGGCCGTCGAACTGGAGAACGCCGGATACCTGGTCGGCGAGGTCACGGTCGGCAGCGACCTGCCCGCCGTCTGGGTGGACGACCGCGAGAAGCTCACCAAGAAGCTGGCCGGCTGCGCCTATCTGCGCGGGGAGCAGTCGGGCGTCGACGACGGCGTCCTCGTCTTCTTCGCCGAGGCGCGCGGCCCGTCACGGGCCAGGGCGATCGTGGCGGCCGCGGGCGCCTACGAGCACGCGCTCGCCTTCGCCGAAGGGAAGATCGCCACCATTCTCATCGCCCAGCCCGGCCACACCCTGCCGCTCATCCACTTCGAACCGGCGCTCAGAAGGGCTCTGGAGAGCGCGTGACCTCAGCCCCGGCCGACGAACGGCATCGTGGTCGCCATCACGGTCATGAACTGCACGTTCGCCGCCAGCGGCAGCCCCGCCATGTAGAGGACGGCGCTCACCACGTGCTCCACGTCCATGCGCGGCTCGGGCGCCGTCGTCCCGTCCGCCTGCAGCACGCCCTGCGCCATCCTCACCGTCATCTCGGTGGCGGCGTTGCCGATGTCGATCTGCGAGCACACGATGTCGTACGGCCGGCCGTCCAGCGACAACGCCTTCGTCAGCCCGGTGATCGCATGCTTGGTGGCGGTGTAGGGCGCGCTGAACGGCCGCGGCGCGTGGGCCGAGATCGACCCGTTGTTGATGATCCGCCCGCCCCGCGGATCCTGCCGCCGCATGATCCCGAACGCCTGCCTGGCACACAGGAAGGAGCCGGTGAGGTTGGTGTCCACCGCGGTACGCCACTGCTCGACGTCGAGCTCGTCCACGGGCACCGGAGGCGTACCCGTGCCGGCGTTGTTGAACAGCAGGTCGACCCGTCCGAACCGCTCCCGCACGGCCCCGAACAGCGCCGCCACCGACCCCTCGTCCCGCACGTCGGCGGGGACGACCAGCCACCCGCCCTCGTCCGGCGGGCCCGCGGTCTCCCGCAGCGTCTCCTCCCGCCGCCCCGCGGCCACCACCGCGTAGCCGGCCCCGCGCAGCCCCCTGGCGACGGCCCGCCCGATCCCGGACCCCGCCCCGGTGACGACGGCGACCTTGGATGCCTTGGTCATGCCCGGCAAACTACCATCATGACCTGGGACGAGTACCTCTACGAGACCCACACTCCCGAGCAGTTGCACGGGTGGGCGAACAGCCTGGCGTACTTCCACTTCTGCCGCGCCTACGGCGGCCACTCCAACGACGGCGACCGCCTGCTGGCCGCGCTGCGCACCGAAGACCCGGCCGGGATCCTGACCGTGCTGGGCCTGCCGGTCAAGCGCATCCCGCCCGGCACCCCGCAGGCAGTGCCGGGCCAGGGCTACACCGTCCAGGAGTACGCCCTGTTCCCCAGCCCGATCCCCGGCCACCCCGACCTGGACCAGCCCGGCTGGGTCACCCTGGCCGGCCACCCGGCCCACGTCTGGGCGACGGCCACCACCCTCACGATCAGCGTCCACGACGCCACCGACGTCTACACGGTCACCGAGTCCGCGGTGACCGCCGCCCGCGCCATGGAAGAGCTCCTCACCCCGCTCTCGGCCCACGTCATCGACCCACCCCAGAACGACCGCAACTGCATCTGCCTCCATCGTTCGACCGCGGGTGAAGTGTCGGGTTCCTAGGCTGCTTGTGTGACATTTGGGGAAATGCTGGCCGTGTTCGGCGCCGGCGCCGGGGCGGGGGCCATCAACACCGTCGTCGGCTCCGGGACACTGATCACGTTTCCGGTCCTGCTGGCCACCGGCCTGCCCCCGGTCACCGCCACGGTCTCCAACGCCCTCGGCCTGATCCCCGGCTCGATCAGCGGCGCCATCGGCTACCGCGAGGAACTGCGCGGCCAGCGGCGGCGCATCCTGCGGATGAGCGCGGGCGCGCTGGTGGGCGGAGTCACCGGGGCGGCGCTGCTGCTGGTGTTGCCGGCCGCCGCGTTCGAGACGATCGTGCCCGTGCTGGTGGGCCTCGCGCTCGTCCTGATCGTCCTACAGCCCTGGATCGCCAAGGCGGTACGGCGCCGCCGGGACCGAAGCGCCGACCCCGACGGCGGCCCGGTGCTGCTGACGGGACTGACGCTGGCCAGCGTGTACGGCGGCTATTTCGCCGCCGCCCAGGGGATCATCTACATGTCCCTGATGGGCATGCTCCTCGACGAGGACATGCAGCGGCTCAACGCCCTCAGGAACGTCCTGGTCGCCGTGGTCAACACCGTGGCCGCGCTCTTCTTCCTGCTCGCCGCCGACTTCGACTGGACCGCCGTGGGCCTGCTGGCAGTGGGTTCCGCGATCGGCGGCCGAGCGGGGTCGGCGCTGGGCCGCCGGCTCAGCCCCGCGGTGCTGCGGACCCTGGTCGTGGCCGTCGGCACCGTGGCACTGGTCCAGTTGCTGGCCCGCGCCTAGTACCTCTGCAGGAAGAGGGCCTCGGTGAGGGCCATGCGGGCGATCTCGTCCGGGTCCACGCTCTCGTTGGGCGCGTGCATGAGCGTGAGCGGCTCCTCGACGCCCATGAGGATGATCTCCGCGTCCGGGTAGGTGTCGCGGAAGACGTTGCACAGCGGGATGGATCCGCCCTGGCCGAGGCTGACCGACTCGACCCCGTAGGCGTCCTTCATCGCGCCGCGCAGCGCGGTGTAGGCGGGCCCGCCGGTCTCGGCCAGGAACGGCTGGCCGGAAGCCTCCCGCTCCACCGTCACGCGCACGCCCCACGGAGCGGCCGCCTCCAGGTGCGCGATCAGCGCGTCCTGGGCCCGCACCGGGTCCGTGCCGGGCGGCACCCGCAGGTTGAGCCGGGCCTTGGCGTGCGGCTGGATGGCCGAGGCCGAGCCGACGACGGGCGGGCAGTCGATGCCGAGCACGGTCAGCGCGGGCCGCGCCCACAGCATGTCCGAGACGGTCCCGTCGCCGAGCGGCGTCTCGCCGTTCAGCATGTGCGCGTCGGCGGCGAACTGCCCGGCGGGGTACGGCGCGCCACTCCACGTCTGCGTGTTGTCCAGGCCGTCGACGGTCGTGTTGCCCTGGGCGTCACGCAGGGACGAGAGCATGTGGATGAGCGCGGCCAGCGCGTCAGGGGCGGCGCCGCCGAACATGCCGGAGTGCATCTCGCTGCTGAGCGCCTCGACCGAGACGACCACGTTGGCCAGGCCGCGCAGGCTGACGGTGAGCGCGGGCCGGCCGACGGCGGCGCCGCCGGTGTCGCAGACCAGGATGGCGTCGGCGCGCAGCAGGTCGGCGTTCTTGGGGACGAAGTCCTCCAGCCCGCCGGTCCCCTGTTCCTCCGAGCCCTCGACGATGAGCTTCAGGCCGACCGGCACGTCGTCGCCGAGGGCGCGCAGCGCGGTCAGGTGCATGAGGATGTTGCCCTTGCAGTCGGCGGCGCCCCTGCCGTACCAGCGGCCGTCGCGCTCGGTCAGCTCCCAGACCGGGCTGTTCCAGGCGTCCTCGTCCAGGGGCGGCTGGACGTCGTAGTGGGCGTACAGCAGCACCGTCTTGGCGCCGGGCGGGCCGGGGCGCTCGCCGTACACGGCCTTGCTGCCGTCGGCGGTCTCGGCCAGGCGCAGGCCGCTGAAACCGACCTGGGCGAACGCGTCCAGCACCCACTGGGCGGCCTTCTCGCACTCCTCCGGCGGGAACTGCCGCGCGTCGGCCACCGACCGGAACGCCACCAGCTCGGCCAGATCCTTCTTCGCCCGCGGCATCAGCGCGGCGACGCGCTCACGCAACTCCATCGGATCACCCTTCGAGGTGGAGCCCGGCCAGCGCCTGGGCGAACTGTTGCTGCTTGTCCGGGCAGTACACCTTCACCGCCAGCCCGGCCCCCTCGATCAGGCGCTGCCCGGCGATGATCGGCCGCTGCCCCGGCCCGGCGGCGCCGCTGGTGAGCGCGGCGACCTTGGCGACCGTACCGGCGGGGTCGGCGCACAACTGACCGCCCTTGGTGCCCAGCGCCTTGGTCAGGACGTCGGGATCGACCGGGTTCAGCCCCGCCGCGACGAGCTCCTCGTTGAGCTGCTTGGCCTTGCTCTGCGCGGTGGCCGTGGCGTTGGCCGTGCGGGTGCCCCACATGATGGCCATGATGATCAGGACCACCACCACGAGCAGGCCGGTCGCGGTGTAGGTGATCCACCGGCTGCGCCGTTCCCCGTCGGTGACGCGCGCGTGTGCCCCCATGACGTTCCCCTCACTCGCCCTCTGCGGCGGCCCGCCCGGGGTCACGCCAGGAGGGCCTGCTGAGCTTGATGAGCAGGTACGGCACCGCCAGCCCGACCAGGATCAGCCCGCCGCCGACGATCAGGACGTAGACCAGCGGGCTCCCGGAGCCGAACTGCGACGGCGGCACGAACCCGATGATCATCGCGGCGGCCGAGGCCAGGAAGCCGACCACGCAGAGCAGGCCCAGGGCCGGGGCGCGGAAGCCGCGCGGGTGGTCGGGCTGGGTTCTGCGCAGCCGTACCGCCGCGACGAACATCAGCAGATAGACGATCAGGTAGATCTGCGTGGTGATCACCGACAGGATCCAGTAGGCGCTGGAGACGTCCGGGATGAACGCGTACAGCAGCGCGATGACCGTCGTGACGACGCCCTGGGCGACGAGGATGTTCTGCTGGATGCCGTGCTTGTTGAGCTTCTGCAGCGACGGCGGCAGCCAGCCCTCCTCACGGCTGATCATCAGCACGCCCTTGGAGGGCCCGGCCAGCCAGGTCAGCATGCCGCCCAGCGACGCCGCGATGATCATCAACCCGAAGACCGGCGTCAGCCACTGCACGCTGAAGTGGGCGAACATGGTGTCGAACGCCTGCATCACCCCGGCGGTGAGGCTGGTGCTGTCGGCCGGAACCACCCAGCTGATCGCCAGCGCGGGCAGAATGAAGATCACCAGCACCAGCCCGACCGCGAGGAACATCGACCGCGGAAAGTCCTTGGCCGGGTTCTTGAGGCTGGAGACGTGGACCGCGTTCATCTCCATGCCCGAGTACGACAGGAAGTTGTTGACGATCAGCACCAGGCTGGCGATGCCCGCCCACGGCGGCAGGATGTGCGCCGCGTCCATGGGCGCGGCCGACGGGTTGCCCTGGCCGAGGAAGACCATCCCGAGCAGGATCAGCACCGTTCCGGGGATGAGCGTGCCGATCACCAGACCCGCGCTGGACAACCCGGCCACGGTCTTCGTCCCCTGGCTGGACACCCAGACGCCCGCCCAGTAGACGACCACGATCACGATCGCCGTGTAGAGCCCGCTACCGGCCAGCTCGGGGTTGATGACGTACGCGAAGGTGCTGGCCACGAAGGCGAGCAGCGTCGGATAGTAGAAGATCGTCATCGCGAACTGGCACCACACGGCCAGGAACCCCAGGGGCTTCGACAGTCCTTGGCTGACCCAGTTGTAGACCCCTCCGCTCCAGCCGGAGGCGAGTTCGGCCGAGACCATGGCCGTGGGCAGCAGGAACACGATCGCCGGAACCACGTAGAGAAAGATCGCCGCCAGCCCGTACACGGCCATGCTGGGCGCGGAGCGCAGGCTGGCGACCGAGCTCGTGATCATGAATGCCAGCGCGACCCACGAGATCCACGCGGTGGCGGGCTTGGCCGCGACCGCCGCCTTCGGCGCCGCTCCCGAATCCCCCGGAACATCGACAGAGCTCATTCGACTACCCCCCACCGTGACATAACCATCACAATGGGTAACCAAACTCCTAGGGACTCCGCGGCATGTCGAACAGGGCGCGTTCGTCCTGACCGGGCGCCTCGAACTGGCCGGCCCACTGCCCGATCATGGCCTTGGTGATCACGACGGTGTCCGGCGTTCCCGTGCCGTTGCGAACCTCCAGACGCCGCCACAGCTCATCGAGCGGCACGTCCAGATACCGCAGTTCGACCCCGGCCCCGACCGCGCGGGCCCGAAGCCGCACCTCGTCCCTCTCCTCGCGAGCCCAGAACCCGAACTCCAGGATCACCGTCTGGCCCAAACTCAGCAGCTCATACGCGTGCTCCCGGAAAAGCCCCTCAAGACGCTCCCGGGCACCCTCGTCATAAAGATCGATGCCCAGCCTCGCCAGCCACTCATCCGGACACAGGCGAACCGCGGGCCGTTCGGCGGCCAGCCGCTTGGCGAGCGTCGTCTTTCCCGAACCTGGCAGGCCGCACAACACGATCAGCAGCGCCTTCATCTCTCCTCCGGGCACCGCATCAGAAGAGAGACAGGCTGGGCAGAAGCTTGCGCGCCGCGTCGATCAGCCGTTCCGCCGTGGCGGTCGCCGCCTCGGCCTCGTCCTGTTCGACGTCGTCGCCGGGCCGTACCGGATACTCGATCTCGTTACGGCGGCGCCGCAGCGCGCCGAAGTCCCTGAAGGCATGGCCGAACTGGGCCCGCAGCACTTCCTCCACCACGTAGTGCCCGCCCGCGGTGGTGGGCCGGAGGCCCTGGTGTGCCAGCACAGCCGTGCAGGCGTGCCGGGCCGCGTCGTAGGAGAGGATGAAGGCGCTGTCGGGGTCGTCGGCGATCCCGTGGGCCGTTCTCAGAGTGCGCCCGGCGCGTTCCACCCACTCGGTGCCGTCAGCGGCGGAACCCGTGACCTTCTGAAGCCGCCCCTCCGCGAGAAGCCGCTCCACCACCGCCTCCCCTTGGTTCCACCGCATCACTCCGCCTCCCGAACCCAGACCAGCGGCGAAGCCCGGACCTGGTCGGCAAGCGGATCAGCGGCCTTCGCCCAACGCTCACGCGTCATGAGAACCGGATTGACGGAAATCCCCAGCCCGTCCTCCACCCGCTCGGCGGCCTCATAGACATCAGCCCGGGAAGCCGCGCCCACCACCAGGACATCGATGTCGTTCGGCGGCGGACCCGGCTCACCGAGATACCGGCTCGCCCAGGACCCGAAGATGGCCACCGCGTCCACGCCGGAAAGCCCGGAGAACTCCCGTTCGACGAGAAGGTGCGGCCCGAACGCCAGCGTCAGGAGCTCGGTGAGCGGCCGGGCATAGCGCCCCGGCACCGTGGCCCGAATCAGATGGGCCCGCCCAACCTTGCGCCCGCGCAACAGCCCGGCCTCCAGCAGCCGCCCCACTTCCCGCTGCATCGTGGTCAGCGGAACCCCGATCTTCCCGGCGAGCTCGGTGACGGTGAACTCACGGTCGGGGTGAAGGTAGAGCAGGGTGAGCAGGTCCGCCTGATGCCGCGACCGGAAGATCGGCAGCAGAGGAGGCGACTCACTACGCATAGATGAAAGTTATCACCCATCTATGCGTAGTGTCACCAGCTCCGACCTTGAAGGCCGGACTCACCAACTCCGCAGACTCAACGCGATGACCGTATCTAGCCGAAACTCGTGCCGTGGGTGATACAGCGCACAGCCGCCCCAATCGGGACTCAGCCTTCATGGCCTTCCTACACGCGCAAGCCGCGCGCCGAAGGCGCGCACGATCAAAGGCGCCCGAGCGAAGCGAGGACCATTGACCGGGGCGGGCTCCAACGGCCTGACCACCCAGCCGGGCAATGGGTGGTAGCTCAAGAAGAACGCCCGAGCGCAGCGAGGACGACCAGGGGTCGGGGCCGTGCCCCGACTGGAAGAACGCGCGAAGCACCATGCCTTTGCCCCGGGAAAGCGCCCGACCGGAGGGAGGACCTTCAGGGGTCGAGCTTCAGCTCGACTGGAGAAACGCCTGGAATCCCGGACGCGCGAAGCGCGCCAAGGTGAAAGACCTTGCCTGTGGAGCTATGGGGATTCGAACCCCAGACCTCTTCCATGCCATGGAAGCGCGCTACCAACTGCGCCATAGCCCCTGGTCACCGCTTCGAGCCTGCTCGTTGCGGCGCTCGGAGAGCATATCGGCATCCCGTCGTTTCGCCTAATCGGTCCTCGCCAGCGCCTCCAGTGCGTCCAGCTGCCGTCGCAGGCCGAACTCGAACAGGGTGTCCAGGTCCAGGTCCAAGTGCTGGTCGCGGAGGACCGCGGCCAAGGTCGGGTGGGCGGGCATCAGCTTGTTCAGGGCTGCCTCTCTCATGGCCATCCACTCGTCGTCGCTCATCCCTGTGTTCTGTACGGCCCGCGCCTCCGGCTCCAGGTTGGCCGCCAAGCCTCTGACGAACGCCGCCAGGGACACCGTCGCGTGCAACATGGTGTTCGGGTCCAGCCTCAGCCCCGACATCGCTCGCATGATCCACTCGGTGTGAGCCAACCCGTTGGCCCCCCGGTGAGGCCTGGTCAGCGGATAGGCGCAGGCCAGCCACGAATGTCTCCGGTGCACGCCCCACTGCAGCCTGAGCGACAGTTCGATCCGCTTCTGCCAGCCGTCCGGTACGCGGGCGGGCAGCCGGGGCCTCGCCGTACACCTGATCGACCATCTCCCGCACGTGCCGGTGCAGGGCCATCGTGGGCCCTCCGGAAAGAGCCTTGGAAGCCTACGAAGCGAGAATGCGTCCCTACGTGGAGATCTGCCAGAAGCAGGCGAGAGGCGCCGACAGATTCCTGGTTCCCGCGAAACGCACCCACATCTGGATGCGCAACCAGGTCTTCCGCCTCGTGCCGCCCAGGCTCCTGAAGACGAGCAAGGCGGCCGAGGCGATCAGTCTCTAGGTCTCGATGTCGTCACTGTTGACCGGCTCCGGCAGCGTTCCGGCGTTGTGCTCCAGCAGGCGCCAGCCTTTGCGGCCCTCCTCCAGCACCGACCAGCTGCAGTTGCCGAGGCCGCCGAGCGTGTGCCAGAGCTCCTCGGGCAGGCCCAGCAGCTCACAGATGCCGAGCCGCAGCGCCGCGCCGTGGGAGGCGATGACGAGCAGGCCGTCGTCGTCGAGCTGAGCCGCCCACCGGCGCATCGCGGCGACGACCCGGGCCGCGACCTCGGTGACCGGCTCGCCGTCCGGGGCTTCCCAGGCGATGTACTCCTCGGGCCAGCGGGCCCGGATCTCCTCCCTGGTCAGCCCTTCCCAGGCGCCGCCGCCGCGTTCGCGCAGATCCTTGTCGACGGAGACGTCGAGCTTGACGATCCGCGCGAGCGCCGACGCGGTGTCGTGGGCCCGGCTCAGGTCGGAGGAGACGATGAGGCTGGGCTTCAGGGAGGCCAGCAGCGACGCCGCCCTCGCGGCCTGGGCCTGGCCGGTCTCGTCGAGTGCGATGTCGGTGTGGCCCTGGAAGCGGTGCTCGACGTTCCACAGGGTCTGGCCGTGCCTCAGGCAGACGATGCGTCTACTCAAGAGCGGGCCCGCTGGATGTTGGCGTGCGTCACGCTCTCCGGCAGGCCGATCGCCGGACAGTCCTTCCACAGGCGCTCCAGCGCGTAGAAGGTGCGGTCCTCCTCGTGCTGGACGTGGACGACGAGGTCGATGTAGTCGAGGAGCACCCAGCGCCCCTCGCGCTCACCTTCGCGGCGTACCGGCTTGATGTCGGCCTCGATGCGCAGCCTGTCTTCGATCTCGTCGACGATGGCGCGGACCTGGCGGTCGTTGGTGGCGGAGCAGAGCAGGAAGGCGTCGGTGATGACGAGCTGCTCGCTCACGTCGTAGGCGAGGATGTCATCGGCCAGCTTGTCGGCCGCGGCCTCCGCGGCGATCTTGACGAGCTGGACGGCTCTGTCGGATGCGGTCACGATGCGGGTCAGTCCTCCTCTATCGGTTACCTATGAGATTACCCTTCCTCGGTGTAGGCCCTCGACTGCAGAGTGAACATCTCGGCGTAGATGCCAGAACGTTCCATGAGTGAGACGTGGGTTCCCTCCTCCACTACTTTCCCGTGTTCGAGCACGTAGATGCGATCCGCCCAGCGCACGCTCGCCAGCCGGTGGGTGATCATCAGGACGGTCCGCTGCACGGCGTGGCGCCGGATGCTCTCGAAGATCGCGTGCTCCGACCGCGCGTCGAGGGAGGCGGTGGGCTCGTCGCAGATGAGCAGCGGCGCGTCGCGGTACAGGCCGCGCGCGACCGCGATGCGCTGCCACTGCCCGCCCGACAGTTCCGTCCCGCCCTTGTAGCTGGGGTCGAGCATGGTCTCCAGCCCGTACGGCAGGCGCTCCACGACCGCGTCCGCCCCCGAGGCGGTCAGCGCGGCGTCCAGCGACTCGCCCGAGTCGTGCCGCCCGATCGCGATGTTCTGCCCGGCGGTCAGGGGCCAGTGGGTGAAATCCTGGGCGATGACCGCGATCCGCTCGCGTAACGCGGACCGGTCGATCCGGCGCTCGTCGACGCCGCCCCAGGTGACGGTTCCCGAGTCGGGCAGGTAGAGCCCACCGATGATCTTGGCCAGTGTGGTCTTGCCCGAGCCGTTCTCCCCGACCAGCGCGACGATCTCACCGGGCTCGATCCTGATGGAGACGCCGGTCAGCGCGGGCGTGTCGGCGGCCGGGTAGGTGAAGTCGACGCCCTCGACGCGGACGCGGTCGGGCTCGGCGGGCGGGGCCGTACTGCCGGAGACCTCCGCGCGGGCCTCGGCGTCGGCGCAGAAGTGGACGTAGTCCTCGTAGAACAGGCCCGCCTCGTAGGCCCGGTTGACGCCGTGGAGCGCCTGCGAGGTGGCGCTGCCGGCGCGCTGGATGGCCAGTACGGCGGTCGCCGCCACGGCCAGGTGCACCTGCCCGGTCCACAGCAGCAGGCCGAGCGCCCCGTACACGAGGCCGGTGGCCAGGCCGCCGAACAGGCTGCCCCAGATCCCGGCGATCTGCTGGCGGCGTACGGCGCGCAGCTCGTAGCGGGTGACCCACCGGTAGATGCGGGCGAACTCGGCCAGCAGGTACGAGCGCATCGTGTAGGAGCGGATCTCGGCGGCGGCGGGCCGCTCGGTCATGAGGTCCTGCAGCGTGCCCTGCCTGCGCCTGGCGGCGGCGATCCCGGCGGTGACTTGGTAGTTGACCCGGGCGACGCGCACCGATGCCCACGTGCTGGGCACCGCCGCGAGCAGGATGAGCGGCAGCAGTACCGGATGGAGGACCCCCAGGGCCCCCGAGACCGCCGCGAGGCCGATGAAGCCCGAAAGCGTGGACATCACCGCCCACAACAACATCGACGGCCCGCGCACCGCCGTCATCGAGGTCCGCTGCATCTGGTCATGGAAGACCGGGTCGTCGAACGCGACCAGTTCCACCCCGGTGGTCAGCCTGACCATCCGGTTGTGGACGGTCTGCATGAGCAGCGGATCGAGCCGGTCCCGCGCCCACTGACCGGCCTCGCGGAAGGCCGAGCGCAGCACGGCCGCGCCGACCACCGCCACGATGCCGGGCACAGCGGCGACCAGCCGCTCCGGCGTGGGCACGGCGGAGAACAACTGCATGAGCACGTCCGTCGTGGCCAGCAGCCCGATCGCGGTGAAGACCTCCGACACCAGCGTGGAGCTCATCATGACGACGGTGTCCGCCCGGCTGGTACGCCAGCTGAGCACCAGCACGTCGCGGATCAGCGAGGGAAGCCGCCGCAGCATGGTGAACAACCCGGACGCGGTGACCTCCGCGTCGTGCGCCCACCAGGCTTCCTCTTTGAGCTCCAGTCCGTCGAGGGAGTCGTCTGCCATATCCCCATGATCGCCATAAAAGCCGTTATCCGGCGCTATAGAGATTCCGCTTGCCGATGTACTGCACGATCCCGTCCGGCACCAGGTACCAGATCGGCTCGCCCTTCTCCACGCGCTGCCTGCACTCCGAAGAGGAGATCGCCAGCGCCGGGATCTCCAGCAACGTCACCTTGCCCGCGGGCAGCCCCGGATCGTGCAGCGTGTGCCCCGGCCGCGTACAGCCGACGAAATGCGCGAGGTCGAACAGCTCGTCGGCGTCCTGCCAGCCGAGGATCGCCTCCAGCGCGTCGGCGCCGGTGATGAAGAACAGGTCCGAGTCCGGCCCGTAGATCTCCGAGATGTCACGCAGGGTGTCGATGGTGTAGGTCGGCCCCGGCCGATCCACGTCCACCCGCGAGACCGAGAAGCGCGGGTTCGACGCCGTCGCGATGACCGTCATGAGATAGCGGTCCTCGGGCGCGCTGACCTCGCGCGTGGACTTCTGGTACGGCCGGCCCGTAGGCACGAACACCACCTCGTCGAGGTCGAAATGGTGGGCCACTTCGCTCGCGGCGACCAGGTGGCCGTGGTGGATGGGATCGAACGTCCCGCCCATCACCCCCACACGGCGCTTCCCCTGCACCATGGGCGCATTCATCATGATGGGGACCTTACGCGCCAGCCGTACACCGCCTCATAGCCACCCCCTTACCAAGGAACCGCGCATCACTCCCGCAGCCGACGTAGCATGCCGGGCATGACGACCACCCCGGATCGCAACCGCATCCAACTACCCGGCATCTCGTCTCGTGCCTACGAACACCCCGCAGACCGGTCCGCTCTGGTCGCTCTGCGTAAGCTGAGTGGGTTCGACACCGTTCTCAAGCAGATGTCCGGCCTCGTAAGCGAGCGGCGGCTCCGCCTCATGTACCTCGCCTCGGCCGTGCGGGTGAGCGAGACCCAGTTCCGCTCGCTGCACGACATGGGGCGCGACGCCGCGTACATCCTGGATCTGCACCGCATCCCCGAGATCTACGTGCAGCAGGACCCCTCCGTCAACGCCAAGGCCATCGGCTTCGACGACCCGTTCATCGTCGTGACGACCGGCCTGCTCAACCTCATGAACGAGGAGGAGCAGCGCTTCGTCATCGGCCACGAGACCTCGCACATCCTGTCGGGCCACGCGGTCTACCGCACCATGCTCGACATCCTCACCACGCTCGCCACGCGCGTGGCCTGGATCCCGCTCGGCTACATCGGCCTGCGCGCGATCGTCGCGGGGCTCGAGGAGTGGTACCGCAAGTCGGAGCTGTCCTCCGACCGCGGCGGCCTGCTCACCGGCCAGGACCCCGACGCCGCCAAGCGCGCGCTGATGAAGCTCGCCGGCGGCGACTACACCCACGAGATGAACATCGAGGCCTTCCTCGCCCAGTACCAGGAGTACGACACCGCGGGCGACCTGCGCGACGGCTTCCTGAAGGTGCTCAACCTGCTCGGCACCACCCACCCGTTCGCCGTGGTGCGCGTGGCCGAACTGGACAAGTGGCAGCGCAGCGGCGAGTACGACCGCATCATCGGCGGCGACTACCCGCGCCGCGAGGACGACGCCGACGCCCGCGTCACCGACGAGATCAAGGCCGCGGCGGAGTCCTACCGCCGTTCCTGGTCGGAGTCCCAGGACCCGTTCATCGGCGTCCTGCGCGACGTCGCCGAGGGCGCCGTCAACGCCGGAGAGCGCATCTTCAACCGCTTCTCCCGCAGGGACAACTGAATCAAAGGGCTTTTCCCCTTACGGCGCAGCCACCCTCACGCCACCCGCCGCCGCCGGCGGGCGCCGATCGTGGGGGTCGCTTCTCACGTCGGACGGGGTACCCGCCGTCACGGCGGTCCGTGCACCGTGACAGTGGTACCCCGCCGCATCTCAGAGCAGCAGTTCGATCGCCTTGACCGCGGCCGCGCACAACGCGACGAACCCGCCCAGCACCGCCAGGGCGCGTAGGCCTTCCCGGCGCAGGTTCGGCAGCCGGGCGCCGATCCGCTCGATCTCGCGCCCGGTGATTCCCCCGCACAACACCCCGAACACCACGGCGGCGACCGTCACCGGCGCCGCCTGCTGCCACCAGTCGGAGGCGATCTCGCCGCCGCCGGTCACCCAGAGCGCGCCCCCGGCCACGACGGCGACCGGGGCGCCCGGCCACACCACCGCGGTGACGGCCGACCCGGCCAGCGCGAACGGGAACAGCACCGCTCGCAGCAGCACCCGGATCCGCTTGCCGGCCCGGTTCCGCACCATCCAGTGACTCATCCACAACGTCCTGGTCAGCACCACGAGCGTCGTCGTGATCCCGATCGAGGCGATCGGATAGACCACCGACACCACCACGCACGGCACCGCCAGCACCGCGAGCAGCAGCAACGCGGTGTTGCCCGCGGGCAACGTGGTCGCCTCGCGGCCGCGTGTGCGCCGCTCGCCGGTCTTCGCCCGGACCCGCGGCACCGGCGTCTTGGGGTTGTCACCGGCCTTGGCCCGGGTACGCGGCGGCGCCTCCTCCTTGGACCGCGCCCGCACCAGCTCCTCCTTGGCCCGCCCGCGCGCGAGATCCTCCTTGGAGGTACGGCCCCGATCCTCCTTCGGCGGCCGGCTCCGCACGGCCTCGTCCTTGACCGCTCGGCTCCGCGCCGGCTCGTCCTTGGCCGCCCGCGCTCGCGCCGCCTCGTCCTTGGCGGCGCGGCCGCGCGGCACCGGCGTGCTGGGATCGTCCTTGCCGCGCCCCCTGGGCACCGGCGTGTTCGGCTCGTCCTTACCCCTGCCCCGCGGCTGCCGCGTACGCGGTGGCGGGGTCGCGACGTCCTCGCCCACCCGCCCGCGCGCGGACTCCTCCTTGGCCTTCGCCCGCACCCGCCCCCTGGGCGACGGCACCTCCGGTGTGATCTTGCGCCCGTCCTCGCGCTCGACCGGCGGCGCGTCCGCGGCGGTCGCCCGCGCCAGGCGGGAGAGCCGGTCGGTCAGCAGAGCGGCAGTCGGCCGCTTGGCGGGCTCGCGGTGCAATGCCGCCCGCACCAGCGGCAGCAACTCCACCGGCACGCCCTTGAGGTCGGCCTGCCCGTTCAGCACCGCGTACATCTGCGCCTCGGCCGTCCCCCGCCCGAACGTCGGCCGCCCGGTCGCCGCGAACGCCACCGTCGCCGCCCACGCGTGCACGTCCGCGGGCGACTCGACCTGCTCGTCGGCGAAGATCTCCGGCGCGGTGTAGCCGGGGGTGCCGAGGAAGGTACCGGTCATGGTCAGCCGGGTCGCGTCGAGCACCTGCGCGATGCCGAAGTCGATGAGCACCGGCCCGCGTTCGCTCATGAGGATGTTGGCCGGCTTGAGATCGCGGTGGATCACCCCGGCCGCGTGCGTGATCGCCAGCGCGGTGGCGATGCCGTGCGCCAGGTCGACCAGGCCGCCGACGTCGAGGGGGCCGCTCCGCCGTACCAGCTCAAGAAGGGTCGCGCCCTCGATGTGCTCCATCACGAGGTACGGCCGCGCGCAGTCGAGATCGGCGTCGAACACCTTGGCCACATAGGGGCTCTCGACCCGGCGCAGCGCGCGCACCTCACGTTCCAGGCGAATGCGGGCGGACTCATCCTCGACCAGATCCCGGAGAACCTTGATCGCGACCCGTTCGCCACGGCGGGTGCCGGCGAGGTACACCTCGCCCATACCGCCCCTGCCGAGCCGTTCGAGAAGGGTGTACGGCCCGACCTTGCCGAGCTTGCTCACCGTCCCTCCCCGCTCGGCGCACCCATAAGGGGCACAACCCTAGCGGGGTGTGCCCCGATAGCGCCCGAGGCGCGCCGTACGTTTATCGCTTGGTCTTATCGCTTGGTCTTATCGCGGAGGCTCTTGTCGCGGAGGCTGCTCTCGTCACCGAAGCTCTCGTCACGGAAGCTCGTGTCGCTGAAGATGTCGTCGAGCTCCGTCCGTGGCTCCTTCGACAGGTCCCTACGCCCCTTGCGGCGCCAGTTGACGTGCCCGCGGCTCTCCAGCCACAGCAGCAGGCGGTCGGCGCCGAACAGCACGGCACCGGCGAAGACCAGGGCGATCACAATCTCCATGCGCCCCAGTCAAGTCAACGTCACTCTCAGTTGCCACCTTGACACGCTGAGATGACCGTGCCTTCTGACGTGCGCAGATGTCCCTCGCCCGTGTAAATCCACTTAGTTGACGTCAATTCCGGCAGCCCCATGGGGCCGCGCGCGTGCAGCTTCTGGGTGGAGATCCCGATCTCGGCGCCGAACCCGAACTCGCCCCCGTCGGTGAACCTAGTCGAGGCGTTGACCGCCACGGCCGCCGAGTCGACGAGCGCCACGAACCGGCGGGCGGCCCGCTGCGACCGGGTGACGATCGCGTCGGTGTGGCCGGAGCCGTACTTCCTGATGTGCGCCACCGCGTCCTCCAGCGAGCCGACGACGGCGGCGGCGATGTCCAGCGAGAGGTACTCGGCGTAGAAGTCGTCCTCGGTCGCGGCCACCACACCGGGATGGGCGGCCACCCGCTCGTCTCCGTGCACGGTCACGCCCTCCTCCGCCAGCCGCGCCAGCGCCTTGGGCAGGAACTCCGCCGCCACGTCGGCGTGCACGAGGAACGTCTCGGCCGCGTTGCAGACCGACGGCCGCTGCGCCTTGGAGTTGACCAGGATGTCGAGCGCCAGGTCCAGATCGGCCTCGGCGTCGACGTACACGTGGCAGTTGCCGACCCCGGTCTCGATCACCGGCACCGTCGACTCCTCGACCACCGAGTTGATCAGGGACGCGCCGCCCCGCGGGATCAGCACGTCGACCAGCCCGCGCGCCCGCATGAGCTCCTTGACCGACTCGCGCGTCTGCCCCGGCACCAGTTGCACCGCGCCCGACGGCACCTCGGTCGCCTCCAGCGCCTCCTGCATGATCCGCACCAGCGCCGTGTTGGAGTCATAAGCGCTCGACGAGCCGCGCAGCAGTACGGCGTTGCCGCTCTTGAGGCAGAGAGCCGCGGCGTCCACGGTCACGTTGGGGCGGCCCTCGTAGATGATGCCGATCACGCCCAGCGGCACCCGGAGCTGGCGCAGTTCGAGCCCGTTGGGCAGCGTGCTGCCGCGCAGCACCTCACCGACCGGATCGGGCAGGTCGGCCACCTGCCGGACGGCCTCGGCGATGGCCTCCACCCTCTTCACGTCCAGCCGCAGCCGGTCGATCATCGCTTCTGAGGTGCCCTGCTCGCGGGCCCGCTCCACGTCCTTGGCGTTGGCCTCGACGATCTGCGCGGCCTGCTCGGCCAGCGCGTCGGCGATCGCGCGCAATGCCCGGTCCTTCGGCGCCCGCGGCAGCGGGGCCAGCTCGGCGGCGGCCTCTCGTGCCGCATGGGCCACCTTCAGGAACTCATCGGACATCGCACGCTCCATTCGCTACTGGTGAGCCTCCAGTATGACGATGTCGTCGCGGTGAATCAGCTCGCGTTCATATTCCGGACCGAGCTCGCTGCCCAGCTCTCGCGTCGAACGCCCCAGCAGCCCGGGAATCTCCACGGCGTCGAAGTTCACCAGCCCCCGGGCCACCACCCGCCCGCGCGGCCCGCACAGGTCGACCGGGTCACCGGCGGAGAAATCGCCCTCCACGGAGGTCACCCCCGCGGGCAGCAGCGACTTGCGCCGCGTGACGATCGCCTCCACGGCACCGTCGTCCAGGTGCAGCCGCCCGCGACCGGTCGTCGCGTGGGCCAGCCACAGCAGCCGGGTGCCCGGATGCCGTCCGCCCGGGTGAAAGTACGTGCCCACATCGGCCCCGGCCAGCGCCTGCGCGGCGTGGGCGGCGGCGGTCAGCACCACGGGAATGCCCGCTCCGGTCGCGATCTTGGCAGCCTGGACCTTGGTGATCATCCCGCCGGTCCCGACGGCCGCGCCGTTCCTGCCCAGCTCGACGCCCACCAGATCCTCCGGCCCGCGGATCTCCGCCAGCCGCCGCGAACCCGCCCGGCTCGGCGGCCCGTCATAGAGCGCGTCCACATCGGACAGCAGCACCAGCGCGTCCGCCCTGGTCAGATGGGCCACGAGGGCGGCCAGCCGGTCGTTGTCGCCGAACCGGATCTCGTCGGTGGCCACGGTGTCGTTCTCGTTGACCACCGGCATGATGCCCAGCTCAAGCAGGCGGTTCAGGGTGCGCTGGGCGTTGACGTGGTGAGAGCGCCGCATCATGTCGTCGGCGGTCAGCAGCACCTGCCCCACCCGCAGGCCATAACGCGCGAACGACGAGGTGTAGCGAGCCACCAGCACCCCCTGCCCCACGGACGCCGCGGCCTGCTGGGTGGCGAGATCCCGCGGTCGTACGGCCAGCCCGAGCGGCCCGAGCCCGGCGGCGATGGCCCCCGACGACACCAGCACGATCTGCGCCCCGACCCCACGCCGCGCCGCCAGGACGTCAACGAGCGCGTCGACCCGGTCGACGTCGATGGTGCCTTGAGGGGTGGTCAGCGACGAAGAGCCGACCTTGACGACAACTTTGGACGCGGAGCTGATCCGATCTCGCACCCAACGACCCTATCCGAGCCACCCAACTCCCCGCCTGCCAGTATCAGGGCCCGGCAACAGGTCAGAACCCCACCCCACCAACGACCAGCACCCAACCCCCATAACCCCGCTCGCCCCGTTCAGGCCTACATGGCTTGTCCTGGCGTTGAGCGGTCCGACCCACATGACCCATCGGCCGGCCCGCCAGCCACCAGCCGGTGGCCGGTGGTCGGGCATCGCCTGCCCTCCGGGCTTGTGGCCCGGGCGACAGCCCCCGTCAGCCGGGTTCCCGGGGCTTGTTGCGGAGAGCGCCACGTCCGGCTGTCGGGCGCCGCCCCGACACCCCGGCCCGCGTCGGCGGGCGGGGGTGGGGGCGGCTTGCCGTAACGGATGGAAGGAGCGCGCGGCCCGTAACGGATGGAAGGAGCAGGCCGCAACGGACGGAAAGGTCGCTCAGGCGAAGCGGGAATCGGAGCCGCGAGGCCCCTGGCGGGCGGATTCCGCGGAAAGGGTCGGCTGCCAGTCGAAGATGTAGCCGCCTTCCATGGAGCCGATGATCACCTCGGCGCCCGTGGCCGCTCCCGCCTTGGCCAGGGCTTCCTCGACGCCGAGTCGCTCCAGGCGGTCGGCCAGGTAGCCGACGGCCTCGTCGTTGGTGAAGTCGGTCTGGCGGATCCAGCGTTCCGGCTTCTCGCCGGTGACCTGGAACTGGTTCTCGCTGACCTTACGCACGCTGAACCCGGTCTCGCCGAGCTGCTTGGGCCGGATGACCAGCCGGGTGGGCTCCTCGATCGGCTTCTGGGCGCGGGCCGCGGCGACCCACTCGCCCATCGCGAACGTCAGCTCGCGCAGGCCGTCATGCGTGGCCGCCGAGATGACGAAGACGCGCAGGCCCTTGTCTTCGAACTCGGCGCGTACCATCTCGGCCAGTTCGCGCGCGTCCGGCACGTCGGCCTTGTTGAGGACGACCATGCGGGGCCGGTCCTCCAGCTTGCCGTAGGCCGCCAGCTCCGCCTCGATGACCTCGTAGTCGGTGATCGGGTCGCGTCCCGGCTCCAGGGTGGCGCAGTCGATGACGTGGACGAGCATGTCGCACCGCTCCACGTGCCGCAGAAACTCGTGCCCGAGCCCCTTGCCCTGCGAGGCCCCCGGAATGAGCCCAGGCACGTCGGCGACGGTGAAGATGGTCTCCCCCGCCGTGACCACGCCGAGGTTGGGGATCAGCGTCGTGAACGGATAGTCCGCGATCTTGGGCCGGGCGGCGGACAGCGCCGCGATCAGCGACGACTTCCCCGCGCTGGGGAACCCGACGAGCGCCACATCCGCGACGCTCTTGAGCTCCAGCATCACGTCCAGCCCGTCACCGGGCTCCCCGAGCAGCGCGAATCCGGGCGCCTTCCGTTTGGTGCTGGCCAGCGCCGCGTTCCCAAGCCCGCCGTGCCCGCCCTCGGCGATCACATACCGGGTCCCGGCCCCCACAAGGTCGACCAGCACCTCACCGGAGTCGGCGTCCTTGACCACGGTCCCGTTGGGCACCGTGAGCACCACGTCGCCGCCGTTGGCCCCGTCCCGGTTTGACCCCTGCCCCTGCTTGCCGTTGTCCGCCTTGCGATGCGGCCGCCGGTGATATTCGAGCAGGGTGGCGGTATTGGGATCGACCTCCAGGATCACATCCCCGCCCCGCCCGCCGTTGCCCCCGTCGGGGCCGCCGAGCGGCTTGAACTTCTCCCGGTGGATGGAGGCGCAGCCGTTCCCTCCGTCACCGGCCCTGACATGCAGAACCACCTGGTCCACGAAGTCCGGCATTACCGCCCCTTACTCCCACGTGCTCCCGAACGGAACACAAGTCCATCTTCCCAGCTCAATCCCACACCCAGCTCGCGTGAGCACCGCACCGCCGCACCTGACGCCGCGGCCTCCGGCACCGTGACCTCGTGCGCCAAAGGGCTGGCCCTGCCACACACCGCGAGGCGCGCACATCGGGTATCTCGGCGCTGTCACCCCGGCCCACCCACGCTTGTCCGGCGCCGCACGGCGAGAAGCCGCGCGGCGGAACCCGGCGCCGCAGGTACGGCGCTCAGCCGAGCCACGGTACCCGCCTGACACACCGCCGTTACGGCGGGCACCACGTCCGACGTGAGAAGCGATCCCCACGATCGGCGCGAGCCTACGACGGCGGGTGGCGGGAGGCCGGCTTGCCGTAACCCAAAAGCACCGAACCCAAAGCACCGCAGCCGACAGCACCAAAGCCCAAAGAACTCAAAGGGCCCCTGGAACGCCTAAAGGGGCGGGTCAAGTGACCCACCCCTTAGGAACGTCAGTCGGCGTTGGTTTACTCCGCGACCGGAACGATGCTCACCGCACGACGCCCGCGCTTGCGCCCGAACTGCACGTGCCCCGCAGCCAGCGCGAACAGCGTGTCATCGCCCCCACGCCCGACGTTGTCGCCAGGGTGGAAGTGGGTGCCGCGCTGGCGAACGATGATCTCGCCCGCGTTGACCAGCTGGCCGCCGAACCGCTTGACGCCGAGCCGCTGTGCGTTGGAGTCACGGCCGTTCCGGGTGGACGACGCGCCCTTCTTGTGTGCCATCTCGCAAAACTCCCGTGACTCAGGCCTGGTTGATGCCGGTGATCTTCACCTGGGTGTACCGCTGACGGTGACCCTGGCGCTTCTTGTAACCGGTCTTGTTCTTGTACTTGAGGATGCGGATCTTGGGACCCTTGGTCTCACCGAGAATCTCGGCGCTCACCAGGAACTTGCCCGCCTCCGTGGTCACATCGCCGTCGTTGACGACGAGCACCGTCGGCAGCGAAACCGAAGAGCCGACCTCGCCGGCGACCTTGTCCACCTCGAGGACGTCACCGACGGAGACCTTCTGCTGCCTGCCGCCGCAACGAACGATCGCGTACACCGCGGAACCCTTCTACTGTCTGCTTGTGGTCACCGATCACATCGGCGGCCACCGAATGCTGCGCCCAGCACTCGGAACCTGTCGGGAAAACCGACGATCCGAGAGGCGCGCGAACAGGGCGCGCCGCTGGACGCACCGATTGACTAGGGTACCGGATGAGCGGTGCCCTGGTCGAACCGGACGGATCGACGGACTGTCAACCGAGGAGCGCTCCCTGGCGGGAGCGCCTGGCTACTCGGCCGACTTGGCTCGGCGGGAGCGTCGCCGCCCCCTGCCAGAAGTCTGGTTCGCCTGGTCATCCTCGGATGGGACGTCGTCAAGCGCACCGGTCACAGTATCACGGTTCCCGGCTCCGGAAGCCGCGGAGACCTTGTCCGCGACCGCCTTCTCGACCGCCATCTTGCCCTGCGTGCCCCGCGGCTCCGGCTTGGACTCGACCGGCTCCGTGGAGACGATCAGGCCGCGGCCGTTGCAGCAGTCGCACGGCGTCGAGAACGCCTCCAGCAGCCCCTGGCCGACCCGCTTACGCGTCATCTGGACCAGGCCCAGCGAGGTGACCTCGGCCACCTGGTGCTTGGTACGGTCGCGGGCCAGGCACTCCAGCAGCCGGCGCAGCACCAGGTCGCGGTTGGACTCCAGCACCATGTCGATGAAGTCGATCACGATGATGCCGCCGATGTCGCGCAGCCGCAGCTGGCGCACGATCTCCTCGGCCGCCTCCAGGTTGTTCCTGGTGACCGTCTCCTCCAGGTTGCCGCCCTGGCCGGTGAACTTGCCGGTGTTGACGTCGACGACGGTCATCGCCTCGGTGCGGTCGATGACCAGGGAGCCGCCGCTGGGCAGCCACACCTTGCGCTCCAGCGCCTTGCCGAGCTGCTCGTCGATCCGGTAGGACTCGAAGACGTCGGTCTCCTCCTCCCACCGGTTCAGGCGGTCGGCCAGGTGCGGGGCGACGTACTTGACGTACTCGTCGACCGTCTCCCACGCCTCCTCGCCCTGGACCACGAGCGAGGTGAAGTCCTCGTTGAAGACGTCGCGCACGACGCGGATCGTCAGGTCGGGCTCGGCCGACAGCAGCTCCGGCGGGCTCGCGGACTTGGCCTTCTTCTGGATGGCCTCCCACTGCGCCGACAACCGGGACACGTCGCGGGCGAGCTCGTCCTCGGAGGCGCCCTCGGCGGCCGTGCGCACGATGACGCCGGCGTTCTCCGGCATGACCTTCTTGAGGATGCTCTTGAGCCGCGTGCGCTCCTTGTCGGGCAGCTTGCGGCTGATGCCGGTCATCGAACCGTCCGGGACGTACACGAGGTAGCGGCCGGGAAGGCTGATCTGCGACGTCAGCCGGGCGCCCTTGTGGCCGATCGGGTCCTTGGTGACCTGCACCAGCACCGACTGGCCGGACTTCAGCGCCGCCTCGATGCGCTTGGGCTGGCCCTCCAGCCCGGCGGTGTCGAAGTTGACCTCGCCGGCGTACAGGACGGCGTTGCGGCCCTTGCCGATGTCGACGAAGGCGGCCTCCATCGACGGCAGCACGTTCTGGACCTTGCCCAGGTAGACGTTGCCGACGTAGGACTGGCTGGCCTCGCGGTTGACGTAGTGCTCGACCAGGATGCCGTCTTCCAGCACGGCGATCTGGGTGCGGTCGCCCTGGCGGCGCACCACCATCATCCGGTCGACGGACTCGCGCCTGGCGAGGAACTCGGACTCGGTGATGATCGGCGGACGCCGGCGGCCGAGCTCGCGGCCCTCGCGGCGGCGCTGCTTCTTGGCCTCAAGCCGGGTGGAGCCGCGCACGCTCTGCACGCCGTCGCTGGAGGTGTCGAGCGCGGCGGCCCGCCCGGAACGCGGCGCGCGGATGCGCACGACGGTGTTCGGCGGGTCGTCGCTGGCCGGCTCGGGCTGCTCGTCGGAGCCGCGCCGGCGGCGCCGGCGGCGGCGACGCGAGCTGGAGGCCTCCTCTTCCTGGGAGTCGTCCTCGCTCTGCTCCTCGTCGTCCTGCTCGTCGTCGGAGTCGTCGGAGTCGTCACGCTCGCGGGACTTGCCCCGTCCGCGGCCGCCGCGACGGCGGCGACGGCGGCGGCCGCCGCTCTCGTCCTCTCCGTCGGCATCGCCGTCGGTGTCGGTGTCGAGCTCCGCGTCGGTGTCGGTGTCGGCGCTCTCCTCGACCACCTCGGCCACGACGGGCTCGGGCTCGGGACGGCGGGGCGCCACCGGCTGCGCCTGGCTCGGGTCGGGCGCCTGGAACAGCGGGGCGAAGATCGCCGCCGGCCGTTCGAAGGACGCGCCGCCCTGCTCCATGCGCCGTGCGGTCAGCCCGAACGGGTCGGCCAGCAGGTTGGGCTGGTCCTCGTCGAGGTCCTCGCCGGCGGGCTCGTCGTCGAGCGGCTCGACCTCGGGCAGCTCGTCCAGCACCTCGGCCGCGGCCTCGACGACGGGTGCGGCTTCGGCCACGACCGTCTCGACCGCGGTCTCAACCGGGCTCTCCGGCTCCTCCTCGGCCTTCTTGCGCGTACGCCGCGTCCGCTTGACCGGTGCGGCGGCCTCCTCCTCGACCGGCTCGGCCTCGGCCTTGGCCTTGGCGGTACGCCGCGTCCGCTTGACCGGCGCCTCCTCCGCGGGAGCGCTCCCGAGGGCGGCAGCCGTACTCACGGGAAGATCCTCGACCTCGGGCGGCGGACCGGCGGCACGGCGCGAAGCCCGCTTGGGCTTCTCGTCCGCGGCCGGCTCCTCGCCTTCCTCGGCCTTCTTGGTACGGCGGCGCGTCGTCGTCGCCGTGGACCGGCTCCTGGCGGCCCGCTTGGGCTGCTCGACGGCTTCGGCCACGGCCTCCTCGGCCGGGCTGGTCACCTGGGCGGCGGACACCGTCAGCACGGATGGCGCGGCCTCCTCCGGCAGTTCCGGAGGCGGCCCGGCCGGCCGGGCTGCCCGGCGCGGCTTGGTTGTGGGCTGATCTTCAGTTGTCTCCCCGTCGGGGCCGTTGGCCCCGCCGTTGGGCTCGTTCTCGAGCATGCGGGCGCTCTCCCGTCAGCTCCCGGGCGCGTCGCCGCGCCGCGCAGGAGCCCTCGTGTCTCGTTGTCCGCCCCCGCCCCGTATGGGGTGTTGGCGCCAAGTCCTGTCAGCGGATACGCCTGGCGGGCCGCCAGGCGGTTCCTATCCGGCGGCGTGCTCGCCCGCCGGTCCCGCTTCGCCGCCGCGCGTGATGTCGCGGTCAAGGTCGAACGGGTCGGCAGGCCCACCGGACGCGTCCAGCGGCCCCTGCGCCAGCCTGGTTACCTCGGGGGGAACCGGCGGCGCGAAGTCGGCCACAAGGCGCAATCCTGTGAGCACGTCGTCGGGTCGAACGGCAGGAGTCACGTGCCGAACAACCATGCGCAGTATGACACACGACTGTCCGGGCACCTGAGCTGCGGTTCTCTCCGTTCCCTCGGAGATCTCAAGCATCCGCACCGCCTCCCGCGCGTCGAAGCGGCGGGGGCCTTTCTTCGTGAGGCGCTCAACCTCGACGGCGCCGGCGGCGAGGAACTTCTCCACCGCCACACCGGCCAGCTCGCGATCCGCGCCGGGCAGCCGCAGCTCCCACGTGGAGACCTCCAGGCGATCGGCCAGGCCACCGGAGCGTGCTTCGACCACTTCGAGCACGTCGAGACCGGGTGGCAGGGAAGCGTCCAGGTCGGCGCGGATCCGTCCGGGATCACACGGCTCCGTGACACCGATCTCAAGGTATTCGGCCTCGCTGGCGACGCCGGTCGGCGCCGCGCCCGCGTAGGAGATCTTGGGGTGGGGCGAGAAGCCCGCGCTGAAGGCAACCGGAATGCCGGCACGGCGGACCGCCCTCTCGACGGCCCGCGAGATGTCGCGGTGGCTGGTGAAGCGCAGGCGGCCGCGCTTGGCGTAGCGGACGCGAAGCCGCTGCACCGTGGGCGCGGGCGGTGGCCCGTCGGGAACAGGTTTCAGAGCGTTGCGTCCTTCCCGTGTCAGAGTTTCCTCCTCACAGGATAAGCCGCCTCGCGCGGAGACTGTACGCGCTGTTCTCTATGCGCGCCGATGTTGGTAGCTCTCCGTTATGGCTTTCGTCCGGAGTTACGGCGAAGCCATCCCCACGCCACCCGCCGACGTGGGCGGGCGCCGATCATGGGGATCGCTTCCCACGTCGGACACACAGCCCGCCGTCACGGCGAAACCTTGACCCAATTCCCTGGCCCGTCCGGTCGCCCGCGCGTGTCGCGTCACACCACGGTGAGCGGCAGAAGCTTCTTTCCGGTCGGCCCGATCTGGATCTCGGTTCCCATCGTCGGGCAGACGCCGCAGTCGTAGCACGGCGTCCAGCGGCAGTCCTCGACCTCGGTCTCGTTGACCGCATCCTGCCAGTCCTGCCACAGCCACTCGCGGTCGAGCCCGGCGTCGAGGTGGTCCCAGGGCAGGACCTCGTTCTCCTCGCGCTCGCGGGTGGTGTACCAGCCGACGTCCACGCCCGTCTTGGCGGCGCCGGCCATCCACCGGTCGTAGGAGAAGTGCTCGCTCCACCCGTCGAAGCGCCCGCCGTCCTCCCAGACGGCCCTGATGACGGCCCCGACCCGGCGGTCGCCGCGCGAGAGCAGGCCCTCGACGATGGACGGCTTGCCGTCGTGGTAGCGGAAGCCGATGGCCCGCCCGTACTGGCGGTCGTTTCTGACGGTGTCGCGCAGCTCCTTGAGCCGCCGGTCGACGGTCTCGTGATCGGCCTGGGCGGCCCACTGGAACGGCGTGTGCGGCTTGGGCACGAAGCCGCCGATGGAGACGGTGCAGCGGATGTCGCGCGAGCCGGTGGCCTCGCGACCGGCCTGGATCACCTTCTTGGCCAGGTCGGCGATGCCGAGCACGTCCTCGTCCCGCTCGGTGGGCAGCCCGCACATGAAGTAGAGCTTGACCTGCCGCCAGCCCTGGGAGTAGGCGGTGGTGACGGTGCGGATGAGGTCTTCCTCGGTGACCATCTTGTTGATCACCTTGCGCATGCGCTCGGAGCCGCCTTCGGGGGCGAAGGTCAGCCCGGAGCGGCGGCCGTTGCGGGAGAACTCGTTGGCCAGGTCGATGTTGAAGGCGTCGACGCGGGTGGAGGGCAGCGACAGCGAGGTGTTGGTGCCCTCGTAGCGGTCGGCCAGGCCCTTGGCGACCGCGCCGATCTCGGAGTGGTCGGCCGACGACAGCGACAGCAGGCCGACCTCGTTGAAGCCGGACTCCTTGATGCCGTTGTCGACCATGGCGCCGATCGTGGTGATCGAGCGCTCGCGGACCGGACGGGTGATCATGCCGGCCTGGCAGAAGCGGCAGCCGCGCGTGCAGCCGCGGAAGATCTCCACGCTGAACCGCTCGTGGACCGTCTCGGCCAGCGGGACCAGCGGCTTCTTCGGGTAGGGCCACTCGTCGAGGTCCATGACGGTGTGCTTGTGGACGCGCCAGGGCACCTCGGGCCGGTTGGGCGCCACGCGCTTGATGCGGCCGTCGGGGTGGTAGTCCACGTCGTAGAACCTGGGCACGTAGACGCCGCCGGACTCGGCCAGGCGCATCAGCAGCTCGTCGCGTCCGCCGGGGCTGCCCTCCTGCTTCCACTCGCGGATGACCTCGCTGATGGCGATGGCGATCTGCTCGCCGTCGCCCAGCACGGCCGCGTCGAGGAAGTCGGCGATCGGCTCGGGGTTGAAGGCGGCGTGCCCGCCGGCCAGGACGATCGGGTCGTCCTCGCCGCGCTCGGCCGCCAGCAGCGGGATGCCGGCCAGATCGAGCGCGGTCAGCATGTTGGTGTAGCCGAGCTCGGTGGAGAAGGAGAGGCCGAGCACGTCGAAGGCGCGCACCGGGCGGTGGCCGTCGACGGTGAACTGCGGCACGCCGTGCTCGCGCATCAGCGCCTCGAGGTCGGGCCACACCGAGTAGGTGCGCTCGGCCAGGGTCTGGGGCAGCTCGTTGAGAATCTCGTAGAGGATCGCCACGCCCTGGTTGGGCAGCCCCACCTCATAGGCGTCCGGGTACATCAGCGCCCAGCGCACGTCCGCCTCGTCCCAGTCCTTGACCGTCGAGTTGAGCTCACCGCCGACATACTGGATCGGCTTCTGCACTCTGGGCAGCAGCGCTTCCAGGCGTGGGAAAATCGACTCGACAGACATGGGTCCCAGCCTATCCGCGCTCAGACGGTGGCAGGTCCCTGGATGTCGATGTCGTTTCCGCTCATGACGAGGACGCGGTGGTTCTCGTAACAGGTCAGCTCGACAGCGATGACGCCGCTGGCGAGATTGTGCACGGCGACGACGTGGCTGGCGGGAAGCAGGAAGCGGTCCCCGCACTCGTCGCAGTAGGCCACGAACATACTTCTAATTAAACGCCTGTTCCCTGATCCTTATCGCCTGTAGCAGCCCAATGGCGATGAGATTCGCGAACGTCGCGGTGCCGCCGTAGGAGACGAAGGGCAGCGGGAGCCCGGTGATGGGCATGATGCCGACGGTCATCCCGATGTTGACGAAGGTCTGGAAGGCCAGCCAGCACACGATCGTGCCGGCGACCAGCGTCCCGAAGCGGTCCTCGCACTGCCGGGCGATCTTCAGCCCGCGGATCAGCACCACGCCGAGCAGCGCCACCACGGTCACCGAGCCGAGGAAGCCGAACTCCTCGCCGGCCACGGTGAAGATGAAGTCGGTGTGCTGCTCGGGCACGAAGCGCCCGGTCGTCTGCCCGCCGTCCAGCAGTCCCTTGCCGAACACCTGGCCGGAGCCGATCGCGATCAGCGCCTGCGTGGAGTTGTAGCCGACGCCGCGCGGGTCCACGCTCGGGTCGATGAAGGCCGTGAACCGCGCCACCTGGTACGGCTCCAGCAGATCCAGCATCCACACCGCCACCGCGCCCGCCACCGAGGTGAGCACGAGCAGGATCATCCACCGCTTGCGCACTCCGGCGATCACCAGCCCGCCGACGGTGATCACCGCCAGAACCAGCGTGGTGCCGAGGTCCGGCTGGAGCATGACGAGCCCCATCGAGATCGCCGCCATGACCACCACGAACAGCATGTCCAGCCCGCGCGGCCGATCGGTGCCCTCCGCCGGCTGGGCCAGCAGCATCGACAACATCAGCACCAGCCCGAGCTTGGCGAACTCCGACGGCTGCACCGCGAACCCGCCACCCAGCATGATCCACGAGTGGGACCCGTTGACCGTGGTGCCGAGCGGCGTGACCACGAGGGCCAGCCCGACGAGCGTCACCAGGTACACCACGGGCGCGTACGCGCGCAGCAACCGGTGGTCGATCATCGCCACCGCCCCGCACAGCGCCGCCCCGATGGCCAGGTTCAGCACGTGCTTCTTGACCAGCCCGGTCGAGCCCGGCGCCCACGTACGCGTGGACGACCACACCAGCAGCGTGCCGATCACGCACAACGCCGCGACCGAGACCAGCAGCACGCCGTCGAGCCGCCACACGGTCGACTGCGCGCCCACGGCGCGGGTGGTGAACGAGCGGCG
The DNA here is from genome assembly GCF_044457345.1 of Nonomuraea sp. NPDC050547. Lineage (NCBI taxonomy): Bacteria > Bacillati > Actinomycetota > Actinomycetes > Streptosporangiales > Streptosporangiaceae > Nonomuraea > Nonomuraea sp. NPDC050547. The sequence continues at coordinate 75,776 of NZ_JBITGW010000031.1, forward strand.
CCTGGCCAGCAGCGTGCGGTCCGTCATCGGGTGACCGTCCCGTCCCGCGCGATCATCGGCAGCTTGGAGGCGGGTTTCCCGTCCGGCAGCGCGGCCGGCTGCTTGATCCCGTAGATGCCCTCATAGATCTCCCGTACGGCCGGCGCCGCCGTGGACCCGCCCATCCCGCCCTGCGAGACCATGGCGACCACCACGAACCGCGGCTTCTCGGTGGGCGCGAACGAGGCGAACCAGGAGGTGTCCTCCTTGCCCCACACCTCCGCGGTGCCGGTCTTGCCGCCGATGCGCACCTGGTCCATGGGGAACCCGCCGAAGGCCCCGGCCGCGGTGCCGTCGGAGGCGACCTGGCTGAGCGCGTTCTTGATGTAGGCGCGTTCCTTCTCGCTGATGGGCAGCTTGCCGGTGACCGGCGGGTCGATGCGCTGGACCAGCGTGCCGTCCGGCCGTACCCTCGCCCAGGCCACGCGTGGACTGCGCAGCTTGCCGTCGCTGACCAGCGCGGCGTAGGCGGCGGCGAGCTGCAGCGGCGTGACCAGCACGTCGCCCTGCCCGATGGAGAAGTTGGCGGCGTCGCCGGGACGCAGCAGGTAGCCCTCGACGCAGTTCTCGTAGGCCAGGCGCTTGAGGAAGGCGGCCCGCGAGGCGCTCTTCACCTCCGGGTATCCGGTGCGCGAGCGCTTGCAGTTGTCGGCGCTGGTCTGGCCCCAGAGGTCCTTCTTCCAGTCGCGGTCGGGGATGCGCCCGGCCGACTCGCCCGGCAGGTCGATCCCGGTGGGCCGGCCGAAGCCGAAGGCCCTGGCGGTGTTCTCGAAGGGCTGGCGGGGCGGCTTCTTCGGGTGCAGTCCGCCGTCCTTGATCCACTGCTCGTAGGAGGACTTGTAGAAGATCGTGTCGCAGGACTTGACCAGCGCGGTGTGCAGGGTCAGCGTCCCCAGCCCGATCCCGCGGAAGTTGTTGAACGGCCGGTCGCCCACCATGAACGACCCCGGGCAGCCGTAGGTCCCGTTCAGCGGGTAGCCGGAGCGCAGCATGGCCGCCACCGAGGAGACCTTGAACGTCGAGCCGGGCGCGAACGTCCCCTTGATCGCCCGCGACACCAGCGGCCGCCCCGCCTTGTCCGACAGCAGGTCCTGGTACTCCTTCTCGGAGATCCCGCCGGTCCAGATCGCCGGGTTGTAGCCGGGCGCGCTGGCCAGCGCCACCACCCGCCCGGTACGCGCGTCGAGCACCACCCCGGCCGCGCCGTCCGCCTTGGGCGCCCGCTTCATGGCCCCGTCGAGCGCCTTCTCCACGATGGCCTGCACGCGCCCGTCGATGCTGGTGATCAACGTGTCCCCGGAGACCGGCGCCACCTGCTGCTCCACCCCGATGACCTTGCCGAGCCTGTCCACCTGGACCCGGCGCAGCCCCGGCTTGCCGCGCAGCGCCTCGTCATAGACGGACTCCAGCCCGTCCCGCCCCACCAGATCGACGCCGGAGAAGGCGGCCTTGAGGCCGTCGCGCTTCTCCAGCTCCTCCTGCGTGACCGGCTGCAGGTACCCGACCAGCTGCGCCGCCGCCTTGCCGTGCGGATACTCCCTGACCGCCTGCACCTCCGCGGTCACCCCGGGGAACTCCTCCTGCCGCTCCAGAATCTGCAGCGCCTCACGCGTGCTGACCGTCTCGTCGATCGGAATCGGCTGGTACGGCGAGCCCGGCCAGCACGGCCTGGTCACCCCCGGACCGCACGACCGGATCCGCTTCTCCAGCAGTTTGACCGGCCGCCCCAGCACGGCGGCGAGCTTCTCCAGCACCTCCTGGCCGCCGCGCGGCATGCGCGTGAGCGAGGTCCGGTCCACGGAGACGACCAGCGCGGTGCGGTTGCGCACCAGCGGCTGGCCCGCGGAGTCCAGAATCTGCCCACGCACCGATGGCACCACCACGCCGCGTGTCCTGGTCTCGGCCGCCGCCGAGACGTACTCGATCCCGCGTACCACCTGGACCTGCCACAGGCGCACGGCCAGCACCGCGATCAGCGTGACGACCAGCACGTTCAGCACGACCAGCCGGGTTCTCATCCTGCTCATACCGCATACCTCGGCTGCTTCCCCCGGGTCACCGCCCAGATCACCACCGGCGCCGCGACCAGCGTGTAGACCACCGTGACCGGCGCCTTGACGGCCACCGCCGCCAGCGTCACCCCCTGCTCGCCGACCAGCCCGCCCACCACCGCGGCCAGCAGCGGAGCGGCCAGGATGCAGGCCACCACCGTCGGCACCACACCGCCCAGCCCGCGCCCCGCCAGGAACCCGACGACCGTGAGCACGAACGCGTACTCCCCCGCCACGTGCGCCGTCGGCGGCACCACGTCCACCAGCAGCCCCGAGCAGAACCCGATCGCCGCCCCCATCGCCGGCCCGCGCATCATGGCCACCCCGACCACCGCGAGCAGCACCAGGTCCGGCATCCCGCCGCCGGGCAGCGGCAGCCGGTTGACCACGATGAGCTGCAGCAGCACCGCCGCCACGACGACCAGGCCCGGAATCATCGCGCGCTCGCCCTCGCCGGAAGGACCGCGTCACGCGGGTCCCGCTTGGGCGCCTGGACCACCACCCCGACCACGTCCAGCGCGGTCAGGTCTGCATACGGACGCGCGTACGCGATGCGGGTCAGCTCACCCGGCGTCGCCTCGACCCGCTCGATCACCCCGACGGGCACCCCCGGCACGTACGGCATGCCGCGCTGCGACCCGAAGCTGACCAGCCGGGCGCCCCGGTTGATCGGCGCGGTCGAGTCGAGCAGCCGGAACCGCACCAGCCGCCCGTTCTCCCCCACACCGTGCACGACGCCGATCTCGTTGCCGCCCTCCATCCGCGCGCCCGTGGCCGAGGCGGGATCGCTGAGCAGCACCACCGTGGAGGTGGTCGCCGCCGCCCTGATCACCCTGCCGACCAGCCCGTCGGCGTTGAGCACGGTCATCTCGGCGCGTACGCCGTCGTCGGTGCCGGCGTCGATCTCGACGGCCTCCTCGAACCCCGGCTGCCCGCGCCTGGCCACGACGTTGGCCGTCACCACCTTGTAGCCGCCCGTCCCGGCCAGCCCCAGCAGCCGCCGGAGCTCCGCCGAGCGCGAGGCGTCGAGCCGCCCGGCCGCGATCTGGGCGCGCAGGCGCGCGTTGTCCGCCTTGAGACGCTCGATGTCCGCCTGGGCGCCGGGGGCGTTGGCCAGAGCCTGAATGAAACCGGTCACCGGGCTGGCCAGCGTGGTCGCGGCCTGCTCAGCGGTGCCGAAGGCCCAGGATCCCGCCGACCTGAGCGCCGTGAACGGCGAGCCGTCCCCGGTGCGGTGGTCGACCGTCACGAGCACGAGCGCCGCCGTCAGCAGCAGTCCTAGGATGAGCCGGGCGCGGCGCGTGTCCTTCATCAGTGCCGCGACTCCGGAACGAGCACCTGCTGAAGTGCCTCGAACTCCTCGACGCACTTGCCGGAGCCGAGCGCGACCGAGTCGAGCGCGTTCTCCACCAGATGGACGGGCATGCCGGTCTCGGCCTTGATGCGCTCGTCCATCCCCTTGAGCAGGGCCCCGCCACCGGTGAGAGCGATGCCGCGATCCATGAGATCGCCGGACAGCTCGGGCGGGCACTTGTCGAGCGTCGTCTTCACCGCGTCGACGATGGCGTTGACCGGCTCCTCGGTGGCCTTCCTGATCTCCTCGGCCGACACCACGATCGTCTTCGGCAGCCCGCTGACCAGATCGCGCCCCCGGATCTCCGCATGGCACTCGTCGGAGGTCGGGCACGCCGACCCGATCGCCATCTTGATCTCCTCGGCGGTGCGCTCACCGAGCATCAGCGAGAACTCCTTCTTGGCGAAGGTGATCACCGCCTGGTCGAGCTCGTCCCCGCCCACCCTGATCGACTGGCTGGTCACGACCCCGCCCATCGAGATGATGGCCACCTCGGTCGTGCCGCCGCCGATGTCGACGACCATGTTCCCGGTCGGCTCGTGCACGGGCAGCCCGGCGCCGATCGCGGCCGCCATGGGCTCCTCGACGATGTACACCTTCCTGGCCCCCGCCTGATACCCCGCCTCTTTCACCGCCCGCTGCTCAACCCCGGTGATGCCGCTGGGCACCGCGATGATGATGCGCGGCTTGGCGAAGTGGCGGCGCTTGTGCACGCGCTGGATGAAGTAGCGCAGCATGCGCTCGGTGACGTCGAAGTCGGCGATCACGCCGTCCTTGAGCGGGCGCACGGCGACGATGTTGCCGGGCGTCCGCCCGATCATGCGCTTGGCCTCGATGCCCACCGCGACGATCTTGCCGGTCGCCGTGTTGATGGCCACGACGGACGGCTCGTTGAGCACGATGCCCCGGCCGCGCACGTAGACCAACGTGTTGGCGGTGCCGAGGTCGACCGCCATGTCGCGGCCGAGAAAGGCGAGCTTGCTGCCCATGGGGAACGGAGCCTTCCGTAACGTCCTTCACTGATGACTACGGATCGCATTCGAATCGTAACGTGACGTACCCACCGGTGAGCGCAATGAGCACCACCGTCCCAGAAAAATCTTGCGTACCTCCGGTATCGCCCTCTTTACCCCATCAGCCCTCGATAGCCCCCACCCCAAGACCGATATAGCCAGCCATCACCGCCTTTTGACACCCACCCCCAACCCAACCCACCCGCCAACACCCCAAGCCCCCGCCGCAAGCACCCTCCACGCATCCCGCCCCAGGACACACCCCATCCCACCCCGGCCGTCCTCCACCGCCCCACACCCACCCGCCGCCTTCCGCCGCATGCGCACCTCCCGCCACCGCCCCACCCGGCATTTCGCACCCCCGCGCTCGCCGGTCCGCTCCCGCCCTGCCCGCTCCACAACCGCCCTTCCCGCTCCACAACCGCTCCACAACCGCTCCGCGCAGTTCACACCCACTCCGGGCAGCCACACCCACGCCTCGCCTCCTGGGGCCACCTCCGCAGTCCTGCCCACCCCACGGCCCCAGGAGCGCTTTGAGGCGCCGCACGGCGGAACGTGGCGCCGGTGGAGCCCGGCGCCCCTCTACGGCGCTCAGCCAGGCCACGGCGTCCGGCCAGACGTGCTTTGTAGCGGCGAGCACCCCGTCCGACTGCCGACCGCTCGGAAGAGACCGCTGGCCCACGACGGCGGTCGGCGGCATGGGGGCTTGCCGTAACCCCAAAACACCCCGAGCGCCCCCAAAACACCCCGAGCGCCCCCGAACGCCCCGAGCGCGCAAGGCAGGACAACACCCCAGGAAACACGAAAGCGCCCGCACAGAGCTGTGCGGGCGCGAACGGGCAGGCTGCCCGAGCCTGAAGAGGCGCGTGGGGACTAGAAGCGGTCCGGGAAGAAGATCTTGATCTCGCGGGCGGCCGACTCCGGCGAGTCGGACCCGTGGACGACGTTCTCGCCGATCTCCAGCGCGTGGTCGCCGCGGATCGTGCCGGGAGCGGACTTGACCGGGTCGGTCAGCCCCGCCAGCGCCCGGAACGCCTCGACCGCGCGCGGCCCCTCCAGCACCAGCGCCACCAGCGGCGCCGAGGTGATGAACTCCACCAGCTCGCCGAAGAACGGCCGCTCGGAGTGCTCGGCGTAGTGGGCCTTGGCGGTGTCGACGTCGAGCGTGCGCAGATCCATGGCGACGACCTTGAGGCCCTTGCGCTCCACGCGGGCGATCACGTCACCGATGAGGCCACGCTTCACCCCGTCAGGCTTGATCAGGACAAGAGTGCGCTCGGACACGTGAGGTTCTCCTTTGAACGGATTGGTGGGGGCGAGCATCAGCTTTCGCTCCGCGAGTCCGCACCACGAGACGGTGTCCGTCCTCGCGTAGCGGCGACGCGGCACAGCTTACCGTCCCACGGCGGTTCCCCTGCTCTCGCGGCACTCAGGGCCGCTCATTGTCCTCGGGCGACTGCGCGGGCGGCGGAACCGCGGGCGACGGCCCGTCGCGCTCACCGGCCACCCGGGCGGGATCGGCCGTGTCCGGCGAGTCCCCGTTGACCGGCGTGGGCAGCACGACACGAGGAATCTCCCCTGTGGGCCGATCCTCCTCATCCACACCCTCGTCCTCCTTGACCACATCCTCCTCGACCACGTCAGACGGAGCAGCCCCGACGCCGCCCGCGTCGTCGGGCTCCACCTCGGCAGCGCCCGCGTCGTCCCGCTCCGCCCCGGCGGCGCCCGTCTCATCCGGGCCCGTCTCGGCGGCGTCCGTCTCATTTCGAGCGTCCGCCACCACGAGGGCCTCCATGCCCGGCCGCTCCTCCACGCCTGAGACCTCGCCACGAGACCCACCGTCAGAAGCCCCCGCACCATCCGGTACGGCGCCGCCGGCCGCAGACCCGTCACCCTCCTCAACGGCCCCGCCGGGCCGCCGGGCCAGCAACGCGCCCAGCACGATCACCGCCACCGTCAGGAACCCGCCGATCAGCGCCCACGTGTGCAACGCCTCGACGAACGCGTCCACGATCCCCTGGGCCGAGCGCTGCCCGCGCAGCATCATGACCTGGACCCCGGTCCCGAGCAGGTACCCGGACAACACCCCGGGAAAGCACAACGCCAGCCCGAACAGCGCCACACCCACACTCGTCCGCCGAAGCGCCGCGGTCAGCGCCACCGCGGCCCCGACGGCCATGAGCGTGAACGGCACCACCAGCACCGTCCCCTCGGCCGCCGGCACCATGAGCCGCACCGTGGCCAGCCCCAGCACGAGCAGCAGCAACCCGGCCGGAGCCAGCCACCGCAGCGCGGACCCGCCGAACAACGCCACCCCGGCCCCGGCCACGACCGCCAGCACCGCGGCCACCACGAACGGCAGCCACAACCCCTTCAGCCCAGGCCCGCCAAGCCCGCCCATCTCCACATAGGTCACCTGCGCCACGGTCGGCAGCAGCACGACCCCGATCGCGACGAACGTGTAGGCCAGCGTCCGGCTCTCGCCGGTCCCGATCGTGGCCAGGGCCAGCAGCGCCGCGATGGACAACACGGCGACCAGCACCACCAGCCCGGCCTTCCAGTCCTGGCTGGCCGTACTGATGGCGAGAACCGCGATGCCCGCGGCGGGAACGGCCGCCAGCAGCAACCGGCTACGTTCCCTGGCCCGAGGCGTCGGCGACGCGCTCTCACCCTGCAGCAACCAGACCAGCAGGTACGCCGCCGCGAGACCCAGCGCGATCCCGGTCAGCAGCGGATACGGCTGGAGCGTGACCTGCCAGCGGTCGACCTGGTGCAGCGGCCACAGCGCGAGCGCCTGGGCGGCCAGGAGGCTGACGGCCAGCATGCCGGCCCACACGGCGCGTACCACCGGCGGACGTCCCCAAGCGGCCACCAGCGTGGCGGGGATCAGCACGCCCGCGCCGACACCGTGGAGCACGCGCAGCACGCCCACCATGAACGAGGTGCCCGCGTATCCGCCGGCCGCGTCGGCCACGGCCAGCAGGGCGAGACCGGCGACGAGCACGTACGTGACCCGCATGCGGCGCAGCGCCACGGCGGCCAACGGGACGGTCAGCATCATCGCCGGAAGGGCGAGCCCGTGCGCGCGCATCAGCCCGACCCGGTCGATCTCCGCCGGAAGCAGATCGGAGACGACGGAGACGGTGTTGGGGATCGCGATGATCGCCAGCGGCAGAGCAGCGACGATGAGCAGCCCGAGCACGAGGTCGAGCAACCACGAGAACTTCGCGCCTGCGGTGGGCCCGGCGGCAGCCGCGTTCGGGGACCGCTGGATTGGGGGGACGGCCATGTAGGCCGACTTTAGCGGGAAGTCACGCCCTCGACACGGCGAGCGACGAATATCGCGGTGATCCACAGGGCTGCGAAGATCGCGCCGAGGAAGAACATCATGGACACGAGGAACCCCGTGGCGATCGCCAAGACCTGCACCAGGCTGCCGACCACGTACCCGACAGGCCGCTTGAGCAGCCCGATCGCCACGACGCACAGCACCGCCAGCCCCAGCCCCGCCACCATGGCCAGCGCCGGCGCGACACCACTCACCGTAATCGCCACGGGCGTAATCAGCCCGGCCATGATCGCTTCCATCCCGAGCACACTGGCACCCAGCCTGCGCATGCCCGGCGTGACGACGAAACTCACCTCACACCCCTCTCACCGGCACAACCGCCCCACCACAGGGTACGGCTATCGCCGCCGGTCAACGCCGCGGCACAGATGGGTCCGCTCACTGCCCGTCCACCTTCAGCAGGTACCGCGCGTCACCGGCCGTGATCACCGAACCAGTGATCAGCACCCCGGTCCCGCTGAACTCGCCTTCCGCGTCCGCGATCCCGATGCCGCGGTCGATGGCCTCGTCGAGACGGTCCACCACGTGCACCCGATCGGCGCCGAAGTACCCCTCGGCCAGCGCCCCCAGCTCCTCCGGCGCCATGGAGCGCGGCGAGGAGTTACGGGTCACGATGATCTCCTCCAGCACGGGCTCCAGGAGGTCCAGGATCGTGGCGACGTCCTTGTCCCGCATGACCGCGACGACCCCGATCACCTTGGCGAAGTCGAACGCCTCGTGCAGCCCGTCGAGTGTGGCCTGCATGCCGCCCGGATTGTGCGCCGCGTCGATGACGACCGTCGGATCCCGACGCACCACTTCGAGCCGTCCAGGGGACGTCACCTGGGCGAACGCCTGCCGTACCAGGTCGATGCCAAGCGGATCGTCCCCAGCGGTCAACGCCTCGACGGCCGCCAGCGAGGTGACGGCATTGCCGGCCTGATGAGCCCCGTAGAGCGGAAGATACACATCCTCGTACACCCCCTTGAGCCCGCGCAGGCTGAGCAGCTGCCCGCCCATGGCGATCTCCCGGTTGAGCACCCCGAACTCGAGGCCCTCCCGCGCGACGACCGCCCCGACGTCAGCGGCCCGCCGCATCAGCACCTCAGCGGCCTCAAGCTCCTGCTGCGCCAGCACAGTGGTGGAGCCGGCCTTGATAATGCCCGCCTTCTCCCCGGCGATGGACGCGACATCCGGCCCCAGCCGCTCGGTGTGGTCCAGCGAGATGGGCGTGATGATGTTCACCTGCCCGTCGACGACGTTGGTGGCGTCCCACGTGCCACCCATCCCCGTCTCGACCACCGCCACGTCCACAGGAGTGTCCGCGAACGCCGCGAACGCCATGGCCGTCAGCAACTCGAAGAACTGGATCCGCCGCCCCGTGGTGTCATTCAACTCCACATAAGGCGCAATCTCCTCATACACCTCAGCGAACCGCTCCTCACTCAACGGCACGCCATCCACGCAGATCCGCTCACGCATCGACACCAGGTGCGGACTCGTGAACCTCCCCACCCGAAGGTTCCGCTCCCGCAGCAGCGCCTCAACCATCCGCGCCGTACTGGTCTTACCGTTGGTGCCGGCAATATGCACGACGGGGTACGCCCGCTGGGGCGAGCCGAGCAGATCCAAGAGAGCCGCGATCCGGTCCAGGGTCGGCTCGAACTTCCACTCGACGCCCCGCTCCAAGATCGCACGTTCAACCGCGCGATAGTCCACCCCCCAACCCTACTGACCACCCCCACCCCCCAAACCACTGACCAGCCAACCACCCCAGAACCCCGTTCCCGACCAAGCGGCAGCGACCCGACCCCAACGACCGTGCCGGGGCGAGGGTCGGCCGGTTCGCCAGGTCTCAGCCGGACAGCGGGGCACCCCGGGGCGCCCCGGGAGTCTTGGCGTCCGTCCGCATTGCACCGTCCAAGCCCGCGGGGGTGCTCGCCGCACCGGCGCCAGACAAGCGTCGGGGAGACCGCGGGGGCGGGAGGGCAAGCGAGGCGAGGTGGCAGAGGTCTCGCCGGGGCGGGGCCGGGCGTGCCCCGCCGGGCGGTGGTGGCGAGCCTCGGCCAGCGGGGATCGTGTGTGGAGGTGCACGAGGGGGGTCGTGTGGTGGAGGTGTGGGCGGGGATGGAGGGTGCAGGTGGGGGTGGAAGGTGCAGGCGGGGTGGTGTGGTGGGAGGCGCGCACGAAGGTCGTGTTGCGTGTTGTGTGGTGGGTGGTGAACGCGAAAAAGGGGCCCAACCCTAAGGTTGGACCCCTTCATCGTGCATACGTGTTTGTGCGGCGGTGACCTACTCTCCCACACCCTCCCG
>NZ_JBITGW010000032.1:0-83513 GCF_044457345.1 Nonomuraea sp. NPDC050547
ACGTCTTCCGCGGCCTCATGCGCTGGGGATTCAGCATGATCGTCATCGCACCCCTGCTCACCTGGCTGATCTTCCTCGCGCCCAGCTGGTCCTGAGCCCGCGGCCAATTCTGTATCGACCTTAAGGCCGATATCAGGCAGCCTTTTCGAAACTATGTTCCCTTGAGGGTTGTGACTCCAGGTTTGTCTGAGGTAGAACTGACCTGGAGTTACGCAAGTCGCACCCGGCTGAAGACGTCGGCGAGCCGTACCGGAAGAGGGCCGATCGCGGCCGCCCGTGAACGCTCGCCCCGTCGGCAGCCGCCATGCCGCCCTGGAGTCCGCCGGAAGGCTTACTCCGGCACCCCCGAGGAGCCTCGTGCCGAGCTTGCTGCTGCCCATGTCCAGACATATCCCGTTTCTGGCGGTGCTGGTGTCCGCCATCGCCCTACGGGGACTGGCGATCCACGGCTACCCGCCCGCCCTGTTCTTCTGGGCAGACTCCTTCACCTATCTCAGGTCCGCGGCCGAACCCGTCCCTGGAACGTTCCGGCCGCTCGGATACTCCTTATTCCTGGCCGTGCTCGGCCCGGGGCAGAGCCTGGCGCTGGTGACGACCGTCCAGCACCTGCTCGGCCTGGGCCTGGCGGTGGCGGCGTACGCGCTGCTGCGCCGGCACGGCCTGCCCGGCTGGGGCGCGACGCTCGCGGTCACGCCCGTGCTGTACGACGAGTTCCTGATCCTGCTGGAGCACATGATCATGGCGGACGCCCTGTTCACCGTGCTGGCCACGGGCGGGATCGTGCTCCTGCTGCGCCGGATCACGCCCGTGTCGGGGGCCTGCGCCGGGCTGCTGCTCGCGCTGGCCACGCTCACCAGGACGATCGGCGCGGTCGTCCTGCTCCTCACCGCCGCCTACCTGCTGTGGCGCGGCCGGCAGGCCCTCATCCCCCACCTGCTCGCGGCCGGCGCGCCGCTCCTCGCCTACGCCTGCTGGATGGCGGCCACGAGCGGCACCTTCGGGCTCACCAAGTCCGAGGGCATCTTCCTGTGGTCGCGCACGATGAGCTTCGCCGACTGCTCGGTGATCAAGCCCGAGCCTCGGCTGGCGGTCCTGTGCCCCGACCAGCCCGTCGGCGAGCGACCGGCGGCGCCGTTCTGGCTGTGGCAGCCGGCGTCGCCCCTGTACAAGGTGCCGGGCGAGGACAGGAACGCCCTGGCCGGCCAGTTCGCCCGTACGGCCCTCGCCGCCCAGCCCGGCGACTACCTCGCCGCGGTCGGCAGGGACATGCGCTGGCTGCTGCGCTGGGAACGCACCACCGACAGAAGCGTCGCCGTCAGGAAGACCAACCCGTACTGGTTCCCCTTCGAGCCGCGGCCGCTCAAGGACGGCGCGGCCGCCGCCTACGAGGGCGAACCGCTCCGGCCGCGCATCGCCGAGCCGTACGCCGGCCTGCTCCGCGCCTACCAGCGTTTCGGCTACCTGCCGATCCCGCTGCTGCTCGTGCTGCTCGCCGGCGCCCTGGCCACGGCGCTGATACGGCGCCGCCACGACGCTCTGCTGCCCGCGCTCGCGGCCACCGCGCTCATTCTGGCCCCGCTCTTCACCGCCGGCTTCGACGTGCGCTACGTCGTCCCGGCCATCCCGCTGGTCTGCGTGGCGGCCGGGCTCGCGGTGGTGCGGGGCGGACAACCCCGGGACGTTGCCCGCCCGTGAGCGCGTTCTAGTGGCAGTACGCGAGGATGCTCAACGAACTGAACACCACCTCGACCGAGGTGGCTTCCGTCGTCAGGGTCTGCAGTTCGAGGACCTGGGCCATGTTGTTCACCTCCTTCACGCGTGGGCAGGGAGCGGACCGGTCGCTGTGGTGACCGGCCCGAGCAGGGGGAGGACCTCGCGGGGCGTGGCGGCGGGCAGGACGAGCAGCACGCCGGCCGACCCCGTGGCCAGGTCCATGGACAGTCGCAAAAGCTGGTCTCCGGGAAAGGCGAGATGGCCCTCCCAGGCGGACGCGTGCCAGAGGAGACCGGCGGGATCGGCCTCGCCGTCCCCGGTGGCACGCTGAGCGTGGATGATGCCGGCCCGGCCGGTGAACAGGCCCGCGTGCGTGGTCATCGGCACGTCGCAGGCGCGGCGCAGGTCGTGCCCGGCCTGAGCCAGTTCCTCGTCGGCGCGGTGACGCAGCAACCGGTTCACGGCGACGGCGAGGCCCGCGCTGCCGCCGGCCAGGTAGGGCAGGAGCCGGCCGTCGTGGTTCATCTGGAGGGCTCCGGCGCCGTCGCGCTCGCAGGACGACAGGTCACGGCGGATGGCCGCGGCCGCCGGGTCGAGCCAGGCGGCGTCGCCGGTCACCTCGTACAGGCGCGCGAACGTCATGGCCTCACCGGCGCCGCCGTGCATGAGACCGGGGACAGCGGGCCGCGCGGAGGTGCCGGCCAGCTGTTCGGCCGCGGCGAGCGCGTGGCCGAGCAGTTCGCGTTCGCCGCCCTCCTCGGCGAAGTACACCAGGGACAGGATGGCTCCGGCGAGCCCGCCGTACAGATGACGCGTCGTCATGGGCAGCCGGAGGGCGCGGTCGAGCACGCGTCGCGCGTCGTGGTGACGGCCCAGCCGGTGCAGGGTCCAGGCGGCGCCGTGCAGGCCGTCGTAGAGACCGGGGCGAGGGTGTTCGAGGCGCAGCGCGCGCCGGGTCAGCCAGTCAAGATGATCATCCGGTACGGCGACGCCGCATGCGTGCAAGGCGTGCACCACACCGGCCGCGCCGTGCGCCAGCCCGATGCCGCCGTCGTGGAACTGCTCGGGGTCGCCGGGATAGAGCCGGTCGTCGCGGCCGGGTGTGGCACTGGCGAGGATGCCCCGGGCGACGGACGCCTGGACGGCGTCCCAGCCGGGCGGGTCCGCGACCGGCGGGGACGCTGCCACGCTACGGCCGTCCGACGCCGGCAGATGATCGCGGACGCGCTCCGCGAAGCCCTCAGGCAGGGGGAACGTGCTCGTGGCGACGTCCAGGAGCTGTTCCAGCTTGCCGGGGTCGCGGTCGAGCAGCATGGTCAGCGGCGCGAACAACCACAGCAGCAGCCGCCCGAACGCGTGCCGGTCGATGTCGGGCCCGCGCAGGTACGGCGGGGCCGCGAAGCCCGGCGCGCCCATCACCGCCGCCTGGGTCTCGCCCACGGGGAAGGCCGCTTCGAAGTCGACGAACGCCAGGCCGGAGCCGGCCCGGACGATGATGTTGTGCGGGTGCAGGTCGCCGTAGACGATCCCGGCCTCGTGCACTTCTCGCAGCATGTCCTCCACCCGCCGGGCCTGCTCCAGCGCCCAGACCGTGTATGAACGGGCCCCGCCGGGCGCGTGGCCCCTGGGCTTGATGCCGGGAAAGCGGAGGTTGAAGGTGGTGTACAGGGACTTGCCGGGGATGTACTCCATGATCAGGAAGTGGTGCTCCCACCACGTGCGATAGTCGTACACGGCGGGGACGAACCCCAGTGGCGCGAGACGGCGCAGGGTGTCGTGCTCACGCTGGAGCCGGGTGACGGCGTCCGCGCCGCCGCCGTCCAGGCCCGCGAGCGGGCGCGCCTCCTTCAGCAGCACCCGCGTGCCGGTGCGGCGATCCCGGCCGACGTAGACGCCTCCGCCGTTGGAGTGATGCAATGCCTGGTCGACCTCGTAGGGGAAGTCGTCCTGGCGTCCGGCGTCCCGCTCCGCCATGCGGCTGGTGAGGAACCCGGGCACCGGAGCCCAGGACGGCGGGCGGAAGCACGGCTCACGGGAGTCGGGCACCAGCCGGCCGCCGGGATCCTCGACAGCCGGGACGGTCCGGCCGTCGGCGCCGACGCAGTGGCGCTGCCGGAACCCCCCGTACCGGACGAACACCGGCGCCTCGTCCCAGCGCAGGTCGGTCAGGATGTACGGGCCGCGCCGGTCGCGCAGCAGAGCCGACAGCTCTTCCAGGGTTCGCCGGAGCTCGGCCGCCGGCGGGTAGACGGTAATCAGTTTGCCGCTGGACGAACGGGGCGCGTACTTGGCGTTGGTCAGGTGCAGCGCACGGCGGCCGCGCAGGAACTTGAACGCCAGCCGGCGGCGCACGCAGTAGTCGAAGACCTCTTCCACCGTCGTGTGCGCGTCGGCGAGCGTGGCCGAGACGTGGACCTTCCACCCCTGGTCGGGCAGCGGCTCGCCGCCCGGGAACAGCTCCACCCACAGTCCGCTGTGCGACAACTGCCAGCCGGGTGGCGGACGGTCGGCCTGAGCGAACCGGTCGTCGTCGTCGTCCAGATGCTCGGGTGCCTCGTAGAAGGTCTCATCGGCCTGGGAGAACAGCGCGTACCGGGTGAACTGCTCGATCATGACACCGCTCCCGTCGGGGTGACGACAAGCCGTTCCGGGCAGCGCACGGTCGCCTGCGGCCGGTAGCGCACCGGCGTCTCCAGCCGCAGCGACGGCAACCGGCGGGCCGCGGTGTCCAGCGCCGCCGAGAGCGTGGCCTTGGCGGTGAGCGAACCCAGGCAGGCGTGCGGGCCCCAGCCGAGTGCCAGGTGCGGGTTCTGCGCGCGATCCAGCATCAGCTCTTCCGGGCGCTCGAAGCGGGCGGGGTCGCGGTTGGCGGCGGCCAGCAGGAGCAGGACGATCTCACCGCGGCGTACGACGCGCCCGCCGACCTCGCCGTCGCGGGCGCAGATCCGCGCCAGCCCGTGTACGGGTCCGGCGTAGCGCAGCAGCTCGTTCAACGCCGTCCCGTCGAGTGCCCGTGCCGGATGGACGCCGGCCTCCTGCAGGGCGACGAAGGCGTTCGCGGCGGTGGCGTAGCTGGAGGTGTATCCGGCTGACAGAAATATCCGGACGCTGTGCCGTACCCACGAAGGCATCACCCCGGCGGGGGCGGGATCGCGGCTGAGGGCGCCCAGCAGTCCGGGCGCGTCCGGGCGGGCGCCGTCGAGCAGCCTGCCCACCAGGTCGCTCAGCTCGCCGCGCGCCCGCGCCGCCGCCCGCGCGCGCTCCGCGTCGAGGTGGGTGTCCATGCTGTACGCCACGGCCTCCGCGATGGCGCCGAGCTCGGCCAGGTCGCCTTCGGGCACCCCCAGCAGTTCGCCGACCGCGCTCATCGCCAGCGGCGCGAGGAAGTCGCCGATCAGGTCCGGCCGTGTCGATGTCATGAGGCGGCCGGCCAGGCGGTCCGCCCGTCGCGTCAGCTCGCGGGCGAGCGCCTCGTGGTTCTGCGTCCGGTACGCCGTCATCAGCAGGTTCCTGAGCGGGCCATGCCGGGGCGGATCGAGGTTCTGCACGCTCGCCAGCGCCTCGTCCATCGCGTAGCCCGCCGCGGCCGGATCGGCGGTGAAGCGTTCCGGCTCCCGCAGGATCGCCACGCAGTCGGCGTGGCGGCTGATCAGCCAGCAGCCCATGCGCTCGCTCCAATGGACCGGCTCCCGTTCACGCAGCCCGGCATAGAACGCGTACGGGTCGGCCAGGACCCCGGGCGACAGCAGGTCGGCGTCGAGCACGGAACTCATCGGCTCACCTCGGGCTTCATCGTCACGAGCGGGCCGGCGCCGCGCAGGGCGCGCGAGCCGGTGAGCACCAGCGCCAGCGCGGCGACCGTCCCCCCGAGGACCAGGAACGGCAGGGCGTGGCCACCCGCGTCCACCAGCGCGCCCGCGGCGAACAGCCCCAGCGGGGCCACCGAGCCGGCCACCAGCGCCCACGCGTTCTGGGCCCGTCCCTGCAGATGGTCAGGGGTGCGCAGGGCCTGCGCCGAACCGGCGACGACCACCGCGACCGGCGCCAGCGCGCTGCTCAAAGCGAGCAGGACCGCGATCAGCACGGGATTCAGCGTGGTCGCCAGCAACGCGATCAACATGCCCGACAGCCAGCTCACCCCGAGCAGAACGCGGCCGGGCGGCATCCGCTTCTGCACGTGGGCGGCCACCACCGCTCCCGCCAGCGCCCCCAGACCCGGCACCGCGACCACGATCCCGATCATCACCGAGGAGACGCCCGCCGCGGCGGTGGCCGTGACCACCGCCACGTACACGCCGCTGAACGCGAGGTTCAGGGTGGCCGCGATGATCACCGCCGGACGCAGGAAGGGCTCGCGCACCAGGAAGACCAGTCCGGCCACGACCTCGCCCGGACGCAGGCGGGGCCGCCGTCGCGGAGCTATGCGCTGCGGAGTGCGCAGCCGGGACACGAACACCGCCGACGCCAGGCACGCCACGGCGTCCAGCAGGAACGGCGCGGCCGGCCACAGCGCGAAGAGCAGCCCGCCGAGCGGCGGCCCCGCCAGGGTGACGACCGCCAGCCTGCCCTGCATGAAGGCGCCCGCGGTCGGAAGATCCTCATCGGGTACGGCCCGGCGCAGCGCGGCCGCCGCCGCACCGGTGAACAGGCTGGACAACGCGCTGATCACCGCCATCATCACGGCGAACAGGACCAGGTCGCCGCCGCCCGCGACCACGACGAGCGCGAAGGCGCCCATGATCGCCGCGCGCGCCACGTCGGAGCCGACCATCAGGACGCGGCGGTCGTAGCGGTCCGCGACGAACCCCGCGGGCAACCGGGCCGCCATGGTGGCCACCACGATGACCGCCATCAGCACACCGGCCGCGGTGGCCGAGCGCCCATCCGTGATGACCAGCAGCGGCAGCGCGAAACCGGACGCTGTGCTCCCCAGACCGGACACGGCCTGGGCGAGCCACAGTGCCCGGAAATCGTGGTTCCACAACGCGCCCGTACGGTGCACCTGATCCACACCCTCTCCGTGACAGGTGACGCACTTCTGGCCGAGCCATGCGATGGAACAGGATGAACGGAACGCGGGACGGAGCCCGCGCGACCAGCTACACCGAAAGCTTCGGGCACGTCGCGGCGGAGGCCACAACTCTGGTTGGTGGTCGCCGAACTTCAGGCGGACGCGCCACCCCTCACCGGCCCAGGTCGTCCCATTCCTGGAGCAGGTGGGCCGTGGCCGCCGCGGGGGCCGTGAACGACCAGCGGCCCGGCGGCAGGTTCAGGGCGCAGCCCCCGTCGGCCAGCCTGGTGGTCGGCAACTGCTCGCTGAGGCCCATGAGGAAGGTGCCGTTGACGGTCATCCCGTCCCAGGCGCCCCGCACGGGCAGCACCGCGCGGGCGCTCACGCCCTCCGGCACATCGAAGGTGAACTGGACCCCGTCGGGCCCGGCCCGCCAGCCCGACTCGACGGTCCCCGACGCGCTCGCGTAGCGGGCGTGCGCCTGGCGCAGCAGCGGGACGGGGCCGGGACGCAGCAGCAGTTCGCCGAAGCCGCCACCCGTCCCGCGCGGGTCGTCGCCCAGGCCCGCCACGTGCCGGAACAGCCAGTCGCCCACGCAGCCGTAGGCGTAGTGGTTGAAGGAGTTCATGGCCGGCGTCTGCAGGCCGTGCCGGTGGTGCCAGGCGTCCCAGCGCTCCCACATGGACGTCGCCCCGGCGCGGAGCTGGTAGCGCCAGGACGGGTAGCCCTCCTGGTTGAAGATCCGGCACGCCAGGTCGTGGTGGCCGGTCTCCGACAGCACGGGCAGCAGCAGCGGAGTGCCGACGAAGCCCGTCATGAGCCGGTGCCCGTCGGCGCGGACCAGTTCGCCCAGCGCCTGCGCCGACGCGGCCCGGTCCTCGGGCGGGACCAGGTCCCAGGCGAGGGCGACGGCGTAGCCGGTCTGCGTCTCGGTGTGCAGCCTCGGTCCGTTGAGGAAGGCCTGCTGGAAGGCGCCCGACACGCGGGTGAAGGCCTCGCCGTACTCCGGCGCGTGCGGTTCGCCGAGCACGTCGGCCACGTGCGCGACCAGGCGGAGACTGCGGGCGAGTGCGGCGGTGGCGATGAGGCTCTTGGGCGTCTCGACCGTGCCGGGGGCCAGCCAGTCGCCCAGGGCCCGGCCCGGCCTGATGCCCCCCTCGGCCTGGGCCAGGCAGTAGTCGGCCCAGCGCCGCATCGGGTCGTACGCGCGGCGCAGCGTACGGTCGTCGCCGTAGCGCCGCCACAGCAGCCACGGCACCTCGACCAGGGCGTCGGACCATACGGGAGAGTCGTAGCCGTACTCGGGCAGGACCGGCGCGACATGCGGGACCGCGCCGTCGGCCCGCTGCCCGTCGATCAGCGTCGTCACCCAGCCGGACAGGAACGCCTGCGTGTGCCGCAGGAAGCTGAGCGTCGAGCCGAACACCGAGATGTCGGCCGTCCAGCCGGCCCGCTCGTCGCGCTGCGGGCAGTCGGTCGGCACGCTCACCAGGTTGCCGTCCGCCGACGCGCCGATGTTGGCGACCAGCTGCCGTACGGCGGGATCGCTCACGGTCAGCGAGCCGGTGACGGCCAGAGCCGAGGACAGCAGCACCGCCTCCAGGTCGTCCGGCGTCAGCGTGCCCGGCCAGCCGGTGACCTCCGCGTAGCGGAACCCGTGCAGGGTGAACGCGGGCTCCGCGACGTGCGAGCCGGGGCCGAGGACGAACTCGTCACGCTGGTCCGCGGTGCGCAGGTTGTCGGTGTAGAGCCGCCCGGTCGCGGTCAGCTCCTCCCCGTGCCGCACCACGATCCGTACCGGGCCGGGCGCGTCGACGCGCAGCCGTACCCGCCCGACGACGTTGCGCCCGAAGTCGGCCACCTGGACGCCCGGCACGGGCTCGGTCACGGACACGGCGGGCACCGTGCCCGTCACCCGCACCGGGGGAGCGGGGTCGGCCTCCACCACGATCTCCGGGGCGGGGATCTCCACGGCGGGTCCCGCCTGCGCGGAAGGGGCCTGGACGGTCTCGCCCATCACCAGGTCGGCACGTGGACGGCCGAGATCACGCACGGTCCAGGTGGCGTCCGTGGCGGCCACGCGGCGGACCCCGCCGGAGTCCCGCACCAGCACCTGGGCGCTGGCGGCGGGCCGGTCGCCGTAGCGGCGCGGGCCGCCGCCGGCCACGTGACCCGCGTACCAGCCGGGCGCGAGCCACAGCTCCAGCTCGTTCTCACCGGGTACGAGCAGATCCGTGAGTTCCAGCAGCCGATAGCGCGTCCGGTGCCCGTAGTCGGTCCAGCCGGGGGCCAGTTCCTCCTCGCCCAGCCGTATCCCGTTGAGCAGCGCCCGGTAGAGGCCCAGCGCGGTGGCGGCCAGCCACGCGCGCCCGGACCGCCAGGTGAAGGACCCGCGCAGGCTCACCGCCGCCCGCGGGTCTCCGGCCAGCCACGGAGCGGTCCACTCTCCCCGCAGGCCCGTGGTGAACGCGCCGGTCGCGTGTCCTTCCACACTCCACGTGTACGGCATGAGCGGATCCAGCCGCTCACCCGGCACGTCCACGACGTTCGACCCGGCGGGCACGGACGACCGCCACACCTCACGCCCGTCCGCGGACACGGTGACGGCGGCCGCCGCGGGCAGCCGGGCGTCCCATGACAGCCTGGGCTCGTCCACGCCCACCGGATCCGCCAGACCACACGTCAGGCCCGCCCGCGCTCCGGGCGGAGCCGGACGGATGTAGGGCGTCTGCGCGCCCGAGACCTGGACCCCCGAATCCCGGTTCACGCATCGAGCCCGGTGGTGAAGGCGTTGTGCAGGCCGTCGACGTCGACGCCGGACAGGCTCGGCGCCATCACGTTGATCAGCAGCACGAAGCAGGCGTCCTGCTCCGGGTACATCCACCACTGGCAGCCGGAGGCGCCGCCGTGCCCGTACAGCCGCCGCTCCAGCAGGCCGGGGGCCGCGTTGCGCAGGTTCCAGGTGAGGCCCCAGTCCTGGCCGGCGTTGACCGGGTCGGGCTGCAGCTTGACCAGGCCCGTCGTCTGCGGGGTCGTCATGGCGGCCAGCGTGGTCGGGTGGATCAGCTCGCGGTCGCCGCGCAGCAGCGCCCCGCCCAGCGCCAGGAGGTCCTCGGCGCGGGAGAACAAGGCTCCCGCGGGGTGGCGGAGCCGTACGAACGCGTCGAAGTCGAAGCCGGGCCCGAGCAACTCGAGGCCGTGGACCTCGGCCGGATCGCACGCGGGATCGAACGTGATCCGCCCGCCGCCCGGAACCAGCGTGTTCAGGTCGGAGTCGATCACGTCTGCCACGTCGCGGCCCGTGACGTCGCGGACCATCTCCGCGATCCCGGCGAAGGCCAGGTTGGAGTACTGGCTGAGCGTGCCCGCCTCGAACATCGACGGCGCGGTGAGGAGGTGCTCCACCAGGCTGTCGGGCGTGAGCGTCTGCTCGGCGATGCCGCTGGTGTGGGTGAGCAGATGCCAGAGCGTCACGTCGGGCCGGGCGAAGCGCGGCAGCACGTCGCGCAGCGGGCGGCGCAGCGACAGCAGCCCGCGCTCGACCTGGCGCAGGGCGACCAGCCCCATCAGCGGCTTGGTCACCGAGAACAACGCGAAGTGGTCGTCGGTCCTGGTCGGGCGCCCGTCGTGCTCCCCGAACGCCTCCAGCACCTGGATCCCGCCGGAGGTGGCGGCGCCGAACACCGCGCACGGCAGCCGCCCCGCCTTGATCTCGCGCCTGACCCAGTCGAGCGCGAAGTCGTGAGTGGTCATCCCTTGAGTGCACCTTCCGTAAGACCGGCCAGGACGCGCTTCTGCGCGACGACGTACACCGCCACGAGAGGCAGCGTGGTGAGCAGGACGTGGGCGAAGACGAGGTTCCAGTTCAGGCTCTGCAAGGTGCCGGAGGCGAACTGGAACAGGCTCAGCGGCAGCGTGGCGTTCGCGCTGCCCTGGAGCAGGAAGAGGGCGAAGAAGAAGTCGTTCCAGACGTTGATGATCAGGATCACGCCGCCGACGAACAGCACGGGGCGCAGCAAAGGCAGCAGGACGCGGACGAAGACCTGCGGGCGCGAGGCGCCGTCGATGGCGGCGGCGTCCTCCAGGTCGCGGGGGAACGCCCGCACGAACCCGGTCGCCAGGAAGATCACGATGCCCAGGCGGCAGCCGGTCATCGTCAGCACGTAGCCGAGCGAACCGCCGTCCAGCGACAGCGCGCGCAGCAGGTAGACGGTCGGGATGATCGACGGCGGCAGAAGGATCGACAATCCCATCACGAAGTACGCCGCCTGCAGCCACCGC
Organism: Nonomuraea sp. NPDC050547; assembly: GCF_044457345.1. Classification (NCBI taxonomy): domain Bacteria; kingdom Bacillati; phylum Actinomycetota; class Actinomycetes; order Streptosporangiales; family Streptosporangiaceae; genus Nonomuraea; species Nonomuraea sp. NPDC050547. The sequence goes on from NZ_JBITGW010000032.1 coordinate 11,006, forward strand.
GACCGGCTGCGCCCGAACGCCCACGCCGCCGCCGCGCCCAGGAGCACCACGGCCACCACGATCGGCACGGTCACCTTGAGGCTGTTGAGCAGTCCCATCAGGTAGCCGCCCCGGTCGAGCACGACGCCGTAGTTCTCGGCGATCGCCCACGTCCTGGGCAGGCCGAGGCCCAGCTCGGCGGCCTCGCCCGCGGGTTTGAACGAGTTGACGACCACGAGCCAGATGGGCACGATCACCCACGGGATGGCGAAGAGCGTCAGCGCCGCGTACTTCACGAAAGCCTTCATCCCGTCACCTCCCTGCGCCGCAGCCACCACACCAGGGGAACGGCGGTGGCGATCACCAGCAACGTCACCGTGAACCCCAGCGCGCTGGCCGAGCCGAAGAAGCCCTGCCCCCACTGCTGGCGCATCACCACGTTCAGCGCCCGCGTGTGGTCGCCGGGCCCGCCGCCGGTGGTGGCGGCGATCACGTCGTACGCGCTGAGCGCGCCCACCAGCGTGACCGCCACGTTGAAGGTCAGCGCCGGGGCGAGCATCGGGAACACCACCCGCCGGAACCGGGTCCACGGCCCGGCCCCGTCGACGGTCGCCGACTCCAGCAGCGACTTCGGGATGGAGTTGAGTCCCGCGATGTAGACGAGGGTGATCAGCCCGCTCCACTTCCACGCGTCGATGAACGCGACCACCACCAGCGCGGTGGCCGGTTCGCCCAGCCACGCCCACTCCAGGCCGAGGAAGGAGTTGACCGCCCCGTCGGGGGCGAGCAGCCCGCGCCAGATGTATCCGGCGGCCAGCGGCGAGATGAGCGTCGGCAGGAAGAACGCCGAGCGGAAGACGGTGTTGATCCGGCTGGTCCGCTGCAGGGCCAGGGCCAGCGAGAGGCTGACCGTGTTCTGGATCGCCATGCAGAGGATCGCGTACAGCACGGTCACGGTGACCGCGTTGGCCAGCAGGTCCTGGTCGATCAGCGTGCGGACGTTGTCCAGCCCGTTCCAGGTGATCTCGGCGCGGAAGCTCGTCCAGGAGGAGAACGCGAACCGGACGTTGAGCAGGAACGGGGCGACGAAGAAGACCGTGACCAGCACGATCGCGGGCAGTGCCCACGGCAGCCAGGCCGCCCGGTTCCGCATCACCATCCGGGCAGCCCTGCCGCCTTGGCCGCCTGCTCGACCTGGCCCTGGAGCTGGGCCGCCGCCTTCTGCGGATCCTTCTGCCCGGCGATCAGCTCGGACATGAGCTGGGCCAGCCCGCCCATGCCGGGGATGTCGGAGTTGAAGGCGATGACCGCGCCGGTGTCGTAGGCCTTCTTGACGTCCCGCAGCACGGACGAGACGCCCTGCGGGTCGGGCACGTCCTTGAGGACGGGGAAGGTCTTGGACGCGGTGATGTACTCGGCGTAGGCCGGGCCGGTCATGAAGCGCACGAAGTCGAGCGAGGCCTTCTCCCGTGCCGCGTCACCGGTCTTCGGCAGGTAGAACGTTCCGATCGGGCCGGGCGCGTAGGTGACGAGCGGCTTGTCGCTCGACAGGCCGACGAAGCCGACGGACTCGTCGACGGTCTTCTGGTCGCCGCCCGCGGCCGCGAGGAGGGCCGGGAGCATGTCGGAGTGCTGGGCGACCATGGCGGCCTTGCCGGTCACGAGGGCTTTCATGGAGTCCTCGAACTTGGCGGTGACGATGTCCTTGTTGAAGCAGCCGTCGCTCTTCAGCTTGGCGTAGGCGGTCAGGCCGGAGACGAAGGGGGAGCCCGCGTCGGCCAGCGTGCTGCTGTGGCCGGCGATGGCCTTGCCGTACGCGTTGGACTGGTTGGCGCCCGCCAGGTAGAGGATGGGCAGGATCTGCACCGGCCAGATCGACCCGCCCGACTCGAAGACCGGTGTGACCCCGGCGGCCTTGAGCTTGGGGCAGGCGGCGGCGAGCTCGGCGAAGTTCGTGGGCGGGATCAGCCCGGCCTTGGTGAAGACCGTCTTGTTGTAGTAGAGGCCGAAGACCTGGGGGAAGCCGGTGATGGCGGCGTAGACCTTGCCGTTGACGGATCCGGCGGCCTGGTAGAGGTCGCCGGACCTGGCGATGTACGACTCGCCGGTCAGCTCGCGCAGGTTCTGGGCCGGGTTGAGGGCGAGCAGGCCGCTCACCGTGGCGTGGTACTCCAGGATGTCCGGGCGTTCGCCGGTGGCCCACTTGGTCTGGGTGGTGTCCTCGAAGCCGTCGGACGGGATCGACACGAGCTCGATCTTGTGGCCGGACTGCTTCTCGAACTTCTTGTACATCTCCAGCAGCGGCGCCGGGTCCGCGCTGTTGTGCCAGAGGGTCAGCTTCACCTGACCGGTCCCCTCCGGGGCGGAGGATCCGCAGCCGGAGAGTGACAGGGCGAGGACGGCGCCGAGTGCCGCGCCGAGCAGACGGGATGGTGCTCTCACGCCCGCCCTCCTGTTCATGTTGGGTAGTCTTCGTGTAGAACGTTCTCCATTGGTAGGGCATGAGAGAATAGCCCGTCAAGAGGTAGACCTGAGTAGCGGTGGAGAGCTAGCCTCCATTTTTAGAAATCGTTCTACGAAGACTCGACGAAGGACGGCGTGTGACGAGCGGACGGGTGACGATCGCCGATGTGGCCAGGCGGGCCGGGGTTTCCATGGCCGCCGTGTCCAAGGTGGTGCGCGGGGCCTACGGCGTGAGCGCGGAGATGCAGACCAAGGTAACGCAGGCCATCGACGAGCTGGGCTACCGTCCGCACGCCGCGGCCCGCGCCCTGCGCGGTCGCACCTACACCCTCGGCGTCATGCTCTCCGACACCCGCAACCCGTTCTTCCCCGACATCATCGAGGGCGTCACCGGCCGGCTGGGCGACACCGAGTACCAGGTGCTGCTCGGACCCGGCGGGATCGAGCCCAAGACGCAGGCCAGGATGACCGACGCCATGATCGACCGGAGCATGGACGGGCTCATCCTGATCTCGCCGGTCATGACGGACGCCGAACTCGCCGCCATCGCGACGGCCACCCCGGTCGTCGTGGTGGGCAGGCACGGCGGCGCCGCGGCCTACGACGCGGTCGTCGACGACGACGTGATGGGGGCCAGGCTCGTGGTCGACCACCTGGTCGGGCTCGGGCACACCCGGATCTCGCACATCACCCACCTGGAGCGGGCCCGCGCCCAGGGGCTGCCGCACACGGTGCGCGCCGAAGGCTACCGCCAGGCGATGCGCGCCCACGGGCTCGCCGACGACGTGCTGGCCACCTCCTTCACCGAGGTGGGCGGCTTCGAGGGCGCGCGGGAGCTGCTCGCCCGCGCCGACCGGCCCACGGCGATCTTCGCCGGGGCCGACATCGCGGCGCTCGGCGTGCTGCGCGCCGCCGACGAGGCGGGCCTGTCGGTGCCGGAGGACCTCTCCGTCGCCGGATACGACAACATCGGCATCGCCTCGCTGAAGCGCATCTCGCTCACCAGCGTCGACCAGGACGGGCACGTGATCGGGGCGACCGCCGCGCGCCTGCTCGTCGAACGCATCGAGGGGCGCACACGTTCGGTGACCTCGTCCGTGTCGCCCACGCTGATCGTCCGCGGAACCACCGGACCGCCTCGCCCCTGAGAACCGGGCCGCATGCCGGGGGACTGCCGCGGCCCACGCAGAAAAACGTTCCGGCCGTCACATGCCGTGCGTTAAAACGATTCAATGGAAGGACCCCCCACGTGAGACGACTCGCTCTCCTCGCCCTTCTCCTCCCGCTGGTCGCGCCCGCGCAACCGGCCTACGCTCAGACGTCCGCCGCCCTGGCCTGCCCGGTCAGGGTCGACCCCGCCGCGTTCGCCTCCGAGGCCCGCCTGAACACCCTGGCCGAGCAGCAGGAGGCGTTCGGCCCCAGGCCGACCGGCTCCACCGCGCACGCCGGCTACGTCGACTGGCTGGAGGACGAGATGGCGGCCATCCCCGGCCTCCAGTTCTCCTCCCTGCCCTACGACATCGACCGCTGGGACAGCCTCGGCACCGGCCTGACCGTCGGCGGCACGGCCGTGCAGGTCGCGGCCCCCGTGCCGTTCTCCTCCTCCACCGGAGCGGGCGGCGTCACCGCGCCGCTCGTCCACCTGGCCGCCGGCACGAACATCACCGCCGCCAACGCCGCCGGGAAGATCGTCGTCAGAGACCTGCCCTGGACCAACGTGCCCAACCTGCTCTTCTATCCGCTCGGCCTCGGCTACTCCATGTACGACCCGGGCATGACGATCAACCTGCTCGGCTCGGAGTCGATGGAGGCCCCGGCCGCGGCCGACGCCGACCTCAAGGCGGCCGCCGCCGCGGGCGCGGTGGGCGTGATCGAGGTCAGCCAGCTCCCGCACGCCCAGATCCAGGGCATGTACGCGCCCTACGAGGGCCTGCCGTACGGCGTGCCGGGCGCGTACGTCGGCGCCGACCAGGGCAAGCAGATCAAGGACGCGCTGGCCGCCGGTCAGCCGGTCCAGGCCCAGCTGACCGTGAACGCCGCCTGGACGCCGACGACCACCCGCACCCTGCTCGCGACGCTGCCCGGCGGGAGCGCCCAGAAGATCGTCGTGGAGAGCCACACCGACGGCATGAGCCCGGTGTGGGACAACGGCCCGCTCACCATGATCGAGATGGCCCGCTACCTGTCGACGCTCCCGGTGGAGTGCCGTCCGCGTACCGTGCAGTTCGCGTTCGTGACCGGCCACCTCTACCAGCACCTGACCGGTCCCAACGTGCGCGAAGGCGGCGCGGGCCAGCTCGCCGCCCAGCTCGACGCCGAGTACGACCAGGGCGGGGTCTCCTCCGTCGTCGTGCTCGAGCACCTCGGCGCCAAGCGCTACGACGCGGTCGCCAGGCCGAACGGCCTGCCGGGCAAGCAGCTCGTCGCCAGCCCCACCCTCACCGAACTGCTGATGGTCCCGGTCAGCGAGAGCACGCCGCTGCGCGAACTGGTCAAGGGCCACGTCCAGTACTGGGACGTGAAGCGCACCGCGGTCCTCAAGGGCCTGTCGGCGGCCGACCTCGGCACGGTGCCGCACCACTGCGGCTTCGGTGGCGAGGGCACGCCGTACAACCAGCACCTGCTGCCCGTCATCTCGCCCATCGCCGCGCCCAAGACGCTGTTCTCGCCGCAGTTCGGCGCCGAGGCGATCGACCTGCCGGCGATGCGCAAGGCGTCGCTCGCCTTCACCGACGTCGTGCTCGACCTCGGCCCGATGGCCCAGTCGGCCGTCGCGGGCGACGTGACCGCCATGCGCCAGCAGCGCGCCTCCGGTACGCCGGGGTGTGCGTGAGCATAGACAGGAGGACGCTCGTGCGCCGGCACACCATCGCCGACGCCGGGTGTCCGCTCACCGTGGGAAACGGGGAGTTCGCCTTCACCGCCGACGCGACCGGGTTGCAGACCTTCGCGCCGCTGGGCACGCAGGCGCAGTGGGGCTGGCACACGATGCCCAACCCCAGGGGCCACGTGCTGGAAGACGCGCTCACCGACTACGACGGCGTCGGCTATCCGGATCTGTATCCGGCCACCGAGGCGGGCGGCTGGCTGCACGTGAACCCGCACCGCCTGCATCTGGGCCGGATCGGCCTCGATGCCGGCCCCGCAGCCGTGCTCGGCCGGTCGAAGCAGACCCTCGACCTGTGGACCGGGCTGCTGTCCAGTTCCTTCGAGCTGGACGGCGTGCCGTACGAGGTGGAGACCGTCTGTCACCCCGAGCGGGACCTGCTGGCCATCCGCGTCGCGGGCGGCGCGATGATCAGGATCGCCTTCCCCTACGCCAGCGACGGCTGGCACACCACCGCCGACTGGGACAAACCCGGCAGGCACGCCACCACGCACGAGCAGGACGGCTCGCGCTGCGACTTCGTCCGGATCCTGGACGATGACCGCTACCACGTGGCCGCCGGGTGGGCGGGGCCGGCGCGGCTCACCTCGCCTGGACCTCACGTGTACCTGATCGAGAGCGAGGAACTCGTCGTCGAGTTCTCCCCGCGTCCCGTCAGCGGCGCTCTCCCGTCCTTCTCCCAGGTCAGTGCGGCCGCCGAGGAACACTGGGAGAGGTTCTGGACCAGCGGGGGAGCGGTGAGCTTCGAGGGCAGCGCCGACCCGCGGGCACCCGAGCTCGAACGCCGGGTCGTGCTCTCGCAGTACCTCACCGCGGTCAACTGCGCCGGCTCCACCCCGCCGCAGGAGACGGGCCTGGCCGTCAACTCCTGGAGCGGCAAGTTCCACCTGGAGATGCACTGGTGGCACGCCGCCCATTTCGCCCTGTGGGGCAGGCCGGAACTGCTGGAGCGCAGCCTGCCCTGGTACCGCGAGATCCTGCCGGCGGCCAGGGCCACGGCCGCGCGGCAGGGGTTCCGCGGCGCCCGCTGGCCCAAGCAGGTGGGGCCGGAGGGCAGGGAGAGCCCGAGCGAGATCGGCGCCTTCATCGTCTGGCAGCAGCCGCACCTGATCTACTTCGCCGAGCTGCTCCGCCGGGTGCGCCCGGAGGCGCTGGAGGACTACCGGGACCTGGTGTTCGAGACGGCCGCGTTCATGGCCTCCTTCGCGGGCGGCGGGCATCTGGGGCCGCCGCTGGTCCCGGCGCAGGAGTCCTACCACGAGTCCAGGCGGGTGGTGCGCGATCCCACGTTCGAGCTGGCCTATTGGTGGTGGGGGCTGGAGACGGCCCAGCGGTGGCGGGGCCTGCTCGGCCTCGATCCCGACCCGGAGTGGGCGCGGGTCCTGCGCGGCCTGGCCCGGCCGACGGTGCGCGACGGCGTCTACGCGGCCGTCGGCGTGGAGCCGTACACGATCAGGACCGATCACCCCTCGATGACCGGCGCGCTCGGGTTCGTGCCGCCGACCCCGCTGATCGACCCCGAGATCATGCGGGCCACCCTGCACGACGTGCTCGCCGACTGGGACCTGGAGAGCACCTGGGGCTGGGACTATCCGATGCTCGCCATGTGCGCGGCCAGGCTCGGCGAGCCCGGCACCGCCGTGGACGCGCTGCTGATGGACGCCCCGAAGAACACCTACCTGGCCAGCGGCCACAACCACCAGTGGCCCGATCTGCTGCCGCTCTACCTGCCGGGCAACGGCGGCCTGCTGGCCGCCGTCGCCCACATGGCGGCGTCGAAGTGCTTCCCGGAAGGCTGGCGGGTTCAGGCGGAAGGGGTGGTCGCGATGCCGTGATCGGGGCCGGCGAGCAGGGCGACCGTGTAGTGGTAGAGGTCGCCGGCCGACGACGTCAGGGTGGCGACGCGGCCCGCGCGCACCTCCGAGGCGATGAACTCGGTGGTCCCGTAGACGATCAGGCGGGGCACCGCGGCACGCAGCGGCGGCAGCGAGGGATCCTCCAGCCTGGCCCGCGCGGCCAGCGCCGCGAGCATGTCGAGGAAGGGCCGGTAGGCGGCCTCACGCTGCTCGACGGCCCGCTCACCCGCCCTCGGCAACTCCACGAAGTACGCCTGCGCGTACTCCGGGCGCTCCTGCCACCACCGCAGGTAGGCGTTCATCCCGAGCCGGAGCGCCTCGTTCCAGCGTTCGCCCGCACCCGACGCGGCCGTGGAGATCGAGTCGATCATCTCGGGCAGGTCGCGTTCGCATCCGGCGAGGAAGCACGCCTCCTTGTCGGCGAACTGGGCGTAGAAGGCGTTGCGCGAGACCCGCGCGGCGGCGATCACGTCCGGCACGCTCGTCGCGGTGTATCCACGCCTCGCGACGAGCTTCAGCATGGCCTCCACGAGGCGTTCCCGCTGGGAGGTGCGCACTGTGTCGGGGGAGAGTCCGTGCCGCCCTCTGGGGAGTGGCCGGGCCGCCGGAACTTCCTTCTGTTCATGTCTTGACATCGCTCACCGATCGTACTTCCCTCTGTTGGGAGACGTTCACGTCTCCAAATAATCTACGAGGTGACCATGGAGAACTTCACCCGTCGGCAGGCATTACGGGCAGGCGCGCTCGGCCTCATGTCGGCCGGATTCCTGTCGTCGACCACCGAGGCCGGCGCCGCCGCCTCCACGATCGAAACGATTTACAAGGCAGCGGGTCCGTGGCCGGTCGCCACCGGCACCTCGGGCGGGCACCGGCTCTACTACCCGTCGACCCTGGGCTCGGGCGGCGCCACCCACCCGATCGTCACCTGGGGCAACGGCTCGTGGGCCACTCCCGACAACTACCCGGGGCTGCTCAACCACCTCGCCTCCTGGGGCTTCGCGGTCGTCGCCTCCACCGACACGACCACGGGCACCGGCGCCGAGATCCTCGCCGCCGCCCAGCACCTCGCCGGTCTCAACACCGACCCGGCCAGCGTCTTCCACGGCAAGCTCAACACCGCCCAGGTCGCCGCCGTCGGGCACTCCCAGGGCGCGGGCGGATCCATCAACGCGGCCAACGACTCCGCCGGGCTGATCAAGACCGTCGTGCCGATCGCCGTGCCCGCGCCGTGGATGGCCAGTCCGGGGGACGAGTTCTCGGTCGCCGACCTGACCTGCCCGGTGCTCTTCCTCAGCGGCGCGAACGACTGGCTGATCTCCTCGGCCGCGACCGTGCAGGGCCACTACGACCAGGCCACCGCCGGAGCGGGCAAGGCGCTGCTCAAGGGCGCGGGACACAACGACATCCAGAACACCGGCGGGGCCTTCCTCGGCTACGTGACCGCCTGGCTCAGATACCGCCTCCAGTCCGACACCCAGGCCCGCGGGGCGTTCGCCGGCGCCACCCCCGAGCTTCCCACCAACACCGCCTGGCAGAACCAGGCCCTCAAGAACCTCACCTAGGAGAACCACCATGGCGGATCTGACGCGGCGTGGGCTCCTCGCCGCCGGCGCGCTCACCCTGCTCGCCGGATGCGGCGACGACCAGCCTCGGCAGCGGGCCGCGGACGGCAAGCCGCAGGGCACGGTCAACGTCTGGCTGCACGGCTCGCAGGACACCGGCCGGCAGTTCCAGGAACTCGTGCACCGCTACATGGCCGACTTCCAGATCGACGTGAGACTGCTCTACCTGCCCGTGGGCCAGCTCGACGCCAAACTGCTGACCGCCTTCAGCGGCGGCGCCCCGCCCGACGTCTTCAAGATCGGCCACTGGAGCTTCCCCGCGCACGCCAAGAAGAAGCGGCTCGCGCCCGTCGACACCAAGGCGCTCCCGCTGCAGAACTACGAGCCGGGCACGACCACCCCGCTCACCTACCAGAACGTGCCCTACGGCGTGCCCATCGACTTCAACCCCTGCATGCTCTACTACCGCAAGGACCGGTTCAAGGAGGCCGGACTCGACCCCGACAAACCCCCGGCGACCTGGGAGGAGGTCGCCGAGTACAGCGCCAAGCTGACCTCGGGGGACCGCAGGCGGGTCGGACTGCAGTGGCTCTACGGCGACCCGCAGTGGGCCCTCATGATGCTCACCGCCCTCATCCAGGGCAAGGGCGGCACGTTCCCGGCGCTCGCCACCGAGCATGGCGTCAACGCCCTGACGTACATGTCGGGGATCGGCAACCCCAAGCTCTCCAACCCGCTGGGCGCGCTCGGCCTGTTCTACTCCGGCGAGGCCGCCATGGTCGTCAGCGGCGCCTTCCTCGGTCCCGCCCTGGAGAAGCTGGGCAAGGACAAACTCACCTTCGGCAAGCAGTACGGCGTCGCGCCCATCCCCGCCTGGGACGGCGGCAAGTCCGTCGTACCCGCCTACACGTGGGGATGGGGCGTGGCCAAGGACTCACCCAACCAGTTCACCGCCTGGCACCTCGTCAACTACCTGCAGGGCGCCCCGTCGGTGACCGCCAACCTCGACAACGGCATCATCATCCCGACCAAGGGCTGGCGCGAGGCCGGGCCGCGCGGCAAGTCCGAGATCATGAAGATCGTCGCCGACAGCCTCCCGCACGTCGACTTCGGCCCGATCATCCCCGGCACCCTCGAACTGGCGAAGGCCGCGGCGAGCGCCATCGACTCCGTCGCCCACGGCAAGTCGGCCCCCGCCCAGGCCGCGGCGACCTTCGACTCCGCCGTGCGACTGATCCAATGAGAACCCGGCCCCAGGCCACGGCGGGGGTGGCGCTGACCCTCCCGGTGGCCGTCTTCTTCGTCGTGTTCTGGCTCGTCCCGTTCCTGGCCGCCATCTATCTCAGCTTCACCGACTACGAGATGGCGGGGACGCCCAGCTGGATCGGCCTCGCCAACTACGAGCGCATGTTCGCCGACCCCGGCTTCCTCAACTCGGCGTGGATCACCGTCGTCTACACGGTCTGCACGGTCGTCCCGACGATCGTGCTGGCCCTGCTGGTGGCGGTGCCGCTGAGCAAGCCGGGACGCCTCAACCGCTGGCTCAGGGCGCTCGTCATGATCCCGGCCGTGATGCCGCTGGCCGCCACGTCCATGGTCTGGGTGATCATCTACTCCGACCGCGGCCTGGCCAACACCCTCGCCGGCCTGGCCGGGATCGAGCCGCAGTCCTGGCTGACCAGCTCCGACCTGGCCATCTGGGCCCTGGTCGTGATGGTCGTCTGGAAGAGCATGGGACTGTTCGTGATCATCCTGACCGCCGGTCTCCAGGCCCTGCCCGGCGAGGTGTACGAGGCCGCCGCCATCGACGGCTCGGGAGCGGTGACCACGTTCACCCGGATCACGCTCCCGCTGCTGCGCAGGACCCTGCTGTTCGTCCTGGTCATCTCGGTGGCCGGATCGATGCAGGCGTTCGTGCCCGCCTTCCTGCTCACCGGCGGCGGGCCCGCCGACGCCACCCAGGTCCTGCCGTACTACATCTGGGCCAACGCCTTCCCCTACGAGCACATGGGCTACGCCGCCGCCATGGGCATGGTGCTGCTCGTCGCCATGGTGATCGTCTCGGCGCTGCAGTTCGGGTTCCTGAAGGGCGGCGACGAATGAGGATTCTGCGCGCCACCTGGCTGATCGCCGCGGTCGGTGCGATGCTGCTGCCGGTCTACGTCATGCTCGTCGTCGCCTCAGCGCCCGACGACACCGACCTGCGCGGGCTGGTCTTCAACGGCTTCCACCTGCCCGAGAACATCCAGGTGCTGTTCGGCGCGGGCAACCTGCCCACCTACCTGCGCAACAGCCTCATCCTGTGCGTCGGCACCGGCCTCCTGGACGTGATCTTCTCGGCCGCCGCCGGATACGCGATGGCCCAGCTGTCCTTCCCCGGCCGCCGCGTCCTGTTCGCGCTGGTGGTCGGCACGCTCGCGCTCACCCCGATGGTCCTGGTCATCCCCGTCTTCCTCATTGTGAAGGAACTCGGCTGGGTCAACACCTTCCAGGGCATGATGGTGCCCGGCATGATCAGCGCGTTCGGCGTCTTCCTGGTGCGGCAGTTCGCCCTCGGCATCCCGAAGGAACTGCTGCTGGCCGCGCGGGTCGACGGCGCGGGGGAGTTCCGCATCTTCGCGCGCATCGCCGTGCCGCTGCTCAAGCCCGCGCTCATCACCCTGTTCCTCGTGCACTTCCTGGCGCAGTGGGACAACCTGCTGTGGCCCCTGATCGTGGCCAACGAGCAGGAGCTGTGGCCGCTGCCGGTGGGACTGGCCAACTTCCAGAGCGAGGTCGGCATCACCTACCACCTGACCACCACCGCGGCACTGGTCACCGCCGTGCCACCGTTCATCCTGATGGTGGTGCTGCAGCGCTACTACGTGGCGGGGCTCACCTTCGGAGGGCTGAAGCGATGATGGACTGGATCGAGACGATCGTTTCGCAGGGCATCAGGCGCCCCGGCTACCCGGCCGACGACTGGACCGCCGCGTGGGCCGCCGAGCGCTTCACGGAGTTCGGGCTCCATGACGTACGGCTGGAGCCGGTCGAGCTGCCCGTCTGGCGGCCGGTCTCCGCCTCTTTGGAGGTGCGCCTCGACGCCGATCCGTCCCGGGTCGTGCGGGTGGCGGCGTCGGCGCTGCCGTACACCACACCGAAGGCGGTCGTGAGCGCCCCGGTCAGCCGTGAGGTCGTGCCGGGCGCGATCGTCGTGCCCGAGTACACCTTCACCGAGCTGCCGCAGTCCTTCGTCAGGGATCTGGCGACGGCCGTGCACGACCCCGAGGGCGTCTTCGACGAGCTGGTCCAGACGCTGCCGTTCCAGCTCGACTACCTCGACGTCATCCAGGGCGTCATGGACGGCGGCGCCGCCGCCTTCGCGGGGGCGCTGACCGGGGTGCCGTGGGAGACCCGCGACTACTACGTGCCCTACGACGCCGTGCACCGCGACCTCCCTGCCGTCTGGCTGTCGGGCGGCGACGCGCGGCGGGTGCTCGACCTGGTCGACGACGGCCCCTGCACGGGCACGCTCACGGTCGAGTCGGAGACGGGTCCGGCCGTCTCGCACAACGTGATCGGCACGCTCCCCGGCCGCTCCGATCAGTGGGTGATCATCGGCTCGCACCACGACGCGCCCTGGGCCTCCGCCGTCGAGGACGCCTCGGGGATCGCGCTGGTGCTGGCCGCCGCCCGCCACTGGGCGGGCGTGCCCGAGCACGACCGGCCGCACAACCTGATCTTCCTGCTCACCGCGGGGCACATGGCGCACGCCGCGGGCACCCGGGCCTTCATCGAGACCCACCGCGACCTGCTGGGCGACGTCGTTCTCCAACTCCACCTGGAGCACGCCGCGCGGCGGTGCGTGGTCGTGGACGGCGAGCTGGTGCCCACCGGCGATCCCGAACCCGGCTGGTGGTTCACCACCAGGAAGCCGGAGCTGGAGAGCCTGGTGGCGAGCGCCCTCGTCGCGGAGGACTTGAAACGTTCGTTCGTGCTGCCGCCGGACGTGTTCTCCCCGATGCCGCCCACCGACGGGGCCTTCTTCCATCCGGAAGGGGTGCCGCTCGTGCACTTCCTGTCGGCGCCCATGTACCTGTTCGACTCGGCCGACACCCTCGACAAGGTGCACGAGCCCAGCCTTGAGCCGCTCACCCGGGCGGCGATCAGAATCGTCGAAGGGACGGCCGGATGGCGCCGGGCATGATCGTGCGAACCACCGCCGGGCTGGTCGAGGGCAAGGCAGAGGAGGGCGTGCTCGCCTTCCTCGGCGTGCCGTACGCCGCCCCGCCCTTCGGCGAGCACCGCTTCGGCCCGCCCGCTCCCGCACTTCCCTGGCAGGGTGTACGGCCGGCCGTCACCCACGGCCCGGCCGCCCCGCAGGCGGCGGGGGAGGACGTCGGCCTGTACGCGCCCGACGTCTTCGAGCCCGGCGAGGACTGTCTCCACCTCGACATCCGCACCCCGTCGCCCGGCGGGACCGGCCTGCCGGTCCTGGTCTGGATCCACGGCGGCGCGTTCTCCATCGGCGGCAACGGCGCGGCCTGGCACCAAGGCCACCGCTTCGCCCGCGACGGCGTGGTCTGCGTGGCGATCAACTACCGGCTCGGCTTCGAGGGCTTCCTGGCCCTGGAGGACGCCCCGCTCAACCGGGGCGTGCTCGACTGGCTGGCCGCGCTGGAATGGGTACGCGACAACATCGCGGCCTTCGGCGGCGACCCCGGCAACGTGACGATCGCCGGTCAGTCGGCGGGCGCCGCCGCCGTCGCGACCCTGCTGACGATGCCCCGCGCGGAAGGGCTGTTCCGGCGCGCGATCGTGATGAGCGGCTCGGCCGGCCTGGTCGCCACCGAGCAGGAGGCGCGCGACTACGCCAAGACGCTCGCCACCCGGCTGGGGATAGCCCCTACGAGGTCCGCCTTCGCCCGGCTGTCCCCCTCGGAGCTCGTCGCCGAGCAGCCGCCGCCGCTGGCCGGCGGCTCCGGCGGGCTCAACGAGTCGGTGCCGATCAAGCCGGTCGTCGACGGCGACCTGATCCCGGCCGTCCCGCTGGCCGCCCTGCCCGCGAGCGCTCACGTTCCGCTGCTGGTCGGCTGCACCTCCCAGGAGGCCGACGTGTTCGTCCGCCGCATGGCCGCCGACGTCGACGAGGCCTCCGCGCAGGCTCTGCTCGACCACCTCGGCGTCCAGGTCGGCGAAGCCGGCCTCACACCCGCCGAGCGGGTCGGGCGCGCCTTCACCGAGCACCTGTTCGCCCGCGAGACACGCTGGATCCGCGAGGCCAGGCCCGCCTACGCCTACGAGTTCCGGTGGGAGTCGCCCGTCGAGAGCCCGGCCGGCGGCGGACGCGTGGGCGCGGTGCACAACCTCGACCTGCCGTTCGTCTTCGACGTGCTCGACGCGCCCGGCGTCGAACGCACCGCGGGGCCGGACGCGCCCCAGGAACTGGCCGACGCGATGCACGCCGCGTGGGTCCGCTTCGCCCGCACCGGCGATCCAGGCTGGCCACTTGATCTTCTACGGAGGTTTTGACATGCGGTCCTACGCGAGCGCGGTAGCGCCGGCCCCGCTGCTGGGCGAGACCATCGGCGACAACTTCGAGCGTACGGTGGCCCGCTTCGGTGACCGGGAGGCCCTGGTGGACGCGCCCTCCGGCCGTCGCTGGACCTACGCCGAGCTCGACGCCGACGTGAACCGGCTGGCGCTCGCGCTCCTGGCCTCCGGCATCGCCAAGGGCGACCGGATCGGCATCTGGGCGCCCAATTGCGCCGAGTGGGTGCTCGTGCAGTACGCCACGGCCAAGATCGGCGCGATCCTGGTCAACGTCAACCCCGCCTACCGCGCCCACGAGCTCGACTACGTCGTCAGGCAGTCGGGCCTGCGCCTGCTCATCAGCGCGCTCACGCACAAGGGCAGCGACTACCGCGCGATGGTCGAGGAGATCGGGTTCGCCGACGTCGTCTACCTCGGCGAGCCCGGCTGGGACGCGTTGCTGGCGCTGACCGTCCCCGAGGAGCGGCTGCGCGAGCGCATGGCGTCGCTGGGCGCCGACGACGCGATCAACATCCAGTACACCTCGGGCACGACCGGTTTCCCCAAGGGCGCCACGCTCTCGCACCACAACATCCTCAACAACGGCTTCTTCGTCGGCGAGCTGCTCGGCTACACCCCCGATGACCGGATCTGCCTGCCCGTGCCCTTCTACCACTGCTTCGGCATGGTGATGGGCAACCTCGGCGCCACCTCCCACGGCGCGTGCGTCGTCATCCCCGCGCCCGGCTTCGACCCCGATGCGACGCTGCGGGCCGTACAGGAAGAAAGATGCACTTCCCTGTACGGCGTGCCGACCATGTTCATCGCGGAGCTGGAGCTGGTCGCCCGCTTCGACCTGTCCAGCCTGCGCACCGGCATCATGGCGGGCTCGCCCTGCCCCGTCGAGGTGATGAAGCGCGTCGTCACCGAGATGAACATGGCCGAGGTCGCCATCTGCTACGGCATGACCGAGACCTCGCCCGTCTCCACCATGACCAGGCCGGACGACAGCCTGGAGCGCCGCACCGAGACCGTCGGACAGGTGATGCCGCACGTCGAAGTCAAGATCACGCACCCGGAGACCGGGCTGACCGTGCCACGCGGCGAACCCGGCGAGCTGTGCACCCGCGGCTACTCGGTGATGCTCGGCTACTGGAACGAGCCCGCGAAGACGGCCGAGGCCGTCGACGCCGCCCGCTGGATGCACACCGGCGACCTGGCCACCATGGACGCCGACGGCTACGTCAACGTGGTCGGCCGGATCAAGGACATGGTCATCAGGGGCGGCGAGAACGTCTACCCGCGCGAGGTCGAGGAGTTCCTCCACCGCCACCCCGACGTCGCCGACGTGCAGGTGGTCGGGGTGCCCGACGAGAAGTACGGCGAGGAGCTCATGGCCTGGATCGTCCTTCGCCGGGGCGGCGCACCGCTGACCGCCGAGGCCGTCAGGGAGTTCTGCGCGGGCAAGCTCGCCCACTACAAGATCCCGCGTTACGTCCACGTCGTCGACGGGTTCCCGATGACGGTCACCGGCAAGATCCGCAAGGTCGAGATGCGGGAGGAGGGCATGCGCCTGCTCGGGCTCGACCGGTGAGCCTCGGGTGTGCGCCACCTCACATTCCCGAGCGGTGCGTTGTCGGACCGGGTGAGACGCTGATCCGCAGAAGGGAACCTCACCATGTCCACGACGACCGGGCAGAACGGCTTCCCGTCTCGGCTGCCCGAGCTCACCCAGGCCTTCCCCGAACTGGCAGCCCTGTCCGGAGCCCTGCGCAAGGCCATCGGGGACGGGGTCCGGTCCCGAAGGCCGTCATCGGCCTGGTGACGTTGCGTGCCGCGCAGATCGTCGGCAGCACGTACCACGTCGTCCGGATGACCGGCGAGCTCCGCAAGGGCGGGGAGACGGAGGAGCGCATCACCGCCGTGGCGACCTGGCAGAGCGCGCCCTACTTCACCGACGCCGAACGCGTCGCGCTGGAGCCGGCGGAGGCCGTCTTCACCCCGAACCCGTTCGAGGAGCGCGTCTCCGACGACCTGTTCGCCAGGGCCTCCGCCCACTACGACGACCAGGCGCTGTGGACGCTCACGATGGCGCTCGGCCACCTCAGCCTGTTCATCCCCGTCGCGCTCATCGGCAAGCCGATCCCCGGCCACCGTTCGGCAAGAACTACAGCCGGTAACGCCCGCAGGCATCGGTGGTGTCTGGGCCGCACGGTCCCGGCCACCTAGCACTCAACCTGGCTCCTTGAGCACGAGCGCGATCTAGGCTGCCTGAGCGCAATGCGGTGAAAACTCGCCCCCGGCGCAACCAAGGCGGCTGTGGGTTAGGGACCTGGCCGGAGCTGGGTGTTCAAGGCCGACCCCGAGGCCAACGAGTTCTGTGTCCTGCGGACCCTGGCGCCACCCTCCTGGCGCCCGTACGGACTTCGAATGAAGCCGGGTGGTGTTCAGGACCGGCGCGCGTGAGCGCCTCATGAACGAATCTCCAAATGAGGGCGACGCTCCTTACCGCCAGAGAGCTGCGTATCAGACTCCTTCACTTGAACGGCTAAATCATCGGATATCCACCCAAATGGTGCATAGTCTGTTTGGTCGGAAAGTTGCCTCCGCGATAAACTGTCGGCTTGCTTCATATGTGTTCTCACGCACAACATGAGTAACTCCAAATAGGCGAAATGCCTCGTCCGGCACACATGTAGCGCACCGCGGCGAGGCCAGCAGTCAGGGGACAAACGCGAGAGCGTGGCATCCGGGAGCCCACATGCTCGACAAGCACCGGCCCAATGACCGCGACCGGTGGGCGAGGAACACTCTGCTCAACCAACTGGGCCGGGATGCGGCCACAGAGCTGCTTTCGCTCGCCCCGCCGCGTCAGGTTCCCGCGGGGACCGTGCTTCTTCACCAAGGTGACGCCTCCACGCGGCACGCTTACGTCATCAGGCGGGCACGGACGAACGGGACGGCCTGCGTGAAGATCACCGCGAGCCTCGACAACGGCGCCGAGACCTTGCTGGGCATCAGGCTGTGCGGGGACGTGATCGGAGAGCTCGGCGCCGTGCGGGGCACGCCCCGCTCGGCCACGGCCACTACCTGCTCCGACGTGGTAGTGCACGCGATACGCGGCGAAGACTTCGTCGCCTTCCTCAACCGCTTTCCCGAGGGGTGGATCGCGTTGAGCAACATCATCGCCGATCAGCTTGAATGGGCCAATCAGCGGCGGCTCGACTTCACCGGCTACCCGGTGCCCGTGCGGTTGGCACGGGTGTTGCTCGCTCTCGTCGAACGCCATGGAGGCGCGACACAAGGTGGCCTGACCCCAGGCGTGACGCTCTCCCACGATGAGCTCGGCATGCTCATCGGCGCCGGCCGGGACTCGATCGGGCAGGCGATAGCGAAGCTGAAGCGGATGGATCTGGTCCGGAGCTCCTACCGCACTGTGGTGATCAACGATCTCGACCGGCTTCGCGATTACGCGGCGGGGCCGCGCTGAGTCCTGACTGCCGGATCACGCCTCTCGCGAAACACATCTTGTGAAACGCACAAGACTCCGTACAAATACGGTATCTCCCCCCGATGTCGATGTCAGGCTGCCGTCAGCCGACAGCAGATGCGAGGGGGGCGGACAAATTGCCCGAAGGCGACAATTTCCACCGGAGTCTTCTGGTCTCCGTGGATGCGAAGGGATACAGCGGTAGTACCGCTCATTGGCAGGGACGGATCCAGACTGATCTTCTGACAGTTCTCGAAAGGGCGGCCGAACGCGCCGGTCTGTCCCGCTCCACATGGCAGTTGCAGGGCGCGGGCGACGGTGAGCTGGCTGTACTGCCGCCGAGTGAGCCGGAACCGCGAGTCGTGGACGACTTCGCCAGGCATCTGGCGGCCGAGCTACGCAGGCACAACCGCGACGTTCCCAAGGGGAAGGAACTGCGGCTGCGCCTCGCGGTGCACTACGGCCCCACCATCGCCGCCGGGAACGGTTTCGCCGGCGCGGGGCCGATCGCCGTCCGGCGGCTGTGTGACAGCGACGCGGTGCGCATGGCGCTTGACAGCTCGGGAGCCGCGCTGGCGGTCATCCTGTCTGAGCGTGTGTTCTCCGAGACCGTCGCGCAGGAGCACACCTCCCTTGAGGCCGCGATGTTCCGCAAGGTGACCGTCGAGGTCAAGGAGTTCGCCGAGCAGGCCTGGGTGTGGGTTCCCGACCATGACATCAACGATCTGGACCTTCCGGAAGCCCCGGCCCCACCAGATCAGCCAAAACCCGCCGACGCCGCCCGCCCGGAGTCGCGGCGGCAGGAGGTCGGGAAGATCCGCGGCAACTTCTCCCACGCCGACATCCGGGCCGCGAAGGTCGTGGGCGGAGATGAAATCAACTACCACGGGACGAGGTACAGAACCGATGACCGGCATCCCTGACGGGGAAGCGTCCGAACAGGACTCCCAGCGCCCAGCGGACGAGGCCGAGGAGAAGCAGGACGATACGGCACCGAAGGACGCCCAGACGCTGGGACGCGAGTTCTCCAACCGGGCGGCCCAGCCCGGGGGGACCGAGGAACGCCTCAGCGCTGAACGCGACGCGCGCACCAACCTCGCCTTCGCCCGCGTCACGGCCGGGAAGGTGGTCGGTGGAGACGAGATCAACTACATCACCGTGACCTCGGGCGGGACACCGCTGAGGCTCGTTGAGCTGACCGCTGAGGACGTCTGGCTGAACGAGTCCTTCGTCCAGCCACCAGGCTTCGACCTGGCGGAGTCGGAGGCCCGTGCCCGAGCCGTGCTGATCATCAGGGGCGCTGCCGCCTCCGGGCGGTTCGCCCTCTCGCGGCATCTCCTCCTCGACTTGACGGCCGGCTCGGTGCGACGGCTCCACCCGGAGACGGACCTGAGCCTGCTCGCGGCCGATGACCTGGAACCCGGCGGCTACTTGCTGGCCGACCTCGAACCACACCGGGCGGCGAGGTTGCGCGCCTTCGACCTCGATCGGCTGGCCGCCGAGCTGGCTCCGGGCCACAAACTGATTGTGACGATCACCGGCGAGGTGCGATTCCACGAGGCCGACATCGAGCGGTACGTCGTCGAGACAGAGTCTCCTCCTCCGGATCAGGTGCTGAAAGCGCACCTGAAGCGGCTCCTGGGATCCGCCGAGCGCGTCGCCGCGATCCTTCGCGACGACGACGTGAGGGCTCTCTGCCAGGAGGAGCTACGAACCGCGGTACCGGGGCATGTGGTGACGCTGGCCACGCTGATCGCCAAGGCGCCCGTTCCGATCGCCGAAAGCGTCCGTCAGGGCCTGGAGGTGAAAACCCGGCCGGATCTGGAGAGCTGGTTCTCGAAGCTGCCGGATCTCCAGACGCAGACCCTGGCCGTGGGCATCGCGGTTCTCGGTGGAGAGTCGTACGAGCTGGTGGCCTCGGCCGCCGAGACCTTGTGCAAGCAACTGGAGCCGCCCAACCCGCCACCTAAGGCGGCGAGTCCGTTCGGCCCCACCCGAGGCTCGCGACTCGCCCTGCTCAACGCTCATCTCGTGCCGTCCAACCTTGCCGCCCGGCACGGCGGCACCATGCCGGGCGAGGTCATCCGCTACCGGGAGCCCGCCCGCTCCCAGCAGGTTCTCCTGCATGTCTGGAACGAGTACGACGAGATACGGCCCGAACTGCTGACGTGGCTCCGGTCATGCGCCCGTCACGAGGTGCCCACGGTCCGCGTTCGCGCGGCTGTCGCGGCGGGCCTGCTGGCCACCCGGGCGTTCGACCACATCCGGTCGGCGATCATCCTCCCGTGGGCACGGGCCGACAGGCCGGAGTTGCGGGATGTGGCGGCCGCCGCGCTCGGTGTCACCGCCGACAGTCGCGAGCTGAGGCAGGCCGTACGGAATCTGGTGTCAGCGTGGAGCGCTGACGGCTCCAACCCGCGCCTGCAGGCCACCGCCGCCCGGAGCTGGCGGGTGCAGACCGATCCACGCGACTGCGTACGGGCTGTCGCGCTTCTCGACGAGCTGTCGGGCAGCCAGGAGCCGGTGGTCATCGAGGCACTGTGCGAGAGCGTCACGGAGATGCTGGAGTTCGAAGCCTCCGCGTTCGCCGCAGAAGGGCTCACGTTGTTGCGGAACTGGCTGGCCGGGCGCAACGCTGACCGGCAGGTTCTGGCCAAGCTCGCCTTCGTCCTGGCTGCCGCCGACCTCGTCCGTGAGCTGCCCGACGGGACCTGGCCCACCCTCCTCGACATCGCCGAACACGACGCGGAGAGAGCTCCTGCGATCGCGCACCTGTGGTCGGCCGTTCTGAACTCCGCGGACCTGCATCAAGTCGCCAAAGAGGTGCTCGCCGAGTGGGCGCGGTTCGCCGACGCCAGCCTCAAGGCGGCTCGAGCGCTGGGGCGGCTGCTGGCCGCCGCCGCCACCACCTCGCGCACAATGCGGATCATCGAGATCGAGGCGACTCGGTGGACGCGTGCGCCGCGAAGCAGAACCGCCGTCCTCGACATTCTGCGCTCGGAAAGGAATCCCCGATGAGCGGGCCGTTCATTCCACCAACACCGCCGGCAGGCCTGATCGGTCACACTGGTCAGGTGCGGTATGGGGACCGTGGACCCCTTCCCCGTCCCGGGACAGCCGTCGTCTATGCCAACCGCAACGGTGATGCGGTGGTCTTGCCGCACCGCCCTTCGATGCTCATGGTCCGTGAGTATCAGACGTGGCATGAGGTGGACATCGCCCGCCACCAGAGCACGGTTCACGCCGACGTCCGCAGCCACGTCGATACCATGCATTTCCACTTGCAGGCCGAAGTGATGTGGGGAGTCAGCGACCCGGTCGTGATCGTCCGTCACGGCACGGCCGACGGCGAAAGCCTGGTCCGAGCCCACCTCGTCGACCGCGCGTGGAAGGTCACCCGCCGGTTCGACATCGAGCAGTGTGGCCTGGCCGAAGAGGAACTGCAGAAGGGCTTCGAACCAGGTCCGATCGTCCTCGACGAGGGGATCACGCTCTACACGGTGATCGTCAAGCTGCATTCGGACGCCCCGACAGCCCAGTTCTACGCCCATCAACGCAATCTCACCCGTATCGGGATCACGGATCAGGCGTCCTTCAAAAACCAGAGTCACCTGGAGAAGCAGCGGGTCGCCGCGCTCAAACAGGTTGCTATGGGTGAGGACGACCTCCTCTTCCTGTTCCTGTCGCGCCATCCCGACCAGGTCGGGACCGTC
The DNA here is from genome assembly GCF_044457345.1 of Nonomuraea sp. NPDC050547. Lineage (NCBI taxonomy): Bacteria > Bacillati > Actinomycetota > Actinomycetes > Streptosporangiales > Streptosporangiaceae > Nonomuraea > Nonomuraea sp. NPDC050547. Next base: position 32,467 of record NZ_JBITGW010000032.1, read on the forward strand.
CTTGAACAGGTAGTCAAGCGGCGCGAGCTCAACCTGAAGACCCAGATGGCCTTGTTCGAGAAGTTGGTCGACGAGGGGTACATCCAGGAGGCGGACGTCGAGTCCATGCGGCAGGTTCTCCTCAAGCCCATAGAACAAGCCGCTCATCTGGGTTCGACCACCGCACTGGGGCCGGCGGCCCCGCCCCAGGCGCTCCAACCCGCACCGGCGCCACCTCGCGGCCAGGCAGCCCCCGCAGCTCCCGCGGCCCCCGCCGCATCGCCACCACCGCCCGCCCAGCAGGCACAGGCCTCCGACGGGGTCGTCGGCTGGGTCAAGTTCGGCCATACCGCCGACGATCAGGATGATTCGTGAACCCGGGTAAGCCCATACGACTCCCCGACCGGCGGATCAGGACCTTTCGTGTGCGGCAGGTGCTCCTCATCGCCGGATGGATCGCCTTGGTGCTGACTCTCACCGCGCTGAGCTGGTATCACCTCGGGTGGGCAGGGTTTGTGGGCGCGGTCATCGCGGCGGTGACCGCCTCGGTCGTGTTCCTCGTCCTGCTGTTCCGGCAGACCTCGGGAGCCCGCCGTGGAGCTCATGCCGTGGGAGGGGCACCCCATCCCGTGAAGGAGGAGGACATCAGCATTCCCGACGTTCCGGCGCGGGCGATCGCACCTCCGCCGCCGGCGGCCGTAGACCTTGGTCCAGCCGGACCTGCTCTTGTAGCCGACCACTTCCCCTGGCCCCTGGGCACGCCCGGAACAGCCAGCATGGAGCCATGGCGAATCTCAGGATCCCCCGGCCCAGCCGGGATCTGCGCCGACTCCGCACTCGTCGGTGATCTCCACGTGCGAGCCGCCTCCATCGTCGGCCCGAGCCATCGATGCCAGGAGCCCGCGATGCCGCGTCAGGATGCCTATCGTCTCGGGGTCGACCAGGCGCGGCGGCATTTGATCGTCGCGGTCGCCGACGGGATGTCCGACAGCTCCCATTCAGACCTCGGTGCGAATGTGGCCGCCGACACCATCGCCACGCGGCTGCGATCCGTCCTGGCCGAACGACGTTCCATCACTCTGGAGGATCTGGGTGCTTGCTTTGGAAGCGCGGCCAAACGCATGACGACCACGGCCGAGCAACGCGGGCTGCAGCCGGACGACGTCCGGGCGGCAGCCCTCGGCGCAACCATAGAACTCGTCCCCAATTCCGGGGGTGGACGAGAGGTCCTTCTCGCGACCATCGCCGACGTGAGCGGGTGGCTACGGCAGGAATGCTCGTGGCGCCAGGTCGCGGGCGACACCAAACAGGGCATGGACGCCGGTCACCTCTCCGCCTTCCTTCCTCATTTCCCCAGCCAGGTCATTCTGCGAAGGATTGAACTGGCACCAGGCGATGTCCTCGCGCTGACCACCGATGGCATCGGGGACGTGCTCCTCGGCCCCGGCCGACTGGCCGAGTGGTTCACCGAACAGTGGGAGCGACCGCCCTCCATCGGCGGCTTCATCGACACGGTCGGGTTCGAAGCGAAAGGCCGGCTGGACGACAGAACCGCGGTCGTGATCTGGTCTCCGGGCAGATGTCCATGAGGACCTGGTCGGATTCTCCCTTCGAGCGGACGATGCCGCTGTCGGCGCTCGACCAGTATGCCGACGCGGATGTCGTCGCCCGAGACAATGGCGAGTCGTCCGTCATCTTCGAGCCGCCCGCTTTCAAGGGCTGGCTCGTGAAGCGGTACCGGCCCGAGACGAAGGTCGACCATCGGGTACTTGGCAAGCTGATCGAGCTGCCGGAGACCATGCCGCCCGCCGAACTGGCTCTGGTGGACCGGGCCATCGCCTGGCCAGTGGCCCGGGTCGTGGAGGGCTATCGCACCGTCGGCACGATCATGGCCAAGGCCGAGCCGGAGTTCTTCTGGGACATGACACTGCTTGGTGGCCGGACCAGACGCCAGGTCGTGGAGGTCGATCATCTGGCCAACACCGCGGACAAGCTGGGAAAGCTCGGCTTGCCTGTGCCGGATACGCGGAGCCGGCTCAGCGCGATGAGCAACCTGGTCGCCTGCGCCGCGCTCTTCGAGAAGTACGACATCGTGTACGCCGACTGGTCGTTCGCCAATGCCTTCTGGTCACCGAGCACGCAGAACACATTGATCATCGACGTGGACGCGTCGGGCATCGGGCGGCGCCGTTTCGTGGAAACCCCCAATTGGGAAGATCCGCTGATGAGGCGCAACCAGCCGGTGACCACTCATACGGACCGGTTCAAGGTCGCCCTCCTGGTGACGCGCGCGGTAACCGGGCAACGTAAGGACAGCCGGGCGGCGCTCGCCGAGATGGAACGGCTCTACCCGGATCACTCTCAGCTCACCGACCTCCTCCGCCGTGCACTGGACTCCAAGACCATCGACCTGCGACCGACGCTCGCCGAGCTCCACCGGGCCATCGAGTCTCCGGTGGAGGCGACTGCGACGACGCCGCCATCGGGCGGGCACAACGTCACCGTCCTGAGGCCATGGCGGCCCCCGGGGACCCGTCCACATTCCTCCCCGCCACCGCCTACGCCCAAGCGGCCCGCTCCCAAGGCTGGGACGCGAACCGTCAACGCCGGCCAATCCACCCGGGTCGCGCCCTCACCCACGAAGGCTTCGTCCGCCCAGACGGACCCTCTGCCATTCCTCCTGGGATTCGTCGGCTGCCTGATCGTGCTCATTCTCATCGGCGTGGTGGTTTTCGGCGTGTACCAACTGACCACGTAGCTCACCTGACCGCGAAGGAGACTTCCATGCACCCTCACGAAGAAGGACACGGCGACGGAGTTCAGGGCCTGCCGACGTACGTCGTCCTCGACACCTCCGGATCAATGGACCCGTTCGAGCGTCTTCTCAACGACACCCTGACCGAGATCGTGGACACGCTCTACACCAGTCCCAAGGTGAGCGACTTCATTCACCTGTCGATCGTCTCGTTCAACACCATGCCCCACGTCGTTCTGGAGATGACGGAGATCTCCCAGCTGACCGCGCTGCCTACGGTGACCTGCGGCGGAGTCACCAACTTCGCCCCGATGTTCCAGCTGATCAGGGAGCGTATTGAGAGCGACATCCCCACACTGCGGGGCAAGGGAGTCGCGGTCCTCCGCCCGGTCGTCTTCCTGCTCACCGACGGAAACCCGACCGACCGTCCCGGAGGGGTTTGGAAGGACGCCCTCACCTCGCTGCTCGACCCGGATTGGCGGGCCCATCCCCGCACGATCACCTACGGATTCGGAGATGCGAGCGAGGCGGTGCTCAAGCAGGTGTCGACGCTGGCCGCCTATATCGCCGACGACGACCGCCGCGACGACAACAAGAATGCGCTGGCCTCGGCGTTGAATTCGCTGCTGAACTCGCTGGTGGCGTCGGCGGTTGCCCAGCAACTGCTGGTACCGGAAAAGGTAGAGGGGTTCAAAACGGTGCCGCTGGACTTCATCGACCAGTGATGGATGATGACGCCCACGGGGCCACGATCGCCAAACGAAGGCTGGCCGAGACGCTGTCCCGCCTCCGCCGCCGTCGCGGACTCACAGCCACCCAGGTCTGCGAAACGCTCGGATGGGGGCGGGGCAAGCTCGGCAGATTCGAAACCAATCAATGGAAGCGACCGGAGATCAGCGATATTCGCGACCTGCTCTGGCTCTACCGGATCGAGCGGCACGAGCGAGACGGCATCATCGAGCTCGTCACGCTGGCCCGTAAGCGGCCCTGGTGGCGAGAGTACGGTGACGTGTTCGACACGGAGTATCCGGGATTCGAAAACGACGCACGAGAGATCAGGCTCTTCTCGCCCTTGACCTTCCCGGTGCTCTTCCAGACGCGCAGATACGCCGAACTCCAGCTACGTCCGGCAGCCGAGCAAGGCTCCCGTTTGATGGAGACCGTCATTCGCCGGCAGCGCATCCTGGACGGCGACGCTGCCGCTCCCTCCATCATCGCCGTCATCACCGAGGCGGCCCTCTGCTACGACTGGGGCAGCGTCGCCGACCGGCTGGAGCAGCTCCTCCGCCTGATCACGCTCGGCGGTCGTCCCAACATCGATCTCCGGCTGCACCCGTTCTCGGCCGGCCATCCGCCGAAGCCGGTTGGGGCGGTCACGCACATGCGGTTCCTGCCCGAGGACACCGATGTGGTCTTCGTGGACACAGGGCCGTCCTCCACACTCCTCACCGATCCGGAGGCGGGTGAGACGTACAAGGCACGACTCGATGAGATCGTCCAGCAAGCCTACGATCCGCCGAAAACTGCGCAATACCTCGCCAACCTCTCTCGCGCGCTCTCCGCCCGTGTGGAACACGCGCACGGAACAGCCAGACACAACCCGGCCATCCCTGCCGCGCCCAGACCTCCATCAGCCTGACGCCCTTTGGAGCTCAGCGGCAGTGCGTTCCCGCCGTGGCTCCGATCGCCCTGGCGGCCGAAGCCTTTGAGATTTCGCGACATTCAGCTGGGTGCACTCGACCCTGACGCCGGAATGCTCTTCACGTGCGGCCGAGTTCGTCGAGGCGTGGGGTTACGGCGTAGGCGAGTGCACGCGCTGACAATTCGGATTTGCCGGGGTATAAGGATCTTGAAAGCTAGAACGCCGAACGCATAGGAGCAAGATGCGCAAGATCCTGGCCACTATCTCCCTTCTCCTCTTACCCGGCTGGGCGTTGGCCCAGCCCGCCCACGCCGCTGATGACACGGGAGCCATCACCGGCAAGATCGTTACAGCCGAAGGCGCGCCCGCCCGGTTCGCGGCGGTGGCTCTGACGGACGCCGCCACAGGCATCGGTCAGGGCGAGGTCTTCACCCAGTTCGACGGCAGCTATTCCCGTCCGAACCTCCGCCCGGGTATCTACAAGCTCCAGATCCGCTACCAGGGTCGCTATCAATGGGTACCCCAGAAGATCGCCTATGAGGACGGCGCCGTCTTCACCGTCACCGCCGGGGCCACCACCGTGGTGGACGAGACCTTGCTGCCCGGCGCGGTGCTGAACGTCAAGCTCGTCGACGACCGGTCGGGAAACCCCGTGAGCTCGGCCTGCGTCTCCGTCGGGATCGACCGCGTGTGCGACCAGGCGGGCGGGCTGTTCACGTTCACCGACCTTCCCGGTGGCGAGCACAACGTCGAGGTGAACGCCCCCGACGGGCTGCACCGTGCGGTGACCCGGCGCGTCGCCACCGTCCTCGGCCAGACCACCGACGTCGAGATCCGCCTGGCGCCGTCGGCGGCGATCGCCACGGTGGTGCGCGACCGGGTGACGGGAAGCCCGGTTCAGGGCGTGTGCGTCATCGCCCTGCCTCGCTACTTCGGTCAGGTCGGCTACCAGGACTGCAAGTACCGAAGCGCCGCCGACGGCACGGTGGTCGTGGGCGAACTCGACAGCGGCACCTACTCCCTGCTCGCCGTGCCGGGCCTGGACCACGGCATCCAGTGGGTCGGATCCTCCGGCGGCACCGGCAGCCAGTACCGCGCCCAGCGGCTCAAGGCGGTGGTCGGATCGGCCACGCGGGCGAGCCAGATTCGGCTGGACCAGGCCGGTACCGTCACCGGCGCCATCACCGACGCGGACACGGGCGAGCCCATCCGGCACGGCAACGCCTGCGTGACCATCCTCCCCCTGCGCACCGGGCAGAGCAGCGTCGGCGGAGCAACGTGCACCACGGCCGAGGGAACATTCGAACTCCGTGGCCTCGGCCCCTACGCCTGGCCGATCCAGTACACGGCCAAGCTCTTCTCCAAGTACTACGCCTGGGAATGGTCGGGGCGCGCCGCCGACAGACGCTCGGCCGTACCGGTCAAGGTCACCTCCGGCCAGAGCGTGACCGCGGACGCCGCACTGAGAAGCGGGGGAACGCTGACCGGCCGCACCCTGAACAAGGACGGCACCGTCTACTCCGGATTCGTCGACCTGTGGAGCTACAACACCCGCACCGGCGATGTCGCGGGACCGGCCGAGTACGGCAACGGCGGCGCCTACACCCTCCGCGGGCTCGCCGGCCAGCACGTGAAGATCAAACTCTGGGCGTCCGGCCGCGGCTTCCGCTGGCACGAGGACGCGGCGGCCTTCGAGGGGGCGGACCCGGTCCGCGTCACCCGGGGCCGCGAACGCACGCTCGACATCACCCTCCCGTCCCCGTCCTGACCTGTCATCCGGTACGGCTCCCGCCGAGGAAGGCGGGAGCCGTACCGGACCGATGAAGGGCTCTCATGTGGGAGCGGCGCGGAGGGCGTCGACGAGGGCGCCGAGGGCGTGGCGGTAGGTGTGCTCGGCGGGGGTGGCGTAGCCGATCACGATGGCCGGCGGCGTGTTCTCCCGCCGGTGGTAGAAGGGCGACAGGCCCTCGACGTGGATGCCGCCTCGTTCGAGGTGGCCGAGCAGGGAAGCCTCGGAGCCGGTATGCGCGGGGAACTGGAGCACGGCGTGCAGCCCGGCGGCGACGCCCGACAGCCGCGCGTACGGCAGCTGCCCGGCGATCGCCTGGCCGAGGAGATCGCGGCGGCGGCGGTAGCGGGTTCGGCAGTGGCGGATGTGCCGGTCGAGTTCGCCGGTCTGGATGAGCCGGGCGAGGACGAGCTGGTCGATCACGTTGACGTACGACTCGTCCCAGCGCGTCGCCTCGTGTAGCGGGTCGACAAGGCTGCCGGGCAGGACGAGCCAGGCGAGGCGCAGGCCGGGGGCGATGGTCTTGCTGGTGGTTCCCACGTAGATGACCCGGTCGGGGGCCATTCCCTGGAGCGCGCCGACGGGGCGGCGGTCGTAACGGAACTCGCCGTCGTAGTCGTCCTCCACGATGAGTCCGCCGGACCGCCTGGCCCAGGAGACGAGCTCGACCCGCCGGGCCGGGCTCAGCGTGACCCCCAGCGGATACTGGTGGGCGGGGGTGACGACGGCGGCCGATTCGTCGGTGAGCCGGTCGACGAGCAGCCCGTCCTGGTCGACGGGGATGTGACGCGCGCGGTGTCCCAGCTGCTCGGTGAGGGCGGGGTAGTCGGGCTCGGTCGGATCCTCGTAGGCGATCGCGCTCCCGGGACCGGCGTGGTGGCTCAGGACCTGGCACACCAGCCGGAGCGCCTGGGCGTATCCGGCGCACACCACGATGTGGGCGGGGGTGGTGGCGACTCCGCGGGCCCGGCCGAGGTACTCGGCCAGCGCCTGCCGCAGCTCGACGGCGCCGGTCCGATCCCGGTAGCCGAACGCTGTGTTGGGCGCGGTCCGCAGGACGTGGCGCGTGGCGGCGAGCCACTGACGTCGCGGGAACGCCGCCAGGTCGGGGAAGCCCGACCTGAGATCGATCCCCGGTACGGCCGGCAGCGTCGCGCGCGACGGGCGTGGGGACTCGATGGGCGGAGCGGGCTGCGGCGCCACGCGCAGGCCCGAGCGCGGCTTCGACTCCAGATACCCCTCGGCGACCAGCTGGTCCAGGGCCTGGGTGACGGTGCCACGCGAGACCCCGAGATCGTTCGCGAGCGTCCGCGACGAAGGCAGCCGCGTTCCCGGCGCGAGCCGTCCGCTCCGTACGGCCTCACGCAGAGCGAGCTCGAGCCCGGCTCTCAGCCCTTCACCCGTGCCTGCCTGAAGATGAAGATCCAACCCCGAACTGGACCATTGATCTCGCATAAATCTGGACTATATCTCTGAGCCAGATGCCACCTACGTTGAAGGCATGAGGCACCTTGCCATGGCCATCGGGCTCACGGAGTACTTCCTCGGCCAGGCCGCCCCCGCGGCGACGGCGACAGAGGCGGAGGCGGACCCGGATCGATCGGGCGGCGACCGGTTGTGGGGCATCGCCCGCTGGGCCAGACGCGTGGCCCGCCCCCCGGACCGCTGACCCGCGTCGGCGCCCCTCGCCGGCACGTCCACGCCGGCCGGGCCTCCCGGCGGTTCACCGCTCTGATGGAGTCTGGCGTCGTCCTGCCGGTGGAACAGCCGGGGTCAGGTGGGACTGGCGGTAGGCGCTGGGGGTGATGCCGTAGGCCCGGCGGAAGGCGCGGGAGAAGGAGGAGGTGTTCGGGAAGCCCCACTGGGCGCCGATCGCCTGGATGGGATGCCGGTGCCTGGACGGGTCGGCCAGTTCTTCGCGGCATCGTTCGAGGCGGCGTCGCCGGATCAGCGCGGACACCGTGTCGCCGCGGCCTTCGAAGAGGGCGTAGAGGGTGCGGAGCGAGATGTTGTGGCGGGCGGCGACGGCCTGGGGTGTGAGCCGGGAGTCGGCCAGGTGGTGGTCGATGAAGGCGTCGATGCGGTGCAGCAGGACCTGCCGGCGGGTTTCCTCCGGAAGGTGCCGCCATCTGGCGAGTTCCTGGGCGAGCAGGCCGGCGGCGAGGTCGAGCACGGTGCGTTCCAGTACCCGCAAGCCCAAGGGCGTGCATTCGGCGGCGTGGGCGTCGATGGAGGTCAGGAACCGGCGAAAGACGGCGCCCAGTCCTTGGCGGGTGCCGAACCGGTGGCCGAGAGCCGCGTCGAGCCGGTTCTGGGGGAGGGGGATCGTGCCACGGGGGATGCGGAGGAGGGTGACCGCTGTGTCGCGGGGGCCGGGCGATCCGGCCGAGTAGGGGTGCGAGGTGTCGAACAGGACCACGTCCCCGGGGTCCATGACGCTGACGGTGCGCCGTTGGGAGATCGCCTTCCGCCCGTGGGTGATCAGCCCGAGCAGGTAGTCTTCCGGGTCGCCACGGCGGATCAGGTGCGGCGTACGCCATGCGAGATGGTCGGACTGCACGTGCTGGGACAGTTCGATCCGGCCCAGGCGCAGCACGCGTGCCGATGCCTGGAAGCCCGCGGGGTCGGTGATCTTCAGCCGGTGGGGCGCGATGGTCTGTGCCACCACGTCCTGGTACCAGTCCGTCCTCTCGCGCGCGGGAACGTCGTCCGTGGCCACCCGTACCCACACAGCGTCTTCCTTTCCGTTCGATTAGTGTCCTCCATATACTATCTATGGGAGACTATAGGTATGCAGGACGAGTCGGCGCAGGCTTCCGCGCACATCAAACGGCTGTGGCGCCTTTCTCCGGGACGCCAGCGCGGGCGTCCGGCCGAGCTCGACGTGGAGCAGGTGGTGCGCAAGGCGATAGAGCTCGCCGATCGCGACGGCCTGGGCGGCGCCACCTTGCCCAAGGTCGCCGAGGCGCTGGGGTTCACGAAGATGTCGTTGTACCGCCACGTGGGCTCCAAGGACGAACTGTGCGAGCTGATGGGCGACCTGGCCATCGGCCCGGCGCCCGAGGTCGACGAGGCCGTCGGCTGGCGGGAGGCTCTACGGCGGTGGACGCTGACCAGCCGCCGGGTCTACGGGCGTCACCCCTGGCTGGCGCAGTTGCCCATCGCGGGCCCGCCCGTCGGTCCGAACGCGATCGGCTGGATGGACGCGTTGCTGCGCGCCCTCCGTGAGACCGGCCTCGGCTGGCCGGCGAAACTCGGCATCCTGAACCTCCTGGGCGGATACGTCCGCACCGTCAGCGCCCTGGAGCAGCAACTCGCGCAGGGCCGCCTCGGCAGCGGACTCGACCAGGCGCAGAGCGAGCGGGACTACGGGACGGCCCTCTCGCCGCTGGTGGAGCCGGCCCGCTTCCCCGAAGCGGCCAAGCTGTTCGCCTCCAGCGTGTTCCGGGCGCCCGCCGAAGAAGGGGCCGAGGACGAGTTCGGCTTCGGCCTGGGGCTGATCCTCGACGGGATCGAGACGCTGATCGCCGCGGAGGCGGGTATCCGGCATGGATCCCCGTAGGGGATGGCGGCGCGTGGTCGTCGCCGTCCTCACCACCCTCGCCGTGCTCGTCTTTCTGGCCATCGCCGGGATGATGGTCGTTCTGGTGGTCGCGGGTCCCGACTGAAGCGGGCCGCCTCTAAGCGTGCCAGAGGGCGGCGAGCTGCCGGGTGGCCAGCCGCTTCGGGACCAGGCGCAGCATGGCGTCGCGTACCCACGCCGGCGCGCCCGTCAGGGAGGTCAGCCGCGACTGCCGGGCGGCCGCCAGCAGGATGCGGTTGGCGCGGGGACGGCGCTCGGCGTCGTAGCGGCGCAGTCGCTGGACGACCTCTCCCGGTTCGGCGCCGGTCAGGTGCCGGGTCACCGCCGCCGCGTCCTCGAAGGCCTGGCTGGCCCCCTGCCCGAGGTCGGGTGACATGGCATGCGCGGCGTCGCCGAGAAGCGCGATCCGGCCGGACACGTACGAGGTCAGCGGCTCGGCGAGTTTGACGATCGGATCGACGTGGATGGCCTCGGCCGGAGTGTCCGCGATCACCTTGAGCACTCCGGGGTGCCATCCGGCCATCATGGCCAGCACCTCCCGCCGCCCTTCCTCCGGGCTGGGGGGAGGGCCGTCCTGCGGGGTGTCGGTGTACCAGTACAACGTGTCGTCACCGAGGGGGAAGAGGCCGAAGCCGGCCCCGGTGCGCCGATCGACCATGATGGCGGCCAGCAGGCCGTTCTCCGCCGCCTCCGGGCTTCGGGGGAGCGTGCCGCGAAGGTCCATCCGGCCGGTCCGTCTCGGCCCGGGGTGGCCGGGGAACAGGTGCGCGCGCAGCTTGCTGCGTACACCGTCGGCCGCGATCGCGGCGTCGACCGTCTCGACGGGACGCCCCTCGCTGATCACCGTGACTCCGCCGGGGCCGGGGTCCAGGCGTTCGACGGGCATGCCGGTGCGTACGAGGCCGTCGGGCAGCGGGGCGCGCAACGACCGGTGCAGCTCCGCCCGGTCGACGACGGCGGCGGCGCCGATCTCCTGCTGCGCCTGGGCCGAGTCGGTGACCAGCAGCGGCCGACCGCGCCAGTCGCGCAGGCCCGCGTCGGTGGGGGGCAGGGACAGCGTACGGACGTAGCCGTCCAGCCCGAGCCGCTGCAAGGCCCGGGTGCCGTTCGGCATGATCACCACCCCGGTGCCCGCCTCCCTGAGTTCGGCGCCCCGCTCGTACAGGCTCACCTCGTGACCCTGGCGGTGCAGCCCGACCGCCGCCGCGACTCCCCCCAGCCCCGCACCGACCACCGCGATCCGCATGAGTCCTCCCTCGCATTCACTACGATCGTACTAGTACGAGCGTAGCAGTGCGCGGAGTCACAGGAGTGTGAGCATTCGGGTGAGGGCGTTCTCCGCCCAGGCCTGCCAGGCGGCGTGGCTCCACCGGCGCTCCGCGACCAGCAGCGTGTAGGTCTCGGGAGACAAGATCGTCAGCGCGATGTCGGCGGCGGTCTCCGGTTCCATGTCGTCGCGCAGCGGAGTCTTGCCCGCCAGAGCTCGGGCGAAGACCCGCTGCACGGTCAGGCGTTGCCGCAGGTTGGTCGCCCAGAGCTCGCTCAGGTCGGGATCGGTGGGCGCCGCGCTGCGTACGGCGTCGAGCAGCGGCGCGGCGCGCAGGTAGATGTCGCCCGCCCCGGCGGCCTGGCGGCGGAGCTGCCCGCGCGGGTCGGGGTCGGCGACCGCCTCCCGTGCCCAGGGGCGCTCCAGCGTGGGGATCGGCTGGTCGTCACCGGCGACGGCCCGGTCGAGCGCGGCGGCGAGGACCGCCTTCTTGGTGCCGAAGGAGTAGTAGATGGTCTGCTCGCTCACTCCGGCCGCGGCGGCGATGGCGCCGATGCTGGTCAAGGTGTAGCCGGCGCCGGTGAACAGGTCGGCCGCCGCCGCGACGACGCGTGCCCTGGTGGCCTGCGCCCGTGCGGTGCGGCCGTCCGTCTGCTGTGATCTTTCTCCCATCCACTTGACTGTAGCAGCACTACAAAAACATTCTTGTAGTCACACTACAAAATGAGGTGAGATGAACAGACGCGAAAGCATCAAGCTGGGCGCCCTGGTCGCCGTGCCGGGCGCGGCCTTCGCCCCCGGCAAGGAAGTACTCGTCACCGCCGACCTCATGTTCGACGGCCGGCGCTTCGTCGAAGACGCCGCGGTGCTCGTCAGGGACGGCAAGGTGGTGCGGTCCGGCCCGGCGCGGGCGGTGGGCGCGCCCTCGGCCCGCAGGTTCGCCCTGGGGGCGGCGACCATCGCGCCGGGCATGATCGACCTTCACGTGCACGCCACCCACAACCACGTGCCCTTCGACCGGATCCTGCGCCACGGGGTGACCACGGTCCGCGACCTCGGCGGCCACGTGCGGGGCGGCCCGCAAGGACCCGGGCGGCTGCGCTACCTGGGCTCCGGGCCGCTGGTCACCGCGCCGCGCGGCTATCCGATCCCCACCTGGGGGACGGGGCTGGCCGCCGTGGTCACCGGGGCGGACTCGGCTCGCCGTACCGTCTCCAAGCTCGTCGACCAGGGAGCGGCCGTCATCAAGATCGCGCTGGAGCCCGGAGGGGAGTCCGGGGCGCCGTGGGGCGGGGAGCATGCCACGACGCCTCCGCCGTGGCCGATGCCGTCGCTCGAGACGGTGCTCGCCGTGGTGCGCGAGGCGCACCGGCGCGGACGCGGGGTGAGCGCGCACATCGGGGAGGAACGTGGGGCCCGCCTCGCGCTGGCGGCCGGCGTGGACGAATGGGCGCACAGCCCCGCCGACCCGCTGCCGGCCGACCTGCTCAAAAAGGCCGTCCGGCAGGGTGTACGCATGATCGGCACCCTCGACACCCAAGCCAGGACCAAGGGCGCCATGAGGAACGCCAAGGAGTTCGTCACCCACGGCGGCCGGCTGCTCTACGGCACCGACATGGCCCATCCCGAGATCCCGCACGGGTTCGACTCCCAGGAGCTCAGCCTGATGATGTACGCCGGGCTCTCCCTGGAGCAGGCGCTCGCCGCGGCCACCTCGCTCGCCGGCGAGCACCTGGGGCTGGCGCCGCTCGGCACCCTGCGGCCCGGCGCGCCCGCCGACCTCATCGCCGCCGCCGGGGACATCCGCAAGGGGCACGGCGGCGTGAAGAACCTCGAGTACCCGCTGCTCGTGATGGCGGGCGGACGCGCGGTCGTCACCCCCTAGCCCGCACCCGCCCGGCGTGCTCAGCCAAACAGTTCGCCGGCAAGGAGGAAGTCAGAGATGAACACCGTCCTCATTCTCGGCGGCTACGGCGCGGTCGGCCGGGAAGCCGCCGCCGCGCTCACCGGAGTTCCCGGTACCCGGGTGATCGTGGCCGGGCGCAACCCCGGCCGGGCGGCGCCCGTTCCCGGCATCGCCGCGATGCGCGTGGACGCCGCCGACCCCGCCGACCTGGCCAGGGCGCTGGACGGGGTCACGACCGTCCTGATGTGCGCCGAGATCGACAACGCCCGCGTCGCCCACGCCTGCCTGAAGAGGAGCATCGACTACGTGGACGTGTCGGCCTCCCACGACCTGCTGGCCGAGATCGGCCGCCTCGACGACGTGGCCCGTGCGTCCGGCGCGACCGCCGCGCTCAGCGTCGGCCTGGTCCCCGGGGTCACCAACCTGCTGGCCCGCGTCTGCGCCGAGCGCTCACCGGCCACGGAACTGCGCGTCGGCGTCCTGCTCGGCTCCGGTGAACACCACGGCCCGGCCGCGATCGCCTGGACCCTGGACGGGCTGGGCGCCCTGGACGGCTCCTGGACGATGGACTTTCCCCTGCCGTACGGCTCCCGCGTCGTCCACCGCTTTCCGTTCTCGGATCAGTACACGCTGCCCGGGACGCTCGGCGTGCCCGCCGTACGGACCGGGTTGTGCCTGGACTCCCGGCTGCTCACCAGGCTGCTGGCCGTGGCCGGCCGGCCCGCCGCCGCGCGCCTGCTGCGCCGGAAGGGGGTCCGCTCCTTGCTGCTCGGCGCGCTGGCGAGGTTCCACTATGGCGGCGACGGGTTCGCCGTGACCGTCACCTCGGGCAAGGGCGGGGCGTCCTTCAGCGGGCGACGGCAGAGCCGCGTCACCGGGCGCGCCGCCGCACTGCTCATCCGCGACCTGCCCGCGCAACCACCCGGCGTCCGGCACATCGAGCAGATGGTGGACCCGATCGCGTTCCTGACCGAGCTCGCGGCCGACGGATTCGACCTCCGGCTCGACCATGCCGGCTGAGGAGCCGTCCCCGGGCATCGTGCACGCCCAGCCGGGAGCGTACGAGAGGGGCGGCTCTCCCGTCGATTTTCGTGATCTTCATCCACCGGGGGACGGCCGCTTGGTCCTCCCGGCGGCAGGGCGGCAAGGCGTGAGTCTCGCATCACTCTACGAAGACGCGGCGTGCGCGGGCTCATCCTTCTTCTCCCGAGCCAGCTTGCTCCGGATGACGAGTGCCATCCCGGCGAGCGTGAGCCCCATGCTGGCGATCTGCATCGACGTCGGCGCCCCGGCCAGGTGCAGCAGCGCCGAGCTGACCCCTACCAGCGGCGGTACGGCGAGGCCGAGCAGAGCGGAGTAGGACGGCCCGCCGGTCAGCAGGATGCGATGTTGAAGGAGGTAGACGGGCACGTAGATGACGATGCCCAGGAGCACGAGCATGCCCAGCACCGGCCAGCTGACCCGCTCGCCGGCCGCGACGTCCGTCGCCGCCCAAGCGGCGAGCGGTATCGTCCCGACCGCGAAGATCGGCAGGATGCGTGGCGCCATCGCCCCCTGGTAGCCGCGGTTCGTTCTGCTGAAGTAGAGACCGTAGAAGGCCATGGAGAACATCGCCGCGAGCGCGACCAGCGCCCCGAGCGCCACGTCGTCGCCGAGCGATCCCGCAAGCCGGGGGACCGTGTAGAGCACGGCGCCGGCGACGGCGATCACGGTTCCGGCGATGGTGCGTGGTGAGGGCCGGGTGCGCAGCATGACGCTCTCGGCGATCAGCACCACGGCCGGGGTCAGGGAGAGGGTCAGCGCGGGCAACGCCGGTCCGGCGAGGCTGATCGCGACGGTCGAGAGCACCGTGTACGCGGTCACACCGGTCAGCGCCAGCAGCCCGATCTGCCACCATCGATAACCCGTGGCCGGGGAGGCGGGCGACGCGGAGGCGGGCGACCACCAGGTGAGCGCCACCAGGCCCAGGACGGTGAACGCCGTACGGCCCGCCGACACGATCCCGGTGCTCGCGTCGCGCAGGGAGGCCTCCACGACCAGCCAGGTCGAGGCCAGCAGGAGGACCAGCGCAGCGGACTGCCAGATCAACCGCCCTCTGCCACCGCTCACCGCGTGACGGTTTCGTAGACGGCGCAGGTGCGTTCCACCATGAGGGCGGCCGTGTACAGCTCCCGGTGCCGGTCGCGGGCGCGGGCGGCCATGGCGGCGCCGCGGTCTTCGCGTGCCAGGACGTTCAGGGCGGCGCGTGCCAGGGCGTGCGGGTTGTCGGGAGCGACCAGCAGGCCGTCGACCTCGTGCCGGACCAGCTCGGGGATGCCGCCCACCGCCGTCGACACGATCGGGACGCCCGAGGCCATCGCCTCCAGGACGACGAGGCTGGCCGCGTCGCCGCGGGACGAGGCCAGCAGCACGTCCGCGCCGATCTCGGCGGTCAGGGCGCCCGACACGCTGCCGTGGAAGCGTACGTGCTCGGCGATCCCGAGAGCCGAGACCAGCCGGTGGAGCAGAGTCTCGTCGGGGCCCGTCCCCACGAGGTGCAGCTTCGCGCCGGGCAGTTGCCCGAGCATGAGCTCGAACGCGAGGACGGCGACATCCGCGCCCTTCTCCGGCGACAGGCGTCCGCAGTACAGCACCCGTGGCCCCGCGCCCCGCTCCAGCCGGAAGCCCGACGGGGCGGGGACGTCGACACCGTTCGGCACGTAGTGGACGCGGCCCGCGTCGCCGAGGAACTTGCCGATGGCCCGCTGGGCGAACTCGGCGACGGCGATGACCGGGAAGCCCGCTCCCGTGGCCAGGGCGGCCTCCAGGAACGGGTCCACCGGCTTGTACATGTGCTGCGTGTACAGCAACGGCGTCCCGATCGCCGTGGAGAGCTCCTCACCGCGGAAGCCGGCGTGCATCAGGTGGGCATGGATCAGGTCCGGCCGCCAGCCGGCGCCGGCGGCGAGGAGGGCGGCGGGGTCGCCGGGCTGTCCGGGCGCCGGCACCGGGAGCAGGGTCGGGTCGACGAAGACGTCGGCGCCCGCCTCGCGGCAGTGCCCGGTCAGCACGCCGTCGCTCCCGGCCACCACGGCGACCTTCAGCCCGCGGGCGATCTGGTGGGTCACCTGGGTGGCGACGTGGCTGACGGTTCCACCGGTCGTGGGGCCGCACTGCACCAGATGCATGACACGCATGCGTTGCGTCCTTTCCTGTGGGGTCGAGGGGTCAGTTGCCTTCGACGGAGCGGGCCATGAGGGCGTTGCCCGCGGTGAGCCCGCCGTCGACCGTCAGGACCGACCCGGTGATCCAGGCGGCGCTGTCGGAGGCCAGGAAGCAGATCGACGCCGCCACGTCCTCCGGCTCCCCGACCCGGCCCAGCGGGTACCACTGTTTGAGCGCGTCGAAGGTGGCGGGGTTCTTGGCGATCTGCTCGTCCCACGCCGGGGTGCGGATGGTGCCGGGGCTGATCGCGTTCACCCGGATGCCGTGCCCGCCGTACTCGACGGCCAGTGAGCGCGTCAGCGAGACGATCGCCGCCTTGGCCGCGCTGTAGGAGGGGTGGCCGAAGAAGGCGAAGGCGTTCACCGAGACGACGTTCACGATCACGCCGTCGCCGCGAGCCATCATCTCGGGCAGCGACGTCTGTACGCAGCGCACCGCGCCCTTGACGATCACGTCGAAGTCGGTGTCCCAGAGCCGCTCTGGCCCCTCGTGGAAGCGGGGCGGCACCGGGCAGGCCACGATGGCGTTGTTGACCAGCACGTCCACCGGGCCGCCCAGTTCCCGCGCGGCCGCGGCGAATCCCGCGGACACGCTCTCGGCGGACGTGACGTCCAGCCGGAGACCGAGCGCCCTGCCACCGCCGGCGGTGATCTCCCGGGCGAGGTCAACGGCTCCGGTCTCGTCGATGTCGGTGACGGCCACCGCCGCGCCCGATGCCGCCAGCCGCCGTGCCGTCACCCGGCCGACGCCTCCTGCCGCGCCGGTCACCAGCGCCACCCGTCCGCTCAGGTCGAACCGGTCCTGACGTCCGCTCATGCCGCCTCCACCTGTCCGTTGTCGAAGTAGGCCCGCAGCGACTTCTCCAGCTCGGGAACCCGCAGTACGGCGCCGCCGTTCCGTAACGAGCGGGTGGCCAGGTCACCGGCGGCCACGGCCGTCCGCGCGTCCACCGGCGAGGTGTCGGTACGACCGCCCTCACGCACGAACCGGACGAACTCCTCGATCACCTTCGCGTCCGCCCCGCCGTGCCCGCCGACCGGCCCCGGGATGCGGAACTCCGCGTCCCCGGCCGGATCGTAGCCGCGACGGCTCGAGTTCCACACCCGGATCGTGCCGCCCGGCTCGTCGCCGAAGTTCTCCAGCCGCCCGGCGTCGCCGATCACCGTGAAGGAGCGCCAGTAGTCGGGGGTGTAGTGACATTGCTGGTACGCGGCCAGCACCCCGTTGCCCAGGCGCAGGTTCAGCAGCGCCAGGTCCTCGACATCGATCACCGGGTTGAGGTCACGCTGACTCGACGGCGGCCAGTGCTCCAGGCTCAGCCAGTTCTCCGCCTTGGGCACCCCGGCCGCGCGCCGCGGCAGGTCGCCGTAGACGGTCAGCCCGCCCAGTGCCTGCACCTCCTCGGTGTGGCCGCCGACGATCCAGTGCATGGCGTCGAGGTCGTGGCAGGCCTTCTGCAGCAGCAGGCTGTTCACCTTGGACCGCTCGGCGTGCCAGTCCTTGAAGAAGTAGTCGCCGCCGTGGCCCACGAAGTGGCGGATCCACACCGCCTTCGGGGTGCCGATCCGGCCTTCGAGCACGAGCCGGCGCATGAGGCGTACCACCTCCATGTGCCGCATGTTGTGCCCGACGTACAGCCGGGAGCCCGACTCCCTGGCGGCACGCAGGACGGCGTCGGCGTCCGCCACCGTCGTCGCCATCGGTTTCTCCAGGTAGACGGCCTTGCCGGCGCGCAGCGCGTCGATCGCCACCCGGGCGTGCGTGTGGTCGGGGGTCGCCACCAGCACCGCGTCGACGTCGTCGCGGTCCAGCAGGCGGCGGTAGTCGGTCTCGGCGGCGTTCGCGCCGAAGAAGCCGGCCTCCGCGCGGAGGGTGGTCTCATCCAGGTCGCAGACGGCGGTGACACGCGATCCGCGGCCTGACTCTCGGTGGGCGGCGACGGCGAGGCTGCGCCTCTGTCCCAGCCCGATGGCGGCAATGCGGAGATCGTCCATGCTCTGTCGGCCTCTCCATCACGTTGCATCGTCAAGGCGTGATGCCGTTGCGATCAAGATGCCTAATGGTGATTGAAAAGACAAGACTTGAAGCGATTTCGCGCACGGATCGCTATATATGGTGGAGATCGTAATTAACGAAGCGGGGCCACCGGTCCGTCCTCCGGGTTGAAGAACCGCTGGTTGAGGTGCTCGACCCCGAGGCAGACGGCCCCGATGGCCACGCATTCGTCCCCGAGCGTCGAGGCGCGCAGCTCGGGGGTGCGCAGGCACATCGTCTCCAGTTCTGCGCGCAGCGGCGGCATCAGGACGTCGGCCGAGCGTGAGAACCCGCCGCCGATGACGATCACCTGGGGGTCGACGGTCAGCGCCATGGCGGCGGTGGCCAGGGCGAGCACCTTGACGTAGCGCAGGACCGCGTTGAGGGCGTCGGCCTCACCGCGCCGGGCCGCGTCGAAGACCGCCTGCCCCGAGTTTCCCGCGGTCAGCACGTCGCTGGAGTCGGCCAGGTGGAACAGCGGGTGAAGGCCGATCTCGCCGGCCGCTCCGGTGGAGCCGCGCAGCGGGACGCCGTCCAGGATGATGGCCGCGCCGGCCCGGCGGCCGATGTGCAGGTAGACGATGTTGCGCGCGTCGCGGGCGGACCCGCGCCGGCATTCGGCGAGCGCGGCGAGACGGCTGTCGTTGTCCACCAGGACCTCACCGGCCAGACGGCCGGACAGGTGGTCGGCCAGGGGCACGCCGGACCAGTCGTGGATGGCGCGCGAGATGACGACGTTGCCCTCGTTGTCGACGTAGCCGGTGCTCCCGGCGGTGGTGATCCACACGTCGGCCGGTGAGGTGCCGGTGGCGGCCAGGCACGCGTCGACGGCCCGGTCGACGGCGGCCAGGCGCTCCCGCCTGGTGTGCCCGGGGGTGATCGGCTCGCGGGAGACGTGCCGGACCTCGCCGTCGAGGTCGCTGATGGCGGCCAGGACCTTGTGCGCCCCTATGTCGAGGCCGAGCACCCGGCCGTTCTCGGCGCGGAAGCGATAGCGGCGGGCGGGGCGGCCCTTGCCGCCGCCGGTGCTCGGATCCATCTCGGCGACCCAGCCCATGGAGATGAGGTCGCGGACCACTTCCTTGATCGTCGCTCTGGCCAGCTCGGTGTGCTCGGCGAGCCGGGTGAGCGGGAGCGGCCCGGCCCCGCGCAGGGCGGAGACGACGGCGAGGGCGTTGAGCCGCCGCAGTCGCTGGAGGTCGCCACCGCTGACAGCGAGGGTCACTGCGTTGATCCCCTCTTGACGGTTATTAATTGTGGAGTCCACTATAAATGCGATTTCGGGGATCAGCGCTAAGAGACGATCTTGTGTCCGCCACCTTCGAACCGGTCACCCCCCACTATCCTCCGCACCCGTCCGGCTCGGGGGACGAACTGACACGGCCGGTGCTTCTTCCCGCGAGAGAGGTCACATGCTCAAGATTCTTGCCAGCTTAGTCATGCTGCTCGGCCTGGCCGTACCGGCTCAGGCGGCAGCCACCCCGCAGCTCGAGGCGTACTTCGCCGCCCCGGGCGTCACCGGCCCCACCGACGACTCGCTGGAGACCCAGCTCACCGGGCTGATCGACCAGGCGGCGCCGGGCTCCACCCTCCGGCTGGCCACGTTCGTGCTCGAACGGGCGGTCATCAAGAACAAGCTCGTCCAGGCCGCGGGGCGCGGCGTGGACGTCCGGGTCGTGGCGGAGAAGACCGGGCACAACCCCCTTCTCGACCAGCTGGCCAACGATCTCGGTCCGGGCCGCGTGGTGCTGTGCGCGGACGCCTGCAACAGCACCGCCAAGGATGTCATGCACCACAAGTTCGCCGTCTTCAGCCGGTTGCTGGACGGCCGTACCGACGTGGTGGCGCAGAGCTCGCAGAACCTCGACGCCAAGTTCGGCGCCCACCAGAACATGCTGGTCAGCTCGGGCGACGCCGGGCTGGCCGCCGGATATCGCGGCGTCTTCGACAAGCTGTGGTCGCAGCAGATCCACACCTGGTCGGGCTCCTTCACCTCCGACAGCGGCAAGGTGACCGTCTGGATGACACCACGCGCCGACGACCCGATGGCGGAGGCGATCGACGCGGTCGAGTGCCCGGGTTCGATCCGGCTGGCGCACTCCCAGTTCGCGCTCGACCGCGTCGCGGTCCGCACCGCGCTGGTGAACCGCAAGAAGCGGGGCTGTTCGATCCAGATCTTCGTACCGGAGGGCAACCAGACCACGGACGTGGCCAAGGAACTCGCCAAGGACGGCCTCGTCGTCCACACCTTCCGCCCCGGCGGCTGCCACGAGCCCGTCACCACCTGCGACGTGGGCACACTCCACTCCAAGATCATGCTGACCGAGGACGCGCTGGGCGGGCAGTACGTCTACACCGGCTCGCACAACATCAACATGGGCTCGCTGACCACGGCCGACGACTCTTTCGTCAAGATCGACGATGCCGCGATCTACACCGCCTACACCGCCACCATGGATCTGCTGTACGCGCAGGCCATCAAGGTCGTGCCCGCCGCCTACCCGAACGCCGCCCTGCGGATGGCCGCCAACGACGCGGCCGACGAGCGCAACCCCAGAGCCTCGGCCGAACGCAACGGCTACACCGCCCTCACCTGGGAGAGCGGCGCACGGATTTTCGCCAGAATCTTCCGGTACGGCCAGCCCGTCACCGGCCCGATCCGCGTGGACATGGGCGGAGCGGGCTGCGCCACCGG
The DNA here is from genome assembly GCF_044457345.1 of Nonomuraea sp. NPDC050547. Lineage (NCBI taxonomy): Bacteria > Bacillati > Actinomycetota > Actinomycetes > Streptosporangiales > Streptosporangiaceae > Nonomuraea > Nonomuraea sp. NPDC050547. The sequence goes on from NZ_JBITGW010000032.1 coordinate 53,321, forward strand.
CTGGAACCACGTCCAGCCCGCGGCCGGAGTCGACGACGGCGGCAACGCCTACGTCGCCTGGGCCGAGGACGGCGACTGCCGCGGCGAGCACAACATCGCCGTGCGCAAGCTCTCCGTCACCGGCCAGCTCGGCGCCACGATCTGGGTCAACCAGCCGGAATGGCGCGGTGACCAGACGCGGCCCAGGATCGCGGTCACCGGCGCCGGAGCGTTCACCGTGGCCTGGGAGGACGGTCACACCTCGTCCGTCCGCGCCGCCGGATACTCCTCGACCGTCACCCGGCTCTGGGGCCCGGACGAGGTCGGCGCCGGCAACCGGCCCGACGTCGCGGTGGACGCCTCCGGCGTCGCCACCGTCGTCTGGCAACAGGCCCCTCACGTGTACGGCAAGCGGCTCGGCACGACCGGGGCCGTGGTGGCCGGCCGTACCCAGATCAACGCCAACAACGCGGGCCAGCACCTCGCACCCGCGGTCGCGACCACCTCGTCAGGAAACAGCGTGGTGGCCTGGAGCGACAACCTCGGCGGCATCTGGCGGGTGCGGGCCCGCGGATTCACCCCGTCGCTCGCCGGCCGGTTCGCCGAGAAGCCGGTGAAGAACGGCCGCTACACCCTGGGCGACCAGGCCGACGGCAACCTGGAGTACCCGCCCCTCTGCCACCTGAACGTCTGCGCCGTGCAGGGGACGCCGTCGATCGCCGCGGAGCCGTCCGGAAGCTTCGTCGTCGGCTGGACCGAGACCGACATCTGGAACCAGGACCGCACGCACGAGGTGTACGCCAAGGGCTTCAACGCCGACGGATCCGCGACCGGACGCTTTCCCGCCGAGCGGATGAACCCGAACACCGTCGGCAACCAGTTCGCCACCGCGGTCAGCGCCGGGCCGGGCGGTTTCACCTACTTCTACACCGAGGACTTCAACGTCAACGGCTACGCGGACATCGTGGCCAGAACCGGCTTCACCAACACCTCCGCCACCATGTAACCGGCTTGCGGGGCGGGCCCGTCCGGCGACGGCTGCCAGAACCACACCGGCCGCAGCCGTCGCCCGACCGCCTCCTGGCAGCCGCGATCCCGCCAACGTCGCGCAAAAGCAAATCAAAAGCCGTGATCTATAGCTTCGGGCCAACATTCCGACGTGAAGAGGTCACATGAAGACTGGATCGGTTGCCAAGCTCGCGTTAGTCGTCGCGGCCGCCCTCACCGCGCTCCCGGCCGTCGCAGCGGGAGCCACGAGCGCGTCACCGCCCTACTACCTGTACTACCGGAACACGGCGAACCTCTGTAAGGTCAGCCCTCCCCATATCCCGAGCAAGGACATTCCGCGGCACTCGTACGGCGGGAGCTTCATCAGAACCTGGTCCGTCGGGAACTACAAGTACACCCTGGGACGCGAAACAGGCTTCGTGAAGGCCCGTGTCGAACGGGTCTGCTCCAAGACGATCCAGGAGATCTACTACGGGATCGACGCCGGAAAGGTCAGCCGGCTCACCAAGCGCACCCAGCTCTGCTACAGCGGGGGCTGCAACGCGGGCGGCATGACCTATGGCAGCTGGCGTAAGGGATGGACCCACGAAACGTGGTGATCAGCTGGTCATCACGGGGGCTGTCGAACGCGGATGCCCGCCTGCCGGCGCATTACCCGTGCGATCCGGGCCAGCCACTGGACCTGCGCCGCGGCGTTCGCCTGGTGCTCCCCGGGCGCCGCGTCGACGAAGCTCCGGATCGCGGCGGGGTCGTCCACCGGCGGCCGGCCCGCGCGCTTGAGGGAGATGGCGAGCGTGAGCATCCTGGCGGCGACGGCGGCCTCCGGATCGGGCCTGCCCGAGGCGTGCCGCCGTACCTCCTGCTCGGCGCCCGCGGACATCCACGGGCTGAGCAGGACGTAGCCATCCAGGATCTCCACGGTCAGCCGGATGCGCCGTAGCCGGGGTTCGACCGGGCGGGGCCGTAACGCGATCTGCGGCACCGCGTCGTGCATGATCTGCCAGAGCGGCCTGAGGCGCCGGCAGTCGCGGCGGGCCAGGAGGCTGTCGAGCAGGCGGTCGACGCCGGCCCTCGGGCCCCAGGCGGGAACGGTGCCGCCGATGAGCACCGTCAGGATCGCCACGACGTACAGCGCGAGAACGAGCTGGTCGAGCACGACGGTGGACGCTCCCACGCTCGCGGCGATCATCGCCGCGAGTTTGGCCACGACGTACGCCAGGCCGATCAGCACGCCCGCGGCGATCAGCCGGGTGCCGACGGCCAGGAGCGGGCGGGAAGCGATGCGGGCGTAGCGGGTGGCGGCGATCGCGAGATGCACCACCCACCAGCCGAGGCAGATCAGGTAGAGCACGGTGTGCGGGGCCTCGGCCGGTGTCGGCGTGGCGGTGTAGTAGGCGATGCTGCGTACGTAATGATCGGCGAGGTCGTACGGCGCGGGCGCCAGCGGGAACACGGCCACGATGGCGGCCACGGAGGCCGCCGCCAGGGCCAGGTCGTGGCGGACCTGCCGGAGCGCGGCCGGGTCCTGCGCGGTGAGGAGGATGATCAGAGCGTGTCCCGCCGCGACCGCGACCAGCGCGAGGCAGTTCCCCAGCGCCCGGCTCACACCGAGGACTCCCAGCGCCTGGTCGAGCTGCGGGGCGATCGGCTGGACGGTCAACGCCAGCGTGATCGCCGTCTGGGTGAGGCACATGAAGATCAGGGGCCGGTCGCGCGGCCGGTGAACCAGATGCGCGATCTTGATCGCGGTCATGACCCAGCAGGCGAGCGCCACGGCCAGCTGGGCCACCTGGACCGGCGTCACGGCCGGGACGCTCGGCCTTCCAGCGTCTCGGTCAGCCGGGCCAACTGCTCGGGAGCGGCCGTCCGGCTCCAGGACAACGAGGACCAGGTCTGCACGCGCCGCACCGTCACCGTGCCGAACAACTCCGCCCGCAGTTCGGCCGGCTCCGCGTAGCTGTTGCGCTGCTGGATCTTCCGCACCGTCGAGTGGTCCATCTCCGGACTCAGCATCGCCAGGAGTTCGCGGACGTCCGCGGCGGCCGTGTCGTCGTCGAACAGCATGTGGCCCAGTTCATGGGCGATGATCTGGTACTGCCGGACGGGCCCGATGGAGCTGTCGAAGAAGACGTAGTCGGCGTGTTCGCCGGCGACCCAGAGCCCGTGCGGTGCGCGCACCGGGAGTTCTCGGGCGATGAGGTGAATCGAGCGGTCGCGGCGTTCCTCGATCCGCCGGCACAACTCGGGGATCGTGAACGTTCCCGGCAATCCCAGGGAGTCGAGCAGCGCCTCGAACTGACGGCATAACGCGCCTACCTGCCGCCGCCCGCGAACAGCGCACATGAGCTCCCCCGACGCCACGACCTCAGTTTTGACCGAAGATCTCGACCGGTCAAGACTGGTCCGGGTCACGCTTGCGGGGCGGCCTGGGCGCGATCGACTCCTCCAGCCGGCGCACCTGATCGATCATGGCGGTGATCGCGTCGAGGGCGGCGGGGGACAGCTCGGCCTCCATGGCGCGCATGGCCAGGCGCTTGATCCCCGGATCGTTCAGGGCTTGGACCAGCTTCAGCCGCGCCTCGACGGCGGCGGCGTGCTCTTCGTCGACATCCTCGTCGACGAAGTAGCTGGGGCGCACCTCGAAGAAGCGTGCCAGGGCCTGGATCGTCTCCACCGACGGGTTGTCCCGTACGCCCTTGCGGAGGTAGCCGACGTAACTGGCCGAGACGTCCGTCGCGGCGGCGACCTCGCTGTTGGTGTACTCCCTGTGCGCGTCCGGCGGCCGGACCGTCTCGAAGAGAAGGTTCAGCTTGTCGGCGAAGCTCTTGCGGCCGTCTGCCGGCGAGGCCATTCGATCATCCTTGGTTGACTATTGTGAATCACAATCAACGCCACTGCACAATGGTTGACTGCTGTCTGTTGGCGTGGTTATGTCCCTTGTATTGCTCGCACAACTATAGTGCAGCGCTGGACGCCGGCGGCGACTCATCGACGCCGCGTGCCCAACCCCCCGCAGCCGACCCAGGAGGTCGCTTCATGGCACACCGATCGCGCATCAGAAGGGTCCTGGCCGGGCTCTCCCTCGCCGGCCTCGGTCTTCTCGCCCCCATGGGCGGCGCCTCCGCCGCGGCGGCTCCTCCATCGCCGGGCCAAGAGATCAGGAGCGGCGAGAGCACGCAGAAGGCCGTGGCGGCCGTCAACTGCTGGACCACGATCGCGCAGCCAGGCGGCAACGGCACCACGATCACCGTGTACTACCGGAACTGCGGGGGCGCCTCCGCGGTCATCACCCCCAACAGCCACGCCGTCGCCTTCGACGGCACCTACACCTACGTCGGCAACTGCTACGTGGTCGCGCCGGGAGCGACGAGGTGGTGGGAGATCCCGCCGTCCAAGTTCCCGCCCGCCGACACGACCCGGTGGGGCGTCACCAACTGCGTCTGACCACGGAACGAGCACGACCCGTCCGGAGCGCTCCGGGCGGGTCCTTCGACCCGGGTCAGGCGTAGCGCCGTAGACCTCCCAGCCGTCGAGCAGTCCCCAGACGAACGCGCCGCGCAGGTCGACGCCGTCCTGGGATCGCCCGGCGGGCGGCGGCACGATGCTCGTCCCCGCGCGCTGATCGGCGACGCCGCCCGCCTGCTGGCCCCCAACGGCGAAGGAGCCGAGGAGGAGACGTTCGGCGACCTGATCCGCGCTGCCGCTACTCCGGGCAGTCCCTGGGGTCGATGCTCTTCCCCGCGCCGACGACGGTGATCTGGGCAATGCCCTCCTGCAGCGCGGCGGTGGTGCACACGATCTGCCGGACGGCCAGAGGGGACAGTTCGTCGCCCGGAACGGACGGGTTCAGCACCAGGCGGCCGCCCGGCTTGACGGTCGCCGCGATCGGGCCGGCTTCGGGCGGGACATCGGTGGTGAGCCCGCGCGCCCGTTCCTCCGCGGTGGGGCCTTCCGCCAGCAGCGCGAGGGTGTCCGTCAGGAACATCGGACGGATACGCGGCCGCGTCACCACGCTGAGCCGGCCGTCCTTGACCAGGTAGAGCGTCATCGTCTTGGTCAGCGCGACGCCTCCGCTCGGCGGTTCGCCGGCGGAGATGGCGTCACTGGGTCGTACGCCGCAGCCGGCCACGGCGACGAACGACACGAGGCCCGCGGCCAGCACGAGGCGGGAGAGCCCGGCCCTCATGCGGAGTCTCCTTCCGGGTCGGGTGCCCGGCGGGGCAGGCGCAGGGTGAACAGGGCGCCGCCGTCCGGGGCGTTGACGACGGTGAGGTCGCCCCGGTGCAGCCGCGCGTTCTCCATCGCGATGGCCAGGCCGAGGCCGCTGCCCTCTGACCTGGTCCTGGCCGCGCTGGCCTTGTAGAAGCGGTCGAACGCGTGCGGCAGTACCGCTTCGTCCAGCCCCGGTCCGTGGTCGCGGACCTCGAGAGTGATCCAGTGCGGGTCGGCGGAAAGCCGTACCGACACCGGAGGCGCGCCGTGCCGCAGGGCGTTGCCGACCAGGTTCGCGAGGATGACGTCCACCCGGCGCGGGTCCAGCCGGGCCGTCACCGCGGGCGGAAGCTCGGTGCGCACCTGCTCCGTCCAGCCCCGGGCACGCAGGGTCGCGGGCACCAGCTCGGCCACGTCGACCTCGTTCAGCGTGAGGGCCGCGACGCCGGAGTCGAACCTGCTGATCTCGATGAGGTCGTTCACCAGCTCGGTGAGGTTGAGCGTCTCCCGGCTGACCAGCCTGGCGGCCTTGCCGGCGGTCTCGGGCAGCCGGGCCGCCTCCTCGTCGAGGATCTCGGCGACCGCGGCGAGCGCGGCCAGAGGGGTGCGCAGCTCGTGGGACACGTCCGCCACGAACCGGCGGGCGTCGGCCTCCATCTCACGCAGCTGCGTGACGTGCTGTTCCAGCTCCGCGGCGGTGTTGTTGAACGTACGTGCCACGTCGGCCAGTTCGTCGGAGCCGCTGACCGCGATCCTGGTGCGCAGCTCGCCCTCTCCCAGCAGGCGTGCCGCCCGGCCGAGTTCGCGCACCGGGCGCAGCACGCTACGGGTGGCCAGCAACGCGAGGAGAACCGCGAACGCCATGGCCGCCCCGCCGATGAGCCAGGCGCTCGTGGCGAGCCAGTCGATGCTGTGCTGTTCGGGAAGCAGGCTGCGCGTGGTGTAGACCTCGATGCCGGAGTTCCGCGTCCCGTCCCGCTCGACGATCAGCAACGGCGCGCCGATGATCAGGAAGGGCTTTCCCTCCCGCACGACGCGTTGCCACGCGATGTCGCCGCCGGCCACTTCCTGCCGGAGCCCCCGTGAGACGTCCCCGGGACCCAGAGACGGCGGCGTGTTCCCGCCCGGCCCCCTGCCCCACGGCGGGCCCGGCGGGGCGCCGGGCGGTGGGCCCTCCGGCGGGCCGACCTGCGCGTACGCCTTCTGGTAGATGACGAGCGTGGCGCTGTTTCTTTCGGTCATGTTCTCGGCGATCCTGCCGAGCTCGGTCTGGTCCGGCGTCGACGTGCGCAACGGGAAGAGCGCCTCCAGGCGGCCCTTCATCGCCTGCAAAGCGGCGTCCTGGGCCCGCTGCAGGATGTCGTTGCGGGCCTGGACGTAGATCCCGCCGGCCACCGCCGCCGTGGTGACCACACACAGCAGCGCGAACGCGGACAGCAGCCGGGCACGCAGCCCCAGGCTCGGCCGAGGCGTCATCGGCGGCTCACACCGGCCCGAACCGGTACCCGAACCCCCGCACCGTCTGCACGTAGACGGGCGCCGCCGAGTCGTCCTCGATCTTCGCGCGCAACCGCTGCACGCACGCGTCCACCAGACGCGAATCACCGAAGTACCCGTGCTCCCACACCGAGTCCAGCAGTTGCTGGCGGCTGTGCACCCGGCCCGGCGTACCGGAGAGTTCGAGCAGCAGGCGCAGCTCGGCCGGGGTGAGCCTGACCGGCACCCCGCGGTTGGCGACCACCAGGCCGGCCCGGTCGATGGTCAGGTCCCCGTGCCGCTCCAGCTCCGCCTGGTCCCGGCCGATCCGCCGGAGCACCGCGCGGATGCGCGCCTCAAGCACCCTGGGCTGCACCGGCTTGACCACGTAGTCGTCGGCGCCCGCCTCCAGCCCGGCCACCACGTCCATGTCGTCGCCGCGGGCGGTCAGCATGATGATCGGTATCTCCCCGATGGCCCGGATGCGGCGGCAGACCTCGAACCCGTCCATGCCGGGCAGCATCAGGTCGAGCACGACGACGTCGGGAGGGTCTGTACGCAGCCGGTCCAGCCCTTGCTCGCCGGACTCCACCGCGCCCACCCGATGCCCGTGCCGGGTCAGGGCCAGCTCAAGGCCCTCCCGCACGGCCGGGTCATCCTCGATCAACAACACTCGCGACACGCCGCCGAGTACCACAGCACGCTCCGTAACTCGTCCGCCGGTCAACTCCATCCACTGTCGGCCGGTCATGTCCCCGCCTCGTCCGTGCCATGTCATGGTTGTGTCACGGTCACGCCGGCGGTGGCCGCCGTCGTCAAACGGTGACAAACGACAGACGACGCACACACATTCGGCGCCAATCGTAGTTCGTCATGGACGAACCACGCACCATCCCATCCCGGCCCCGAGATCGGCTGTTCGCCGTGGTCACGCAGGTGCTCGCCGTACTCCTGCTGCCCGTGGCGCTCGCCCGCGACCCCGGCCGGGCCCGCGAACTGGCCTGCGGCTGGGCGTTGCGGATGCGCTTTCCCGCCGAGGACCTCACCGGGCTCGCCGAGGGCGCCCTGGCGGCGTTCACCGCGGCGCGCACCGAGGCGTTCTGGCGTTACGGCCAGCTCATCGGCCTCACCTCGGGACACCGCGACCCCGTCGTCCAGCAACGGATGTTCGACGACGAGGTACGCCGCACCGGCTCCCCGGCCCTGGCACGCATGCTCGTGCTGCCACCGGCGGAATCCTGCCACGTCAAGGGCATCGCGCTGGACGTGCGCCCTCACGAGGGCGCGCAATGGCTGGAGGAGCACGGCGCCCGCTACGACCTCTACCGCATGTACGACAACGAGTGGTGGCACTTCGAGCACCACCCGCAGCGCTGCGGCATACCACCACGACGACGACCTCACCCCGGCGTGGCCCACATGAGCGAGTACGGGAACCGGTATGTCAGCGGGGAGTGACGAACTGCTGGGACGCCGCCTGCGAGCAGCGCGCGAGACGGCGTTCGCGGGGCGGGAGGAAGAGCTCGCGGTCTTCACCACGGCGTTGTACGGCGGCGGCAGCAGCGTCCTGTACGTGCACGGTCCCGGCGGCATGGGGAAGACGGCCTTGTTGCGGCGATTCGCCCGCGAGGCCGAGGCGGCGGGCCGGCCGGTGTCCATGGTGGACGGGCGCATGCCGGTTGTCCGCGAGGCGGACGCGGTGCTGCTCGTCGACAACGTCGAACGCGTGCGGGACTGGGAGGAATGGCTGCGCGAGTGGTACCTGCCGCGGGTGCCCATGGGAGCGCTGGTGGTCATCGCGGGGCGCAACCCTCCTGACCTGCGGTGGCGGGCGGATCCCGGATGGGCGGGGGCGCTGGAGGTGCTGCCGCTGCGCGGCCTGCGGCCCGGAGACGCGCGGGCCCTGCTGGACTCCAGCGGGGTGCCGGCCGAGGCGCGCGAGCCGCTGCTGGCCTTCGCCGGTGGTCATCCGCTGGCGCTGCTGCTCGGGGCGGCCGTGGCGGTGAAGGACGGCGGTCGGTGGACGCCGCATCAGGACGTGGTGGCCGCGTTGCTGGATCAGCTGGTGGGCGAGGTGCCGTCGGCGGCGCACCGGCACGCTCTGGAGATCTGCGCGCACGCGCACACGACCACGGAGGACCTGCTGCGCGCGACCTTGCCGCAGGACGCCGGGACGTTGTTCCGCTGGTTGCGGCGGTTGCCGTTCGTGCGGTCCGGCCCGCTCGGCCTGTTTCCGCTCGACGTGGTGCGAGAGGTCCTGGAAGCGGACCTGCGCTGGCGGGATCCCCAGGGGTACGCGGCGATGCACGACCGCATCCACGCGCATCTCGCGGACAGGGTGCGCACGGTGAGCGACGCGGACGTGCCCGGCGCGGTGGCGGCGCTGCTCTACCTGCACCGCGACCGCAGAGAGCCGGCCGACGGCCGGTTCCGGGAAGAGCCCTTGCGGGAGGAGGACGTCGGCACGCTGCTCCGGGTGGCGGCCGGAACGGAGGGCGCCGCCTTCTGGGCGGAACGCCGGCCGGAGGCGTTCCGGCTGTACCGGCGGGCCGAGACCGGCGAGCCCGTGGCGTTCACGGCGTGGCTGCGACTGTCGGAACCCGACGAGGAGGAACTGGCGGCCGATCCCGTCGTGGCCATGGCGTGGGCGCACGCGCGTGCCACCACGCCGTTGCGCGCCGGTGAGCACGTGGCGATCAGCCGGACTTGGGCGCTGCCGCCGTATCGCGGAAACTCGCCGGTGATGGACCTGATCCGGTGCCGGGCGATCGGCGACTGCCTGCGGTCCGAGCGGCTGGCATGGTCCTACCTGGAGAACGCGGAGCGCTACGGGATGCGGGCCGTCTCCGACGACGCGCACACCCTGTTCGCGCACGACTGGCGCGCGGTGCCGGCGCGGGCGTGGCTGGAAGGGAGGAACCAGCGGCCCGCCGTCGCGGCACTGGAGGTGCTGTCCCAGGCGGAGTTCGCCGAGGCGGTCCGCCAGGCGTTGCGCCAGTTGCCGCGCAAGGACGCGCTGGCCGGCTCCCCGCTGACGCGTACCAGGCTGATCGCCGAGCGGGGCGGGCAGAACCCGGCCACGGCACTGGGCGACCTGCTCCGCCAGGCGATCGACGACCTGGGTGAGGACCCGCGCTCGGCCAAGCTCCACCGGGCGCTGTCGGTCACGTTCCTGCGCGGCACGCCCACCCAGGAGCTGGCCGCGGAACGGCTCGGCCTTCCTCTCACCACCTACCGCCGCCATCTGACCGCCGGCATCGAACGGGTCCGCGCCGGCCTGTGGCATCGGGAGCTGTACGGCACCTGAACCGCCGCGGACGCGTCAGTCGGCGAGCGCGAAACTGGCCGCCGCCTCCGCGTGCAGCCGGGCGCTCGGAAACACCGGAAGGGAGCTGTCCTTCGCACCGATCAGCAGCTCGATCTCCGTACAGCCCAGGATGACGCCTTCAGCGCCGTCGTCCGCGAGGTCGTCAATGATCTTGGTGTACGCGTCCCTGGACGAGTCCCGGAGCGTCCCGCGCACCAGTTCGTCGAAGATCACGTTATGGACCAGTTCCCGCTGCTCACGCCGTGGGACGACCACGTCGAGGCCGTGGGCGGCCAGCCGATCGCGGTAGAAGGGCTGCTCCATGGTGAAGTGCGTGCCCAGCAGACCGACCTTGCGCATCCCGCTGGCGCGGATCTCGTCGGCCAGGGTGTCGGCGATGTGCAGCACGGGGACGTTCACGGCCCGCTCCACGTCGTCGCTGACCCGGCTGAAGGTGTTGCTGCAGACGAGCAGGAGGTCGGCGCCGAGATCCTCCAGGTTCCGGCCCGCACCGGTCAGCAACGTGCTCACCTCCTCCCAGCGGTCGGCGAAGATGAGATCCTCGACGGTCGTGTAGTCGACCGACCAGATGAGGCTGTTGGCGGAATGGCTGCCGCCGAGCCGCTCGCGTACCCGCTGGTTGATGATCTGGTAGTAGACCACCGTCGATTCCCAGCTCAGCCCGCCGATGAGACCGATCGTGCGCATGGAACTCCGTTTCAAAGAATCGCGAGGGCACGGGCGCAGACACCGAGGCCGATCTCGCTGGAGGCCTTGACGAACACCACGTCCCCCGGTTGGAGAAGCGCGGTGGCCAGGCTGAGGGCACCGGCCACGTCCTCGACCGCATGGACGGCCGCGCCCCGGTTCGCGGACTCCGCCGCCTCCGCCAACGCGAGCGGATCCCCCGCCCCGACCGCGATCAGCACGTCGAAGCCAAGGTCGGCGACAAGCCGGCCGATCTCCGCGTGCCGGGCGCGGGAGGCGTCCGCCTGCTGCCCCATCGCGCCGAGCACGGCGACGGTACGGCGGGAGCCGGCCAGCGCCTTCACCGCCCGCAGCCCGGCCCGCATGGATTCGGGGCTGGCGTTGTAGGCGTCGTTGACGACGGTGACGCCGTCAGGCCGTTCGACGATCTCCAGCCGGCCCGCCGAGCGCCGCCGGGCGGCGTTCAGACCATCGGCGATCTCGGCTGCGCCCAGGCCGAGCGCGGTGGCGACGGCGGCGGCGGCCAGGGCGTTGCTCACCTGGTGCTCGCCGATGAGGTCGAGCTCGACCGAGGCGCGGCCGGAGGGCGTCACCAGCTCGAACGCGGCTCGCGCGCGATCGGTCATCCGCACGTCTTCGGCTCGCACGTGTGCCTGCGCCGGCCTGCCGTACAACAGAATCGTGGCTTTGGTACGGCCGGCCATGCCCATGACGTACGGGTCGTCGGCGTTGAGCAGGGCGAACCCGTCCGCCGGAAGCGACTCGACCAGCTCGCCCTTGGCCTCGGCCACGTCGGCCGGCCCGGCTCCCAGGCGCTCCACGTGCGCGCTGCCGACATTGAGCACCAGCCCGACCCGGGGCGGCGCGAGCCCGGTCAGGTACGTCAGGTCGCCCTTGCGGCCCGCGCCCATTTCCAGCACCAGGTACCGGGTCGTGGCATCGGCACGCAGCACGGTGAGCGGCAGCCCCAGTTCGTTGTTGAACGACCTGTCGGTGGCGACCGTCGCGGCGTGCCGTTCGAGCACCTGGGCCAGCAGGTCCTTGGTCGTGGTCTTGCCCACCGAGCCGGTCAGGCCGATCACGGCCGGGCTGATGTGTTCGAGCAGGTGCTTGGCCAGCAGGCCGATCGCGAGCTGGACGTCCTCGACCACGAGGGCGGGCACGCCGACGGGCCTTGAGGCCAGCACGGCGACGGCGCCCGCCGCGACGGCGCCGGCCGCGTAGTCGTGCCCGTCGACGCGGGCGCCGGCCGTCGCGACGAACAGGCCGCCGGGCACCACCTCGCGGGAGTCGACCGCCGAGGGCGCCGTCACCGTCGCCCGCGGGTCGCGCACGTCGCACAGGCGGGCGCCGACGACCCGCGCGATCGTGTCCAGGGTCATGGGGATCATGAGCCGCTCCTGGCGAACGCGAGGTCGATGAGGCGGCGCAGCAGGTCGGGGTAGGGGACACCGCTCGCGGCCCACGTCCTGGCGTACACCGAACGGGAGGTGAAGCCGGGCATGGTGTTGATCTCCAGCACGTACAGGCGTCCCGTGCCCTCCTCATAGAGGAAGTCGACACGGGACAGGCCGTAGCCACCGATCGCCCGGAAGGCGCGCAGGGACAGCTCACGCACGTCCTCGGCCACCCGTTCCGGCAACACGACGGGGATGGCGGCGATCTCGGCCTGGCTGAGGTACTTGGCCTCGTAGTCGAGCCAGTCGCCGGGCACGATGAGCTCGCCGGGCACCGACGCGTCCGGAGTGTCGTAGCCGCCGAGCACGCTGCAGATGAGCTCGCGCGCGGCCACCTCCTGCTCGACGATGACCACCCGGTCGTAGGCCAGCGCCAGATCCACGCCCGCGCGCAGCTCCTCCATGGAGGTGACACGGGAGATGCCGATGGAGGAGCCCATGCCGGCCGGTTTGACGTACATCGGCCAGTCGAGCGACTTCACCAGACCCCAGGGGTCGGTGGTGGTACGCCATTCGTGCTCGGTGAACCACACGTGTGGCGTGACCGGAATGCCCTCCGCCAGGAAGGCGCGCCGCATCGCGACCTTGTCCATGGCCACGGCGGAGGCCAGGACGCCGCAGCCCACGTACGGGATGCCCAGGGTCTGCAGGTGGCCCTGGACGACGCCGTCCTCGCCGAACGGCCCGTGCAGCACGGGGAAGACCACGTCCACCCGATCGCGTCGCAGCTCCACCGGCCATCTGCCCTGCCGGTCGATGATGACGGGGACGGGGTCGTACAGATCCCTCGGCAGAGCGTCGAGCACGGCGTTCGCCGACTGCAGCGACACCTCATGCTCCGCGGACGGCCCACCCGCCAGCACGGCCACGCGTACGCGTTCAGTCACGATCTGATCAGCCTTCCTCAGCGACACGGAGACTGCGCCGCCGGCGCCGTGGTGTTCGGCGTCGCCGGCTCAGCCTGCCGAGTGTCGAGCTTTCGGCCGGCCAGTTCCCAGACCATTCGCCGTCCAGTTCCTGGCCAAAGCGCCGGGCATCACGCCTGCCACGGTCCTGGGCCCGGCCGGGAACGATCTCGCCGCCGACCCGCCGCGCGACCTCGCCGGCAGCAGATCGGCCTCGAACATGCGCGTGGCCCGACTCTCACCTACCCCGGTCAGGTGATGTCGGGCCACGCGGCGATCGTTGTGCGGGCTACACGCCGCTTCAGGGCGGCTGCCGTGGTTGTCTGAGTGATCTCGTCAACGGTTCGCTTTCGGGTGTGGTTCACCAGGCGAGAAGGCGGGCTCTGATGAACGCGGAGACAGGACGGGCCTAGAAGAATCTCAGGCGCTCAGGGTGTTCCTGATCGGGGTCATGGACGTAGACCTTGCCACCGTCGTGGTCGATGCGCTCAAGGTAGGCGTAGACCTGCAGAGCGCGGTTGATGATGTCGGTCTTGCTGTCGCCGGACAACTCCACTGCCTCTTCCAGTGCGCGGGCTGCGCGCTGGGTCAGGTTGACCGTTACGCGCTCAAGCTTCGCTGTAGTGGTGGGAGTCCCGTCGACAGCAGGTCCGTTCTTGGTCATTCGTGATCCCTCGCGATAAGGGGCTGTGTCTTGCTTCGCCATCGCACAGCCAGGCAGACCAACGTGGATCGAGCTCACACGTCTGTCTGCGTCCGGGGGGAACGATTGAAATGTCAGGTTGGTGGGGAGGGGTGGTCGATCGCGCAGTCGACCTGCGTATATTCAGCGCGCGCTCTTGGTGGCGCGAACGCCCAAAGCCTCGCGGAGGAAGGTTTCACTCGCGGAGGGGGGCACGCTGGGCCTGGGGCGCCGGCGGCGCGCTCGTAGAACGATGGTGCGTCACGTGGGTGGTAGATCTGGCACCGATCTCCACCTGCGTTTCGAGGGATGCGGGGACATACGACCTCCAACTAACTCGTCGGGATGCACGCGCACCACAGTACGCAGGCATACATCGTACGTCAAGCAATTACCTGCATGTTAGCTGCTGCTTTACGTGCAGAAGACTGCAGACAGGCATACGTAAACCACTCATCATGTGCGCGTGATGTGGCCTTGATGTGATGTTGGGTGCTACAGTGCGGCCTGGAGACCACGCCCAGGCACGTGAGGTGCACTGTGTGTGCTGGTCGATGGGGTTAGTCGCTGTTCGTTTACCTGCCGCGCGCCAGCGCAGGCAATGATCAGAAAGCCACCCGCCAGTGCGTAAATCAAAAGTCGACGCCGACACAGATCTGACGCAAGAGGAAGGTGAGCCCACCTCGCGCGCGGACGTACTGCCCGCCCGCCAGAAGATCAACGTTGATCTTGACCTGAAGAACCTGCGCTTCACGATCACCACAGAATCGAGGGATGACGCCTCTTTCGGACCGGCCCTGTCCATCCTGCTGATCGCGCTCGCCGGCCTCGTCCCCGGCACGGGAATCGGCATCCTGCTCTGGCTGGCCACCGCCCCACCCTGGCTTATCGCCGTCGCCGCAGCAGCAACCACCACCGGCTGTATCACCGCGTCTCTGTTCTGGCTCCGATCCCAGACCCGACGCCGCAGATCGGCCGACTGACGCTCTACCTGGAGGAGGCCGCACGCGTCACACCGGAGGCGCGCGCGGACCACATCACGAACACGTACGACCGACCGCCCATACAAGCCATGACCTGAAGCTCCATCCGCGCCCGAGCTTCCCGCCTGGTCTCCTCATGTCCGGGCCTTGACCCACCCGGACAGCCAGGCGCACCTCCCTTCGGCGGGCGCATCCGACAGGCCATGACGCAGGGCCTGCGACGAGAATGCGTCACCCTCTCCGGGGGGCGTCCCGGAGAGGAACATGCCCGAAGCCTGCGCTGCCGGATTTCCTCGACGGCGCGCGGCCACCGTCCCGGCGTCCGCGAGGCGCGGAGACCTGATTGACCGGGTTCTGCCCCGGCCACGGAACCCGGTCACCCGACAGAGGCGCCCGCCGGCCGCCGCTGCCCAACGTCACCCGCATGGTACGGACTACGACAGCACGGGCGACACGCCGTGAATGGATCGGGCTGGCCGTGCCGGCCCTGCCCACGCTCCTGCTGTCCCTGGATGTGAGCGTGTTGTTCCTGGCGCTGCCGCACCTGAGCGCGGACCTGGCGCCGAGCTGCTGTGGATCATGGACGTCTACGTGTTCATGAGCGCCGGATTCCTGGTCACGATGGGCGCGCTGGGCGACCGGATCGGCCGCGGGCGCCTGCTGATCGTCGGCGCGGCCGCGTTCGGCGTGGCCTCGATCCTCGCCGCGTACTCCACCGGCGCGGAGATGCTCATCGCCGCCCGCGCCCTGCTCGGGATCGCCGGCGCGACGCTGATGCCGTCCACGCTGTCGCTGATCGGCACGATGTTCGGCGACCCCAGGCAGCGCGGGATCGCGATCGGGGTCTGGATGGCGTGCTTCTCGGCGGGAACCGCGCTCGGCCCCGTGGTGGGCGGCGTGCTGCTGGAGTACTTCTGGTGGGGTTCGATGTTCCTGCCGGGCGTGCCGGTCATGGTGTCGCTGCTGGTGGCGGCGCCGGGCCCGCCCTCGGCAAGGTCGGCGAGCAGGGTCAGCACCGCGAGACCCACAAGAAACCGATCACCGTCCGCGCTCACGAGAAACCGATCACCGTCCGCGCCCGGGAGGGATCGGTCGTCGTCCGCGCTCACGAGGAGCCGGTCACCGTCCGCGCTCACGAGGAGCCGGTCACCGTCTGCGCCTGGGCCCAGTTCGAGCGCCGCGCGCTGTGCGGCGGCCTGGCGTCCGGGCAGCGTGTCCGCGCGGGCGAGGTACGGGTGCGGGAGGGGGTGCAGGCCCGCGAACGGCAGCTCGCTCTCGGACTCGATCCCGGTGCCGCGCAGGACCCGAGCGGTACCGGCGACGTCGACGGCGTGCCGGAGCGGCGCCGACTTCCCGATGCCGGGCTCGCCGCGCAGGACCAGCGCTTCGCTGCGCCCGGACCGGGCGCCCGCGACCAGCCGCTCGATCTCGGCGGTCTCCCGCTGCCTTCCCCAGAGCATGACGAACAACCTACTGCTCCATCCCGCACACCCCGGAGAACGGGCAGAGCCCTGACCTTGCCCACGGTCCCGCCGAGTGAGCCCAGCTACATGCAAACGATCGTTGCATTAGCTGACAGTCGCCAAGCAACGATATTATCGCTTTGACCTGCATATTTGCATGATGATTCGCAGAATCGTGATTGACGATTCCATGTATGCAACGTAACTTTCGAGATGTCGCAAAGACCCGTCAAGCAAGGACACCCCATGACCCACACCGACATCCAGAACGCCCTCGACCGCGCGGTCACCGAACACGGCGTGCCCGGCATCGTCGCCGAAATCCGCCACGGCGACGACACCTGGTTCGGCACCGCCGGCGTCGCCGACCTCACCACCGGCACCCGCCGCGTCCCCGGCGAACACCTGCACATCGGCAGCTCCGGCAAAGCCTTCACCGCCACCGCGCTCCTGACCCTGGAAGCCGAAGGACGGCTGAACATCGACGACACCGTCGAACACCACCTACCCGGCATCCTCACCAACGGCTACGACGGCAACAACATCACCATCCGGCACCTGCTCAGCAACAGCAGCGGCCTGTTCGCCACCGGCCTGGCCCCCGAAGCCAGCCACCGCTACGCCACCCGCTCCGGCTTCGCCCGGCACCACCTCGACCAATGGACCAAGGACGACCTGCTCAAACTGGCCGTCTCCCAGCCACCCGTCTTCGAACCCGGCACCGCCTTCACCTACTCCAACGGCGGGTTCTACCTCGCCGGCGCCATCATCGAAAAGGTCACCGGCAACAGCTACGCCGACGAGGTCGACCGCACCGTCATCCAGCCCCTCGCCCTCACCCACACCCACGTCCGCCGCCAGGACGAATCCACCTACCCCCACCCCCATCCCCGCGCCTACTCCTCCCTGTTCATGAAAGACGGCACCGACCCCGCCGCCGTCACCGCCGACAACTGGCAGACGGTGATGGAAGACCCCGGCACCCCGCCCCTGGACGTCACCGAGTTCAACACCTCCCTCGGCTGGGCGGCCGGTGACGTCGTCTCCACCACCACCGACATGATCCGCCTCATCAACGCCCTGGCCTCCGGCAGCCTCCTGCCCGAAGAACAGCACCACAAGATGTGGACCACCATCTCCACCGAGGGCGGCCACTGGATGCCCTACGCCCGCTACGGCCTCGGCGTCTTCGAATTCGACCGGGACATCACCAACGGCCTCACCCTGCGCGGCGCCGGCGGAAGCCTCTGGGGCTCCTACACCTGCACCATCGCCACCCCCGACGGCGACCATGCGATCTCCCTGCACACCAACACCGAATGGAAGACCTGGGACATCGTCTTCGACCTCGTCAAGGCAGAGTTCGGCAAGGGGATGTAGCGCCTCATGCCCACGTTCGACACACCGGGACCGATCAGCGTGACGGTCGAAGTGGCCGCCGCCGACGTCACCGTCAGCGCGGGCGCGTCCGCCCGGACCACCGCCGAGGTACGCCCGCGGGATCCGGCCGGCACCAGCGACGTCGCCGCGGCCGAACGCGTCGCGGTCGAGTTCGCCGACGGCCGCCTGTCGGTGAAGGACCGCTCCCGCACCTGGTTCAAGCGCGGGCTCCGGCCGCGTCGCGGTGACCCTCGACCTGCCCAGCGGTTGCGAGCCGACCGTCAGGCTCGTCGAGGGGAACCTGCTCTGCCACGGCCGCCTCGGTGAGGTCCAGGCCTCCGCCAGTAGCGGGGACCTGCGGCTCGACCACACCGGGGACCTTGTGACCCGGCGGCGCTGGGACTTCCTGGTCCGCCACCTGATGGGCGCCGAGCCCCCGGAGGACTACCGGCTCGCTCCCATCCCCTTCGACCCCTCCATGATCTGAGGAAGCCCGTGAAACTGCTCGTTCTGGGCGGCACCCATCACGTGGGCCGTGCCGTCGTCGAATCCGCGCTCCGCCGTGGTGACGAGGTGACCACGCTCAACCGCGGCGTCAGCCGTCCGCCTGCTCCCGGTGTCCGGGCGCTCATCGCCGACCGCACCGACCCGGCCTCGGTCGCCGGCGCCCTCGGCGACGGCGAATGGGACGCGGTGCTCGACACCTGGTACTGGGCGCCGCGCGTGGTGCGCGACAGCGCCCGCCTGCTGGCCGGCCGCGCGCGGCACTACGTCTACGTCTCCACCCGCGGCGTGTACAGCTGGCCCTGGTCGCCGGGTGACGACGAGAGCGCCCCGCTCGTCGAGGGCGACCCCGCCAGTGCCGAAAGCTCGGACTATGCCGCGGCCAAGCGCGGCGGCGAGCTCGCCGTCCTGGAATCCTTCGGCGAGCGCGCCCTGCTGGCCAGGGCCGGCATGATCCTCGGCCCCTACGAGAACGTCGGCCGCATCCCGTGGTGGCTGCGCCGCCTGGAAAAGGGTGGCCGTGTGCTCGCCCCCGGCCCGGCCGACACACCCCTGCAGTACGTCGACGTGCGCGACATGGCCGACTGGCTGCTGCGCTCCGCAGAACGCGGGCTCGGCGGCGGTTTCATCGTCACCGGACGGCCCCACGCCGTCACGACGCGGGAGATGCTGACCACCGCGATGGACGTGACCGGCTCCACCGCCGAACTCGTCTGGGCCCCCGGCGACCTGCTGGCCCGGGAGAAGCTGCCACTCGGCCAGGAGCTGTCGATGTACATGCCCGACGGCTCGCCACCGGCCGGGATGCACGACGCCGACACCACCGCGGTCTTCGACGCCGGATTGACCGTCCGCCCGCTGCGCGACACCCTCGCCGACACCTGGGCCTGGCTCCAGTCCGAAGGCGACCCCCCCGATCCACCCGGCGGGGACCGACCCCGGCACCTGGCTCGACCCGGCGGCCGAGCAGCGCGTCCTGTCCCAGCTGTGATCCGCGCGAGGGCCCGCCTGCGCTCCCGCGCCGGTTCCCTTCCATCAGCTGGTACGGCCGTGGCGGGATCGGGCCGCGCCGCCGGTGGGTCACTCGCGGAGCGGGGTTTCCCTGAGGAACAAGGCCGCGACGACGGCGAGGAGTGACAGGATCGCGCAGCCGATCAGGAGCGCGTGCATGCCGCCCGTGACAGCGGTGCGGAAGGCCTCGCGGACCGGGGCGGGTAAGGACTGCAGGACGGCGGGCGTGAGCCGTTCGCCGCCCGTGGCCAGCCGGTGGGCGGCCGCGGGGCCGAGCCGGTCGGTCAGCACGCCTTCCACGCGACCTGAGTAGACGGCGCCGAACACCGCGATGCCCAGCGAACCGCCGACCGTCCGCATCAGCGTGACGGTTCCGCTCGCGGCGCCCATGTCGCGCGGGGCCGCGCCGTTGATCGTGATCAGGATGGTGCTCTGGATCAGCAGTCCGAGGCCGAGGCCGACGACCAGGGTGAGGGCGGAGGCGAGGATCGCGCCGGTGTCCACGTCGAGCAGAAGCAGGAGCAGGGAACCGGCGGTCATCGCGACCGCGCCGAGTATCGGGTAGACGCGGTAGCGGCCCGTGCGGCCGATGAGATGGCCGGCGGTGAGCTGGGTGGCGAGCATGCCGAACATCAGGGGCAGCAGCAGCATGCCGCTGGCGGTGGGCGAGGCGCCCTGGACGAACTGCATGTACTGCGGGAGGTAGTTCGTCACGGTGAAGACGACGGCGCCGAAGACGAAGGCGAGGATCTGGGCGAGGGTGAAGTCGCGGTCGCCGAACAAGCGGGGCGGGATGACGGGTTCGGCGGCGCGCCTTTCCGCGTACCCGAACCCGGCGAGTGCGGCGACCGCGACGAAGGACAGGACGAGGCCTTGCGGCGAGGTCCACGCGACGGTGCCGGCCGCCACCAGCGTCAGGGCCACGATGGCGGTGGTCAGCAGGGTCGCGCCCAGGTAGTCGACGCTCGCCTTGATCCGCTCGGTCCGCAGCTTCACCCCGATGCCGATGATCAGCAGGGCGATCAGGCCGACGGGCAGGTTGACGTAGAAGGTCCAGCGCCAGTCCAGCCGCTCCGTCAGCAGGCCGCCGAGCAGCGGCCCGCCGACGAAGGCGATGGGCGTGATCGCGCCGGTGATCGACTGCAGGCGGCCGCTCTCTCCCGGCGGCACCAGCACGCCGACGATCGACAGCGCGCCGACCATCAGCCCGCCCGCCCCGAGGCCCTGTACCGCCCGGAAGGCGATGAGCTGGCCCATGTTCGCGGCCAGCCCCGCCAGCGCCGAACCGATCATGAAGAGCGTGATCGCGGCCATGAAGGCGCCCTTGCGGCCGTACATGTCGCCGAGCTTCCCCCACAGGGGAGTGGTCGCGGAGGTGGCCAGCAGGTAGGCCGTCACCACCCACGAAAAGTGCTCCAGCCCGCCCAGGTCACCGACGATCATGGGCAGCGCCGTACCCACGATCATGCCGTCGAGCATCGCCAGGAACATGCCGAGCATCAGGCCGAACACGCCGAAGTAGATCGAACCGGTCTTGCGGTCAGCCACTGTCGCTCCCGCGGTGGCTGTCACGGCGCGCGTACCTGCGGATGATCATGACGCCGACGGGGATCACGACGCCTGCGGCGAGAAGCCCCAGGCTGGCGGGCCCGACCACCTGCGCGATCTTCTGGTACGAGCCGCCCACCGTGTACCCGATCAGCACGAACCCCGGCGCCCACACCAGGCCACCCAGCGTGGAATAGGTCAGAAAGGTGTTGTACGGCATGCGAGTCATGCCCGCCGCGACCGGCATGATCGCGCGCAGGAGGCCGACGAGGCGCCCGATCAGGATCGCCCTGCCGCCCTTGGTGGCCAGCGCGGTGTCGACCCGCCTCCAGCGGCGCTCGCCGATGCGCCGCCCGATCCCGCGGGTCCGCAGCCCCGTCCCGAACCTGCGGCCGACCTCGTAGCCCAGCAGGTATCCGCCGACCGCCGACCCGCCGGTGACGAGGAGCATGACCACCAGGCTCACCTTCTGGTGGTAGGCCAGGAAGCCGGAGAGGAGCAGGACGAGCTCGCCCGGCAGGACGAGGCCGAACAGCACCGACTCGGCGGTGACGAGCGCGCCCACGACGACGTACAGCCATCCGGGGCTCACTCCCGTGAGCGCGTCGATCAGCCAGCGATCCACAGTGAGCCTTCCCCCGTCAAGGCTCCGCTCACCAGGCGACCGGGAGGGCCTGCACGTTGTGTGAGACCGAGTTGACGCGGAACACGATGTCCTGCCTGGGTACGGCCAGCCGCAGGCCGGGAAACCTGCGCAGCAGCGCCGGGAAGGCGATCCGCATCTCCGTCCTGGCCAGGGGCGCGCCGATGCAGTGGTGGATGCCATGACCGAACGCGATGTGCGACGCGGCTTCGCGGGTGATGTCGAAGACATCGGGACTTTCGGCGAGCGTGTGGTCACGGTTGGCCATGGCGAGTGAGCAGACGACCGCGCTGCCCGCCTTGATCAGCCGGCCGCCCAGGGTCACGTCCTCGGTCGCGGTCCTGATGACGGGGATGCTCACGACGGACAGGTAGCGCAGCATCTCCTCCACCGCCTGCTCGACCGCTCCCGGCCGGTCGCGGACCTGGTCGGCCTGCTCGGGATGGTCGAGCAGGAGCAGCGTGCCGAGACCGAGCATGGCGGCGGTCGTCTCGTGACCCCCCAGCAGCAGCAACGCGCCGATCCCCGACAGCTCCTCGTCGGTGATCGCGTCACCGTGCTCGCGGACCAGCATGCCGAGCAGGTCGTCACCGGGGTCCGCACGCTGGAGGGCGACCAGCTTGGCCATGTAGGCATGCGACTCGGCGGCGATGGCGACCCTCTCCGGGATGCTGCGCTGGAAGTCGAGCTGGGCGCTGCTGCGCTCCTGGAACTCGTCGCGGTCCTCGTACGGGACGCCGAACAGCTCACAGATCACCAGGGAGGGCAGCGGCAGCGCGAACGACTCGATCAGGTCGACGGGCCCGCCGCTGCTCTCCATGGTGTCGAGCAGGTCGTCCACGTACGTCTCGATGCGCGGCACCAGGGCCTGGATGCGCCTGACGGTGAACTCCCGGGTCAGCAGGCGGCGCAGGCGGGTGTGTTCGGGTGGGTCCTCCTCGATGAACTTGCCGGGAGCTCTCATGCTGAGCCGGGCCGCGGACTCCTCGCCCAGGTACGCGACCTGCGCCCCGCCGGTGCTGCTGAACAGGGCGGAGTCGCTCAGGACCCGGCGGACGTCCTCATGGCGGGTGACGAGCCAGGCGGGCATGGACTGGAGGCCGATCGGCAGCCGGTACTCGGCGACGGGGGCCTCGTCACGGAGCTGGTAGAGGGTCTCGCCGGGGTGGTAGCCGTCGCGTTGCACGTGGAGGGCCATGGTGTCGTCCTTTCTCGCACGAACATGAGTGAGAGTCGACTCTCGTTTATGGCTGATTTCGACGGTAGCACAACTGGGAGCCAACTCTCACTCAGGTAGGATGTACTCCGTGAACGCCGAAGCCCCGCGCAGACTGCGCGCCGACGCCGCCCGCAACGTCGAACGCATCATCGCCGCCGCGCGTGAGGTGTTCGCCGAGCAGGGCGCGGAGGCGCAACTCGACGACATCGCCAGGCGGGCGGGGGTGGGACAGGCGACGCTGTATCGCCACTTCGCCAGCAAGGAGGACCTGATCCTGACGATCGTCAGGCGCAGGTTCGACGAGGACGTCGAACCCGCCATGCATCGGGCGCTGGCCGACCCCGATCCCTGGGCGGGGATCGTGCTGCTGCTCGAAACGGTGCTGGAGGTGGCGGCGGGGGAGAGGGCGACGTTCGCCGCCGCCCGAGGTCCCGCGGCCTTCCTCGGGCTCGCCTCGCAGTACTTCGACTCGCTGACGGTCCTGCTCGGCCGCGCGCAGGAGGCGGGGCTCGTGCGCGCGGACCTCTCAGGGGAGGACGTGCCCAGGCTGTTCACGATGCTCATCGCGGTGCAGCGGCTGGGCAGCGACCCCGGAGACCTGCTCATCGGCGCCAGGAGCCTGGGCAGCGAGCCCAATGAGGGGTGGCGGCGCTACCTGGTGCTTCTGCTGGACGCGCTGCGCCCCGCCGCCGCCACCCCGCTACCTCCGCTGACGACGCGGACGATGCTGACGACGCGGAAGTCTCCTCGGTAAGGCGTTCACGCCGGGAACCAGACGCGCACCCCGCCGTCGGAACGGGTCATCCGGCCGCCGGCGACGTCGGCCAGCTCCCGCAGCCGGCGCCGGGCGTCGTGTCCCGCGCTGCCCGACACCGTGACGCCCGCGGGCAGGTAGGACACGGTCGGCTCATGAGGCAGGATCGCCTGGGCCGCGAGGAAGGCGGTGACCTCGGTCGCAGCGGGCAGGTCGCGGCGGATCCCGGTGTAGCGGGCGCAGACGCCGTGCCGGGCGGCGAGGGCGGCGATCCCCGGCAGGGTGGGCGGCGGGTCGTCGCCGCCGACCGGGTCGCGCATCGTCGCGAGCACCTGCCTGAGCACGGCGAGCGCGGCGCGGGCCTCGGCGAGCGTGGTTTCGGGACATCCCGCCCGGGCGGTGGCGGCGACCGTCCTGATTCGCGTGGCCACCGACTCCCGAAGGCCGGCGGCCACGCGTTCGCGTTCGGACAGCGTCGCGGCCGTCGCCCGTCCGGCGAGTACGGCGCGCTCGCGCGCGTCGGCGGCGTGGCGGCGCGCCCCGGCGGCTCCGGCTGCCAGGCCGAAACCCCAGACCGCCGTCGCCAGCGCCGCGGTCAGCAGGGTCAGCAGGGCCCCCGAGGCCGCCCCGGGCCCGGTCGTGAGCGTCGCGGCGGCGACGACGGTGACGGCCAGAGGCGCCGGGAGGCTCGCGCGCCGCCGTACGGCCGCGAGGGTGAAGACGAGCGTGAGCTCGACCCAGCAACCGGTGAGAAAGACGTCACCGGGATGCTGGACCGGCCACAGAAGCAGAAGCGGATGGACGGCCAGGGCCATCGCCAGAGCGGGTCCGGGCGCGCGGCGCCGCCAGGCCAGCGGCAGGGCGTGCAGGACGAGCAGCGGAGCCAGCACGATGACCTGCTCGCCCGTCACGCGCGGCAGCCGTCCGGGCAGGAGCATGGAGCCGAGCGACAGCGCCACGGCCAGCAGGACCAGCGCGTGGTCGGCCGCGCGAGCGCCGCGCCAGGACCGGATCGGGGTCCGCGCCTCCTCCCCGGACAGGGGAAGGACCGCCCGCACCCGCCAGCCGCGTCCCCGGGGACCGGCGGTGAGGCTGCCGCCGCGCGCGGCGACGACCGTGGCCAGCCCGCGCAGGCCCTGACCGCCCTCGGGCCCGCCGAGCGCGGATCCGCCCTCGTCGGTGACCGTCACCAGCAGGCCGTGCCGGCGTTCCTCGATCACGACCCGCGCCCGGCCGCCGTGCGCGTGGCGCGCGGTGTTGGTCAGCGCCTCACGCACGACCTGGTACGCGAGGGCGGCGACCGGCGGCGGCATCCGGCCGGCGGTGTTGGTGTAGGACAGGCCGGGCTGCGGCCAGGCCGCCACGAGGGCGTCGACGGCGGCCGGCTCGACCGGGACGGGGCGGCCGGCGGCCAGCGCGTCCAGCTCGGTGACGGCCAGGCGACCCGCCTCCCCGGCGTTCCGCATGGCCCGCGCCAGCAGGTCCTGGTCACGCAGGCGCAGCGCGGCGGACAGGCCGACCACGATGCCGGTGAGCCGGTGGACGAGGGTGTCGTGGAGCTCGGTGGCGAGCCTGAGCCGTTCGGTGTCGGCGGCGAACCCGGGCACCGACCGGATCCCGGCGCGGTGCGCGGCCTGGGCGCGGCGGCGGGCGGCACGCCGTCTGGACGCGCGGCCCAGCGCCCACGCCGACGCCGCCAGCCCGGCCGTCAGCAGCGTCGCCCCGGCGACGGCCTGGGGCTGGTGGCCGCGGGCCGCGATCACGACGGCCGTCGTGGCCACCGCGATCCCCGCCGCCAGCACGGCCGTCTCCGCGAGGTGCCGTACGGCGAGGCCGTACAGCACAACCATGACCAGCAGGAGAGCGGCCGGCCACCACAACTGCGCCGGGTCGGACAGCCCGAGCGTGACGCCTCTGTCGCCCAGCCCGACCGTCCATTCCATGCGGGCCAAGATACGGACCCGCTGTTATGGCCGTTGTGAGCCGGCCCGTCATCCTCGCGGGTGAGAGCCCCGCCGACCGGCCTGCCGCCGATCCGGTTCCAGGGGCCGATTCCGGCGCCGTGCCCGCTTCCTAGCGTGAAAGGACCTCGTGAGAAGGGAAGCGAAACATGAAGCGAACCATGGTGGCCGCGCTGTCGGTGGTGCTGGTCTGCGGGCTGCCCGCGACGGCGCGGGCGGCGGACCGGGAGCGGCTCGGCGACGTGCAGGAGGCGCTGGACGCCCTGGCCCGGCGGCCGGGTGTGCTGGCCGCGATCGGCGAGGCGCGAGTCGACGGGCGCCTGGTCGGCCGCGGCTCGGCCGGATCCCGGCTGCGTGACGGCAAGGGCGGAAAGGTGTCGCCCGACGCCCGCTACCGGGCGGGCTCCCAGACCAAACTCATGATCGGCGTGGCCGTGCTGCAGCTGGTCAAGGAAGGCAGGATCGGGCTGGACGACACGTTGAGCGAGCTGTTGCCCGCGGTCGCCGGCGACGCCGTCGTGAAGAAGGCGGACGAGATCACCCTGCGGCAGCTCCTGCGCCACACCTCGGGCATCCCGGACTGGTCGGTCACCATGGCCGCCGACCCCGACCGGTACCTCTTCACGAACGTCCATCGCGACTACCGCCCGCTGGAGGTGGTCAAGATGTCGAGCGGGCTGCCGCGCACCGGCGCGCCCGGCGAGCGCTTCTCCTACTCCAACACCAACTACACGCTGCTCGGCATGATCGTGGAGAAGGTCACCGGCCGCTCACTGCCGGGCGAGCTCGACCGGCGGGTCTTCAGGCCGCTGGGCATGACGCGCAGCTACCTGTCCACCGCGCCGGGCATCAAGGGCAGGCACGCGCACAGCTATGTGCCCGACCGTTCCGGCAGGCTCCGCGACGTGACCAGGCAGAACCCGTCCTTCGGCGGTGCGGCGGGCGGCGTCGTCTCCACGGCCCGCGACCTCAGCGCCTTCGCCCGAGCCTATCTGCGGGGCACGCTGCTGCCGCCGGAGCTGATGAAGGTGCTCACCGACCCGCCGGAAGGCGTGCCCACCGGGCCGCAGGAGAAGTGCGACGTCCACACGAACGCGGGCAGCTTCCCCGGCTACATCAGCGCCACCGTCTCCTCCAAGGACGGCAGGCGGCAGTTCGCCCTTTCCGTCACGTTCAGCGGGCCGGACAAGCTGCGCGGCGACGCGCTGTCCGATCCTGAGGGGATGCGGAAGGCGGCGGCCGCCGTGCTCTGCCCGTAGGCCTCATCCCCGGGAAGGACGACGCCCGCCAACTGGCCCGTCGCACATTTCGTCCCCGGAGGGGAGATCGCCGCTCCCGGCGCTCCCTAGCGTGAAAGTGCAGCTCGAATCCCATGCGAGGAGACACCCTCATGAAGAATTGGCTGGCCGTGACGCTGTGCGCCGTCGCCGTTCTGTCAAGCTCGGCCACGGCCTCCGCGGCCGTCGACCGGCCACCGGCGTGCGCGGAACCCACGGCCCCGAAGCCGCTGCCGTTGAAGCCGACCACGGCCGACACCGTCGGCCAGGGCTACTTCTGCCTGTTCACCCACTACGCCGCCGGCGCCAAGCTCAACCACCGCGACCTGCTGACCGGGGCGTTCGCCGGGCTCACACGGGAGCTCCACCGGCGCGGCCTGGACAGGACCGAGGCGACCATGCCGGTCCTGTCCGGCGACCGCGACCGTGACTGGGACGCCTTCAAGAAGGTGTACGAGCAGGTCATCGACTCCCTGCCGGACGACCCCGCGGCGCGTCAGGCCGTGGGCGAGTCGACCATGCGGGGAATGCTGGCCGGCCTGCACGACAACCACGTCATGTGGAACAGGAACGTCGATCCGCCCGGCATCGACCCGACGAAGCCCGCCTTCTACGGGACGGGACTCATCACCTCGCCCTCCGGCGCCATCGCGCAGTCCGGCCCGGAGCGCGCCACGCCCCCGCTGCACGTGACCGGGGTGAGCCCCAACAGCTCCGCCGCGGGGAAGGGGCTGCGTCCCGGTGACGTGATCGAGGCGGTCAACGGGGTGCCGCCGTTCGCCAACGGCATGCTCTCGC
The DNA here is from genome assembly GCF_044457345.1 of Nonomuraea sp. NPDC050547. Taxonomy (NCBI): domain Bacteria; kingdom Bacillati; phylum Actinomycetota; class Actinomycetes; order Streptosporangiales; family Streptosporangiaceae; genus Nonomuraea; species Nonomuraea sp. NPDC050547. The sequence continues at coordinate 80,596 of NZ_JBITGW010000032.1, forward strand.
CCGGCGTGGCCCGCTGGCTGAACCAGCAGTATCCGCAGCAGGAGAAGCTGCGCCTCAAGGTCCGGCGCCCCTCCACCGGCCGTACCTGGACCGTCACCGTGCGGCCGGGGCTGTTCAGCATGCCGGTGCGGTACGTCTCCGGCAAGCGCCTGAAAGACGGCATCGGCTACGTCAAGCTGGCCGGCTTCGGGCGCGGCGTGGCCGACGAGGTGTTCAAGCAGATCAAGAAGCTGCGCGAGGGCGGCAAACTCACTGGCCTGATCCTGGACCTGCGCGGCAACGGCGGCGGCGCCGCCATGGAGGTCCCGCGCCTGCTCGGCGCGTTCGTGCACGGCAAGGTCTGGCGCTACGGCTGCGACCAGAAGGAGGTCTGCACGCCGTACAAGGTGGACGACAGCGTTCCGCTGCTCGGCCTGCCCCTGGCCGTGCTGACCGACCGCGACTGCGCCTCGGCCTGCGACGCGACCGCCGCCGCCGTCCGCGACCTCAAGCTCGGCCCCATCGTCGGCACCCGCACCGCCGGCCTGGTCTCCGGCCCGGCGCGTCCCCTGCTCCTGAACGACAACAGCGTCCTGGGCCTGCCCATCACCCACGACCTCGGGCCCAACCGGGAGGTCATCGACGGCATCGGCGTGGCTCCCGACCACCACGTCCCCACGACGCCCAAGGACCTGAGCACCGGAAAGGACCCCGCCCTGGCCAAGGCACTCAGCCTGCTCGCGGGCTGAGGTCACGGCCGCGCCGCTCCGCCGTACCCTTCCAGTCGTGCCGGTACGGCGAAGCGGCCCGCCGCGAATCTCCTGGGAATCATCAGCCGCCCGGAGAGAGTCGCGATTCCCGGCGTCGGCGAGCATGAGCGCCCCCAGGCCATGTCGTCAGGCTGAGGCAACCGCGAAGGACCGGCGGGTCTAGCCGAAGAGGATGCCGTCGAAGGTGCCGGACACCTTCGCGTCGAGGGAGAACGCCTCGCAGGTCAACGTCACCTCGTGGGTACGGCCTGCTCCCAGCCGCGTCGAGGACCGTGGGACGACGCTCCCCACCCGTGCCGATCCGGGGAGAGGCCGGTGTCGCGTCATCTCCCGGCGATGACCAGGCGGAACCAGGGGAACAGCACCGTCCCGCTGATCACGCGCTGCGCCTGGATCGCGAGTGCGGCGGCGGCCAGGTGGCGGGACAGGCCGTCGGGGCGTGGGCGGGGGTTCAGGCGGCGGGGCGGTGGGTGGGTGAGGTCGGCGTAGGCGAACACCCCGCCGGGGGCGAGCACGCGGGCGATCTCACGCAGCCCGGCCGCCAGGTCGTGCCAGTGGCGGCAGCTCAGGGTGGCGGTGACCACGTCCGCGCCGGAGTCGGCGAGCGGCAGCCGTTCCGCCCGCGCCCGCACCAGCCAGGAACCGGACGGGCGGGGGCGGGCGGCGGTGAGCATGGCGTGGGCGGCGTCCACCCCGATCAGGCGCGCGTCCGGATAGCGCTCGCGCGCGCGCCGGAGCAGGCGCCCGGTGGCACAGCCCACGTCCACCAGTACGCCGGGCGGCGGCCGATGGCTGTCCAGCAGGTCCAGCAGAGCGGCCTGCACGGGCTCGCTCACGGCGGCCGGCAGGCTGTCGTCGTAGCCTGCCGCCCACTGTTCGAACCGCCCCATGTCTTTCAGTTTCAGGTACGGCGGGCGATCGCGGTGATCAGCGGCTGGACGAGTTTGGCGGCCAGCGGCCCGAAGGCGGCCAGGATGAGGACGTAGGCGGCGGCCAGCGGCCCGAGGTCGGGGTGCGCTCCCGCGGCGACGGCCAGTCCGGCGATGACGATGTTGAATTCGCCGCGGGGGATGAGGGCGATGCCGGCGCGGGCCTGGCCGGCTTTGGCGATGCCGGCGCGGCGGGCGGCGTAGGCGCCGGTGAGCAGTTTGGTGATCATGCTGACGACGGCCAGCAGGATGGCCAGTCCGGCGACGGGCAGGATGGCGGCGGGGTCGGTTTGCAGGCCGAAGAAGACGAAGAAGACGGCGGCGAACAGGTCGCGTACCGGGGCGAGCAGGGTGCGGGCTTCGTGGGCGAGTTCGCCGGACAGGGCGATGCCGACGAGGAAGGCGCCGACCGCGGCGGAGACCTGGAGTTTGGTGGCGATGCCGGCGACCAGGAGCGCGAGTCCGATCACTTTGAGTAGCAGGACCTCGCTGGAGGGGCTGGCGACGAACTTTTCGATGTAGCGGCCGAAGCGCAGCGCGATGAGCAGGACGACGCTGACGGTCGCCAGCGCGATGCCGACCGTCACCGCGCCGCCGGCGAAGCTGACTCCGGCCAGCATGGCGGTGAGGATGGGCAGGTAGAGGGCCATGGTGAGGTCTTCGAAGACCAGCAGGGACAGGACGACGGGGGTTTCCCGGTTGCCGATCCAGCCCAGGTCGGACAGGACTTTGGCGGTGATGCCGGAGGAGGTGGCGTAGGTGACGCCGGCCATGGCGACGGCGGCGACCGGGCCCCAGCCGAGCAGCAGGGCGGCGATCGCGCCGGGCGCGGCGTTGAGCACCAGGTCGACCAGGCCGGCGCGGGCGTTGCTGCGCAGGGAGGAGACGAGCTCGGAGGCGTTGTATTCGAGGCCGAGGGTGAGGAGCAGGAGGATGACGCCGATCTCGGCGCCGGTGGCGATGAATTCGCCGCTGGTGGCCAGGGGGAGGATGCCGCCTTGGCCGAAGGCGAGGCCGGCCACGAGGTAGAGGGGGATGGGGGAGATGCCGGCCCGTACCGCTAAGGCGCCGAGCACGCCGAGGCCGAGGATGATGGCGCCGAGTTCGAGGATGAGGATGGCGGTGTGGTGCACGCGGTGTCTTTTCTATCCGGTGGCGAGGATCTCGGCGACCGCCGCGGTGGACTCGGCCGTGCCGACGACGACGATGACGTCGCCGGCCAGCAGGGCGAGGTCGGGGG
>NZ_JBITGW010000033.1:0-80556 GCF_044457345.1 Nonomuraea sp. NPDC050547
ATCCGCTGCCTCAAGCGCTACATCGCCCGCGAGCTCTACCAGATCATCACCAAAAACGATCAAGAATCCGCCGCTTGACATCTATAGGAGCATCCTGCCACGGGGTCGCCGCGCCGCCGCGGCGACCCCGTCACCCCCACTCTTCGTTTGGAGGTACGGCATGCGCGTCCATGCCGCACGCCGCCGTCGCGCGTCCTTATCCCGGACGCTCCGGGCGGCGCTCACCCTGGTGCTCACGGCGGGACTGCTCTTCGTCCCGCCCACCTACCGCTCGGCCATCGCCGACTCCGAGCGCGACCGGCCCAAACCCGTGGACAGGGAATGGGTCGTGCCCGGCAGATCCGCCGCGGTCAAGCCCCGGATCAGCGAGCCGAAGGCGCCCGACCCGGTCGTCAACTGGCCCGCGCCGGCCACGGCCGAGGTCGACCTGGCGGCGGCCGCCGTCACGGCCCGCAAGGCCGGCGCGGTGGCGGCCGCACCGGCCGGCCCGTCGTCCACCGGACGGGTGAAGATCCAGACCCACGACCGCGCCGCCTCACAGCGTGCCGGCGTCAGCGGCCCGATCATCACCGCGGCCCGCACCGCCGGGCCATCCGGCAAGGTGACGATGACGGTGGACTACGCGCCCTTCGCCGAAGCCTACGGAGGCGGCTTCGGCTCCCGCATGCGCCTGGCGGCGCTGCCCGCGTGCGCCCTGACCAGCCCGGACCGGGCCGAGTGCCGGCGGGCCGTACCGCTGAAGGGGCGTAACGACAGCGCGGCCAGGACGCTCAGCGTGGACGTGGACCTCGGCGCCGAGCCGATGGTTCTGGCCGTGACGTCCGCGGCGGCGGGCGACAAGGGCGACTTCGGGGTCACCTCGCTCTCGCCGTCGTCCACGTGGCAGGTCAGCGCCCAGTCGGGGGACTTCTCCTGGTCCTACCCGCTCCGGGTGCCGCCGGTGCCGGGTGGGCTGGTGCCGAACCTGGCGGTCAACTACTCCTCGGCGGCCATCGACGGCCGCACGGTGAGCAGCAACAACCAGGCTTCGTGGGCCGGCGACGGCTTCGAGCTGTCGCCCGGGTACATCGAGCGCAAGTACAAGTCCTGCAAGGACGACGGCGTGCCGAAGGACCCGACCTACCAGGTCGAGCCGATGGACCAGTGCTGGGCCTACGACAACGCCACGCTCTCCCTGGGCGGATCGGGCGGCGAGCTCATCCCGACCGGCGCCGACTCCTGGGTGCTGGCCAAGGACAACGGGACGAAGGTCCAGCGGCTCACCGGCACCGACGCCGACACCGGCAACGGCGACGACGACAACGAGCACTGGCGGGTGACCACCCCCGACGGCACCCGGTACTACTTCGGCAAGAACCGCCTGCCGGGCTGGAGTTCCGGCAAGCCGCAGACCAACGCCGCCTGGGACGTGCCGGTCTTCGGCAACGACAGCGGCGAGCCGTGCCACAAGGACGCCTTCAAGGACTCCTGGTGCGCGCAGGGCTGGCGGTGGAACCTCGACTACATCGAGGACACGCGCGGCAACGCCGTCACCTTCTACTACGCCAAGGAGAAGAACCACTACGGCCGCAACCTGCGCGCCGCCGACGACACCCCCTACACCCGCGGCGGCTACCTGACCTCCATCCAGTACGGCCTGCGCGGTGGCGACCTCTTCCCGGCCACGCCTCCGGCCGTGGTCGAGTTCACCAACGCCGAACGCTGCCTGGCCGACGAATGCGGCGACATCGGCGCCCACCCGGCCCGCTGGCCGGACGTGCCCTGGGACATGAACTGCGACCAGGGCACCGAGTGCAAGGACGGCAAGGGTACGGCGACGCCGAGCTTCTGGACCCGCAAGCGGCTGACGAAGGTCACCACCAAGGTCGTCAACCCGGCGGGCACCGGCCACCGCGAGGTGGACTCGTGGCAGTTCAAGCACCTGTGGGGCATCGCCGACGTGGACCGGCAGCTCAAGCTCACCGACATCGCCCACACCGGGCACGCCGGACCCGCGCCGATCACCACGCCGCCGGTCAGCTTCGTCTACCAGCAACTGGCCAACCGGGTGGACGAACTCGGCGACGACGTCGGCCCGTTCATCAAGGAACGCGTGGCCGCCATCCAGAACGAGACCGGCGGCAAGCTCGACATCACCTACTCGGAGACGGACTGCACCCCCTCCGACCTGCCCGAACCGGCGACCAACCGGCGCCGCTGCTTCCCCACGTTCTGGCAGAACGCCAACGGCGGGGCCGACCCGAGCCTGGACTGGTTCCACAAGTACGTGGTGCGCGCGCTGATCCAGACCGACCTGACCGGCGGCGGCTCGGACATGGTCACCCGCTACGACTACAGCATCGGCCGGCCCGCCTGGCACTACGCCGACGACGACGGCATCACCCCGCAGAAGTACAAGACGTGGTCGAACTGGCGCGGCTACGACCGGGTCCGCGTGATCAGCGGCGCGACCAGCCAGGCCAGCGGCGGCACGCCATCCCAGACCGACCACTGGTTCTTCCAGGGCATGCACGGCGACCGCGCCGGCCCCTCCGGCGGCACCAAAAACGTCACCCTCCCGGACGGCGAGGGCGGCAACCCCATCGACCACGAGTCGCTGCACGGCATGACCCTGCGCACCGTCACCTACGACAAGGTGGACGGCGCGGCGGTCAGCAAGTCCGTCACCAGCCCATGGCACCACCAGACCGCCAGCAAGTCCCGGCCGTGGGGCACGATGACGGCCAACCTCACCGGCACCAAGACGACCCGCACCTTCGCCCAGGCCGGCTCCTCCTGGCAGCAGACCCGCTCCACCGTGACCGACTTCGACCTCACCAACGGCGCGGCGCTGGCCATCGACGACGAAGGCGAGGTCGGCGTCCCCGGTGACGAGGAATGCACCAGGACCGAGCTGACCGCCGACGGGTCGCGGGTGCTGAGGCTGGCGGCCCGGGTGATCACGGTGGCCCGGCGCTGCGCCGACACGCCGAACCTGACCACCGACCTGGTCGCCGACGTACGCAGCTACTACGACGACAAGGCGTTCAAGGCGGCGCCCGCGCACGGCGAGGTGACCAAGACCGAGCGGGCCGTCGCGGCCACCGCGACCGCGATCACCTCCTACCAGGTGATGGCCCGGTCGAGCTACGATGTCCTGGGCCGGCCGAAGACCGTGACCGACGCCGCCGGGCTGATCTCCTCCACCGACTACTCAGAACCGCACGGCGTCACCACCGAGGTGACCTCGACCACTCCGCGGGCCAGGGCCGGTGACCCAGAATCGGCCATGAGCACCACAAGGGTGCTGGATCCGGCGTGGGGCCTGGCGATCCGGGAGACCAATCCCAGCGGCAAGACGACCATCGCGGACCGTGACGCGCTGGGGCGCACCTCGAAGGTCTGGGGGCCCGGCCGTACGAAGAGTCAGGTTCCCGACAACGAGTACCAGTACCTGATGAACCCCGGCGCGATCGTGGCCGTGGGCGCCAGGACGCTGACCAACGACGGCGGCCAGCAACTCTCCTTCACGCTGTTCGACGGCTGGCTGCGGCCACGGCAGTCACAGGCTCCCGGCAAGAGCGGCGGCACCAAGGGCCGGATCATCTCCGACACCGTCTACAACGGGGCCGGGCAGGTCCACTACACCTTCGCGCCCTACTACGCCGAAGGCGACCCGCGACCCGCCCGGTTCGGCGCGGCGGTCGTGGGCGCGGTGGAGAGCCAGCTCTGGAACACCTACGACGGCCGCGGCCGGCTGCTCACCGAACGGCTGCTGTCCGGCAACAGCGACGGCGCGGCCAACGAGCTGTGGAGCACCCGCTACGAGTACGGCGACGACTGGACCAAGGTCATCCCGCCGTCCGGCGGTACCCCGGTGACCACCTACACCGACGTGCACGGCCGTACCCGCGAAGTGCACCAGCACCGCGCGGCCGGACCGGTCGTCACGAAGTTCGGCTACAACCACCTCGGCCGGCCGGACTCGGTGACCGGTCCCGGCAACCAGGTCTGGACCTACACCTACGACCTGCTCGGCCGCCGGGTGCGGAGCGACGATCCCGACCGCGGCGTGGAAAAGGTCGCCTACGACGACCTCGACCGGCCGGTGCTCACCACCGACGCCCGCAACCACAAGATCGGCATTCAGTACGACGGCCTGGGCCGCCCGATCGCCAAGTACGACGCCACCACCTCCGCACCCGGCACCAAGATCGCCGAATGGGTGTACGACACCGTGCGCAAGGGCCAGCTGACCAGCTCTTCGCGCATCGTCGGCAACGACAGCTACACCACGCAGGTGGAGGAGTACGACAACCTGGACCGCCCCCAGCGCACCAGGGTGACGCTCCCCGCGGGCGAAGGGGCCCTGGCGCCGGCCGGCGGCTACGTCTTCGACACCGGCTACAACCTCGACGGCAGCGTGGCCGCGAGCAGCAGCCCCGCCGCCGGCGGCCTGCCCGCCGAGAACATCGCCTACACCTACGACGACCTCGGCCGCCTGGTTTCCACCAAGTCCCAGCTGTCCACCTATCTGATCGGCACCGACTACACCAAGACCGGCAGGCTCATCGGCCTGCGCATGCGGTCCGGCGCCGCCGGAAAGCAGATCGACCAGACCTTCGACTACGAGTTCGGCACCGGCCGCCTGGCCAAGGCCACCACCTGGCACTTCGGCATGCCCGGCACCGACCGCAGCACCCAGTACGCCTACCAGCCCGCCGGGAACATCACCCAGGTCAAGGACAGTTCCCGCGACGGCGTCGACAACCAGTGCTTCCGCTACGACGAGCTGTCGCGCCTGTCGGAGGCCTGGACCCAGCCCGACGACACGCCGTGCGCCGAGACCGGCGCGGACACCACCATCGGCGGCCCCGCCCCCTACCGGGCCGCCTACACCTACGACGACACCGGCAACCGCCGCAGCGAGTCCCTCTACGGCACCGGCCCCTCCGGCGGCGCCCGGCAGTCCGACCGCACCTACGCCTACGACCCGGCCAAGGCCCACCGACTCACCACCGTCTCCGGAGCCGCCTCCTACGCCTACGACGCCTCCGGCAACACCACAGAACGCCACACCCAGGGCGGCAACCAGACCCTGACCTGGGACGCCGAAGGCGAACTCACCCAGGTCAACGACGACAAGAAGGGCGAAACCCGCTTCCTTCACACCGCCGACGGCGAGCGCCTCATCCGGCGCGACAAGGACGGCACCACCCTGTACCTGCCCGGCCTGGAAGTCCACCTGGCCAAGGGCGCCACCGCCACCACCGCGCGCCGCTTCGTCGGCAACGCCATGCGGACCACCGCCGGGGTCACCTACCTCATCGGCGACCACCAGGGCAGCTCCGAACTGGCCATCAACGCCGAAACCGGAGCCCTGGGCCAGCGCCGTTACGCCCCCTTCGGCCGCTTACGCGGTGCCCAGGGCGAATGGCCCCAGGAACACCAGCGCGGCTTCGTCGGCGGCATCACCGACGACAGCACCGACCTGACCACCCTCGGCGCCCGCGGCTACGACCCCGTCACCGGCCGCTTCATCTCCGTCGACCCCCTCATCCAGATGGGCGACTCGCAGCAGATGAACGGCTACAACTACGCCAGCAACAACCCCGTCACCCTGTCCGACCCGACCGGCATGGCCCCCTGCTGCAGCGGCATCGCCTGCACGAAGTCCCTCGATCCCCCCTGCAGAGACGACCAGCTGGACGACGACGACTGCGAGGGCCCCTGCGACTTCGACAGGGCCAAGAAGGGCCTGGAATCCGGGCGTGACAACGCGGAGAACGAGCGTCGGCAGCAACAGCAGATCGCCAAGCGGAACGCGGTACTCGAAGCCTTGAAAGCCGCCGGCATCGGCTTCATCAAAGACTTCCTCAAGATCGAAGACATCAAGGGCTGCTTCAGCGGCAGCGTGGGCAAGTGCGTCAGCCTGCTCCTCGAAGTGGTGCCCGCCAAGAAAATCGGCGGCCTGATCTGGAAACTCTCCACCAGGGTCCGGATGGGCATCAAGATCTACAAGAAGGTCCAAGGCGCCGTCAAGGCCGCGCGGCAGGCCATCGAACAGCTCGACGCCAGAATCGAGGAGATCAACAAAAGGATCGCCGCCATCGACGGGCTGATGGCCCGCGCCGCGAAACGCAGCAAGAATCCCCGGGCGGCATCGCGTGGCTCGGGCGGTGGTTCCTGCACGTCCAACAGCTTCGCTCCGTCCACGAAGGTCCTGCTCGCCGACGGCTCCGGTAGACGCATAGACCAGCTCAACCTTGGTGACAAGGTCCTGGCCACCGACCCGGAAACCGGCCGCACCGAAGCCAAGGACGTCACCGCCACCATCGTCGGCGAAGGCGTCAAGAACCTCGTCACCATCACCGTGGTCTCCGGGGACATCATCGCCACAGAAGGTCATCCCTTCTGGGTGGAGAACGAGAAGGCCTGGCGCGACGCCAAGGACCTGCGGCCGGGCCAGCTCCTGCGCACCGCCGCCGGCACCTACGTCCAGATCACCGCGGTCAGGGCCTGGAGCGCCCAGGCCCGAGTGCACAACCTCACCGTCGCCGACCTCCACACCTACTACGTTCTCGCCGGCGCGACGTCCGCACTCGTCCACAACTGTGAAGTCAGCGACCTCAGGGTGATCTCAACGGATCAGTCCCTTCCGCACAACCGGGCCTCCGCGACCATCATGCAAGAGGGCTATGCATTCAGCGGTGTGTTCGATCCCGGCACAGGCCGTTTGGTGGCGCGGCTCAGCAGCGGCCCCCATGCCCTTGTCGCTCGCAACGGCGGGCATAGGCCCACCAACATGGAGTTCTTCGACGGATCCCGCGACACGGTCGCCTTCACGGCGTTCGTGCGAAACGGAGGTCTCGAAGTAGGCTGGAGGTCACTGGGCGTCAACATGCGTCACCATGGAGAACTAGAAGCGCCGATGGAATTCCGGGAGCCGATCCTCGCCGCGCTCCGAAGGGCCACGGGCCTCGAAGCATGGAGCCAACCTCAGTGACGGACCTCCTGATAGGAGGACTTCCACTTCCGCCCGCTCTGATCGCGCTGATCAGGGCGGGCAGGTGGGTGCCGCCACCATGTGAGCGCGTCTATCTGGACGTTTTCGGAGCAGAGCCGGACCACCCCTATTTCTATGACCTGCCCGACATGAAACGACAGAACGAATTCTGGCAGCGCTCTGGCACCGAGGATGTCTACGGGTCACCGGTCGAGGGGCGAAGCGTCGGCATCGAGCCGTCCCTCTCCATTGTGATCGGCGACCTGGGCCCGGACATGCCCATCGCCTTGGACTATCGAGCCACATCCACGGTTCCGAGGGTGCTCCACCTGAGATTCTCCGGATCTCCGGAATGGGTGCACATCGCATCGAGCGTTGAGGAGCTCATCAGTCGCCTCTACGGCGATGATCCATGACGGAAGGTGACGTACCCCATTCCCCGAACATTGATCCGTATCATTCGCATATCGGCCGTGCCTCGGACACGCTAAGGTTTTTTCGGGAAATAGTGGGATTCGTCTCGGTTGAATATCCGTTGACGTCATTACTCGACGCCCGGTCAATCATGGACAGGTGATCAAGTCACCACGTGACGGCGTCCTGTTGCTCGGTCCGGTCGAGTTCCGGCGCGCGGGGGCGCCGGTGGCGCTGCCCAGGCGTCAGCAGCGGCTGCTGCTCGGCGTGCTGGCCCTTTCGGCCAACCGCATGGTTCCGCTGCAGCGGCTGGCCGAGGCGTTCTGGCCGGACGGGGCGCCGCAGGGCGGGCGCAGGCAGGTTCAGGTGCTCGTGTCCCGGCTGCGTGGGCTGCTCGCCGGGAGCGACGTGGAGGTTCTTGCCGCCGGGTCCGGCTACGGGTTGCGGATCGACCCCATGGCGGTGGACACGCATCGCTTCGCCGTACTGCGGGAACAGGCCGCCGCCAGCCTCGACGACGAGGAGAAGGCCGGGCTGCTGCGGCAGGCGCTGGACCTGTGGCGCGGTCCCGCCCTCGACGAGGCGGCGGTCGGCGGGGCGCGCGACCTGCTCTGCGTCAGGCTGGAGGAGGCGCGGCGCGAGGCGCTCGAAGATCTTGCCGAGGCGTCGTTGCGGCTCGGGCGCCACCGGCAGGTTCTCGGCGCGCTGGCCGAGGAGGTGGCGGCCGACCCGGCCCGTGAGCGGCCGGCCGGGCTGCTGATGCTCGCGCTGTATCGTTCCGGGCGCGTCGCCGAGGCGCTCGACGTCTTCGAGCGGGTCCGCGCGCGGCTGTCCGGGGAGCTCGGGCTCGACCCCGGTCCCGCTCTGGTACGGCTGCGCCTGGACATCCTGCGCGGCGACCCCCGCCTCGGCGGGCGCTCCGGCGGCCAGGAGGCCGTCGGGCGGACCGGCGATCTTGAGGGCGAGGGGCTGGTGATGCTGGGGCTGGGCCGGATGCGCTTCGCCCAGGACCGCTTCGCCGAGTCCGTGGCCGCCTACGAGGAGGCCAGGCGCGCCTTCCAGCGGCTCGGCGACCGGCGGCATCTGGCGGCCGCCCTGTCCGGGCTGGGGACCGTACGGGCCGAGGGCGGGTGGTTCGCGGAGGGGGAGTCCGACCTGCTGGAGGCGGCGTCGATCTTCGCCTCGCTCGGCGACCTGGCCGGGCACGCGCACGCCGTCTACATGCTCGGCTTCGTGGAACGCGAGCGGGGCGACGACGAACTGGCCCTGTGGCTGCTCGGGCGGGCGCTGCGGGCGTACCAGAAGATCGGCGACCGGCGCGGCGAGGCGCTGCTGCAGCGCAGCGTCGGTCTCGTGCACCGGGCCAGGGGCGAGTACGCGCCCGCGGCGGCCAGGACGCGGGAGTCGCGCCGACTGTTCACCGCCCTGGCCGACCCGCACGGCGCCGCCTACGCCGACCAGTCGCTGGCCAAGATCCGGATCCGCGTGGGCGACCTCCCGCAGGCCGAGCGGGCACTCCAGGCGAGCCTGCGCGTCTTCGCCGGCCAGGGCGACCGCTTCGGCCGCGCGCTTGGCCTGCGCACGCTCGGCGAACTCCGCCTGGAGCAGGGCGCGACGGCCGAGGCCAGGGTCGCGCTGTCGGCGTCGCTCACCCTCTGGGAGGCGCTGGAGCTCCCGCTGTGGCGTGCCCGCACGCTCACCGTCCTGGCCCACCTGGAGCACCGGTACGGCGAAGCCGCCCGGGCCGGCGCCGCCCGCCGGGAGTCGAGCGCCATCTTCGGCCGGATCGGCAGCCGCGAGGGCCGCTGACGTCGCCGGCAACCGCGTGGCAACAGGGCCCGCCTACAGTGCGCACGAGCAGCGTGCCCTGCGCCGCGAAGGAGAGGCTCATGAGGCGATTAGCCATCGTCGCGGTGGCGTTCCTGCTGTCCTCGATCACCGTGGCGGCCGGCACGTCGAACGCGGCGGAGCGACCGTGGGTGGAGCCGGGACTGGCCGCGCGGCTCGCCGCGGGAGCCGAGCTGCGGGTCAACGTGGTGACGAGGGAACGCGCCGATCTGGCCGCCGCGTCCGGGACCGGGCAGGTGCTCCAGACGCTGGCGCGCCTGCCCGTGGTCACCCTGCGTACCGGCCAGGCGGGGCTCCGGCGGCTGACCGGCCTGCCGGGCGTGGTCAGCGTGTCCGAGGACCGGCCGGCGCCTCCGGTTCTCGGGCGGAGCGTTCCGCTGATCGGCGGCGACCGCACCAGGGCGGCCGGGCTGACCGGCGCGGGCGGCGTCGTGGCCGTGCTGGACACCGGGGTCGCCGCCGGGCATCCGTTCCTGGGCGGCCGGGTCGTGGCGGAGGCGTGCTTCTCGCCCGCCGACTTCGACTACTCCGCCTCCAGCCTGTGCCCGAACGGCGCCGCCCGGCAGGAGGGCGCGGGTTCCGCCGACGCCGAGAGCGGCCAGTGCGCCGACGAACTGCTCGACTGCTCGCACGGTACGCACGTGGCCGGGATCGTCGCCGGTGACGGCGAGGGGCTCGACGGCGACGACGGCAGCGGTGTGGCGCCCGGAGCGGGCATCGTGGCCATCCAGATCTTCAGCAGGTTCGACTCCGACGACTTCTGCGGCTCCGGCCGCGCGCCATGCGTGCTCAGCTTCCCCAGCGCCCAGCTCGCCGGGCTGGAGAAGGTCCAGGCGCTGAAGCAGACGCTGCCCATCGTCGCGGCCAACCTGAGCCTGGGCGCCGGCCGGCACACCGCACCCTGCGACGGCGACCCCCGCAAGGCCGTCATCGACACCCTGCTCGCCGCGGGCGTCGCCACGGTGGTCGCCGCGGGCAACGACGCCTACCCGGACGCGATCACCGCTCCGGCCTGCGTGTCCTCGGCGATCGCCGTGGGCAGCACCACCGACGCCGACACCCTGTCCTCCTTCGGCAACCGCGGCCCGCTCCTGGACCTCCTCGCCCCGGGCAGCGACATCATCTCCTCGGTGCCGGGGAACGGCTGGGCGCCGATGAGCGGCACCTCCATGGCCGCCCCGCACGTCTCCGGCGCGCTCGCCGTCCTGGGCCAGGCCTTCCCCGGGCTCGGCCCCGCCGCTCTGGAGGCCAAGCTGAAGGAGAGCGGGCGGGCCATCAGCTATCCGGGCGCCACCACGCCCCGCCTCCAGCTCGATGACGCCGCCCTGGACGCGACGCCCCGGCCGGGACCCGACCAGTACTTCCACTCCCGCGGCAGGCTCCTGGACAACGTCCAGATCAGCGCGAACTCCGCTATGGCCGTTCAGGTCGCGGGCGTGGCCGGACTGCCTGCCGAAGGTCTGCGGGCCATCTCGCTCAACGTCAGCGCCAAGGGCGAGGGATTCGGGTCGGGGGCGCTGGCCGTACACGCCTCGAACGAGCAGGAACCGGACGGAAAGGTCCTCGCCTACGACCACACCCGCTTCGCGTCCACGATGATCATCACCAGGGTCGGCGCGGACGGGAAGGTCAAGGTCGTCAACCGCGGCGCGGGTGCGGTCAGGGTGACGCTCGACGCGCACGGTCACACCCTCGACCGCGCGGCGGCCTTCGTGGGCGGCACCTACGTCCCGATCACGCCGGCGCGGGTGGCCGACCGCACCGTCGTCCCCGCGTGGGGCAACCACCAGCTGTCCACCGCCGCCATGCCCGGACTGCCCGCGACCGGCGTGGCCCAGGTCGCGCTCACGGTCATCCTGAAGAGCCCCTCGACGGGCACGATGCGCGTCTACGCCGCCGGTGACGCCTTCCCCGCCGAGGCCAACGCCGACTACCCGGCGGGCGTCGCCACGCAGTTCCACACGATCGTCAGGCCCGGCCCCGACGGGAAGATCAACGTGCACAACCTCGGCTTCGACAACGTCGAGATCTCCGTGGACGTCGCCGGCTACTACACCGCCGGGCAACGGGCCTCGGTCGTCAAGGCGATCCGCCCTGCGCCCGCGGCCAGGGCGCTGGAGATTCCGGCGGGCGGCACCAGGACGCTGCGGTTCGCCGGCGTCACGGCGGTCGGGCTGACCGTCGCCGCCAGGGGCGCGGCGGCCGGGGTCGTCTCGGTGGTGCCGCAGAGCGGGCCCGCGACCTCGCGGGTGGTCGCGTATCCGGCGGGCAAGGACGCCGTCGGCTTCACCACCGCCGCCGTGCGCGCCGACGGGTCGGTGGTGCTGAAGAACGAGGGGACCGGACAGGTGAGTGTCGACGTCGATGCCTACGCCCACTTCGCGAGGGGCTAGAAGTGGTGGACGGGTTGCACGGCCGCAGACTCGCGGCGGAACTGCGTGTTCTCAAGGCCGCCTCCGGTCTGGGGCTGGTCCAGATGGCGGCGCGTACGCACTGCAGCAAGTCCTCACTGGAGCGCTACCTCAACGGCAAGCTGCTGCCCTCCCGGCAGGCCGTCGAGGCCATCAGCCAGGCGTGCCGCGGGGACACCGCGCGGCTGGTGGCGCTGTGGGAACTGGCCGTGGCCGATCCGCCCGCGTGGCGGCGCCCGGCCCAGTTGCCGCATGACGTGGCGGGCTTCACCGGCCGTTCCTCCGAGCTCGCCCGCCTGGCGGCCCTCGTGCCGGACGCGGGCGACGCCGTCGCGATCGCGGTGATCGACGGAGTGGCCGGCGTCGGCAAGAGCGCCTTGGCGGTGCACTTCGCGCACCGCGTGGCCGGCCGGTTCCCGGACGGCCAGCTGCACGTCGACCTGCGCGGTTCCGGCGCCGGCCCGATGCCGCCCGCAGAAGCGCAGGCCCGCTTCCTCCGTGCGCTCGCCCCGGACCTGCGGCACCTGCCCGCCGAGGTGGGCGAGCGGGCCGCCCTGCTGCGCAGCCTGATCGGCGAGCGGCGCCTGCTCGTCCTGCTGGACGACGCCGCCACCACCGACCAGGTCCGCGCCCTGCTGCCCGGCAACGCCGGATGCCTCGTCCTGGTCACCAGCCGGCACCGCCTGGGCGGTCTGGTCGCCCGCGACGGTGCCCACCACCTGGCCCTGAGCCCGCTGACCGCCGCCGAATCCGCCGACCTGCTGGCGGCCGCCGCCGGTGCCGGACGCGTCGCCGCGGAACCCGAGGCCGCCGCCCGCCTGACACGGCAGTGCGGATATCTCCCGCTGAACCTGCGTGTGGCGGCCGAACAGCTCATCGTGCGCCCGTCGCTCACGATCGCCGGCCTCCTCGCCGACCGGCGCCGATGGGCCGGCCGGGAGGCGGCACGGGCCCAGGCGGTATGGGCGTTCAACGTGCTGGGCCTGCGCGACGGCCCGGCCGAACTCGTGGAAACGCTGGCCATGGCCTACCTGATCGAGCACCAGGACCTCCCGTCAGGCCTGGTAGAGCCAGATCCAGTTGCCGCTCGGGTCGCGGACGGCCGAGCAGCGGGGCATGCCGTCGGGGTCGTGCGGGGCGACGGCCTCGGTCGCGCCGGCGGTGACGGCGCGGGCGTGGCAGGTGCCGAGGTCGTCGGTCAGCAGACCGAAGGTTGAGGCGCCGGGACGGTCCATGCGGTTCTGGGAGGCGCGGCGGCGGCTCCGGGGCGTCGGCGCCGCCCATGAGGCGGTCGAAGATGAGGCCGTCGACGCGGGCCACGTAGTCGCGGGCGCGCGCCCGCGGGCCGCGGGCGGCCCGTTCCAGGAAGGCGCGCATCTGCTCGCGGGCCGCCTCCTCGTGCGGGGCCAGGATGGCACGCAGCCGCGGGTACTGCACTCCGCGCCCTGCGCGCCTTCGGCCCTGGCCCTGGGTTAGATGGTCAGGCACGCCGGCTGGACCCCGCCGTCCCTGCCCGCCAGGATCGAACGCCGCCAAGCACTCCCGCAACGGCTTCACACCTACCATCACCACCGCGGACACACGGCACTCGGCGGCCGGCCGCGTACCCAACCTCTGAGGACGGAACAACTAGCCGGCCAGTTCGGCGAGGTCCTCGGCTTTCAGCCGCAGATCTGCGGCGGCGATGTTCTCCTCCAGGTGCGCGACCGACCCGGTGCCCGGTATCACCAGGATCGACGGCGACCGGGCCAGGAGCCAGGCCAGCGCGACCTGCGGCACGGTCGCGTCGTGCCGGGCGGCGACCTTGGCCAGGCGCGCGGTCACGGCCTCGTCGAACTCGCTGATGGGGAAGAACGGTACGAACGCGATCCCGGCCCGCGCGCAGGAGTCCACCATGGCCTCGTGCCGGCGGCGGCCGACGTTGTACAGGTTCTGCACGCACACGATCGGCGCGATGGCCTGCGCCTGGGCCAGCTGGGGCGCTGACACGTTGGAGATGCCGAGGTGCCGGATCATTCCCTCGTCCCGCAGGCCGGACAGCGTCTTGAGCGCCGGCTCCATGGAGCCTTCCTCGGGTGTGACGGCGCCGTCCATCCGCAGGTTCACCAGGTCGAGCCGGTCGACTCCCAGCGATGACAGGTTCGCCTCGACGGCGCGGCGCAGCCCGTCGGGGGTGAGCCCGACGCGCGTGCCGGGCGCGCGGTCCTCCTCGCCTTCCATGATCGGCCCGACCTTGGTGGCGATCACCAAGCCGGCCGGGTACGGGTGCAGCGCCTCGCGGATGAGGTCGTTGGCGGCCACACCGTCGCGGCGGTAGTAGTAGCTGGTGTCGAGGTGGCCGACCCCGAGCTCCACCGCACGACGCAGGACGGCGAGCGCGGTGTCGTGATCCGGCCGCCGGGCGCCCTGCGGCCAGCCGGTCAGTTTCATGCAGCCATAGCCGATCCGGGTGAGGTCGAGGTCGCCACCGATCGTGAGGTGTCCGGCAGACCTGGCGTCTGGCGTGCGTGCTGTGGTCATGGCGACAGCAAAGCAGACAGGGATATAGCCCTATAAGCAAGTAGGAAATATTGGACTTAAGGGATCCCGGCCTAGCGTCGCTGGTATGAGCCAGGGTTTCCCGCTGACCAGGCGCTCGCACGTCGACCACGGTCACGTCGCCAGCGCCCGGTGTCGCTGATCACGGACCTGTAGCCACCTCACCGACGACTCCTCCTTCTCCGCGTCCCCCTGCGCGAGCATGCCCACTCTCGTGAGGAATCCCTCGTGATCAAGCCAACGCCCACCTTCGGTCACCCCGACAGAACGAGCTCGCCCGCATGACCGACCCGCTGCCCGGCCGTTCCATCGCCGCCCACCAGTTCAGGCGGGCGCTGGCCGTGCACGCCGGCGGCGTCGTGGTCATCACCGCCCAGAGCGACGGCCTGCCCGTCGGCCTCACCACCACGTCCTTCTCCTCCGTCGAGGAACCCTCTACGCCGTCGAGGACGCCTGACGGGCGCGCAGGCGGGCCGTGCCGTCCGGGTCCGGGTGACCGTCGGCGTCGAGGGCGACCAGGTAGACCTCGCGTGCCCGCGCCGCCGTGATCCAGCCCTCGCGCACGTCGCGGGCGACCGCCCCGGGCGCGCGGGTGTGCGGGGGACCGTACCCGCCGCCTCCGCTCGTGCGGGCGAGCAGCCGCTCGCCGTCCTCGACGTGGACAGGGCCGCAGATGTCCACCGGGCGCAGCGTCCCGTCGCGCTCCCGCTTGAGCTGGGCCGAGGGCGCGCCGGGCAGGCCGCCTCTGGCGCCCATCATCGGGTTGATCGAGCCGTCGTTGGCGTAGATGGCCGCGATCGTGCCGCCGAGCGGGCCGTACTCGACCTCCAGGCCCGGGGCGCCGCGATGCCGGCCCGCTCCTTCGGTGTCGGGCGCCAGCCGCCGCCGGTGGATGACGATCGGCTGTTTGAGCTCGTCGATCTCCACGCTGTCCAGCAGCAGCGTGCCACCGCTGCCCAGGTCGCTCATGGTCAGCCAGCCGTCGGCGGCCGGTCCGCCGGCGCCGCCGTTTGGGCCGATGAAGATCTGGTTGACGAAGGGGGCGCCGGTACGCTCGTCGGTGCCGGACACGACGGCCTCGGACGGCGACATGCCGGAGCCGACCTCCGCCAGCCCCATGTCCGCCCCGATCTCGGCCATCGCGCGCTGGACGATGTTGCCCACCCGGTTGGCCAGGTTCGTGGTGGCCACCGAGCAGCTGAAGGGGTGGCGGGGGATGCCGACGACGCAGTTGTCGCGCAGGCGCACCCGCACGCGGCGGAAGCTGCCCTGGTTGTGCGGGACGGTGTGGTCGATGCTGTTGAACACGCCGATGAGCGCCGCCGTACGCGAGGACGCCTCGCTGAGGTTCAGGCCGGACGGCACGCAGTCGGGGTTGTCGCGCAGATCGACCTCGATGATGCCCGCCTCCGGCCGGACGGCGACCGTGGCCTGGATCGGCACGCCGTCGGGCACGCCGGGGAAGGGATCGTGCCGGGTCGCGGTGGTGGCCACGCCGGCGGGCAGCGCGCGGATCGCCGCCTCCATGCGGGCTTCGCCGTAGTCGAGCCAGTCGCGGGCGAATCCGGTCAGCGTGTCCCAGCCGACCTCGTCGGCGAGCTGGAGCAGCGCGCGTTCACCGATGCGGGCGCTGCCCAGGACCGCGAGGTAGTCGCCGCGCCACTGCTCGGGCACCCGGATGCGCATCTCGCACATGCGCAGGATGTCCGCGCAGTCGGCGTAGGCGTCCTGCACCCGGACGACCGGGAAGATCAGCGCCCCCTCCTCGTACACGTCGCGGGCGCTGGCCATGTAGGTGGTGGGCACCGAGTTGCCGCAG
This sequence comes from Nonomuraea sp. NPDC050547, assembly GCF_044457345.1. Taxonomy (NCBI): domain Bacteria; kingdom Bacillati; phylum Actinomycetota; class Actinomycetes; order Streptosporangiales; family Streptosporangiaceae; genus Nonomuraea; species Nonomuraea sp. NPDC050547. The sequence goes on from NZ_JBITGW010000033.1 coordinate 16,016, forward strand.
TCCGCCTGGTGGGCCTTGGCCAGCACGGTGAAGCGGTGCACGCCGTCGGCGTCCATGACCGGCACGAGGATGGAGTGGTCGGCCGCGTGCGTGTTGCCGTGGTAGGGCGAGTTGTGCAGGAAGGCGTCACCGGCCCGGGGCCGGGGATAGAACTCCAGCATCGACCGGGCCTGCAGGTCCGGGCCGCCCATCACGTGGATCGGCGGGCTGTCGCCGGTCATCAGCACCTCGCCGGCCGCGGTGAGCACGCAGCAGGAGAAGTCCCTGGCGGTGTTCAGCACGCCGGAGCGTCCCGACCGGGCAAGAGTGTTCGACATCCGGCGCACGATGGCCTCGAAGCGGTGGCTGAGCACCGCGAGCCGGGCTCCGTCCAGCCTCTCCCCGGTACGGCCCGGCGCTGGCGCTTCCACACTGGTCATGCGGCGTCACCTCTGTTGATGATCAGGGAGCCGGAGGGGCCCAGCTCCGCCGTGCTGATGGTGTCGGCGATCACCACCGTGGTGAACGGCGACTCGATGAGCACCGGTCCCGGCACCCGTTCGCCCGGCGCGATCGTGGCCAGGGGCCGTACGGGAACGTCGGCCATGCCGTGACCGGTCACGAAGGCCCGCCGTACCGACGGCCGCCGCGGATCGGTGAGCCGGGTCGTCAGCGTGCCCCCGGAGCCGGGCAGCGCGACGCGTACCCTCGCGTCCCAGCTCACCACCTCCACCGGCGAGGCCTCGTCGCTGATGCCGAGGATCTGCCGGTGCATGGCGTGGAAGTCGGTCTCGAACTCCCCGACGTCGCCGGGCTCGAAGGCGCGCACCCGCAACGGCACCTCCAGCTCCCAGATCTGCTGCGGGTAGCGCGCTTCGGCGTACAGGGTGATGGAGGCGCCGGAGCCCGGCATCCTGGCGACGAACTCCCGGCAGCGGCCGAGCAGGCCGGCGAGCGCGAGGTTGACCTTCCCGGTGTCGAAGGAGCTGGTCACGGCCGGGACCGTGGCGGAGTACACCGCGGTGAGGTCGGACATGAGCGCGCCCGCCGCGGCGAGGGCGGCGCCCACCGCGGGGACGACCAGGCTGCGGCTGCCCAGGCGGCTCGCCACCGCGACCGCGTTGAGCCCGGCGGCGCCGCCCCCGCCGACCAGGACGGCGCGGCCGGGATCGATGCCCTGCTGCAGCGTGATCTCCTCGATGGCGCGGACCATCTGCTCGGTGGTCAGCTCCAGGATCGCCTGGGCGGCGCCGACCGGATCGAGCCCGAGCGGCCCGGCGACGTCCCGGGTGACCGCGGCCACGGCGGCGGCCGGGTCCAGGGTCATCGAGCCGTTGGAGAAGGAGTCCGGGTCCAGGTAGCCCAGCACCAGCGCGGCGTCGGTCACCGTGGCCGCGGTGCCGCCGCGCCCGTAGCAGGCGGGGCCCGGCACCGAGCCCGCGCTGTGCGGACCGACGTGCAGCAGGCCGCCGGAGTCCACCCAGGCGATGCTGCCGCCGCCCGCGCCGACGCTCTTGACGTCGATGGACGCCAGGCCGGTCATGTGCCCGGTGCCCTCGGCGCCCACCCACGCCGAGCGGGTCGAGGGGATCTCGCCCTTGCGCACCAGCGTCACGTCGTAGGTGGTGCCGCCCGCGTCCGCGACGATCACCTCGTCCGCGCCCAGATCGGTGAAGGCGTAGGCGCGCCCGGCCACCGGCGCCATCGACGGGCCCGAGTTGATCGTGAGAATCGGCATGGCGATGGCGTCGTCCACGTCGGCGACGCCGCCGACGGAGGTGACCATCAGAACCCGGCCCGTCAGCCCGGCCGCGCGCAGCCGTGCGGTGAGCCCGTCGAAGTAGGCGCTCATCAACGGCTTGAGCGAGGCGTCGATGGCCGCCGAGGAGGCCCGGCGGTACTCGCGCAGGGACGGGTTGAGCGCGTGGGAGAGCGTGTGCGGCACCCCGGGCAGCCGGCGCCGGAGCACCTCGCCCACGGCCCGTTCATGCTCGGGGTTGACCGTGGCCCACAGCAGGCAGACCGCGACCGCCTCGATCTCCGCCTCGATCAGCCGGTCGCAGGTGCGTTCCAGCTCCGCCACGTCGAGCGGCCGCAGGACCGCGCCGGTGGCCGAGACGCGTTCGTCCACCTCGAAGGTGAGCGAGCGGGGGACGTACGGCTCGGGGAAGGGCGTGGTGAAGTCGAACGGGTCCCGCCTGCCGCCCTCGCGCAGCAGCAGGATGTCCGGATGACCGGCGGTGGTGAGCAGCGCCGTCCGGGCCGTGGTGCCGGTGAGGACGGCGTTCAGGCCGCGGGTGGTGGCGTGCACGAACGTCTCCACCCGGCCGAGGAACGCCTCCAGCGGCAGGCCGTCGGCCGCCGCGGCCATGCCCAGGACGTTCAGGATGCCGAGCACCGGGTCGTCCGGCACCGTCGGCGACTTGAACAGGCGCAGGCAGGCCTCGCGTTCCACCACCAGATCGGTGAAGGTCCCGCCGATGTCCACCGACACCCGCAGGGAGGCTTCAGAAGCCATAGCTGGACACGCTCTCTCGCTCGGCCTCGTCCGCGTCGCCGTTCAGCGGTACGGCCAGCCGTACCGCATCGCGGAGATCGTCGAGGAAGTGGGGGATCTGCCCATGGTTGTGCGGCATGGGCACCACGACGATGCCGACCGGGGCGGGCACCGCGCGGGCGGCGAACATCCACCCGCGCGCCCGCAGCTCGTCGGCCACCGGCCGCAGGTCCAGGGTGCCGGAGTGGATGAGCGACATGTTGATCCGCGACCCGGGATACACGCTCAGGCCGTCGATCTCGCCCACGCCTGCGGCCAGTTCGTCGCGCATGGCCATCGACGCCAGGGAGACGGCGGTGTACCCGGCCTCGCCCAGGAGCTTGACCATGGTCCAGGCGCCCGCGATGGGCCCGGTGCCGCGGGTGCCGGACATCGTGCCGTTGGGCGGGCAGATCTCCTTCGCCGCGGCGAGCAGGGAGGCGTCACGGAAGAACAACGTCCCGGCCGGCGGCGGGGCCATGCCGTTCTTGTGCAGGTCGGCGCTGATCGAGCACACGCCGGGCAGGCGGAAGTCCCAGGGCGGGATGCCGGGGTCGTAGCCGGAACGCTCCAGGAAGGGCAGGATGTAGCCGCCGAACGCGCCGTCGACGTGGAGGTAAAGGCCCCGCCTGCGCGCGATCTCGCTCATCGCCTCGATCGGGTCGACGCTGCCGTACGCCCACGTGCCGGCGGTCGCGATCAGGGCGACGGTGTCCGGGCGGATCGCCGCCTCGATCGCGGCCGGGTCCACCAGGTGCAGCCCCTCGGCGGGAGCGGGGACGGGCACCGGGTCGAGGCCGAACATCGCGCACAGCTTGGGCAGGGAGTAGTGGCCGTTGTCGGGATAGACGACGCTTCCGGTACGGCGCCCGGACAGCTGCCTGGCGGTCAGGATGGCGCACATGTTGGACTCCGAGCCGCCGGACGTCACGAAACCGGCCGGTTCCTCGGCGCCGAGCAGGCGGCCCATCCACCGCACGATCTCGGCTTCCATCTCGCGCGCGCCGCCCCCGGTGATCCAGGTTTCACCGTGAATGAAGCGGCGATACGCCTCCACCGACGCCTCGCGGACCGCATCTCCCCAGGGCAGATCGGGTGTCGAGACCAGGTGCGGGCCTTCGTCGAAGAGGTTGCGCGCGGTCTCGGGGAATCGGGAGACCAGCTCCAGCCGGTCGAGTTCGCGGTGCCAGTCGGCGGATCCGACGCCACTGGGAAAACGGGTCATGCCAAACTCCTAGAAATCAGCTACTGGGCGATGAAGCCGCCGTCGATGGGCAGGCTCGCGCCGACCACGTACGCCGCGGCGTCGGAGGCCAGGAACACGACCGCCGGGCTGATGTCGTGCACCAGCCCGATGCGCCCGGCCGGGGTGGCGGCCACGATCTCCCGCTCCACCTCGGTGGTGATCAGCTCCCGGTTGATCGGGGTGTGCACGTTTCCCGGCGCGACCGCGTTGACCCGGATCCCCGCCGGCGCCAGCTCCGTGGCCAGGGCCTTGACCATGAGCTCCACGGCGCCCTTGGAGGCGCAGTACGCGCTGTCGCCGGGCGAGCCGACATGTCCTGACATGGAGGAGACGAAGATGATCGAGGCGCCGTCGCCGAGGTGGGGCAGGACCGCCCGGGTGAGCCGGAAGGGCGCCCGCACGTTGATCGTCCACTGGTCGTCGAACACCTCGTCGGTGGTCTCCGCCAGGGATGCCTGGGTGTAGATGCCGGCCGAGTGGATCAGGACGTCGATCCGGCCGAACCGGGCCAGCGCCGCCGCGACGATCGCGTCGGGCGCGTCGTCGGCGCGCAGGTCCACGGCCACGGTGGCCGCGTCGGCCCCGGCGGCGGTCACCGCCTTCGCGGCCTCCTCCAGCCGGGACTCGGAGCGGCCGGCCAGGACCACGCGGGCGCCCGCCGCGCCGGCCGCGCGGGCGATCTCCGCCCCGATGCCGGAGCTGGCGCCGGTGACCACGGCGACCTTGCCTGACAGGTCGAACATGCTGTCACGCCTTTCTGGTGAGTTCGGACAGCGCCGCGGCGATGTCCGGCCGCAGGAAGCGGGCACTGTGGAGGAACACGTATCCGGCGGCGAACGCCGAGATCGGCATGACCACCGTCAGCGCCATGCGCGGCCCGAAGGAGTCGGCGACGAATCCGGCGAAGACGGACCCGAGGAAGCCGCCCATGAGGAAGGTGAACACCGGCAGGATCGCGAACGCCTGGGTCCGCACCCGGGGCGGGGTGACCGAGGCGATCAGCGGGTTGACCGCGGTGAGGGCGACGCCGCTGCACATGCAGGCCAGCACGTAGAAGGTGAGCAGGGGCCAGACCGAGGGGAACCAGACGCCGGCCAGGACAAGCACGCCGAAGGCGAGCATGGCGAAGCCGGCCAGGTGCATGATCCGTTCGGGATGGCGCCGGTAGGAACGGTCGAAGTGGTGCCCGGTGATGATCATCGCGGCGATGACCGGGATCTGGGCCAGGGAGAAGACGACGCCGCGGGCGGAGGCGTCGAACCCGTACTCGTCGCCCAGCAGGATCGACATCTGGAGAGGGAGCGTGGCCAGCGCCAGGCCCAGGACGCCGATGCCCACGCACATGTGGACGAAGGTCTTCACCCGCATCATCTGGCGGAACGCCTGCGTGATCCCGACCGGCGGGCCCGCCGTACCGGAGAACAGCTGGTGCTCGGCCCGGCCGCGGCCGGGCTCCCTCAGGAAGACGGCCGCGGCGAGGGCGGCCAGCGCGTACGGCACGGCCAGTGCGAAGTAGGCCCACCGCCACGCCTGCGGTCCGCCCACCAGCCCGGCGACCCCGCCGGCCAGGGCCGGGCCCAGCGCCTGTCCCAGCGGAGTGGCCATGGCGTGCAGCGACAGGATCCGGCCGCGCCCCTGAACCGGGTAGGCGTCGGACAACATCGACAGGAAGACCGGGTTGGAGTACGCGGCGGCGACGCCGGTCAGCAGGTAGGCGACGAGCAGTTGCCAGGTGTCCTGCGCCAGGCCGGCCAGCGTCAGCGCGAACGTGCCCAGCGCGCCGGAGGCGACCACGAGATGCTTGCGGTTGACCCGGTCGGCCAGCCACGCCATGGGGATGCCGCCGACCGTCAGCGCGACGCCCGCCAGCCCGGCCATCGCGGTGAGGAAGGCGGCGGAGATGCCGAAGTAGTCCCTGATGTCCGGCGCGAGCGTGGTGGTCGCCTCGCGGGTGAGTTGTTCGAGGGCCACGAGCGGGATGGCGGTCGCGCAGATCGACCAGCCGCCGTGGCGGAGTGTGTCGAGCAGTCCCGGCTCCGTGGCTTCGGCACCGGGCAGCAGGTCGTCCGGCAGGACGACGGGTTCGGACGAATCCGGCACATCGGCGGCGGTCATGTGTCGCCCTCTTCCTTCAGGGCGCCGTTAGAGGTGCTCGTCCAGCCAGTCGAAGGTGAACTCGGCCGCCGTCGCGGTCCCGCCGGTCTGGCAGTGCAGCTGCGCGGTCGAGGTCGTGTCGAAGAGCAGGAAGTCCTTCGGGCAGGTCAGCGCGTCGTAGAGCTGCTCGGCGTGTCCCGCGGAGAACCGCTCCTCGGCGCCGTCCATGACCAGCGTGCGGCAGGTGATCTGTCCGGCCACGTCGGTCAGGTCGCAGGCGTCGAGCTCCTTGAACAGCTCGTACGGCGTCTGCACGCCGTGCTTCCAGGAGGCGTCGCGGATGAACCACTCGGCCAGCGGGGAGGCCTCGCAGAGGGCGGCCGCGGCGGCGTTGAACGCGCCGGGTCCCTCCTCCAGGGCGTGGCTGAGCGCCTCCGGCAGGTTCTCCTTGATGGAGGCGCCCCACTTCAGCACGCCCGGGTTGGCCACGCACACCTTCAGCCGGGACTCGAACGCCGCCGCCCGGGGCGCGAGGTAGCCGCCGAAGCTCAGTCCCATGAGGCCGATGCGCTCGCGGTCGACGCCGTCGAGCTTCTCGGCCACGTCCACGATGGGGGAGACGACGTTCTCCCAGTCGTGGCGGAAGTGGAGGTTGTTCACCCGCAGCGCCGCGCCCTGCCCCGGTCCCTGTACGGCGAGGCAGTGGTAACCGCGGCGGATCGCGTTGTCGTAGACCCAGCGGGTGTCCTCCGCCCAGGCGTCACGCCCCTGGAAGAAGATCAGCAGGGGCGCCGGCCCCTTGGCCAGCGGGGAACGGTAGAGGTAGGAGGGCAGGAAGCTGTCCTGGTAGGGGATCTTGAGCAGCTGCCCCGGATAGTCCGACAGCTCGAGGTAGCGGTCGTAGCAGGCGTAGGCCGCGACCGCGTTCGCCCTGACCCTGGGGTCGTCGGGGAAGCTGAAGTGCAGCAGCGAGGTGCGCCAGTACGTCGAGGCCCGCAGGTAGGCGCCGGCGGCGCTGACCAGCCGGCCCTTGCGCTCGGCCGCCTCGGCCCGCTGCTGCAGCCGCGAGGCCACGTCGGACCAGGCCGTGACCCAGCTCTCCTCGTCGTCGACCCGGATCTTCCCCGCGGCCTCCAGGCATTCGCCGAGGTCGGACATGCCGAAGAACATCATGCCGAGCGTGTGCTTGAGCTGGTCGTCCATCACCTCGTTGCCGATGAACACGTGGGAGGTCCAGTGGTCGCCGGGGAAGTACGGATTGGGCCGGGTGTCGGTGGACGTCGTCATGAGAACCTCTCTGCTTGGTGGGGAGCCCGCGCGGCCCAGGGGCGTGCGGCCTCGAGCTGGGCGGCGAGACGGAAGAGCATGCCTTCGTCGCCGTAGGGCGCGACGAAGTGGGCGCCGAGAGGGATCCCGGCGGCGTTCCAGTAGAGGGGGATCGACACGGCCGGCTGGCCGGTGATGTTGATGAGCGTGGTGAACTGCAGGAAGGCGCCCATGAGGGCGAGGCCGCCGGTGGCGAACGCGCCGAGCGGCGGGGCCGGGGCGGCGGTGGCGGGCGTGAGCCAGAGGTCGTAGGGCGCCTGGAAGGCGGCCAGGTCGTCGCACAGGGTCTGCAGCTCGGCCAGGGCGTCCATGTAGGCGCTCAGGCTCGTCGAGCCGGACCGGCCCTGTTCGATCATGGCCCAGGTGGCCGCCTCGAAGTCCTCCGGCCGGGCCTTCTTGCCGGTGACGCGTTCGAGGTGGGCGATGTCCCAGGCCAGACCGCCCGCGGAGACGGTCGTGAACGGCCTGGCGAGGTCGGAGTCCAGCCGGGGCGTGCCCTCCTCCACGTGGTGGCCGAGGCTTTCGCACAGGCGGGCCGCGTCCTCCACGGCCGCGACGGCGTCCGGGTGGAGCGGCGCGCCGAGGAGCGGCTCCCTGGTGAAGACGATCCGCAGCCTGCCGGGGTCGGTTCTGGTCTCCTCCAGGTAGGGGCGCGGTGGCGGGGGTGCGACGAACGGGTCGCCGGGCAGCGGTCCGGCGGTGGCGTCGAGCAGGGCCGCGCAGTCGCGGACGCTGAGCGTGATCGCGTGTTCGCTCAGCACCGCGATGCGCATGGAGACCCCGGCCCGCCGGCGTGCGGAGGCGATGCGCAGCCGGGTCGGCTTCATGCCGAACACGCCGCAGCACGAGGCCGGCACCCGGATGGACCCGCCGCTGTCGCTGGCGTTGGCCATCGTGACCATGCGGGCCGCGACCGCCGCGGCGGCGCCGCCGCTGGAGCCGCCGGCCGACAGGTCCGGGTCCCAGGGGTTCCTGGTGGGGCCGAACAGCTCCGGTTCGGTGGTCGGCTGGAGCCCGAACTCGGGCAGGTTGGTCTTGCCGCAGACGACGAGCCCGGCGGCCTTGTACCTGCGGGTGAGCTCGCCGTCCCGGTCGGGGACGTAGCCGGCCAGGAACCTGCTGGCGGAGGTCATCGGAACGCCCGCGTAGGCCACGCCGCCGCCGTCCTTCAGCAGGAACGGCACGCCGGTGAACGGCCCTTCCGGCAGCGGGGCGGCCAGCGTCGCGCGGGCCTCGTCGTACATCGTGGTGACGACCGCGTTGATCGCCGGGTTCGTCTTCCCGACGCGGTCGATCGTGTCGTCCAGGAGCTCGGCCGGGGTGACCTGGCCGGTGCGGACGAGCTCGGCCTGGGCCAGTGCGTCCAGGCCGTCGGGCGCTACTCGGCCGCCCATGGCCAGAAGTAGTTAAGTGCTTTAATCATATGGGGAGTGTAGCCACTTTCTCGTCGTACGCAATGGGGCGGAGCGCCTCAATCCATTCAATTAGGCTGTGGCCGATCAAGGACGCAGTGTGAAGGAGAGACATGGACAAGGGTATGGACGCCGACCTGCTCGCCGCCGTCCGGACGATCGTCCGCCTGGCCCGCATCGCCCAGCAGGCGTGCGAGGAGGGCGGTCTGACCATGCCGCAGTACCGGGCCCTGACCAGCGCGGCGGCCGGCCGGCAGCGGGCCTACGAGCTGGCCAGGTACACGGCCGTCAGCCGGCCGGCCATCTCCGCCCTCACCAACGGCATGGTCAGGAGCGGCCTGATCGAGCGCGGAGGGCTGGCCTCCGACGGGCGCGGCGTGGTCTTCGACGTCACCCGGCATGGGCACGAGGTCCTGGACACCGTGAACCGCCTGCTCGTCGAGCGCTTCCAGGAAGTGCTCGGCGACGCCCGGGAGGTCCTCAAGGTGCTCAACAGTGAGGCGCTCGAGGAGTCGCTCGAACGTCAGGCGGACAAGGACTTCGGTCCTGCCAAGTAGTGCGTATGTCCATATAGTTAAAGCATGGAACTAGATGCTCCCCCCTCCCGGCTGTCCGAGCGCGAGATCCTGAAGGCACTGGCCGGGTTGCTGCTCGCCTTGTTCTCCGCCGTGTCCAGCACGCTGATCGTCACCAACGCGGTGCCGTCGATCGTGGCCGCGCTCGGCGGAAGCCAGGCGCAGTACACCTGGCTCGTGGCGACCTCCCTGCTCACGATGACCGTCAGCATCCCCCTGTGGGGGCGGCTGGCCGACCAGTTCGACAAGCGCAAGGTCGTTCAGGTGGCGCTCACGCTGTTCGCCGCCGGGTCGGTGGCCGCCGGGACGTCCCCCACCATCGAGATGCTCATCGGCATGCGCGCCGTCCAGGGCGTCGCGATGGGCGGGTTGCTGGCGACGGCCCAGGCCATCGTGGCCGGCATCGTCCCGCCGCGGCAGGGCGGGCGCTACGGCGGCTACATCGCCACCGTGATGGCCCTCGGCACCCTGTGCGGACCGCTGATCGGCGGCGCGATCGTCGACACCGCCTGGCTGGGCTGGCGCTGGTGCTTCTTCGTGGTGGTCCCCTTCGCGATCGTGAGCCTGGTCATCCTGAACCGGTACCTGCGCGTGCCCTGGATCCGGCGCGAGGCCCGCGTCGACTACCTCGGCGCGCTGCTGACCACCGTGACCGCCACGACCCCCGCGGTGTGGGTGACCTTCGCCGGCCGCGCCTACCCGTGGTGGTCCTGGCAGAGCGCCGCGTGCCTGGCGGGCACGCTCGTCGCCGGCGTCCTTCTCTGCCTCGCTGAACGGCGGCACCCCGACCCCGTCGTACCGTTGTCCCTGCTGCGCCTGCGCACCACGGCGCTGGCGATCGCCGGGAGCTCGGCGGTGGGGATGGTCATGTTCAGCTCGATCGTCTTCATCAGCCAGTACTTCCAGCTCGCCCGCGGCTACTCGCCGACCGAGGCCGGGCTGCTGTGCATGCCCATGATGGTGAGCACCACGCTCGCCTCGCTCGGCTCCGGTCATCTCATCACCCGGTTCGGACGCTGGAAGGGTTTTCTGGTGGGCGGCTCCGCCGCGCTGGCCACCGGCCTGGCGCTGCTGGCGGTCCTCGGCTCGGGGCCGCCCACCTGGTACGTCGTCGCATCGACCATCCTCGTCGGTCTCGGCATCGGGGTCGTGATGCAGAACTATGTGCTCGCCGTCCAGAACAGCGCGCCCGCCGACCGGGTCGGCGCGGCGAGCGCGTCGGTGTCGTTCTTCCGCTCGCTCGGCGGGGTGATGGGGATGTCCGTGCTGGGCGCGATCGTCACCCACGCCGTGGGCGCCGCCCAGGGGTACGGCCCGGCCGTACGGGACGCCTATGCCGGGGCGACGGGAACCGTCTTCGCCGTCTCGGCCGGGCTGGCGGTGGTCAGCCTGCTGGCCGCGCTGGCGATCAGGGCGGTCCCCCTGCGCACCTGATCAGGCGGTCAGCCCGGCGACCGCGGCGCCGAGGATCTCCAGGTGCAGATCGACGTCGGCCCCGGTGGTGTCCGGGCACATCAGGGCCATGTTGTGGAAGGGCGTCAGCATCACGCCCCGGTTGAGCAGGTACAGGTGGAGGTAGTCCTCAAGCTCGGCGTCGGTCGACAGGTAGGACTCGGTGCCGTTGCGCGGCCCGGGCGTCATGAACCGGTACTCCGAGCGCGCGCCGAGCTGGGTCACCACCCACGGCAGCCCGTGGGTGTCGATGAGCCGCTGGACGCCCTCGGTGTACCGGGCCGACAGGGCGATCATCCGGTCGTAGGCGCCCTCGGTGAGCACCTCGCCGAGGGTCGCCCGCGCCGCCGCCATCGACAGCGCGTTGCCGGCCAGCGTGCCGCCGACGCCGCCGGTGTCGACCAGGTCGAGGTCGCCGCGTCCCAGCAGCCGCTCGGCCAGATCGCCGGTCAGCCCGTAGGCGCCGATGGGCAGTCCGCCGGCGATCGCCTTGCCCACGGTCACGACGTCGGGCCGCAGCCCCCACGCCCTGGTGCAGCCGCCCGGTCCCGCCGAGACGGTGTGCGTCTCGTCGTTGATCAGCAGTGTCCCGGCCCGCCTGGTCAGCTCGCGGACCGCGGCCAGGTAGCCCGGCTCCGGCAGGACGATGCCCATGTTGGTCATGGCCGGCTCCATCAGCACGGCGGCCACGTCGCAGGGAGCCAGCTCCCGCTCCAGCGCCTCCACGTCGTTGAACTCCACCACCCGGCTGGTCCGCGTGACGTCGTAGGGCGCGCCGACGTTGCCCGGCCGCGACACCGGGCCGTCCGGCCCGGTCACGATGAACGACTCGTCGACGCTGCCGTGGTAGCTGAAGCTCATCACCAGCACCCGCGGCCGCTCGGTGACCGCGCGGGCCAGCCGCAACGCCCACCGGTTCGCGTCGGTGGCGGTCAGGGCGAAGCTCCACCGGCTGAGGCCGAACCTCCGGGACAGCTCCTCGGCCACGGCCGCGGCGTCCTCGGTCGGCATCATCGTGGTGGCGCCGCCGAGCTCGGCGTAGCGCCTGCTCACCGCCTCGACCGTGGCCGGGGGCGAGTGCCCGGCCATCGCCCCGGTGTCTCCCAGGCAGAAGTCGGCGAGCTCATGGCCGTCGGCGTCCCACACCCGCGCCCCGGAGGCACGATCCAGGTACAGCGGGAACTCCGCCGCCGACTTGGCCATCCAGGTCATCGGCACCCGGCCCAGCAGATGGTCCGCGCGCTCGTGCGCCGCGCGCGATCGGGGGTTGCGGGCGGCGTAGGCGGCCCGCTCCTTGGCCAGCAGTTCGCTCAACAGGTCGCTCATCGTGACTGCCTCCTATGGATGAGACAGTCATTCTGTACACCGGTTCGCGCTGTTTTCAAGCTTTTCGTTGGCTCTTTAAGTCTGGGCAAGCTAATCGCTCGCCATGTTCGGTATCGGGAAGCGATACGATCGAGGGGCCGACGTGGCGGCCGGGTGCCGTACGGTGGGACCCGCCGCAGTAAAGATCAGCGTGGGAGGCGCCGCGTGGCCGAGGACATCCGGGCACACCAGGTCGAACTCGACGAGATCGACAAGTCGATCATCCGGGTTCTCCAGGTGGACGGCCGCATGCCGTACTCCAAGCTGGGGCCGGAGGTCGGGCTGTCGCGCGCCGCCGTACGCCAGCGGGTGCAACGGCTCCTCGACAGCGGCGTCATCGAGGTGGTCGCCGTCTCCGAGCCGTTCAAGATGGGCTTCAACGTCCAGGCCATGATCGGGATCAACGCGGACGGGGACCTGCGGGCGGTCGCCGCGGCGTTGTCGGACGTCGACCAGATCGTGTACGTGGTGCTGTCCTCCGGGCGCTACGACATCCTCGTCGAGGTCATCGGGCGCGACTCGGGCGAACTGCTGGCCATCCTGAACGACGTCGTCCGGCGCATTCCCGGTGTGCGCAGCACGGAGTTGTTCACCTACATGAAGATCGAGAAGGTCACGTACTCCTGGGGCGCGCTGTGACGGAGACGCCCGCCACCTGACCTCACCCCTCCATCAGCGCCGCCGCCTCCTCCTCCGAGAGCTGGTCGATCTCCGCCGCCAGGTGCGCCTCCACCGCCGCCGCCAGCCGGCGGACCGTCCGGGTCAGGAAGAGCGTGTTGAGCGGCAGCTCGATCTCCAGCTCCGAGCAGATCCTGGCCACGACCCGGGTGCCGAGCATCGAGTGGCCGCCGAGGTCGAAGAAGTCGTCGTCGACGCCGAACGCGTCCCTGCCCAGGACGTCGGTCCAGACGTCGTGGACCAGTTCCTCCGCGGCCGTCTCCGGGGTGGCGGGTGCGGCGGTGGCGGGAGTGGCCTGGGGGGAGGGGAGGGCGGCGCGGTCGAGTTTGCCGTTGGGGAGCCTCGGGAACCGGTCCACCGGCACGTAGAGGCTGGGGACCATGGTGGGCGGCAGCCGGTCCTGGAGGTAGGCGCGCAGCTCGGCCAGCGGGGCCCGGTCGTCCACGTAGGCGACGAGGGCGCGACCGCCGGGGGCGTCGTCGCGGACGGCGGCCACGGCGCGGGTGACGCCGGGATGGGTGGCGAGGGCGGTTTCGACCTCGCCCAGTTCGATGCGGACGCCGCGGACCTTCACCTGGTCGTCCGCCCGGCCGACGAATTCGAGGGTGCCGTCGGGCCGGCGGCGGACCAGGTCGCCGGTGCGGTAGAGGCGGCCGCCGGCCGTACCGAAGGGGTCGGGGACGAAGCGGGCGGCGGTCAGGGACGGGCGGCGGTGGTAGCCGCGGGCCAGGGCGTCGCCGCCCAGGTAGAGCTCGCCGACCACGCCGGGCGGGAGCGGGTCCAGGCCGGGGCCCAGGACGTAGGACGTGGTGTTGGCCACGGGTCGGCCGATCGAGATGGAGGTGTCCTCCGGACGAACCCGGTGGGTGAGGGACCAGATGGTGGTCTCGGTGGGGCCGTACATGTTGTGGAGCTCTTTGGTCTTGCCCAGCAGGCGGCGGGCCAGGGGCAGGCCGAGGGGTTCGCCGCCGCTCAGGATCTTCGGCAGGCCGTCCGGGAGGTCGGCGATGATCTCCTCCAGGACGGACGGGGGCGCCTGGACGGTCGTCACCTCCGCCAGGGCCGGGGTGAGCTTGCCGTCCGGTGGGGCGACCACGACGGCCCCTCCCCGCAGCAGCGGCCCGAAGAGTTCGAGCGCGGCGATGTCGAAGGAGAGCGGCGTCAGCAGCAGCACGCGCTCGGCCGCCGGGAACGCCAGGCTTTCGGCGAGGTTGACCACGCCCCGGTGCGGGACCATGACGCCCTTGGGCACGCCGGTGGAGCCGGAGGTGTAGATCACGTAGGCGAGGTGGTCGAGCGTAACGGCCGGCAGCGGGCGGTGATCCAGGACCTCCGCGGCCAGGTCGGTCAGCAGGGCGACGCCGGGCAGGCGGCTCGCCAGTCCCGGAGTGGTGATCGCGAGTTCGGTCCCGGAGTCCTCGAGCATGAAGCGCAGCCGGTCGGCCGGGTAGCGGGGGTCGAGGGGGACGTAACAGGCACCGGACTTCAGGACGGCCAGCAGGGCGATCACGAGGTCGGCGCCGGGCGGGAGGCAGACCGCGACCGGGGACTCGACTCCCACGCCGCGGGAGACGAGCGTCCTCGCCAAGGCCTCGGCGCGGGCGTCCAGCTCGGCGTAGGTCAGGGTGCGGTCCTCGTGCGGGACGATCACCGCGGGGGCGTCCGGGCTTTCGGCGGCGCGCGCCGCCACGAGGTCGTGAAGAGGCAGCGAGGGGTACGGCAGGCGCGGCCCGTGCCAGGCGCCGGCCACCTCGCAACGGCGGGAGGCGGGCATGAGCGGCAGGCGCGACAGCGGCAGCGACGGATCGGCGGTGGCCGCGTCGAGCAGGGCGAGATATCCCTCCGCGAGCCCGGCGATCGTGGCCGGGTCGTAGAGGCCGGTGCTGTACTCCAGCCACCCGCTCATGTCGCCCCGCGCGTTCTGCAGCTCCAGCGTGAGGTCGGTCTTGGTGGTCCCGGTGCCGATCTGGCCGCGGACGTCGAAGGGGAGCTGGTTGAAGGCGACCTGGTAGAGCGGGGTGCGGGCGGGGTCGCGGGGCGGGTTGAGCGCGCCGACGATGCGGGCGAAGGGCACGTCCTGGTGTTCGAGCGCCTCCAGGACGGTGGTGCGCACGCGGTCCAGTGCCTCGCCGAAGCCGGGGTCGCCGCCCAGGTCGGCGCGGAGGGGCAGGGTGTTGACGAACATGCCGATGAGCGGGTTGAGCTCGTCCTGCTCGCGGCCGGCCACGGGTGAGCCGATCACGACGTCGTTCCGGCCGCTCCAGCGGGCGAGCAGGGCGGCGAAGGCCGTGAACAGCACCATGAAGGGGGTGGCGCCGCGATGCCTGGCCAGCGCCGCCACCCGGGCCGTCAGTTCGGCCGGCACGGTGAACGGGTGGTTGGCTCCGGCGTAGCCGAGTTCGGCGGGGCGGGGGTGGTCGGCGGGCAGTTCGAGGGGGCTGGATCCGGCCAGGCGCCGCTTCCAGTACGCCAGGTCGTCCTCGAAGGGCTGCTCGCGCTGCCAGACGGCGTAGTCGGCGTACTGGACGGTCAGCTTGGCGAAGCGGGGGGCGCGTCGCTCGCGCAGCGACAGGTACGCCTCGGTCAGGTCGGCGCCGAAGATCTCCGCGGACCACGCGTCGTAAACGGCGTGGTGGAAGACCTGGACGAGCCGCCACCGGCCGCCGCCGAGCCTGACCAGCCTGGCCCGCCACAGCGGCGCCCGGTCGAGGGCGAACGGCTCCGCGGCGTCCCGCGCGGCCAGCGCTTCCAAAGCCCCCTCGTCGGCGGTCAGGTCCGTGTAGGCCAGCCGTACCGGGATCTCGGGTGCGATGAGCTGCATGACCTTCTCCTCGCGCAGCTCGAAGCGGGTGCGCATCGGCTCGTGCCGCTCGGCCACCATCCCGAGCGCCCGCTCCATGAGCGCGGGGTCGACCTCGCCGAGCCGTTCCAGCCGGGAGATGCCCGCGATGTTGTAGAGGGGCAGGCCGGGCAGAAGCGTGCTGAGAAACCAGACCCGTTCCTGCGCGGAGGAGGCGGGGAAGGCGTCTTCGGTCACAGGCATGCGCGAATCTCCCGGGTGATCGGCTCCAGCGCGCTGACCTCGCCGAGGGTGGCCAGCCAGTGCCATTGGTCCAGCGCGTGGTAGAGCCGGTAGAAGGCCAGCCGCTCGGCCCAGTCGCCGGGCAGCGTGCCGTACCCGTCCAGGAGGGCGCGGCGGCGGGCGGGGTCGTCCTGGACCGCGAAGTACTCGGTGCGGGCCAGGTCCATGAGGGGGTCGCCGGCGAGCGCGTTCTCGACGTCGATGACGCCGGTCAGCTCCCATCGGCCGTCGAGCTCGTCGACCATGACGTTGCGCTCGTGGAAGTCGTGGTGGAGCAGGACGGGGGAGGCGCAGCGCCCCAGCAGGTGGCGGTCGGCCCGCACTCGGGCGACGAGCGCCGCGTGCACGTCGGGGTCGCCGCCGAACTCGGCGAACTGGGCGACCTTGAGGTCGAACTGGCCGCCGAGGTAGGCGTCGTTCGTGGGCTCCTGAACGCCGTCCAGCGGGCCGTACGCGCTGAGTTCCACGCTGTGCACGGCCCGCAGCACGCGGCCCATCTCGTGGTAGAGCCGTTCGACGGTCTCGCCGTCGAGGGAGGCGGAGACCTGCGAGAGCGGCCGGCCGGGGATCTTCGTCATCACCAGGTACGCCTGGGGCAGGTCACGCTTGGAGTCGTCGGCCAGGACCACACCGGGCGCCGCCGCGCCGGTACGGCCGAGCAGCTCGTACACCCGCTGTTCCTTGCGCATGCGGTCGGTGAACAGGCCGGGGTACAGCTTGAAGATCAGCTCGCGGCTCGGCGTCCTGACCTCGTAGACCGCGCTGATCTCGCCGCCGGTGCGCAGCAGGACCCGCTCGACCGGCTCCCCGAGCAGGGCGGCCGCCGTGTCCGCGCTCAGCGGCATGGTCAGCGCCTTGGCGAAGGCGGGCGCGCTCCAGGCGAGGCTGACGGTGTTGCCCGCGCCGGCCTGCAGCGCCTGCGCGCCGACGAGGTCGTCGGGATCGGCCTCCGGCACCTCCCGGTCGAACCTGGCCAGGACCGGGATCCGCATCGACACCAGCGCGTGCACGGCGATGCCCAGGCCGAGCAGGACGTACATGAACCCGATCCCGCGCCCCGGCCCCACCCCGATCACCGCGCCGACGGTCGTGGCCAGCGCGCCGTCCGGCATGAGCAGCGGTTCCAGCACCCGCTCGCCCAGTGGCGCGACCACGGCCATGCCGACCGGCAGCGTGGACCAGGAGATCATCTGGTTGAACGCCATGACCCGGCCGTGGAAGCGCTGCGGCACCTTCACATGGATGATCGTCATGAAGACGCCGTTGACCACGGACAGGCTGCACCACAGCCCGAACGCGCCGAGACCGACGGTCAGCGGCGAGGCGTACGCCCCGGTGACGACGGCGAACAGGCTGAGCCCCAGGGTGCCCAGCAGCACGGCGCGCATGCGGCGCCGGCGCGGCCCGCCCCACAGCGCGACGATCATGCCGCCGAGCGTGGCGCCGAGGCCGCCGGCGAACGCGATGCGCCCGGCGGTGCCGAGGTCGGAGAACGACAGCACCAGCGGCGAGATCGACATCAGCACGGCGGCCAGCATGACGTTGAGCACGGCGAAGTAGAGCAGCGCGGCCCGCAGGTGCCGGTTGCCCAGCGACATGCGGAACCCGCCGGCGATCTCGGCGGCCAGCGTCTCGCGCCGCTCCAGCCCGAGGGTGGCGGGGAAGCGGATGACGGCCAGCGCGCCCAGCATCACGCAGAAGCCGGCGACGTTGATCGCCAGGATGCCGCTGAGGCCGACACCGGCCAGGAGCGCGACGGCCAGGAGCGGGGCGACGAACTGGGAGGTGCCGAGGAGCATCTGGACCACGCCCGCCGCGTGTCCGAGATAGCGCTTGGGCACGAGTTGCGGCAGCGCCGCGGAGTAGGCGAGCCGCTGGAAGACCATCATGACCGAGAGCGTCGCCACGAGCGGATAGATGTGCCAGGTGGCCAGGGCGCCGGTCCACAACAGCGCGCCGAAGATCAGCTGCACGCCGCCGGCGAGGCTGTTGCCCAGCGCCATCATCGCGCGTTTGCCCGACCGGTCGACGATCGCGCCGAGGAGCGGGGCGGCCAGGACGCCCGGCATGATCGCCAGGGCGACCAGGAGGGCGAAGTTCAGCAGGGATCCTGTCGTGGTGTACACCCAGATCGGGATCGCGAAGTCGGTGATCGCGGTGCCGACCAGGGCGACGAGCTGGGCGGCCGACACGCTCAGGAAGCGCCGCATGCTCGGGGGCGGCGCCTGCCTCGCCGGCCGCTCCTGTTCCGTCTCCTCGACCCACCACCGGGCGGCCGGTCCTCTCGCGGAGCGGTTCAGCGCGGCGGACGAGCCGTACTCCATCGCGATGTGCGTGTTGGTGAGGATCTGGGCGAGGTCGTCGGCGCGGTACTTCAGGTAGTAGTGGCCGGCCTCGCTGAGCACGACGAGCGCGGTGGTGGGCGACAGGAACCGCCACTCCCGGTAACGCTCGCGGTAGTAGTCGGTCGCCGGGTCCTGCTCGCCGACGACCGCGATGACCGGGGCGCGCAGCGGCTCGGCGGGCTCGCCGAGCATGCGGGTGAACGACTCCTCCGCGATCAGCGTGTCCCGGCGCTGGTTGCGGACCATGAACCTGACCTGCTCCTCGTCCAGGCCGGAGATGTCGTTGCCCATGGCCTTCATGCGGTTCTCGTAGGTACGGTCGCCGCGCAGCCGGTCGGAGCGCAGCAGCCTGCCCAGGGGCCCGGCGACGCGGCCCTGCGGCCGGGCGAAGGGGAAGATGGCGCCGATGTAGACGGCCCGCAGCTCGCGGCCGGCGGCCTCCAGGCGCCGGGCGACCTCGGCCGTGACGGCGCCGCCGATGCCGCAGTGGCCGTACAGGGCGATCGGTCCCTCGATGCCGTCGAGGATCTCGCGCACGCACTGGCCGATGACCTCGTCCAGGGGCATCACCGGCTCGTCCGGGCGCCCGGGGTCGTGGCCGGGGAAGGCCATGGAGTACAGCGCGCACTCCTCCGGCAGGGCGTCGGCGAGCGGCTGGTAGACCAGGGCGCTGCCGCCGCCGTAGGGGAAGCAGACGAGGGTGAGCGCGGGCGTGGTGCGCGAGCGCGTGAGGCGGTGCAGGAGCTCGCGCGGCGTGTCCTCGGCCGGGGCGGGGCCCTCGATGAGCTCGGCCAGCGCCCGCACGGTGGAGTTCCGGAACAGGTCCATGACGCCGATCGAGCGGCCTTCGACCGGCGCGAGCAGCTTGCGCAGCCGGGCCACCACCTGGATGGCGACCAGGGAGTGCCCGCCGATCTCGAAGAAGTCGTCGTCGGCCCGGATGCCGGTCAGGCCGAGCAGTTCGCCCCAGATCCCGGCGACGGCGATCTCGGCCGGGGTGGTGGGCGGGGCGCCGTCCCCGGCGGTCCGGGTGGGGGCGGGCAGCGCGGCCCGGTCCACCTTGCCGTTGGGACCGAGGGGCAGCGCGTCCATGGTCACGTAGGCGCCGGGCACCATGTGGTCGGGCAGGATCTCCTTCAGCGCCGCCCGGAGGCCGGTGTCCGGGGCGTCGGTGACGACGTAGGCCACCAGGCCGTCCGCGCCGGCGACGACGAGCGCCTCGCGCACGCCCGCCTGCTCGCGCAGCACGGCCTCGATCTCCCCCAGCTCCACCCGCTGGCCGCGGATCTTGATCTGGTCGTCCAGCCGGCCGAGGAACTCCACGGCGCCGTCGCGCCGTACCCGGGCCAGGTCGCCGGTGCGGTACAGGCGTGAGCCGGGCGGGCCGTAAGGGTCGGGCACGAAGCGGTCGGCGGTCAGCGCGGGGCGGTCGTGGTAGCCGAGGGCGACCTGGACGCCACCGATGTGCAGCTCACCGGGCACACCGGACGGCACCGGCCGCAGCCGCGCGTCGAGGACGTGGATGCGGGTGTTCTGCACCGGATGGCCGATCGGGATCCGGCTCTCGCCGGGCGCGCACCGCCAGGCGGTGACGTCGACGGCGGCCTCGGTGGGGCCGTAGAGGTTGTGCAGTTCGGTGTCCGGCAGACGCTCGAAGAACCGGGCGGCGACCGCCGGCGGCAGTTCCTCGCCACTGCAGATGACCCTCTTGAGCGAGGTACAGCCCTCGACGCCCTCCTCCTCCAGGAAGGCGGCGAGCATCGACGGCACGAAGTGCACGGTCGTCACACCGCTGCCGATGATCAGGTCACGCAGGTAGGCGGTGTCCCGGTGCCCGCCCGGCTCGGCCACCACGAGACGGGCCCCGGTGACGATCGGCCAGAAGAACTCCCAGACGGAGACGTCGAAGCCCGCGGGTGTCTTCTGCACGACCGCGTCCGCGCCGGTCAGGCCGAAGCGGCGCTGCATCCAGTCCAGGCGGTTGACGATGGCTGCGTGCGTGTTGGGCACGCCCTTGGGGCGGCCGGTCGAGCCGGAGGTGTAGATCATGTAGGCCGGGTGGGCCGAGGCCGGCGGCGTGTCCGCCGCCGGGCTCGGCGCTCGGACCGTCTCCTGCGGCAGCAGGATCGCGGCCCGCGCGTCCTCCAGCATGAAGTCCAGGCGCTCCCGCGGGTAGTCGGGGTCCAGCGGCACGTACGCGGCGCCCGACCTGACCACGGCCAGCAGGCTCACGACCAGCTCCAGCGAACGTTCCATGCCCACCGCGACCCGGACTCCCGGTCCGGCGCCCCGTTCGCGTAATCGCCCGGCCAGCAGGCCCGAGCGCCGCTCCAGCTCGGCGTAGGTGAGGCGCTGCCGGCCGTACTCCAGGGCGACGGCGCCGGGCGTGCGGGCGGCCTGCTCCTCGAACAGCCCGCCCAGCGTCTTCTCTCCGGGGTACGGCTCGCGCGGCCCCTCGGCCAGCGCCAGGAGGTGTTCGTGTTCCGGCGGGGTCAGCATCTCCAGGTCCGACACCCGTACGTCCGGCCCGGCGACGGCGGCGCGCAGGAGCGCGGCGAACCGGGTGCCGAGTTCCTCGACCGTGACCGGGTCCAGCAGGTTCCGGTTGTAGACGAACAGCGCGTCGAGCCCGTCCTCGCGTTCGGTGAGGAACAACTCCAGCTCGTACGGCGCGGCCCTCGCGGTCAGCGGGTACGGCTCGGCCGCCAGCCCCGGCCAGGCGAAGCTGTCCTCGTCGTAGCTCTGCAGGGCGAGCGCGGCCTGGAAGACGGCGGTGCGCGAGACGTCCCGGGCGTGCCCGAGCTCCCCGACGAACTGCTCGAACGGCAGCCGCTGGTGGGTGAAGGCGTCCAGCGTGTTCTGCCTGACCCGGGTGAGCAGTTCGGTGAAGGTGGGGTCGCCTTCGAGGTCGGCGCGCATGGCCAGCATGTTGACGAACATGCCGATGAGGGGTTCGAGCTCGCTGCGCGGGCGCCCGCCGACCGGCGTGCCGACGGCGAAGTCGGTCTGCCCGCTGTGGCGGCCGAGCAGCACCTGGTAGGCGGCCAGCACGACCATGTAGAGCGTCGCGTCGTGCTTCCTGGCCAGGCGGTTGGCGGCGGCCAGCAGGCCGGGGCCGAGCCGGAAGGAGTGGGAGGCGCCGTCGAAGGTGGCCACGGCGCCGCGCCGGCCGTCGAGGGGCAGGTCGATGGGTGGCACGCCGGCCAGCCGTTCGCGCCAGTAGGCCAGGTCGGCCTGGTCGGCCGGGCGGGTGCGCTGCCAGAGGGCGAAGTCGGCGTACTGCAGGGCCAGTTCGGGCGGGGTCTCGCCGGCGTAGAGCGTGCGCAGTTCCCCGGCCAGGATCTCCAGTGACCATCCGTCACCGGCGATGTGGTGGAGCGTCACCAGCAGGATGTGGTCGTCGTCGGCCAGGCGGACGAGCGCGGCGCGTACGGGCAGCTCGGTGGCGATCACGAAGGGGCGGGCGAGTTCGGCGCCCAGGAGGTCGCGGGCGTGCGCCTCGTCGGTGGCGGTCAGCCGCCGCAACTCGACGTGTCCGGTATCGGACACCTCCACGCGGGGCCTGCCGTCCGCGTCGGCCGGAAATCGGGTGCGCAAAATCTCGTGCCTGGACACGACCGTTTCAAGCGCTTGGTGAAGTCGTTCACCATCGAGGCCTCCGCGCAGCCGGAGGACGAAAGGGATGGTGTAGGCGGCTGTGCCCGGAGCGAATTGCTCCATGAACCACAGGCCCTCCTGGGCATAGGACAAGGGGATCTCGGCATCCGGCTCGCGCCGCGGGATGCCCGCTGACTTGCCGGTGGACCGGCGGCGGAGGCGTTGCTCCAGCAGAGCTCGCTTGGTGTCGGAAAGCTGGATTTCGTCTGAGGACAGCCCCGCCGAGGATGTCACCACTGCCTCACTTTCTCGGTGAACGCCACATTAAACGAGATTCATACACATTCACCACAGGGCTGACAATCACTACTTTCTGTCACGCTCTTTATCGGTTTTGTATACGCCCGAAATCGGCGTTGACTCGGAATTATGTCCTTGGCTATAAGGATTTATCCGGACTCTAGTGAATGCCTGGTGAACCATTGAGTATGGCGTTCCCGTCGCCAGCCGACGTCCAGCTCTTCCGCCTCCCCCACGCGGGCGGCGCCGCGAACGCCCACCGGCCGCCCACCCCGACGGCCGCAGCACCACCCCCGGTTCCGGCCGCGCCGCTCGGCGGATCGCCGCAAGCCGCGCCCGGACCAGGCCCACAAGGAAAGAGTGAGACATGACCGAACCGACGGTCGAGCCCATCGCAGTCGTCGGGCTGGCCTGCCGGCTGCCCGGCGCGGGGGATGTGCCGCAGTTCTGGCGCAACCTCGTGGACGGCGTGGAGTCTGTGCGTTTCTACAGCCGGGAGGAGCAGGCCGAACTCGGCGTGCCCGGCTACCTGCTGGACGACCCGAACTTCGTCCGGGCCTCGTCCATCGCCGCCGAGTACGGCGCCCTCGACGCCGCCTTCTTCGGCATGTCCCCACGGGAGGCCGAGCTGCGCGACCCGCAGCAGCGCCTCTTCCTGGAACTGGCGCACACCGCACTGGAGGACGCGGGCTACGACCCGGCCCGCTACGACGGCGAGATCGGCGTGTACGGGGCCATCGGCTCCGACGAGTACCAGTGGGTCTACATCCGGCGCGACCGCAAGACCCACGCCTCGGCCGGCAACCTCGCCGTCTACGTGGGCAACCACCCCGACTACCTGGCCACGTTCGTCTCCTACAAGCTCGACCTGCGCGGCCCCAGCCTCACCCTGCACACCGCCTGCTCCTCCTCGCTGGTGGCCGTGCACGTGGCGTGCGAGGCGCTACGGGGCGGGGAGTGCGACATGGCGCTGACCGGCGGCGCCTCCTTCGAGCTGCCGCCGGAGTGGGGGTATCTGTACCACCAGGACGGCATCTACTCGCCCGACGGCCACTGCCGCGCCTTCGACGCCTCGGCCCAGGGCACCATCTGGGGCGGCGGGGGCGGCGTCGCCGTACTCAAGAGACTGTCCGACGCGGTCGCCGACGGCGACCACATCCGCGCGGTCATCCGCGGCAACGCCATCAACAACGACGGCTCCTCGAAGGCCGGCTTCTCCGCGCCCAGCTCCGAGGGACAGGCCGGGGCGGTCGCGGGCGCGCTCGCGGTCGCCGGCATCGACCCGCGCACGATCACCTACGTGGAGGCGCACGGCACCGGCACCTCCGTCGGCGACCCGATCGAGGTGAGCGGGCTGAGCTCGGTGTTCGGCCGGGACACCGACGACGCGGGCTGGTGCGCGATCGGGTCGGTCAAGACCAACATCGGCCACCTGGGCCCGGCCGCCGGCATCGCCGGGCTGACCAAGACCGTTCTGGCGATCGAGCACGGCCAGATCCCGCCCACGCTCAACTACGAGCGGCCCAACCCGCGCATCCCCTTCGGCGCCAACCCGTTCCACGTGGCGGCCGAGCTGACCGAGTGGAAGTCGAACGGCGTGCCCCGCCGGGCGGGCGTCAGCTCCTTCGGCATCGGCGGCACCAACGCCCACATCGTGGTCGAGGAGGCGCCGCCGCTCCCTCCGGCCGTGCGTGAGCACCGCGGTCAGCACCTGCTGCGGCTGTCGGCCCGCACGCCGTCCGCGCTGGCCGCCATGACGGAACGGCTGGCCGCCCGGCTCGCCACCGAGGACCTCGACCTGGCCGACGTCGCGCAGACCCTGCGAACCGGCCGCCGCCGGTTCAAGCACCGCGCGGTCGTGGTGGCGGGCAGCCACGAGGAGGCCGTACGGGCGCTCGCCGACCAGCGGCGCCTGGTCAAGGGCGTGGCCGGCAATCCGCGCGTGGCCTGGCTGTTCCCCGGCCAGGGCGCCCAGTACGAGGGCATGGGCCGGGAGCTTTACCAGACGGAAGCGGTCTTCCGCGACGCCGTCGACGAGTGCGCCCGGCTGCTCGGCTTCGACCCGCTCACCCACGACGCCGAAGCACTGCGGCGCACCGAGCTCACCCAGCCCGCGCTGTTCACCATCGAGTACGCGCTGGCCCGGCTCTGGCGCTCGTGGGGCATCGAGCCGGCCGCGATGATCGGCCACAGCATCGGCGAGTACGTCGCCGCCACCGTCGCGGGCGTCTTCGACCTGCCCGGCGCGATCCGCCTGGTCGCCGCCCGCGGGCGGCTGATGCAGACCATGCCGGCCGGCTCGATGCTGGCCGTCCGCCTCGACGAGCACGACGTACGGCCCGGCCTGCCCGACGGCCTGGTGATCGCCACCGTCAACGGCCCCGGCACCTGCGTGGTCGCGGGGCCGGAGAGCCTGGTCGCCGAGTACCACGACCGGCTCACCGGGCAGGGCGTCACCTCGACCGCGTTACGCACCTCACACGCCTTCCACTCGCCGATGATGGACCCGATCGTGGGTGAGTTCCACGAGCTCGTCGCCGCCACCGAGCGGCGTGTGCCGGCGCTGCCGTTCCTGTCCAACGTGAGCGGCACCTGGATCACCCCCGGGGAGGCGGTCGATCCGGCCTACTGGGCCCGCCACCTGCGCGAACCGGTCAGGTTCGGCGACTGCGTGGCCGCGCTGGCGGCCGAGGGCGAGTGGCAGCTCGTCGAGTGCGGCCCCGGCCGGCAGCTCTCCGGCCTGGTCAGGAGCCAGCTCCCGAAGAGCGCGCCGAAGCCGCTGCCCAGCCTGCCCGGTCCCGCCGACTCCGGCTCCGACCTGCGGGTGCTGTACGCGGCGGCGGGCGCGCTCTGGGTCGCCGGGGCGCCGCTGGAGGCCCCCGGCGAGCCCGGCCGCCGCGTCCCGCTGCCCACCTACCCCTTCGAGCGCACCCGCCACTGGGTGCCGATCACGGCCGACCCCGAGCTGATCTACCCCAGGTCGCCCCGGACCGGCGCGCTGCCGATCGAGCAGTGGTTCAACCTGCCCGCCTGGCGGCAGACCCCGAGGCCCGTCGCCGGCGCACCGCTGACGGAGCGCGTGCTCGTGTTCGCCGGACCGGCGAGCGAGCCGCTGACGGCCGCGCTGCGCTCGGCCGGCGCCGACGTGGTGACCGTCCGCAAGGGCGAGGCGTACGGCGCCGCCGACGGCTCGTTCACCCTGCGCCCGGGATCGCGGCAGGACTGCGAGCGCCTGCTGGCGGAGATCGGGACACCCGGGCACGTCGTCCACACCTGGGCCCTGGACCCGGGCACCGCGGAGGAGGACGGCTTCTACACCCTGCTGGCGTTGTTCCAGGCGCTGGCCCAGTCCGAACGGGAGAACGAGGTCCGGCTCGACGTCCTCACCGAAGGCGTACAGAACGTGCTCGGCCACGACGTTCGCCGTCCGGAGCACGCCACCGTGACCGGCATCGCGAACGTGCTGCCGCTGGAGGCGCCGTGGTTGTCGGTGCGCCACATCGACGTGGAGTCGGCCGCCGGCGACCTGGACGCGCTGGTGGCCGAGCTGACCGGCGCCACGACCACACCGGTCGTCCTGCGTTCGGGGCGCCGGTGGACGCTGCACCACGAGGCCGTCGAACTGCCGCCGTCCCCCGACCCGATGACCGGGCTGCGCGAAGGCGGCGTCTACGTCATCACCGGCGGCCTGGGCGGCATCGGCCTCACCCTGGCCGAGGACCTGGCCACGCGCACGCGCGGCGCGGTGGTCCTGCTCAGCCGCACCGGCACGCCCGGACCGCGGGCGCGGGCGGCCGTCGCGCGCATGGAGGCGGCCGGAGCCGGGGTACTCGTGCTGGCGGCCGACGTCACCGACCCGGAGGCGCTGCGCCGGGTGCGCGCGAGCGCGCTGGAGCGCTTCGGCCGCGTGGACGGCCTGGTCCACGCCGCCGGACTGCCCGGTGGCGGCATGGCCGAGGTCAAGGATCGCGCCGACGCCGAGCGCGTCATGGCCCCGAAGATCGCCGGGACGCGGGCGCTGCGCGACGTCTTCGGCGACCTGGACCTCGACTTCGTCATGCTCTGCTCGTCCGTCACCGCCGTGGCGGGCGGCTTCGGCCAGGTCGACTACTGCGCGGCCAACGCCTTCCTCGACGCCTACGCCGCCACCTGGCCCGGCCGGGTGCTGTCGGTCAACTGGGGCGCCTGGCTGGAAGTGGGCATGGCCGCCGAGGTCGAGGCGCCCAAGGTCTTCCGCGCGCTCCAGCGCGGCGACCGGACTAGCCCCCTGGCGCATCCGCTGCTCACCGAGCTGCACGAGCCGGGCGACGGCCGCCCGGCCTGGTGCGGCGGCAGGCTCGCACCCGCCACCCACTGGGTGCTGGACGAGCACCGCCTGGCCGGCGTCCCCGTCATGCCCGGCACCGGCTACCTCGAATGCGCCCGCTTCGCCTTCACCTCCGTGGTGCCCGCCCCCGGCCCGGAGCACGTGGTCGAACTGCGCGACGTGGCCTTCACCGCGCCGCTGCCGGTGACCACCTCCGCCGAGCTGCGGGTGCTGTTCACCGCGACCGGCGAGGGCGCCGACTTCGAGGTGGTCAGCGTCGCCGGCGGCGCCCCGCGCACCCACGCGAGAGGCAGCGCCGCCTGGGTGGCCGGCGCCGCCGCGAGCCCGGCCGACCTCGCCGGGATCCGTGCCCGCTGCTCGTACGGCACGCGCACGGAGAACATGTTCGCCTCCGCCTCCGGCCTGGTCACCTTCGGCCCGCGCTGGCGCAGCCTGCGCTCGGTCGATCAGGGCGCGGGGGAGGAGATCGCCCTGCTGGAGGCGGCGCCCGAGACCGCCGCCGAGCTCGACCGCTACGGCCTGCATCCGGCACTGCTCGACGAGGCCACCGCGTTCGTCAGCGCCGCCGGCGAGCACAGCCATCTCCCGCTCGGGTACGGCCGGCTGACCGTGCGCGCGCCGCTGCCGGCCAAGGTGTGGAGCCACGCCGTACACCGGGAGGGCGGCGGCGAGATCATCGCCGTGGACCTCACGATGTACGACGACACCGGGCGGCCGGTCGTGGAGATCTCGGAGTTCGTGTTGCGGCGGGTCGACGTCGAGTCGGTCACCCAGAGCGTGGGGGAGGACGACGGGCAGCCGGAGGTGCCGGAGAAGTCGGCGGCGGCCGGTGTCGCGCTCGACCGCGAGGGCGCCCAGGCCGGCATCCTGCCCGCGCTGGGCGCCGACGCCTTCCGCCGCCTGCTCGCGCACGCGGTCGGCACCCAGGTGGTGGTCAACGCCACGCCGCTGGCCGAGTTCGTGACCGGCGTGCGTACGCTGACCAAGGAGACCCTGGAGTCCGCGCTTCCCGCGGGCGCCGCCGCCGAGGGCGGCGAGCAGGACGACACCGGCTACGTCGCGCCGCGGGACGGGGTGGAGGCCGCCATGGCCGCGCTGTGGTCGGAGGTGCTGGGCACGCCGCGGGTCGGCGTCGAGGACGACTTCTTCGAGCTGGGCGGCAACTCGCTGGTCGCGGTCCAGCTCATCTCGCTCATCCGCAAGAAGCTGGGTGTCCGGCTGCCGATGCGCAGCCTGTTCAGGGAGGCGACGGTCACCGGGATGGCCGCCCTGGTGGCACAGGCGAGAGCGGAGGGCACGGCGCCGCCGTCCACCGGCATCACACCCCAGCCCAGGAACGCCCGCGCCTGAGCACCGGTCTCCGCAAGACATTCGCCGGGCGATGCAACATCTTCGTCCCTTCGGTCGACGCCGACACCGGCAGATCCGCCGATCTCGGCGTCCGCCCGGACGCGCGGGGCAGCATGGCGATCCCCGACGGCGGCCTGGACCGTCTGATGACCTATCCGATCAAGAACGAGATGTACGTCCTGGGCCTGGCCGCGATCAAGTAGGCCGGCCGGGTCTGCGGCCCGCTACAGGGTGCTTGACGCCGGCGGCGGCGGGTCGGCGTCGCCGGTGCGGGAGCCGAGAAACGCGGCGATCGCACGATGAAGGCCCGCCGCCCCGCTGCCGGGATCGGTGCCGGCGGCGATGGCGTCGGCTTCCCTACGCAGCACGGAGGCGATCGCGCTCCACTGGCCGCGAGCCAGCGTGAGCGTCACGGTCTGGCCGAGGCGCGGCCGGCACCGTACGCCTTCGGCGTCGACGGGCCGCTCAGGCAGCGCGGCCCAGCCGAGAGCGCGCAGCTCACGCAGGCTCCGGCCGTGGTCGTCGGCGAGGACGGCGCTCTCGTTGTCCAGCGCGGTGTCGATAACCAGCCAGTGATCGACCGACATCGTGATCGCGATCAGGTCGCCCCCGCTGGTCGTCATGGCGGCGATACTGCCCCATTCCGGCTGGGAACGCCATGACCTCAGGAGCCCGCACAAGGTGGGCTCCTGAGCTCGTTTCACGATGGCGTCGGTATCGGACGGACGTCGCCGTGGTCGAGGACAACGCCGAGGAGGTGCCGGCGCTCCTCCCGTGACGTCACGGTGACTACCAGGCGGGGCCGGCGTAGGGCTGCGACCACAGGGCGATCTGCAGGGTGACGGCCTTGAACCAGGCCTGGAACATGGCCTCGACCTGGTCCTCGTCGTGCCCGTCCGCGGCCAGGAAGGGCCGGATCGTCGCGGTGATCGGGTAGATGAACGCGATGAGGTAGCGCAGCGGGATGTCGGGCACCGAGCCGGCCCGATCGGTGTGGTTCTTCTTCTCCCGGGTGTGGCGCAGGGCGATCTCGTGCTGGTAGGCCAGCCAGCGCTGGTCATAGGGCCGGGTGCAGGTGTCGACGATCCAGCGGCCGAAGCGCGCCCGCACGCGCGTCAGGTAGTCGCCGATCGGCTCGCCGCCGGGCGTGGAGAAGTAGGCGAGCAGATGCGGGTGCGAGCCGACGAAGCCGTACCAGACGTCGAGGATTTGCTCGATCTGCCCGCCGAGGACGTCTCCGGCGGTCTTCAGCGCGGCCTGGTCGTCGGGGCCGAACAGCACACTGGCCTGCAGCTTGGCGAGGTCGTCCAGGGTGACCGGTGACGCGGCGAGCGTCGGGTCGTCGTGGGCGTATCCGGGGATCGGGC
Organism: Nonomuraea sp. NPDC050547; assembly: GCF_044457345.1. NCBI lineage: Bacteria > Bacillati > Actinomycetota > Actinomycetes > Streptosporangiales > Streptosporangiaceae > Nonomuraea > Nonomuraea sp. NPDC050547. Next base: position 45,047 of record NZ_JBITGW010000033.1, read on the forward strand.
TTGTGGTGCTCATGTCGCTCCTTAGTCGTGTCGTGGATTGGGCGTGGATGAGGTTTCGGCCGCGTGGAGCGAGCCGTGCAGGCGTTCCGCCTGGTCGTCGAGATGCCCGTCGAGGCGGTCGCGGAGCACGCCCGCCCAGGAGGTGGGCAGCACCTGCGGGTGGTCGAGCAGCCGCCGGGCGGCCGCCCGGTCGGCGCGGTCGACGTTGAGTACGCGGTGCGCCTCGGCCGCGGTGACGCCGTGTCCGGGACGGGAGAGCAGACGGATGTGGTCGCCGGCGGCCAGGTGGCCGGGGCGCAGGACGCGGCAGTAGAACCCGGTCCTGCCGCTGCGCTGGGTCAGGACGGCCAGGTCGCGGACGCCGTGGTGGGCGGCCAGCTTGTAGCAGGGCCGGCGCGGCTGGGTCACCTGCAGGACGACGGTTCCGACGGCGTAAACCGATCCCAGCACCGCGTCGCTCTCGACGATGCCGGAGATGGTGAGGTTCTCGCCGAACGCCGGCGGCGTGATCGGGCCGAGCCGCGGTGCCCAGGCCCGGTAGTGCTCGCCGGGGTAGAGGAGGACCGCCTTGTCCGGTCCGCCGTGATGTTTGCGGTCGGCCTGCTCGTCGCCGGTCAAGCCCAGCCTGGTGACCTCGACCGGGCCGTGGACGGGAGTCTTCTCGATGCCCGACGGCACGGTACGGCCGCGCCAGGACAGCGGCCGCACGGCGCCGGTGGACACGACCAGTACGCGTCCGCCGGTCATGACCAGGACTTCCGCGACTCGAACGAGACGTGCTGAACCACCATAAGCCTCCTGTCGGTTGTGGCGCCTTCAGGAAGCATGCCACAATCTTGTTAGGAGTCCTACCTACTTACGGGCAAGCAGCGGCGGGCGTTGTTCGGCGACACCGCGCGCGGACCGGCGGGCTACGCCGTGGCCGGCTCGTGTTCGGGGCAGTCGATACGCAGGTCGGCCAGGGGCAGCGGCGCCCGAAGCAGGTGGCAGTGGTGTGGCGCGGCGGGGTCGGCGTGGGCGTCGGACTCGAAGAAGCGGCAGGTCGTACACGTGCGCACGACGCTCACCACGCCCCGGCGCTGCAGGTCCGCGATCACCCGCAGCAGGCTGTGCAGCGTCGTGGCCCGGTCGGCGGCCGGCAGCCTCGCGAACGCCTCCAGCAGCGGCCCGTCCCATGGCGCGAGCCGCCGCGCGACCTCCTGGCCGTCGTCGGTCAGGCTGAGCAGCCGCCGGCGCCCGTCGGGGCCGGGCGAGCGCGTCACGAGCCCCTTGCGCTCCAGCGCGGCGACGGCGTCGGACAAGGTCGGCGAGGTGACGTCGAACTCCGCCGCCAGCGCGCTCACCTCCCGGCGGGCCGCCGGCATGCGGACGAGGGCGAGCACCGCCTGCTGCTGCAGCGGAGACAACCCGTGCTCGCGGGCGCTGCTCTGGGCGAGCGAGCGCAAACCGTGCCCGAGGCGCTCGACGGCGTCGGCCAGCCGCCGTTCCAGGTCGTCTCCCGCGCCATGCTCCAGGCTGCCCACGCCGTCCGTCTCCGTCATGTACCCGCCCGTAAAGATAGGACTCCTAACCCAACCAGACTACAGTCCCGGCGCTCCGGGCCGGGGTCAGGTGGTGCGGCGGGTCCGGGCCGCGGCCACGCCGCCGAGAACCAGGGCGACCAGCCCGACCGCCAGGTCCACGAAGCCTCCGACGATGCCGTAGCCGGTGCCGGGCCCACCCTTGGCGGCGGCCACCACCAGAGCGCCGATGACCATGCAGGCCGCCCCCGCCACCAGCGCCACCACAGCCCCTCTCCTCCGAGGAGCGGTGGATCGGGCCAGAGCCAGCCCGCCGACGACCACGCCGGCCAGCCCTATCACTGCGGCGATCACCGACCAGAGCCGGCCGGAGGTCAGGTCGTACGCGCCCACGGGCTGCGCGAGAACGGTTGCGGTCAAGGGGTGGACGGACATGGGGATCCTTTCGGGGGCGTGGTGCGCTACTCGCGACGATTCGATCGTCTCCGCGTCGAAGCGGCGGCGCCTGCGGCAGGGGATGGCGGCCTCTACGCCCTCCGGCGCGGCCGGCGGTGACCCGTCTACGCTCGTTGTCGTAGGCGCTCGCGCTCTGGGGCGGAGTGTTCCGGCGGGCGGCGACCATAGGATCGCGGCATGGAACACCGCGGCGTGCCGTTGCGCCCGCCCGCATGGGCGCAGGAGGCGCTGCTCGCGCTGTTCGTCACCGTGATGCAGGTTCAGGGCACGGTCGTCCGCAATGCCGGCGAGGTGGTGCAGCGGCCGCTCACCGACCTGGGATACGCGGGGTACGGCCTGCTGATCGCCGGCGGCCTGGCCCTCGTGGTGCGCCGCCGGTGGCCGGTGCCGGTGTTCCTCACCACGGCGCTGGCCAGCCTGGTGTACTACGGCCTGGACTTCCCCGACGGACCCGGCTGGCTCGCCCTTTTCGTCGCCCTGTACACCCTCACGGCCTACGGTGACGGGCGGCGGTCGCTGGTGATCGCCGGTGCGGGCATCACGGTGCTCACCGTCGTCTGGCTGGCCGCCGCGGCCGACATCGAGCCGCGCGCCGCCATCGGCTGGGTGTTCTTCCGCATCGGCGCCTCGGTGATGAGCGCGGCCCTGGGCGAGTCCGTCCGTTCCCGGCGGGTGATCGCGGCCGAGGCTCAGCAGCGCGCCGAGCGTGCCGAACGGACCCGTGAGGAGGAGGCGCGGGCGCGCGTCGACGCCGAGCGGCTGCGGATCGCCCGCGAGGTGCACGACACGGTCGCGCACGCCATAGCGATCATCAACGTGCAGTCCGGTGTCAGCGCGCACGTGCTCGACAGGCGGCCGGAGGTGGCGCGCGAGGCGCTGCGGGTCATCGAGCAGACGAGTTCGCGGGCGCTGGGGGAGATGCGGGCCATTCTCGGGGTCCTGCGCGGCGACGACGGGGACCACGACGGGCGCGCGCCGTACGCCGGACTGGGACAGATCGGCGAACTGGCCGCCAAGGCGCGCGCGGCCGGACTCGACCTCGAGCTTGAGGAGATCTCACCCGCGATGCCGGTGCCGAGCGCGGTGAGCGGCGCCGCCTACCGCATCCTGCAGGAATCGATCACCAATGTGATCCGGCACGCCGGCCCGACCCGGGTGACGGTGGCGCTGACCGCCGGCGCGGAGGCCCTGGAGGTGCGCGTGCGCGACGAAGGGCGCCGGACCGTCGCGGGCCCGGACGGCGGGCCCGGACGGGGCATCCTCGGCATGCGCGAGCGCTGCCTGCTGCTGGGCGGGGAGCTCGAGGCCGGTCCGCTTCCCGGAGGCGGGTTCGAGGTCCATGCCCGGCTGCCTCTCCTCCCGAGCGGTTCACGCGCGTGAGCGCGGCGGACCACGCTCCGATCAGGGTGCTGCTCGCCGACGACGAAGGTCTGGTGCGGTCGGGCTTCAAGGTGCTGCTCGACCTTGAAGACGACATCACGGTCGTGGGCGAGGCCACCACCGGCGCCGAAGCGGTCGAGCGGGCCCGCGCCCTGCGTCCCGACATCGTCCTGATGGACATCCGCATGCCGAGGCTGGACGGCATCCAAGCCACCGCCCAGATCGCCCGGACGCGCGGCCTGGAAGAGGTTCGTGTCCTCATCCTCACCACCTACGACACCGACGAGCACGTCTTCGACGCTTTGCAGGCCGGGGCCAGCGGCTTCCTGCTCAAGGACGCGGGACCGGCCGAACTCCTGCACGCCATCCGGGTGATCGTCGCCGGGCAGGCGCTGCTCGCGCCACGGATCACCCGGCGCCTCATCGGCCAGTTCACCGCGCGGCGCCGAGCCGCCCAGGCCGCCGAGGAACGGCTCGCCGTGCTGACCGACCGCGAACGCGAGGTGCTGGCCCTGGTGGGCCGGGGCCTGAACAACGACGAGATCGGCAGGGAACTGTTTCTCAGCCCGGCCACCGCGCGCACCCACGTCAGCCACGCGATGACCAAACTCGGCGCCCGCGACCGCGCGCAACTGGTCGTCATCGCCTACCAGACGGGCCTGGCCGACCGCTGACGCCCGAACCGCCGGCGGCCTCGCTCAGGTCCAGGTGAGCCGCTCGGTCAGCAGCGCCTGCTGGGCGGGGTTGGTGGTCAGCTCCAGTGCCCGCTCGTCGCAGGCCCGCGCCTGCCCGGCCCGGCCCAGCTCGCGTAGCAGCTCGGCGCGGGTGGCGTGCCAGAGCGCGTAGGTGGCCAGGTCGTGCTCCAGCGCGTCGACCTCGGTCAGCGCCACCGCCGCGCCGTGCACCTGGCGTACCGCGATCGCCCGGTGCAACCGGGTGATGGGCGAGGGAGCGAAGTGCGCGAGCATGTCGTAGAGCACCAGGATCTGCGCCCAGTCGGTGTCGGCGAACGACGGCGCCTCGGCGTGGCAGGCCGCGATCGCCGCCTGCAGCTGGTACGGCCCCGGCCGCCGGTGCGCCCGCGCCGCCCGTGTCAGCAGCGTGGCCGCCTGCTCGATCGCCTGGTGGTCCCAGCGGGAGCGGTCCTGGTCGCCCAGCAGCACCAGCCGGCCGCGGTCGTCGAACCGGGCCGGGCCGCGGGCCCTGTGCAGCCGGATCAGCGCCAGCAGCCCGGCCACCTCCGGCTCGCCGGGCACCAGGTTGGCCAGCAGCGCGGCCAGCCATTCGGCGTCGTCGACCAGGTCACGCGCCTGGGCCCGCTCGGGAGTGCTGGACAGGTAGCCCTCGTTGAACAACAGATAGACGACCGACAGCACCGAGGCCAGCCGCTCCGGCAGTTCCTCGGCCTCGGGGACACGGTAGGGGATGCCGGCCTCGCCGATCTTCTTCTTCGCCCGGGTGATCCGCTGGGCGACCGTCGTCTCCGGCACGACGAACGCCGCGGCGATCTGGGGCACCGACAGCCCGCACACCACCCGCAGGGTGAGGGCGATCCTGGCCTCCGGGGCCAGCGCCGGATGACAGCAGGTGAAGATCAGCCGCAGCCGGTCATCGGCCTCCTGCGGCTCCGGCCAGCGCAGCTGAGCCAGCTTGGCCCGGTAGTTCGACTCGCGCCGCAGCACGTCCAGGCCCCGCCGCCGGGCGACCGTGTACAGCCACGCCTGCGGCCGGTCGGGAACCCCCTCCACCGGCCAGCGGCGCAGCGCCGTCTCCACCGCGTCCTGCACCAGATCCTCGGCGGCCGAGAAGTCGCCCAGCAGCGAGATCAGGCTCGCCGCCAGCCGGCCCGCGTGCTCACGCAGCACCTGCGCGAGCACGCGCCCGCTGTCGCCGTCCGGGTACTCCCCGGTACGTGCGGGCGGGTCGTCGGGGCCGGTCATGAGACGGGGCGGATCTCCACGATCGGGCACGCCGGCCACGAGCGGGCCAGCTTCAGCACCTCGTCCAGGTCGGCCACCTCGACCTCGGCGAACCCGCTCACCACCTCCTTGCCCTCGATGTACGGCCCGTCGGTGACGACCGGCTCGGCACCGTCCAGGCGCATGGTGGTGGCGGTGTGCACCGGCGCCAGATGCACATGGTGGGTGATCACGGCGGCGTTGTCGGCGAACCACCGGCCCACCGCCTCATACGCCTCGCGCTGCTCCAGCTCGCCCATCTCCTCCAGCTGCCGGGCGAACCGCTCGGTCTCGATGAACATCAGCACATACTTCATCTCTGTTTCCTCCCGCTTGTCGATGATGTACCCGTGAGCGCTCAGCCGGTCGGCAACGTGGCGTACAGGTCGACGCCGCACCCGTCCGGGTCGGCCACCGTGGCATAGCGCATGCCCCAGAAGGCGTCGAACGGCTCGGCGATCACCCGGTACCCGGCCTCGGCGAGCTCGCGGTACTTGGCGTCCACCCCGGCCGGGGTCTCGAACTCGAAGCACAGCAGCGTGCGCGGCCCGCCGGACGGCTTGCTCCAGCCGGGCAGGAACGGGGTGCGAAATCCCTCGGTGTCGAGCATCACGTGCAACCCGCTGGGCAGGTCACAGCCGGCGTGCTCCGGCGAGTACTCGTCGATCTTGAACTCCAGCCCGAGCCGGCCGTAGAAGGCGATCGAGGCCCGCAGATCGGACACCACGATGCCGATGATGTTGAGCGTCGGATTCATGACGCGCGCTCCCTGTGTGCTCCCGGGGGGCCTGTGGACCGGCCCCTTCACCAGGACGACGATCGGCGGGATCCTCGATACGACACCTGCGCACGTGTTCCGGGCGGCCGGGATCTCCGCTCGCTACGGCCGGACCAGGATGACGTTGCCGAGCGAGCGCTGGCCCGCCGCGTCCGAGGGACGGTTGACGATGCCGGTTCCGGCGGTGGCCATGACGCTGGAGCCGCCGCCGTCGAGGTTCATGGCCTCCACCGCGCCGAGCCGTTTCATCAGCTCGGCGGTCTGCGCGATGCCGAGCCCTTCGCTGTAGCCGGCCTGGCGGCCGTCGACCACCACGAGCATCAACCGGCCGCGCGCGTCGACGCCGATCATGGAGCGCGGGTTGGCGCGCACGGTCCAGTTGTAGGTGAACGTCTGGTCCGCGCCCTCACGGATCAGGCCGTCGGCCCCGGCGTTGACCGACGTCCGCCCGTCGCGGACCAGAGTGGGCCCGACCTGCAGGATCGTGGTGCCGGGGGTGAGGGGGACGCGGTGTCCCCGGCTGTCCTCGACGCGTTCCGAGACGGTCAGCCGCCGTCCCGGCCTGGCGTGTTCGAGCAGCCAGGCCGTGCTGTCGCCGATGGCCTGGATGACCGACCCGCCGGGCGGGACGCTCGCACCGCGCGTGGTGTTGACCGCGAGGACCCTGCCACGCGCGTCGAGCAGGGCTTCGGCGCCGTCACCCTGCGGGGGAACTCCCCACTCGGGGGTGAAGCGCACCAGCTCGCTGGCGTCGGTGCACTTCAGGTCGTGCTGCGGCTTCTGCGTGGGCTGGTCGCCGCCGACGCCGCCGCAGTTCCAGATCTCGCCCGGCACCCGGTTGACCCCGTCGAGCTCGATCGACTCCCTGCCCGCGCGCAGGGTCACGCGTGCGGTGTACGCGTCGACGTCGACCCTCCGGCCGCCATGGGTGATCTTGATGCCGCCGCGGCCCTGGGTGGCGGAGCCGAGAAGCCTGCCGTCCTTGACGTACAGCCCGCCCGGGGCGCTGTTGTAGAACCACTGGGCGTTGATCCCGGCCGCGGCGCCGCTCGCCGCCATCAGGTCCGTCAACGTCTCCGCGCCCTTCAGCGCCGGACCGAAGTCGGTGTCCACGGTGCCGCGGAACCGGCGGAAGTCGACGCGCAGCACATGGACCTTCTGCGGCGCGCCCGGGTCGGCGCCGTCCTGCGCGGTGTAGCGGGTGCCGCCGGCGAAGCCCGCCGCCTTGACCTGGGCCAGCGCCGTCGCCGCCGCGCCGCTGGTGGGGTAGCGGCCCAGCCGTACGATCCAGCCGAGCACGCCCGCCGGACGGTCGGCGAACTCGGGCAGGTCAACCTGCTCCAGGCGGGGTTCGAAGCCCTTGTCCCGCAGCGCGGCGGCGACCCGGTCGGCGATCTCCTTCGAGCCGAGCGCGGTCGCGGCCGTGCCGAGCGGGCCGTCGATGGTGGCGGGGAGGTAGACGTGCACCGTCCAGACGTCGTCGGTGTCCTGCGCGCCCAGCGAGAGCGTGCTCAGCGTCACGCCCGGAGGGAGCGGCGCGGGGGCCGCCGCCGCGGGTGCCGCCGCGGCGGCGGGCAGCAGGACGGCGAGCGCCGCCAGGCACGTCAAGGCGGGTCCAACTCTGTGCTGCATGGGCGTCCTTCTGGTCTCTGGCCGTCGTGAGGCCTCATTGACTACCGGTCTCTCGGAGCTGCCGTCAAGACGATGTACGGGGGCTGCGCCGTACCGCCGCCGCCGAGACTGACCGCGTACACGCGCCGTTCACCCCATCTGACCTGCGCGGTCGCTGACGCTTGACGACGGCGCCACACGACCCTATTCTTCCGGGTCAATTAATAAATGTCATTAAAAAAAGCCTCTCGCCCCCGGAGGACCCCCATGAAGAACCCGCTTCGCCTGGCCGCCGCGGCGCTCACGGCGCTGCCGCTGGCCGCGTGCTCCGCCGGGAGCGAGGGCCCCGTCACGCTCACCTGGTGGCAGGGCCCCAACGCCGAAACCCCCACCCAGGCAGCCGTGGCCGCCTGCACCCGCGACGGCAAGTACGCGATCAAGGTCGAGACCCTGCCCGAAGGGTCGGACAAGCAGCGCGAGCAGCTCGTCCGGCGGCTGTCGGCGAAGGACAGGGCGGTGAACCTGGTCACCATGGACGTCGTCTGGACGGCCGAGTTCGCCGAGGCCGGCTGGATTCTGCCGCTCCCCGCCGCCACCGCCGACACCGTCACGCGGGGCACGCTAGAGGGCGCGCTCAAGTCCGCGACGTGGAAGGACAAGCTGTACGCCGCGCCGCTGCTGTCCGGTTCGCAACTGCTCTGGTACCGCAAGTCGCGCGCCCAGCGGGCGGGCATCGACCTGGCCAAGGGCGAGCCGACCTGGGAACAGCTGCTCGCGGCCGCCGCCCGGTTGCCCGAGGGCGAGCGCGGCGTGGCCACGCCCGGCAACCGCTACGAGGGCTACACCGTCTTCGTCAACGCGCTCGTCGCCTCGGCGGGCGGTCAGATCGTCGACGCCGGCGGCAGGCCCGCTCTCGACAGCGACGCCGGACGGGCGGCGGCGGCCGTCATCGGATCCCTGGCCACCGGCCCGTCCGCGCTCAAGGGCATGAGCACCCTGGACGAGGAGACCATGCGCGCCGCCTTCGAGAAGGGCGAGGCCTCGTTCATGACGAACTGGGGCTACGTCTACGCCGCCGCCGCCGAACGCGCCCGGAAGGAGCCGGCGTTCAAGAAGGTCTTCGACGACTACGGCTGGGCCCGCTACCCGAGGGTCACGGCCGGGCAGGCCAGCGCACCCCCTCTCGGCGGTTCCAACATCGCCGTCGGGGCCGGCACCCCCGAGGACCAGCGCGGCAACGCCTTCGCCGCCCTGACCTGCCTGACCTCCGAGCAGGCGCAGAAGGGCTTCATGACGCGGGCGGGCATCCCCGCCGCGCGCGCGGCGGTCTACGACGACGCGGAGATCCGCGCCGCGTTCCCGTTCGCCGACGTGATGCGCGACTCGATCGCCGAGGCCGCGCCCCGTCCGATGGTCCGCAAGTACAACGCCCTGTCCACCGCCGTCCAGACGGCCTTCCACCCGCCCGCGTCGGTGTCCGCGGAGACCGCGGCCAAGGCGAACGCGGCCGTCACCGAGGCGGTGGGGAGCTGAACGGGGCGCGCGCCGAGCGGCGGCTGGGCCGGCTCATGGCCGGGCCCGCGCTGCTGCTCATGACGGCGGTGACGGTCGTGCCGATCCTGCGCACCGCCGGGCTGTCGCTGGAGCGCTACTCGCTGAGCGCCCCGGACGAGCGCGCGTTCGCCGGGCTGGACAACTTCCGCGAGATCCTCACCGCACGGGACTGGTGGCAGGACCTCGCCGCCACGATCGTGCTGACCGTGACCAGCGTGGGCGTCGAGTTCGTGCTGGGCTTCGCCCTCGCGATGGCCATGCACAAGGTCCTGTGGGGCAGGCGGCTGCTGCGCACGGTCGTGCTCGTGCCGTACGCGGTGCTCACGGTGGTGTCCGCCTTCGCCTTCCGCTTCGCCTTCCAGCCGTCGGTGGGGTTCGTCGGCGGCGACTTCAACTGGTTCGGCGAGACCTGGTCGGCCTACACCGTGATCGTGCTCACCGAAGTCTGGAAGACCACGCCGTTCATGGCGCTGATGCTGCTGGCCGGGCTGGTCACCGTGCCCGGCGAGGTGTACGAGGCCGCGAAGGTGGACGGGGCGGGCGCCTGGCAGCGGTTCTGGCGTGTGACGGTCCCGTGCGTACGGCCGGCGATCATGGTCGCCCTGTTGTTCCGCACCATGGACGCCTTCCGGATCTTCGACACCGTCTACATCCAGACCCAGGGCGCGGTCGGCACCGAGACGTTGTCGTTCCTGAGCTACCGCTTCCTGATCAGGGACCTGGAGGTCGGGCTGGGCTCGGCCGTGTCGGTGCTGCTGTTCGTGTGCGTCGCGCTGATCGCGAGCGGCTTCGTCAGGGCGTTCCGATCCGAGCTGGGAGGCGGGCGATGAGCCGTCGCGTCGGCGACCCGCTGGTCACCATCGTCGTCGCGGTCTGGACGCTGGCCCCGCTGGCCTGGGTGGTCAGCCTGTCGCTGAAGCCGCCCGCGCTGCAGAACGACGGCCGCTTCCTGCCCGCCTCGCCCACGCTGGACAACTACACCGGGCTGTTCACCAAGCCGGTGTTCACCAGCGCGCTGGGCAACTCCGTGGGCATCTCGCTGGTGGCCACGGGCGTGTCGGTGCTCGTCGCGGTGCTGGCCGCGTACGCGATCGCCCGCCTGCGCTTCCGGGGCGGACGCCTGGTGCTCGGCGTCGCGCTGAGCCTGACGATGTTCCCGGCGATCGCGCTGGTGGGCCCGCTGTTCACGCTGTGGACGGACATCGGCCTGTTCGACACGTGGCTCGGGCTGATCATCCCCTACGTGTCGTTCTCCCTGCCGCTGGCGATCTGGCTGATGACCGCCTTCTTCCGTACCATCCCGTGGGATCTGGAGGAATCCGCGCAGATGGACGGCGCCACCCGCCTCCAGGCGCTGGTCAGGGTGATCCTTCCGGTCGCCGCGCCGGGGGTGGTCACCACGTTCCTGCTCACTTTCCTGGCCTGCTGGGGCGAGTTCCTGTTCGCGATCTCGCTCACCTCGACGGAGTCCTCCCGTACGGTGCCCGCCGCCCTGGCCTTCTTCACCGGCGACTCGGAGTTCCAGCAGCCGTACGGCGCCATCGCCGCGGCCGCCCTGCTGGTGACCGTGCCCGTCGTGATTCTCGTGCTGCTCAGCCAGCGCCGCATCGTCGCCGGGCTCACCTCCGGCGCGGTCAAGGGGTGATCTCATGCGGGAACTCGCCGATCTTGCCAGAATCACCGGTGTCTACCCGAAGGTGTATCCATGACCGCTTCCGCGACCGCCCCCCTGCTTCGCCGGCTCAACGCCGAACGAGTCCTCGACGTGCTCAGGGAGGTCGAGGCGATCCGGCACACCGAACTCGCCGACGCCGCGGGACTGTCCCGGCCGACGGTCGACGCGGTGATCGAGGACCTGCGGCGGATCGGGCTGATCGCCGAGGTGGAGGACGACACTCCCGGACGGCGCGGCCGTCCCGCCCGGCTCGTCCGGCTGAAGGCGGAGAACGGGCATGTCGTCGGCATCGACATCGGGGTCCACAAGTGCATGGTCTCGGTGGCGGACCTGCGCGGGACCGTCCTGGCCACCGAGGTGCGGGCACTCGGTCAGGAACTGGGCCGCAAGGCGCGGCTGGACGGGGTCCGCCGTGCCGTACGTGACACCCTGAAGCGGGCCGGCGTCGAGCGCTCGGCCGTACTGGCCGCCTGCACGGCGACGCCCGGCATCGTCGACCCCCGCACCGGGGTGGTGCTGACCTGCGACGTCCTGCCCGAATGGACGGGCATGAACCTGCGGGCCGAACTGGGACGCTCCTTCGCCGCGCCCGTGCTGGCCGACAACGACGCCAACCTCGCCGTGGTCGGCGAGCGCTGGCGCGGCGTCGCGGCCGAGAGCCAGGACGTCATCTACGTGCTGGCCGGTGAACGGCTGGGCGCGGGCATCGTCTCGGGCGGCCAGGTCTTCCGCGGCCATGACGGGGGAGCGGGGGAAATGGCCTTCCTCAGCCTGCTGGAGCACACACCCGGAGCCGAGGGCATCGGCGCGCTGGCCACCAACATCGGCAAGGAGGTCGTGGCCCGGCTGCGCGAGCACACCCACGAGCTGACCGGTGACGCCGCGCTCCTGCTGGCCGCCGCCCGTGACGGCGACGCCGAGGCCCAGCAGGTGCTCGAACAGATCCTCGCCCGCATGGCCAGGGCGGTCGGCACCCTGGCACTGCTCCTGAACCCCGAGCTGATCGTCATCGGAGGCGGTGTGGCGGCGGCCGGTGAGCAGATCGCCGAGCCGATCCGGCGCAGGCTGCCGCAGATGACCTCCCTGCCACCCCAGTTGAGGGTCTCGCTGCTGGGCGACCGGGCGGTCACCGCCGGCGCTCTGCGCACCGCGCTGGACGCGGTCGAGAGTTCCCTGCTGGACGACCTGAACACCTGAGTGGAGAAGCATGTCACCCGTGTCCTTGGCCATCGCCGGAGCCGGAGACCGCGGCACCGGATACGCCCGGTGGGCGCTGGCGCGGCCCGAGCAGGCGCGGATCGTGGCCGTCGCCGACCCGGCGGCGGAGCGGGGCCCGGCCCTGGCCGCCGAGAGCGGCGCCGAGCACTTCACCGACTGGCGGCACCTGGCCGGGCGGGGCAGGATCGCCGACGCCGTGGTGATCGCCACCCAGGACGGTGAGCATGCCGAGCCCGCCAAGGCCTTCGCCGAGCTCGGCTACCACATCCTGGTGGAGAAGCCGCTGGCGCCGACCGAGGCCGAGTGCCGTGACATCGTCGCGGCCGTCGAGAAGGCCGGCGTGATCTTCGCCGTCTGTCACGTCCTGCGGTACGCGCCCTACACCGACACCGTCAAGGCGGTGCTGGACTCCGGGCGCATCGGGGAGATCGTGTCGGTCCAGCACCTCGAGCCCGTGGGCTTCTGGCACCAGGCGCACTCCTACGTGCGCGGCAACTGGCGCCGCGCGGACCGGTCGGCGTTCATGCTGCTGGCCAAGTCGTGCCACGACCTCGACTGGCTGCAGTACGTCGTGGGCCGCCGCATCCGGCGGGTCTCCAGCTTCGGCGGGCTCCAGCACTTCCGCGCGGGCAATCGTCCGGAAGGGGCCACCGCGCGATGCCTGGACTGCGGCGTCGAGCCGGAATGCCCCTATTCGGCCCCGCGGCTGTACTTCGGCCGGTTGCGCGAGGGGCGGCACGGGTGGCCGCTGAGCGTGGTCACGCCCACCTTTACCGAGGAGGCACTCACCGGCGCGCTCCGGGACGGTCCTTACGGCAGATGCGTCTACGACTGCGACAACGACGTCGTCGATCACCAGGTCGTCGCCATGGAGTTCGACGGCGGGGCCAGCGCGACGTTCACCATGACCGCCTTCACCACCGGGGGGCACCGCCGTACCCGGATCTTCGGAACGCGCGGCGAGCTGTCGTGCGACGGCGAGCATGTGCGGGTCGACGACTTCCGCACGGGCGCCTCGTCGGTCATCGCGGTGACGCCGGACGGGGACGCGACGGCGGGCGGCGGCCATGCGGGCGGCGACGAGCGCCTCATGGCCGCGTTCGTCGCCGCGGTCGCCACCGGCGAGCACGACCGGATCCGCTCCGGCCCCGCCGAATCCCTCGCCTCCCACCTTGCGGTCTTCGCCGCCGAACGAGCCAGGCTCACCGGCAGGACCATCACGGTGGAGTGAGTTTCCCGGCCCGCCGTCCCACAGGGAGATCTCGCCGCTCTCGGCGCAGGTGGCCAGGAGCGAGCCGTCGGCGGAGAAGGACAGAGCGTTGCGCCGGCCCTGGGCCGTGTCAGCCGGTCGCCGCGGAGGCGGTCGCCCCTCGCGTCGCGAGACGTACGAGCTGGGACAGGTGGCCGGCGGCGCGCAGGAGGGGAAGGTCGTCGCGCCGGACCCGGCTGAGCAGTTCGGCGCCCTCCAGCGTGCTGATGACGGTGCTGGCCAGCTCGTCCGCCGTCTCTGCGGGGACTCCCGAGGCCTGGATCGAGGTGCTGACGAGCTGCTGCCAGTGGGCGAGCGCCTCCTCGGCCGCCTGCTGGATGCCCGGCACCCGTCCCACGGTCTCCAGCGCCGTGACCGCCACCGGGCAGCCGTCGACCCAGGACGAGGTCTTGAGCGAGGACACCATCAGATGGGCGCAGGCGGCGACGCCCTCCGCCGGATCGGCGCTGGTGGCCATGCCCTGGCTGAGCAGGTCGGCGTACTCGGCCGCGCCGTGGCGCAGGGCCTCGACCGCGAGCTCCTGCTTACCGCCGGGGAAGAAGTGGTATACCGAGCTCACCGAGGCTCCGGCCGCCTTCGCGATGGGCTTGACGGAGGCGCCCTCGTAACCCTGCCGCTGCAGCAGTTCGGCGGCGGCCCGCACGATCCGCGTGCGCGTGTCCTGGGAGTGCATGATTTCACCCTACCTGGTTGGAACGTTCGACCCAATCCAGCTATGCTCTGGATCGAACGTTCCAACCAGAAGGGGATGTCATGAGTGACCGAACCGCCCACGTCGGCTTCGACCGCATGTTCGCGAACGGCCGCCTGACCGTCGGGCTGTTCCTGCCGTTGTGGCCCTACACCGGTGACATGGCGGCGTTGCACGGGCAGAGCAAGCTGGTCCAGGAAGCCGAACGGTCGGGCTTCGCCGCCGCGTGGGTCAGGGACATCCCGCTGGCGGACGCGAGCTTCGGGGACGTCGGGCAGGTGTACGACCCCTGGTCCGCGCTGACCTGGCTGGCCGCGCACACCTCGCGGATCACCCTGGCGACCGGCAGCGTGATCTTCAGCCTGCGGCACCCCATCGACCTGGCCAAGCAGGCGGCCTCCATCGACCACCTGTCCGGAGGCCGGTTGGTGCTCGGCGCCGCCTCGGGCGACCGGCCCAGCGAGTTCCCCGCCTATGGCGTCGACTACGAGGGCCGCGGCCTCCGCTTCCGGGAGGCGGTGAACGCGTTCCGCGACCTCCTCCGGCCCTCCGCCTCCGGCGTGGACCTGCTTCCCAAGCCGGTGCACGGGCACATTCCGGTGCTGGTGACGGGCTCGTCCCAGCAGCCTCTGGAGTGGATCGCCGAGCACGCCGACGGATGGCTGGTCTACCCCGGCGCCAGCGTCGTCCCCGAAGGCCCGATCGCGCTGGGCAAGAAGGCGGCGGGCTGGCGCGGCCTGATCCCCGGCGGCGCGTTCAAGCCCGTGGCCACCAACGAATGGATCGACCTGGCCGAGGACCCGCGCCACCCGCCCACCCCGCTGCGCGGCGGCTTCATCCTGCGCACCGGCAGCCAGGGCCTGCTGGAACTCCTCGGACGCTGGCAGGACGCCGGCATCAACCACGCCGCCCTGGGCGTCCAGCACGGCGGGCGGCCCGCCCACGAGGTCATCGCCCAGCTCGGCGAGGAGGTACTGCCGCACTTCCCGGCCATCGAGACCGCCGCGCCCCTGGTGCCCGCGTGGTGAGCACCCGGATGCGGGCCGTGATGCGCCAGTGGCCCACCGGGGTCGCCGTCGTCACCACCCGCTCCGCCACGGGGCCGCACGGCGTCACGATCAACAGCCTGCTGTCGGTGTCGCTGGAGCCGCCGACGCTCCTCGTGTCACTGAGCCGGCGCAGCCGGACCCATCAGCTCATCATGGAGAACCGGAGCTTCACCGCCAATCTCCTGGCCGCCGGGCAGAGCGGCCTCGCCGCGCACTTCGCCGGCGAGCGTCCCGTCGGGGAGAGCGAGTTCCTGGGCGTGGGCTGGTCGCCCTCCCCGTGTTCCGGCAACGCGGTCCTGGCCGGGGCGCTGGCCGCGATGGACTGCACGATCACCGCGACCGTCCCGGCCGCCGACCACACCCTGTTCGTCGGCGCCGTCGAGGAGGTGCACCACCTGCGTACGTCCGAGGAGCCGCTGGTGTACGCCAGACGCGTCTACCACAGGCTCGCCGAACCGTAGCGAAGGACCCGGACCGACCACCGAGGACCAGGCTCCCCCTCGCCGCCCTGGCGCTGGGCTCCATCGCCTAGCAGCACGGCGGAGCGTCCGCTCGCGCCGCGGTTCGGTCGCGGAGGGCCGGGCCGAGCGCTTGCTGGGCGGCGAAGAGAGCGAGCCCGGCGATCGCACCCGCCGCTCCCAGGGCGGTCCGTCCGGCATGGTCGAGCAGGGCGGTGCCGGCCAGCGGGCCGAACACGGCGCCGGCACTCCATGTGGCGGAGGCCACGCCCATGTAGCCGCCGCGCAGGTCGGCCGGCGCGAGGGCGGCGAAGGTGGCGCCGAACATGACGGCGACGCCGATCTGGCCGAGGGTCCAGACCAGGACCGATCCCGCGTAGCCGGCACCACTCTCCACGAGCGCGGTCAGGCCGACGCCGGCGCCGACCAAGAGCATCGAGGCTCCCAGCACCGCGCTGGGGTCGCGACCGGCGAGCAGCCGTACCGCCGGCGGCTGGCCTATCACGATGAGAAGCCCGTTCAGGGCCAGCACCGCGCCGTACGTCGCGGGGCCGTGACCATCCGCCGTCATGACCAGCGGCAGCGTCGCGAACGTCTGCAGGAACAGGGTGAAGTACGCGACATTGAGCACCACCATGGCCATCATCGGCCGGTCGCGCAGGAGAACCGGCAGCAGCGCCCGGCGGCGCTGTCGCGGTGTCGCCGGCCGGGTCTCGGGAATCCGGCGCCAGACGATCAGCGCCGCGATGACCGAGGCCGCGGCATTGATCCAGAACAGGAGTCCGTACCCGTACCGGGCCAGGACCCCGGCGCTGACCGTGGCGACCGAGAAACCGAGGTTGGCCGCCCAGAACAGCAGCCCGAAGGCCCGCACCCGCTGCCTCGGATGCAGGTCGGCCACCACGGCCGACCCGACCGGGCGGAACAGGTCCCCCATCAGCCCGACGCCGAGTGCCGCCGCCCAGATCGCCGGTACCGTCCCGGCCGAGCCGAGCGCGATCAGCATCACAGCGGTTCCCAGGAAGCCCACCAGCATGGTGTGCCGCCGGCCGATCCGGTCGCCCAGCCAGCCGCCGAGCATCTGGGAGGCGATGCCTCCGGCTCCGATCGCCGCTACCACCGCACCCGCGGTCGTCGGCGCCAGATGCTGCTCCTGCGTCAGATAAAGCACGAGGAACGACTGCGCGACTCCGCCGGCCCGGCTCACGAAATGCGTCGCCGCCAGGGCCCAGACCAGGCGGGGAAGGTCCGGTCGCAGGCGGGACGGCGGCTTGCCGGGCGCTGCCGTACCGGAAAGGGAGGGGCCGCAGGTCGTCATGTCAGCGACCCTAGAATCACCGGACATATTACGAAAAGCGATGAAATATGATTAAGTCAATCGCTATGTGCGATGTACGCCCCATGAGGGCGGTGGCCGGCCCGGGACCGCGGGAGATCTCCTAGGGAGGACGAGGGCGTTCGCCTGGTGGTGGAGGTCGCCCACGGTCAGCGGCCGCTCCAGGCCCGGTCTCACGAGTGCGGCCAGGACGTCGGCTCTCGGCGTGGAAACCGTGTTCCCGTCCTGTCGAGCCTCATCATGCCCCGAGTGCGATCACGGTCAGCGGCTGGGTGGTGGGCTGCCGGGAGCCGCCCTGGGGTTCCAGGGTGATGCCCAGTTTGTCGCCTGTGCGGACCGGTCCGGCCAGCATCGGCGCGGGTCGTTCCGGCATCAGTCCCGCCGGCCTGATCGCGTCCGGGCCGATGAGCCACACCTGGTAGTCGTGGGCCGGCGGCGGCGTGGGCATGCCCGCGGTGACGAGTACCACCGACGCCTGGGCGGGGGAGTAGATCGCCGTGACGGTCGCCGCGCCGACGCGGGTGGACACCTGGCGGGCGTCGGGTGCGGCCAGCAGGGAGGCGATCCGGTCGGCCTGGGCGCGTTCCTCGGTCAGCCGGTCGTTGGTGCGTACGAGCAGCACTCCCAGCACCAGCGCGGCCGCCACCAGGAGAGCGGCGGCGGCCCGCCCGGCGAGCAGCCGCGCGTGCGGGCGGCCGGCTCGGCCCACCACGGCGGGGACGATCGGAGCGGCTTGGCGGACGGCGCCGATCTCCTCCAGCACGCGGGCCTTGAGGGCGGACGGCGGCTCGTGCCGGACGGCCGCGGCCATCCGGGCCGTGGTCTCGCACAGCCCCCGGGTCTCCTCGGCGCAGTCGGGGCAGCGGGCCAGATGGCGTTCGAACTCGCGGGCCTGTTCCGCGGGCAGCGCGTTGAGCGCGTACGCGCCCGACAGCGTGTGGGTGTTCTCCTTCACGTCGTCACCCCCAGGCAGTCGCGCAGCCGGATGAGCCCGTCGCGCATGCGTGTCTTGATCGTGCCCAGCGGCGTGGCCAGCAGCTGGGCCACCTCGGGGTAGGAATGGCCGCCGTAGAAGGCCAGCGTCACGGCCTGGTGCTGCAGGTCGGTCAGGCCGTCGAGGCAGCGCCGCACCCGCTCGCGCTCCAGCCGGTCCTCGACCGCCTCGGCGACGGTGTCGTAGTCGCCTCCGGCCGCCTCGCGCCGTCCCGCCGCGGCCTCACGGTCGGCGCCGGCCTGGGCGGAGCGGACCCGGTCGACCGCGCGCCGGTGCGCGATGGTCGTCATCCACGCCATCGCGCCGCCGCGTGCGCCGTCGTACCGGGGAGCCTGCCGCCAGATCTCCAGCAGCACCTCCTGGACGACCTCCTCGCTCTGGCCGCGATCGCGTACGACGCGGAGCACGAGCCCGTACAGCACCCCCGAGACCTGGTCGTAGAGCCGGGCGAAGGCGTCGCGGTCGCCCCGGCCGCTCCGCCGCAGCAGTTCCTGCACCGGGGGCGCCGGCCCGGGACCTGTCGGGTGCTGATCGGGGTCGTTCCGCTCGCGGCTGTGGGTCACGTCCCTGTATTCGGAGCGGCGCCGTTCACGGATTGGGCGGTGCCCGACCAAGCCGCTCGGTGCCCGGCTCCGAATACCGGCCGTGAGACGAGAACCGCACCACGTCATCCGCGCAGCTCGCGCCGGGCTGCTGAGCGTGGCCGCCGCACTGGCGGTCGCGGAGCTCGTCGCGCGCTTCACCGGCGGGCAGAGCTCGCCGGTGGTGACGATCGGGTCGGCCGCGATCGATCTGGCGCCGGCGCCGGTCAAGGAGTTCGCGGTACGCACGTTCGGCACCGCGGACAAGGCCGTGCTCGTGGGCGGCATCCTGCTGGTCCTGATGGCCATCTCGGCGGGGCTGGGCATCCTGGCCGCCCACCGGCGCGGCCTCGCGGTGACGGCTGTCGCCGGACTCGGCGTCCTGGGCGCGCTCGCGGCGGCGACCCGGCCCGCGATGGTGGCGACGGACCTGCTGCCCGCCCTGGTCGCGGTCCTGATCGGGGCGTTCACCCTCACCGCGCTGACCCGCCCGGCCGCCGAGGAGGCGGCAGGACGGCGCCGAGTTCTCCGGGCGGGGCTCGGCGTGGTCGCGCTGGCGAGCCTGGGCGGGCTGGCCACGCGGTTGCTGCCCGCCGAACCCCTTCGTGCCCGTTTCACCCTGCCCAGACCCGCGAGCCCGGCCAGACCCCTGCCGGCCGGGACCGATCTGCGCATCCCCGGACTGACCCCCTTCACCACGCCGAAGGCGGACTTCTACCGCGTCGACACCGCCCTGTCCGTCCCCCGGCTCGACGCCGCCACCTGGACCCTGCGCGTGCTCGGCGCATCGACGATCGAGCTCACCATGGCGGACCTGCTCGGGCGGGGACTGATCGAACGCGACATCACCCTCACCTGCGTCTCCAACGAGGTCGGCGGCCCGTACGCGGGCCATGCCCGCTGGCTGGGCGTGCCGCTCGCCACCCTGCTGCGCGAGGCCGGCATCCCGCCCGGCGCCGACCAGTTGTTCAGCCGCTCGGCCGACGGATGGACCGCCGGCACCCCGCTCGCCGCGATCCTGGACGGCCGCGACGCCATGCTGGCCGTCGGCATGAACG
This sequence comes from Nonomuraea sp. NPDC050547, assembly GCF_044457345.1. Lineage (NCBI taxonomy): Bacteria > Bacillati > Actinomycetota > Actinomycetes > Streptosporangiales > Streptosporangiaceae > Nonomuraea > Nonomuraea sp. NPDC050547. The sequence goes on from NZ_JBITGW010000033.1 coordinate 64,634, forward strand.
GCGAGCCGCTCCCGGCCGAACGCGGCCACCCCGCCCGCCTCGTCGTCCCCGGCCTGTACGGCTACGTCTCCGCCACCAAATGGGTGGTCGAACTCCACCTGACCCGCTACGACCGGCGGCAGGCCTACTGGACCGAGCGCGGCTGGGCCACCGACGCGCCGATCAAGACCGCCTCCAGGATCGACGTACCCGTCCCGCTCGCCACCCTCCGCCCGGGCCCGGTGACGGTGGCCGGCGTCGCCTGGGCCCAGCACCGCGGCGTCGCCGCCGTGGAGGTCCGCGTCGGCGACGACCCCTGGCAGCGGGTACGGCTGGCCGCCACGCCCAGCGCCGACACCTGGGTCCAGTGGAGCTGGACCTGGCAGGCGGCCCCCGGCACCCACACCCTCCGGGTCCGCGCGACCGACACCACCGGCCGCACCCAGCCGCCCTCCCGTGTCCCGCCCTTCCCGGACGGCGCCACGGGCCGGCACTCGATCGTGGTCACCGTCGCGTGACCGCCGACCCCTCACCGCGGTAATTCCGTCACCAAGGAGAAGAACCCCATGAAGTATCTCGGCATCCTCGCCACCTCCGTCACCGCCCTGGTCGTGGCCACCGGCTGCGGCTCCGGCGCCACCGATTCGGCCGCGTCCGGCGCGCCCGCCGCCACCGCGGCCACGACGGCCACCACCCAGCCCGCCCCGGCCACCGGTTCCGCCATGGCCGACGGGCCGTTCGGGGCGGCCTGCTCCGCCGTACCGGCTGATGGGGAGGGCAGTTTCACCGGCATGGCCGACGACCCGGTCGCGACCGCGGCCTCGAACAACCCGGTCCTGTCCACGCTGGTCACGGCGGTCAAGAAGGCGGGCCTGGTCGACACGCTCAACTCGGCCAAGAACATCACCGTCTTCGCGCCGACCAACGACGCCTTCGCCGCCATCCCGAAGGCCACCCTGGACAAGGTCCTGGCCGACAAGGAGACGCTGACCAAGATCCTCACCTACCACGTCGTGGCCGGGAAGAACGCGCCCGCCGACCTTGCCGGCGCCGAGCTTGCCACCCTGCAGGGCGGCAAGCTGACGACCAAGGGTGCCGACGAGGCGTACACCGTCAACGACGCCAAGGTCGTCTGCGGCAACGTCCCCACCGCCAACGCCACGGTCTACATCATCGACAAGGTCCTCATGCCCCAGTAGCCGCGGGCGCGGAGGTGGAAATCCCGCCGCGCCCCTCCGGTACCGGGGTCAGGCAGGCATCTGGGCTTTCGCGAAGCGGGCCAGCCGGGCGGTGCCCTCGGCGATCTGGTCGTGGGTGAGGTAGCTGATCGACAGCCGGATGCTGTGGGTACCGCCGCCCTGGGGATAGAAGTACGACATGGGGGTCCAGATGACGCCGAACTCCTCGGCCGAGCGTTTCAAGGCCGCGGCGTCGGCGGCGAAGGGGACGCGGAGGGTCAGGAAGAAGCCGCCGGACGGTTCGTTCCAGCGGATTCCGAGGTCCTCGGAGAAAGACTCACGCAGGCACCGGAGCATGACCCGCATCGACGCCCCGTAGTGCGCGGCGGCGTCGCCCGCCAGGCCGGCGGCGCGCCCGCCGGCGGACAGGAGCATGCCGGCCACGACCGCCTGGCTGAGTGACGACGTGTTCACCGTCACCATGCTCTTGATCTTGGCGAGTTCGCCGGCCAGCAGTCCGCCGCCGCGCACGGGCTGGTCGGCGATCGCGAAGCCGACCCGGGCCCCGGGGAACAGCGTCTTGGAGAACGAGCCCAGATGGACGACCCTGCGCTCGCGGTCCAGCGCCTTCAGGGTCGGGTGCCGCTCTCCGGGGCTGACCAGCCGGTACGGGCTGTCCTCCAGGATCAGGATGTCCTCCCGTTCCGCCAGGTCCAGCAGTTCCCGCCGGGTGTGGAGCGGCATCGTGGCACCGGTGGGATTGGAGTGATCGGGGACGACGTAGAAGGCGCGGGGGCGGCGGCCGCGCGACCGTTCGGTGGCGATGGCGGCCGCCAGGTCGGCGCAGCGGAACCCCCCTTCCGCCTCCTCGACCGGGGTGGGGACGACGTCGAGCAGGCGGGCGGCGCCGGTGATGCCGACATAGCAGGGGCTGGAGACCAGGAGCGCGTCCCGGGGGCCGGCGATGAGCGCGCGTACCGCGAGGAGCATCGCCTCCTGGGCGCCGACGGTGACCACGATGGACTCGGGCGGCACGTCCATGCCCTCGTCCTTGCGCAGCGAGTCGGCGATCAGGTCACGGATCTGGCCGCTGGTGGGGCCGTACTGGTACAGCGCGGCGCGGACCTGTTCCCGGGTGGCTCCCGACGTCTCCAGGTGGTCGAGGTAGCGGCGGATGTGCGGGTAGATCGCCTCATTGTCGAAGAACCCGTCGTACGGCCGGCCGGGCGCGAACGAGATGGCCTCCGGGTAGCGCTGGGTGATCTCGTTGAGGAAGTTCATCGTGTCCAGCAGCGGGTCGGCGAGGCTGGCGTGCAGGTCCTCCATCCGCAGCCCGCCACCGTCGGGAGGCGGGACGGCGGGCGGCGGAGTGACGGGCACGTGGCCGGGCGGGCGTACCAGCTCGGGGGACGCGGCGGCGGGCGAGGCGGTGCCGGTGAGCGCCATCGCTTCGGTGAGCTCGTCGGCGACGATGTCCAGAACCCCGCTCACGCCGCGTTCGCCGGCCACGGCCAGGCCGTGCAGCACCGGGCGGCCCAGCAGCACCGCGTCGGCGCCCAGCGCGAGCGCGGCCAGGACGTCGGCGCCGCGCCGGACACCGCCGTCGAGCAAGACCGGGCAGGCGCCCGCGACCTCGGCGGTGATCTCCGGCAGCACCTCCAGCGTGGCGGGCACTCCGTCGAGCTGGCGGCCCCCGTGGTTGGACACCACGATGCCGTCCACGCCGCAGGCCAGGGCCCGCCGCGCGTCCGGTGCGCCGAGCACGCCCTTGACCAGCAGGGGCAGCGGGCTGACCGACCGCAGCCACTCGATCACCGGCCAGGCCAGCGCGGGGTCGAACGCGGTCAGGGCGTGCCCCATGGGCGAGCCGTACCCGGTCCCGGTGAGGTTGGCGGGTTCGATCCCGGGCGGCAGCCGGAACCCGTTGCGCAGGTCGCGCAGCCGCCGCCCGAGCCGAGGCGCGTCCACGGTGAGCACCAGCGCCTCGAACCCGGCCCGCGCCGCCCGCTCGATGAGCCGCCGGGTGGTGTCGCGGTCGCGGAAGCAGTACACCTGCAGCCACAGGGGCCCGGCGGCGGCCGCGGCGATGTCCTCGAAGGTACGGCCGGCGAAGGTGCTGACGACGAACGGAACCCCGGCCGCGCCGGCGGCACGGGCGGTGGCGACCTCGCCCTCAGGGTGGGCCAGCGTGTGGTAGGCGAGCGGCGCGATGCCGAGCGGAAGCGTCCAGGTCCGGCCGAGGACGGTGACCTCGGTGTCGTGCCGTGCCAGGCCGGACAGGACGCGCGGGCGCAGCCGGGTCTCCTCGAAGGCGCGCAGATTGGCCGCGAGAGTGCGTTCCCCGCCCGCGCCGCCTTCGAGGAAGTCCCAGACGGCCGGCTCGAACCGGGCCCGCGCCCCGGCCGCGTAGTCCGCCGTGGCCAGCGGCTCGGCGGGGACGGAGCCGTTGGCGACGGCGTCGGTGAGGCTCATTCCGAGGTCATCCGCTCGCGTTCCACGGCCTCGTACAGTGCGCGGATGTTGGCGCTGCCGAACCCGCGGGAGCCGCGGCGCTGGATGAGCTCGTAGAACAGGGTGTTGCGCGGGTGCGGCGAGCGGGTGAACACCTGCAGCAGGTCGCCCCATTCGTCCTGGTCGGCGAGCACCTGCGCCTTGCGCAGCTCGGCCACCTGGTCGCGCATGCTCTCCAAGCGCTCGGCGAGCAGGTCGTAGTAGGTGTCGGGGGTGTTGAGGAACTCCACGCCGCGCTCGCGGAACACCTCGACCGCCGAGACGATGTCCTCGACGAGGAACGCCAGGTGCTGCACGGCCTCGCCGTCGTTGCGGGCCAGGAAGTCGTCGAGCTGGCCGGGTTCCTTGCCGGGATCGGGGGCGACGAGAGTCAGCGTGACCCGGCCCGACGCGCTGCGGACGACGATGGAGTCCATGGCCTGGCCGCCGAGCGTGACGTACTCGGAGGAGTAGCGGGTGAGCCCGAAGACGTCCTGGTAGTAGCCGGCGTAGTGATCCAGGCTGCCGCCCTCCACGCAGACCGCCAGATGGTCGAGGTTCCGGACCCGGTGGGCCGCGGGGACGTGCTGCCCGGGCGTGGGAATCCAGGTGCGGCCGTGGGGCGCCCGCGTGCCCGGGTCGGGGGCGTCCGGCAGGAGGGTGTGGGTGACGTCGCCGAAGCCGGGCAGGACCGTGACGTTGCGCGGTGAGGGGATGAGGGCGATGCCGGCCGCCTTCGCCCGCGTCACGGTCTCGGTCACGTCGTCACAGGTCAGGCCGATGTCCGCGACGCCGTCCCCATGCCTGCTGAGGAAACGGGCGACCCCGGGGCCAGAAGTGATCACCACCTGCGCCGAGCCCTGCCGGAGCAGGACGGAGCTCCTGCCCGGCTCCACGGATTCCGCCACCCGCGTGAACCCCATGGCCGCGACGAAATAGTTGACGGTGGACATCTGGTCTCTCGCGTAGATCTCCACATACGCGATGTCACGCACGGTCATGGAACCTTCTCCTCATGGTGAGGTTCTGAGTCGAGCAGGGCCTTCACGTCGACCTTGCCGTTGGGGGTCAGCGGCAACGCGCCGACCAGGGCGAACGCGGCGGGAATCATGTACGCGGGCAGCAGCCCCCCGGCGTGCTCGCGGACCTCGCCCAGATCGAGCCCCGGACACCCGGGCACGACGTGGGCGACCAGCTGACGCTCCCCTGACGGCGTGGTCCGCACGACGACCGCCACGTCGCGCACCCCCGGATGGCCGGCGATGGCCGCGGCGACCTCCGCGGGCTCGACGCGGAACCCACGGACCTTGATCTGGTCGTCCGTACGCCCGGCGAACTCCAGCTCTCCGGTGGGCAGCCGCCGCGCCAGATCGCCCGTGCGGTACATCCGCGCGCCGTCACCGGCGAACGGGTCCGGCAGAAAACGCTCCTGCGTCCGAACGGGGTCGCCCAGGTAGCCGCGCGCCACGCCGGGGCCGCCGATGTACATCTCGCCGAGCTCGCCGTCCGGCACCGGACGCAGGCCCGGGCCGAGCACGTACACGCGGGCCGCCGCGATGGGCCGCCCGATCGGCACCGTCGCGCCGACCTCGCCGGATGCCCTCATGACATGGTGCGTGGCGAACAGCGTGGTCTCCGTCGGGCCGTACATCGCGCGGACCACCACGCCGGGACAGGCCTCGAGCACGCGTCGCACGGCAGGGGCGGAGACGACGTCGCCGCCCGTCATCACCTCACGCACGGCGGCGAAGACCTCCGGCGCCTCCTCCGCCACGACACGGAAGAGCCCGGCGGTCAGGTGAACGGCGGTGACCCGCCCCCCGGCCAGCTCCGCGGGCAGCATGGTGGCGTCGAAGTCATCCGCGGGCGCGAGCACCACCGTCCCCCCGCGCAGCAGCGGGACCCACAGCTCGTACGTGGACACGTCGAACGCGTGCGGCGCCAGCATCAGCACCCGTTCGTGGCGTCCGCCCTCCCAGCACGGGTCGAGCACGAGCTGGAGCACGTTGGCATGGGTGACGGCGACGCCCTTCGGCTCTCCGGTCGAACCGGAGGTGAACATCACATACGCCAGCTGTCCGGCGGCGACGTCGACCCCGGGATCGTCCTCCCTGGCTCCCGCGAGTTCGCCGGCGAACAGGACGTGCCTGGTCACCGGGGCATCCGCCCCGTAGCTCGCCCTGTCGGTGACGAGCACCGTCGATCCGATGCGATCCACCGCCCGCTGCCTCCGCTCACGCGGATACGCGTCATGCAACGGCGCATAGCAGGCGCCGGCCTTGAGTATGCCGATCAGGACGGCGACGAGATCGGGGGAGCGGCGCATGAGCACGGTCACCGGATCCTCCCGTCCGATGCCCAGCTCCATGAGCCGGTGGGCGACGCGGTTCGACTGGACGTCCAGTTGCCGGTAGCTCACCTGAAGGTCTCCCATGCGTACCGCTGTCGCGTCCTGAGCACGGGAAACCTGAGAGGAGTATGCCTGGCCAATTGACTCGGGTGTCATCGAATCTTCCCATTGAAGAGACCACTCCGGTGCCAAATGCCGAGCTTCACATCCACCCGTCAGGGCGTCAATACTTTATCGATCAACTTTGCATCAAGTAAACTAAGCGACCATTAAGGACGCGAATGCGACGGCGAAGTACGGTCCAATTCCGGCACGTCTCGCAGTGGGAGGATTGCCGAGAGTAGTCGCGCAATTGCTCGAGGAGTGAGCGCCATCACAAAGGGGGTCAAATATGTTGACATACTGGTTTTTCACTGGTTAGCTACCATCGAAGTTAGCCCTGTGCGGATCGCGGCTAATGGCCCAGCCGTACACGGCTTCGATTCTGAACGGACTCGACCGTCGGGGGGCGAGAGACTCGAAATGCGCGTCCTCGTGGTTATGCACCAAGACGAGCCCGTGGAAACGCTGCTGTTCGGCCTGGACGTGTACGGCCACCAGGCCATATACGTCTCCGGAGGTGCGGAAGCGCTCCATCGCCAGGCCGCGGCGGACGTGATCCTTCTGGGCGCCCGCCTGCCGGATATGGACGGATACGAAGTCTGCCGGAAAATCAGGACGACTTCAGATATTCCGATTATCATGGTCAGCGCTGAGGGCGCGGAGTTCGACCGGGTGCTCGGCCTCAGGCTCGGCGCCGATGATTATGTGGTCCAGCCCTACAGCATGCGTGAGCTGAGCGCCAGGATTGAAGCCGTGGCCCGTCGTGCGCTGAGCGACCCGTATAAGGGAAGCGCCGTCAGGAAAGTCGGCGCATTGCGAATCGATCAGCGCCAGCGCTTGGTCAGCGTGCACGCCGTCGAGATCCAGCTCACCCGTAAGGAGTTCGAGCTTCTCACCTTTCTCGCGTCCGAGCCCGGAAAGGTGTTCAGCCGGGCCGACATTATGCGGGAGGTATGGGAGCGCAACGACGCTGACGACACCAGGACTTTGGGTGTGCATATTTCCTGGCTGCGCCGCAAGCTCGCCAATCCCGGCCTCATTCAGACCGTGCGCGGGGTCGGCTTTCGTCTGGTGCCCTGACACGCACGGTCACGGAGAGTGACGTTCAGCAGCTCGCGATCCGGCAGATCTTGGCGAGCATCGTGCCGGCGTCCTTCTTCTGCTGGGCGAAGTCCGCCTCCTTCGGCGCGCCGAACGTGCCCGCGCGGGCATAGACGATCACGGCGTTGCCCCGGCGGGTGAGAACCGCCCGGTCACCACCGACCTTGGCCTTGCCGTGGTCGTAGAGCTGCCCGGTCACGGCCAGGCCCTCGTCGCCCAGGCGCAGGGCCTGGCCGGAGTACCGGAAGACGAGCGGCCCGCTCTGGAACGGCGGGCATCGCGGCAGATCGTTCTTCACTTCGCCGAGCGCCGCCGCGGCCTCCTTGGCCGAGGAGTAGAGGATCACCTGCTCGGCCCGCCGGTCGCTGGGCGGCCGGTGGTAAAGGATGGTTCTGGCGGCGGTTCTGCCCTTGGTGCCGAGCTTGTCGTTCAGGCATGGGTTGATCGCCAACCTGGCGCCCTTCTGCTTGTTGATCGACCACAGGCCCTTCCCCTCGATGGCGGCCATCTCGTACAGCAGGAAGCCGTCGGGGACGGCGGTGGCGGCGGTGGAGACCGTGGCGCAGGTGCCGACGCCGGTCAACGTGAGGGCGGCGACTAGGGCGATACGCATGGAGACGTCCCTCCGCGGTGAGTGACATTGCGTTAGACGACGGTACACCCTAAAGAAAGCTTGCGTAAGGTTTCTTGCTCTCGGATAATGGACGCATGAACGAGGACCGCACCATCGCCGACCCGCGCGCGCTGCGCGCCCTGGCCCACCCCATCCGGCTGGCCCTGCTGGAGACCCTCGGAGTAGTCGGCTCCGCGACTGCGACCCGGTGCGCGGAGCTCATCGGGGAGAGCGTGGCGAGTTGTTCCTTCCATCTGCGGACGCTCGCCGAGTACGGGTTCATCGAGCGCGTGTCCTCGTCCACCAGAGAGAAGCCGTGGCGGCTGGCCCGTCCGGTCCAGGCCGTCGACACGGCCGCCGAGGTCACGCCGATGGGGCTGGCGCTGACCGAGGTGTTCCTGGAGAAGGAGTTCAACCGGGTGCGCACCTGGCGGCGCACGATGGCGGCCGAGAGCGAGGAATGGCAGGAAGCCAACCTGATCATGGGCGCCACCCTCTGGATGAGCTCCGCCGAGCTGACCGAGGTGCGCGAACTCGTCCAGTCACTGATCGTCAACTACCTGGAAAGGGGTGAGAAGGCGGATCTGCGACCAGAAGGGGCCCGGCCGGTGCGCCTGTTCGTGGCCAGCAGCACCGACGACGCACCGGACGACGACCCAGGCGACGCTCCATGAGCGCCCTGGCCGATCCGCGGTTCCGCCGGCTGCTGACCGGGCAGTCCATGAGCAGCTTCGGCGACACCGCCTTATACCTGTCGCTGGGCATCTGGGCCAAGGACTTGACCGGGCAGAACGCGGCGGCCGGCGCGGTCTTCCTGTGCCTGTCCCTGCCGGTCCTGTTCAGCCCGCTGTCGGGGCACCTGGTCGATCGATGGCGCAGGCGCCGGACGCTGATCGTGGTCAACCTGGTGACCGGCGTGGGCGTCCTGGCCCTGCTCGGGGTGCACTCCGCCGCCGACCTGTGGATCATCTACGCCGTCGCCTTCGGCTACGGCCTGTCCTTCACCCTGCGCCGGCCCGCCCAGGCGAGTCTGATCAAGATGATCCTGCCCGGTGATGATCTGGCCGGGGCCAACGCCGCGGTACGCACGATCGGCGAGGCGATCAGGCTGCTCAGCCCGCTGGCGGGGTCGGCGCTCTACTCCGCGATCGGCGGCCGGGCCCTGGTCGGCCTGACCTCGGTCACCTTCGCCGTCGCCATCGTCATGCTGCTCAGCATCAGCCTCCGCGAGCCCCGCCCCATCCCCGCCAAGGGCAACACGCTGCGGGAGATCACGGCCGGCGCCGCCCATCTCGCGCGTACCCCGCTGCTGGCCTTCACCAGCGTGGCCGTGGCCGTCAGCTTCGCCGTGCTCGGGCTGCTGGACAGCGTCGACTTCGCGGTCATCGACGAGGGCCTGGGCCGCCCCGCCTCGTTCTTCGGCGTCCTGATGGCGATCCAGGGCGCGGGCGGGATCTGCGGCGGCCTGCTGGCGACGCGGTTGATCCAGCGGTACGGCGAGGCCAGGACGGTGGGCGTGGGCCTGCTGTCCGTGGCGATCGGCACGGCGCTGCTCGCCGCACCGAATCTGCCGGTCGTCATCGGTGGTTTCGTGTCCATCGGCTTCGGGCTGCCGTGGCTGATGGTGGGCTACATGACCGCGTGGCAGCGGTACGCGTCCCAGGAGATCGTCGGCCGGGTGGCGGCCGCCGCGGATCTGTGCACGGTGGGACCGCAGACGGTCTCCATCGCGCTGGGCGTGGTGCTGATCTCGGTCGTGGACTATCGCGTGCTGCTCGGTGTCTGCTTCGTGGTGCTGACGGCCTGCGGCGTGGTGCTCATCCGGGCGGCCACCCGGATCGCGATCAAGCAGCCGGTGGAGTGAGCGTCACCAGCACCGGCATGACCTCGGCGATGCCACGCGCGCGCAGCCGTCCGATGAGGCGTTCCGCGTCTCGCGCGTCGGCGGCCAGCACACTGCCGAAAGCGAGCCTGCCCGTGTCCATCGCCGCGCGGGAGCAGGCCAGCGGAGAGCCGGGCAGCTCGGTCGCCGATGCCTGCCAGCCGTCGGGGATCCAGCCGCGAACCAGGTCGGCGGCCGATGGCCGGTCCGCGGGCACCTCGACGATCAGCAGCACGTAGGCCAGGGCGCCGGAGCGCAGCACCCCCGTCGCCGAGGTGACCAGGTCGAGCGCGCGCCGGGCGGTCATCTGCCCCACTTCCGCCAGCGACCTGTGCCCCGGCCCCGTGGGGGTGTTGAACACCAGCGCGTCCGCGGGACCGGCCGGCTCGAACCCCGGGCCGAAAGCGGCGTGGCGGAACTCGGCCCTGAGACCGTTCACGCGGGCATTGAGCTGGGAGAACTCGACCGATCGCGGGTTGAGGTCGATCCCGGTGACCGCCGAGCACCGATCCATCAGCGACAACGCCAGGACACCGCAGCCGGATCCGACGTCCAGCAGCCTCCCGCGCACCTCGCCCAGGTTGTGCAGCAGCGCGAACGTCGACGCGTGCGGCGGCATGACCAGCGCCGGCTCCGCCGAAAGCTTGATCGCTCCGTCACTGCTGAACAGGGGGTCCGACAGGAAGTACAGGGAACCGGCCGGAGAGATCGAGACGGAGCCGGCGACCGTGCCTTCCCCCGGCGTGACCAGCCCGTGCTCGTCCAGCAGTCCGCGCAGCGAAGCGGGCAGCATCCGCGCGTACACCTCCCTGCGCACCGGCCCGTTGCGCACGAACAACTGCGTCAGCACGCCGGCCGGACTGGTCAGCAGGTCGTCGACCCGCTCCGCCGACACATACGCGTACAGCGCGGCATGGCTCAGCAGATCCGCGTCATCCTCCGCGCCCAGGAGCGCCACCGCTCGCGCCGCGGTGAACCCGGCGTCGCGCAGCCCGTCGGCCAGCGATTCGAGCCTCATCGCGGGCGCAGCCGTACGGGGAAGGAATCAAGACCGAAGTTGATGATGGACTGGTTGTGCCGGTACGCGCCCAGCGGCTCGATCTCCGCGACGAGGCGGGACAGCGCGCCGAACAGCTCCCGGAGCTCGGCGCGTGCCAGCGGCCCGCCGATGCAGTAGTGCGTGCCCCAGCCGAAGGCGAGGTGCCGGTTGGGATGGCGTTCCAGGTCGAGCCGGTGGGGCCGGTCGAAGACGGAGGCGTCCCTGTTGGCGGCGGGCGTCCACACCACCACCCGGTCGCCCTCGCGCACCTTCTGCCCGCCGAGCTCGACGTCCCTGGTCGCGGTGCGCAGGACGTGCAGGCCGACCGAGGTCCAGCGCAGCAGTTCGTCGGTGGCGCGGGTGAGGTCGGCGCACTCGCCCAGCGCGCGCCAGGCCCCGGGCCGCTCCATCAGCGTCAGGGTCGCCATGGCGGCGGTGTGCCGGACCGTCTGGATGCCGCCGACGATGATGTTGTCGGCGTTCAGCACCACTTCGTCGAGGTCGAGCGTGGCGGCGAACGCGCTGACGAGGTCCGCGCCCGGGGTGTCACGCCGGGCCAGCGCGAGCTGCAGCAGGTACGGCAGCAGCGCCTGGTGAGCCGCCCTGCGCTCGGCCGGGGTGACCCCGAGGAAGGCCCGGTCGCACAGGCCGACCACCATGTCCCGGTCCTGATCGGGAATGTCCATGAGGTCGCACATGATGGTCAGCGGGACCTTCGCGCCGATCTCTCTGACGAAGTCGATCTCTTCGTGCTCCAGGGCCCGCCGTACCACCCGCTCGGTCAGCTCGCGCAGGCGTCCCCGGAGACCGGAGGCGTACCTGGTGGTGAAGAAGGGCGCGACCGGTTCACGGTAGCCGCGGTGCCTGGGCGGGTCGGTGAGCGCCATCATCCGGCCGGAGCCCGCGGGCGGGCTCTGGCCGGTGCCCAGCAGCGAGCCGCCACGTGAGCTGAACGTCTGGGCGTCGCCGAGGACCTCAAGCGCCTCCCGATGAGTGAGCACCGCCCACAGCGGGCCCTCGGCGGCCGACTCGTGCCGCTGGACCGCGCCTTGCCCGCGCAGGTCGTCGACCAGCTCGTGGGGGTTGCCCGCGGCCCAGAACGCGGGGTCGGTCAGGTCGTGGGCGCCGAGCGGTATCACGATTCCTCCTCGCGTCCGGCGGTCGCGTGGTCGATGTGGGCGGCCAGCTCACGCAGGATCGGACGGTCGAACACGGCACGCACCGATAGGTCCGCTCCGAGCCGTTCCAGCACCTCGGCCGTCACCTGCGGGACGAGCAGCGAGTAGCCGCCGATCGCGAAGAAGTCGTCATCCGGTCCCGCCCGCTCGCAGCCGATCACCTCGCACCAGATCCGCGCCAGCGCGCGTTCGGTGTCGGTGCCGAACTCGACCGGCCGGGTGTCACGCTCGGGGTCGGGCAGCCGCCGCCGGTCGACCTTGCCGCTGGCGGTCAGCGGCATCTCGGCCAGGACGACGTACGCGGCCGGGACCATGTAGGTGGGCAGAGCCAGAGCGAGCCGCCGGTGCAGGGCGGGCGTGTCGATGACCGCCTCGGGACGCGCCACCACGTACGCCGCGGGCCGCAGCGACTCCTGGCTTTCCCCGTAGACCTTGACCGCCGCCTGCGCGACGGCGGGATCACGGGCCAGCGCCGCCTCGATCTCGCCCAGGTCCACCCGCGCGCCCCGGATCTTGAGCTGGTCGTCGCTCCTGCCAACGAACACCAACCGTCCGTCCGGCGTACGGCGGGCAAGGTCGCCGGTCCGGTAGACGTCACCCTGCCGGAAGGCACGCTCGGTCTCCCACGGCCGGTTGAGATACCCGTGCGCGAGAAACACGCTGCGCACCCGGATCTCTCCGACCTCGCCTTCGCCGACCTCGGCGCCGTCGTCGCCGGTCAACAGGATCTGGCGTCCCGGGATGGCCTCGCCCAGCGAGATCGGGTCGGCGGCCGGTACGGGCACGCGCTGCCAGGTGGCGAGAATGCACTCGGTGGGTCCATAGAAGTTGTGCACGACCGCGTTGGGGAAGCGCGCCCGGCCCTCGTCGACCAGGCCGGCCCGCAGCGACTCGCCGAACAGGCTCAGGGCCCGCACGCCGCCGGCCGCGCCGGCGTCCACGTTCAGCAGATGACGGAGCAGGCTCGGCACCGTCTGCACGTGCGTCACCCCGTGGTGGGTGATCCACTCGTGCAGCCGCGTCGCGTCGCCCTTGACCTCGCCCGGCGGCACGACCACCGCCGCGCCCGCGTGCAGCCCGGTGAGGATCTCGACGTACGCGGCGTCGTAGCCGAGCCGTGCCCACTGCAGCACCCGCGACGTCTCATCGGCCCCGATCGCGGTGCCCAGCCAGCGCGTGAGCTGGTCTAGGTTGCCCGACCGCTGCGCGATCCCTTTGGGCAGGCCGGTCGAGCCCGAGGTGTACACCAGGTACTCGGTGTTCTTGGGCACCTCGGCGGCACCCGGGGCCGGCGCCTGCCGTACGACATCGGTGTCGTCACCCAGGACGTGGACGACGGGAAGGCCGGCGTAGTGCGTGCCGGGACAGGTGAGGACGGCGCGCGGCGCGCAGTCGGCGATGATGGCGTCCTGGCGTTCGGCGGGCAGGTCGGCGGTCAGCCAGGTGAAGGGCGTGCCGGAGCGCAGGGCGGCCAGCAGCGCGGCGACGGCGTCCTGGCCGTCGGGCAGGGCGATGGCCACCACGTCGCCGGCGCCGAGCCCGGCCTGGGCGAGCGCGCTTCGATAGCGCTCGGCTCGCTGGTGAAGCCCGCGATAGGTCAGGACGCCGGTGGCCGAGATCACGGCCGTCGCGTGGCGGTTCATGCCATGCCTTCCGGATGGGGGGTCAATGCCGTGTCGTGCAGGAACTCGGCCACGGTCCGGGTGAGCGCGCCGTTCGCGCTCTGGAGGACCAGGTGCCCTCCCGGCAGCGTGCGCTGGGCGAAGGGGCCGGTCGTGCCGTGCGACCACCCGGTCATCTGCTCGCTGGTCACCAGCGGATCGTCGGCGCCGACCACGGCGAGCACCGGGCACTCCAGCAGCGGCTCGTGCCGGTGGAGGTAGGTCGCGCACAGGTTGAGATCGGCCTGGACGACCGACAGCAGGAGCGCGCTCAGCTCCGGGTGCTGCAGGATCTCGCTCACCGAGTCGTCGATGGAGCGGACGAAGTCGGCGGTCTGGCCCGGGTCGGTGGGTCCCGGCGGTCCCTGCCACAGCGCCGGCGGAACCAGCCCGGCCAGCACGCAGGCGGCGGGGGAGAGCCGCCTGCCGACGTTGTAGGCGAGGAGCGAGCCGAAGCTCTGCCCGAGCAGCGCGTACGTGCCGGACAGGTGGGGGCGCATCGCGTCGCAGATCCAGTCGACCAGCTGCTCCACGTCATCGGCGTGCGCCTCGTTGAACCTGCCGCCGCGGCCGGGCAGGCGGAGGGCCCACACCTCGATGTCGGGCGGCAACGACCGGCCGAACTCGGCGAAGGCGGGCGCGTCGCCGCCCGCGTGCGGGAAGCAGAACAGCCTGAGCCCGGCCTGGGGCCGGGGGTTCGGCAGCCAGAACCACTCGGTCACCAGCCTGGGGGGCGCCATCAGCCGTTCCCGATCTCGGCGAGCAGCGCCTGGTAGTCCGCGGAGAGGCGCTCGGCCGTGGCGGCGTCGAACAGGTCGGTGCGATAGCACCACAGGGTCTCGATCACCTCCGGCGCGCTGTCGAGCAGGTGGAGTTCGAGGTCCAGCCGGGTGACGCGCTCGCTGACCCCCTGCCAGTCGCCGACCTCGAGGTCGTGCCAGCGCACCCGGCCGGCGCGGCGCGGCGTCGGCAGGAGCTGGAACCCGACCTGGACCAGCGGGTTGCAGCCCGGGGTGCGCGGTACGCCGAGCCGGTCGACCAGCAGGTCGAAGGGGACCATGTCGTGTTCGAGCGCCTCCAGCACGGCGGTCCTGACACGCTCCACCGCCCGCCCCGGTTCGGGGTCGTCGGACAGGTCGACGCGCAACGGCAGGGTGTTGACGAAGAAGCCGACCGTGTCCTGGAACTCGGGCTTGGCCCTGCCCGCGACCGGCACCGCGACGACCGTGCCGCCGGTCCTGGACCGGCGGGCCAGCATCAGTAGGAACGCGGTCAAGGTCAGGACGAACATCGTGCAGCGCAGCTCTCCCGCCACCCGCCGCAGGCTCTTGGCCACCTGGGCGGGCACGGGCGTCAGCAGTTCCTCGCCCGCGGGCGAGCGTTCCGGGCTCCGCGGCCGATCGGTGGGGAGGTCAGGAACGGCCGGGGCGTCCTTGAGACGTTCGCGCCAGTAGGCCAGCGCCTGGTCCAGACGGCCGCCGCTCAGCTGATCGCGCTGCCAGGCGGTGTAGTCGGCGTAGCGCGCGGCGGGGAGGGGCAGGCCGGCCTCGCGTCCGCGCGCCTCGGCGTCGTACAACGCGCCGAGTTCGGCGAAGATGATCTGGACGGACCACATGTCGGCCACGATGTGGTGCAGGTTCAGCAGCAGGATGTGCCGGGCGGGGTCCAGGCGGATCAGGTCGGCGCGGAACAGCGGGTCGCGGGCCAGGTCGAAAGGCCGCGCCACCCGCTCGGCGGCCAGGTCCGCCGCTCGCGCGCCGGCGTCGGGCAGGCCCGACAGGTCGGTGAGGGGCAGGGGGAGGGGTTCCCCCGGTGGCCTGATGCGCGCCGCCGGCCGTCCGCGCTCGGCGGGGAAGGTGGTCCGCAGCGCGTCGTGGCGGTCCGTGACGGCGCTCAGCGATCGGCGCAGCGCGGCGACGTCGAGCCGGCCGTCGAGCTCGTAGCCCACGCACACGTTGTACTCCGTGGCCTGCGGATCGAGCAGCTGGAGAAACCAGAGCCGCTGCTGGGTGGGGGAGAGGCGCCCGGTCATGGACGGCGCCGCTCGACCAGCTCGGCCAGAGCCGCCAGGTCGGCGATCTCGTGCAGATCCCGCATCGTCAGCTCGGCCGCCAGCCGCTCGCGCGCCTTGAACAGCATGCGCACCGCCGACAGCGAGTGGCCGCCCAGGGCGAAGAAGTTGTCGTCCGGTTTCACCTGCGGCACGTCCAGGACCTCCTGCCAGATCTGGGCGAGGACCTCCTGCGTGGTGGGGGCGGGGTTGATGGGCAGGTTGGGGTTGGTGTCGTCGTGGTGGCCGGTGTCGAGTTGGTCGAGGTTGAGTACCGGGGTGTCGGTGTGGGTCCAGTCG
>NZ_JBITGW010000034.1:0-7907 GCF_044457345.1 Nonomuraea sp. NPDC050547
CGGCCGAAGCCGACAGATCCCGTTGAAGACCCGAAGTCAGTCAGTCGGTGGGTCAGACCTCGGCGGGAGGTGCTCACCTACATCATCTCTGTCAGGCGGTGAAGCCGGGGATCCAGCGTTCGGCCTCCGCGCGGAAGGGGGCGGTGGCCTCCAGCTGGCTCAGCAGGCCGTAGCCGGCGGTCAGCACGCGGAAGCTCATCACGTAGTCGGGCGGCACGTTGAGCGTGCGGAAGATGCTGGTGCCGTCACCCAGCATGTACAGGCCGCGCTCGCGCATCCAGTCGCGGGTGAAGGTGAACGACTCGGCGGCGATCGGCTCGGCGTACGGGCGAACGAAGGAGCCCAGGGCCGCCAGGTCGATCTCGACGCCGTCGCGGATGACGCCCTCCTCGCGGAAGACCCGGGCGACGCCTTCGATGTCGTCGGCGGCGCCGTACCTGAGCATGGGTCCCACGGCGGGCGGGTGGCCGTCGGGATAGGCCTTCACGGCGCCGAAGTCCAGCACCCCGAGGCGCCCGTCGGGGGTGACGCGGAAGTTGCCGGGGTGCGGGTCGCCGTGCAGGTAGCCGCAGCGGACCGGCGAGGAGAAGGAGAAGCGGACCAGGCGCAGCGCGGCGCGGTCGCGGACCTCCTGCGGGCCGTCGGCGATGACCTGGGCGAGCGGGGTGCCGTCGAGCCACTCGGTGACGATCACGTGCTCCGAGGCGGCCACGACAGGCGGGACGGCGATGTCGGGGTCGCCGGCGTACTCGGTGGCGAAGGCGTGCCAGGCCTCGGCCTCCTTGCCGTAGTCGAGCTCCTCGGCCACGCGTTCCTGGAGTTCCTGGACGAAGGAGCGCACGTCGAGGCCGGGCAGCAGGACACCGAAGAGCTTGGCGACCCGGCCGAGCTGCCTGAGGTCGCCGCGCAGGGCCTTGGCGGCGCCGGGGTACTGAACCTTGACGGCCACGGGCCTGCCGTCGGACCACAGGGCCCGGTGCACCTGACCGATGGAGGCACTGGCGGCGGGGACGTCGTCGAAGGCGGCGAAGTGCGCGCGCCAGTCGTCGCCGAAGTCCTCGGCCAGGACCTTGTGCACGGTGGCGGCGGGCATGGGCGGCGCCGAGTCCTGCAGCTTGGTGAGCGCGGCCCGGTAGGGGCCGATGACGGCGGGCGGCAGCGCCGACTCCAGCACCGACAGGAGCTGCCCGATCTTCATGGCGCCGCCCTTGAGCTCGCCGAGCACCTTGAACAGCTGCTCGGCGGTGCGCGTCCGCACCTCGTCCGCGATGAGCTCGGCCGGTCTGCCGAGCGCCCGCTTGCCGAGACCGAGCGCGGTACGGCCCGCGTATCCGAGAGGAAGGGCGGCGAGCTTCGCCGTCCGGGCCACCGCCGACTGCGGAAGATCAGACATGTCCTTATCTTTTGGACTCAATGCCAATAAGGCAACGTGACAGTCGCCACATCGGATGCAACTCTCAATGCATGGAGGAATTGATCACGGCGCTGACCGAGGGAAACAGCGGTCTCATCGCGGTCGTGCCGGAGATCGACGGCCTGGAGGGCGCCGGTGTCACCACCGCCGCCACGAGAGCCTGCGAGGATCCCCGCGTACGCGCCCGCTTCCCCGGCGGCATCGCCTGGCTGACCGTGGGCGCCGACCCCCGCCAGTCGCTCGGCGACCAGTTGCTGGAGCGGGCGCTGGAGGTCAGCGGCGGCGCCGACCCGGCCGACTGGATCGAGGTGCTGCTGACCGCCGACGAGCTGACCGCCGCGCCGGGCGACGGGCTGGTCGTGCTGGACGGCGTGCGCGCGCCGCACGTGTCGATGCTCGCGATGATCGTCGCCCACCGCGCCAGCGTCCTGGTCACCGCGCGCACCGCCCGCGGCCTGCCCGGCAGCGCGACGGTCGTGCGGCTCCCGGTACGGCGCTGGCCGCTCCTCGACCGGCTCGCCGCGGCGCTCAAGACCCGCCCCGCCCGCGAGCCCGACCTGCGCGAGCCCGCCTCCCGCGAGAGCGCGGTCCACGAGCTGCTCGACGCCGGACTGGTGCGGGCCGAGCTGCCCGACAGCGTCGCCCGCCTGCTGGAGCTGGGGGCCTTCGCCACCGACCGCAACATCCCGACCGGCCTGGCCCGCCTGCTGTGGGCGCGTACCGCCGAGCTGAGCCCGATCGAGTCGGACCTCACGCTCGCCGGGCTGAGCGCGCTCGGCCTGCTCACCGAGGCCCCCGACCGTGAGGTGCTGCTCGTGCCCGACGTGGTGCGCGGCTACCTGCGCGCCGCGCTCGGCCCGGACGGGCTGCGCCGCGTCAACCGGGCCCTGGTCGAGGGCATCGACCGGGGCGCCGACGGCGAGGCCTCCCACGAGGACATCGCCTACGTGCTCGCCCGGCTGCCCGGCCACCTGCGGCAGGCCGGCATGAACGTGGCCGAGCTGGTCTGCGACGGCGGGTGGATCGCGACCAAGCTGCAGAGCTACGGCGTGGCCGCCGTCGAACAGGATCTGGAGCTGGCCGCGACGCCGCTGGCGCAGCGGCTGCGCCGTACGCTGGCGCAGAGCGCGCTGGTGCTGGCCAGGACCGAGCACGCCGCGCCCGCCGCGCCCACGGCGGCGGCCACCCTCGCCGGGCGGCTGTTCGCGGTGCCGGCGACCGCGCGGGAGATCGCCGCGCTGCTCGGCGGCTCCGGCTCGCCATGGCTGGAGTGCCTGTGGGCGCCGCCGGACCTGCCGCCGCCCGCGCTGCGCCGGATCATGGGCGCCCGCGGCGAGGAGCGTTACGGCGTGGCGATCAGCCCCCGCGGCGACTGGCTCGTCACGGCCGACGAGATCTGCACGGCGACCATGTGGAACCTGGACGGCACCGTCCGCACCGTGCTGACCGGCCACGAGGACGACGTGACCTGCGTGGCCGTCGCCCCCGACGGCACGTGGCTGGCCACCGGCAGCGACGACGGCACCGTGCGCTTATGGGCCCCGGACGGCACCCAGCGGCAGGTGCTCGAAGGCCACGACGACCCGGTCAGGCACGTGGTGATCGCGCCGGACGGCTCCTGGCTGGCCTCGTGCGCCGAGGACCTCATCGCGTGGGCGCCCGACGGCCGCCTGCTGTGGCGGGCGGCGGCGGCCGAGGACGGGCCGGCGCCCGTGATCACCCCCGACAGCGGCACGCTCGCCTACCGCGAGCACACCTGGACCCGCGACGGCCTGCCCTCGGCCGGCGCGGCTCCCCCGCCCCCCGACCCGCTGGCGGACGTGCGAGCCGCCGAGCACTTCGACCGGCTGGGCGTCACCGGCGTCGCCTTCGCCCCCGATCGCAGCTGGCTGGCCAGCGTCAGCCTGGACGGCAGCATCCGCCTGTGGGACGCCGCCCCGGGCCTGCCCGCGCCGGACGAGCACCTGCGCCGCCGCCCGCTGCGGGCGATCGCCGCCGTGGCCGACGGCAGCGCCCTGGTAACGGCGGGCGGCGCTCCCGGCCTCACGCTCTGGGACGCGGAGGGCAGCGCGCGGCGCACGCTGCACGAGCAGGTCACGTTCACCGCCGTGGCGAGCTCCGAGGACGGCGCCCTGCTCGCCGCCACCGACGACGAGGGCCTGCTGTGGCTGCTGGACCGCCACGGCGAACCCCTCCATCGCGTACGGCTGCGCGGCCCCGCCCGCTCCGTGGCCATGGCGCCGGACGGGTCCTGGCTGGCCACCGCCGCGCGGGACGCGGTGCAGTTCTGGCGCCCCGACGGGCGGCCGGCCGCCGAGACCTCGATGAAGGAACCCGGCCACCTGGCCATGGCGCCGGGCGGCGCGTGGCTGGCGGCGGGCGGCGAGTCCGTGCTGCTGCTCGACCCCTCGGGCCGAAGAATCGCGCCCGTGCTGACCCCGAGCTCCCCGGTGACCGGCCTGGCCGTCGCGCCCGGCGGCGCCTGGGTGGCCGCCTCCTCCACCAACGGCGCCATCCGGCGCTGGGACCGCACCGGCCGGCTGCGCGACGAACTGGAGGAGCAGACCGCGGCTGTGGGGCTGGCGGCGGGGCCGTTCGGGTCCTGGCTGGCCACGGCGACCGAGGACGCGGCCGTGTGGGTGTGGGACGTGCGCGCCGGCCGGTGCGTGGCCGCCATCCACCTCGACGCCGAGCTGACCGGGTGCGCCTGGACACCGGGCGGCACCCGCCTGTACGCGGTGGGCCAGGCGGGCCTGTACGGCTTCCGCCTCCACCTGCCCCGCTAAAGCTCCGGGAGCAGGTGGTCGACCGTGACGCCGTGCCGTTCGGCCAGCCGCCGGGCGATCAGCGAGCGGTGGCAGGCCACGGCGTCGCGCTCGACGCAGAGCAGAGCCACCGTCCCACCACCCGCCGGCACCGAAACGATCGGCGTGAGGTCGGCGCGGTCGAGGATCTCGCCGGTGTAGCGGCGGGTGTACTCGGCGGCGAGTTCGCGGCGCGAGCGCTTGCCGACCCCCTGGCGCTCGTCCTCTGCGTATTGGAGATGGCGCAGTTCGGTGGTCGGCGCGAGCTCACGGTGGTGCTCGTAGCCGATCCGGGCATGGGCGAGGGCCGCCTGCAGCCGCTGGGAGTTCGCCCAGGCGTACTCGGGTCCGCGGACGCCGCGCCGCTGGCGTACGTCGAGCAGCAGGCGGACGTCCGCCTGACGCAGCCGTCGCAGGAAGGAGTCGCCGTCGAAGCCGTAGACGCCGACCGTCACCATTCTGAACACCGGAGAATCACCCGTCTTCCCACTCCTCGTGCCGCCTCCGGCGCTCTGCCGGAGGCGGCGGGCCAGGTCACGCGACGGCGGTCCCCTCAAGCTCGACCATCAGGTCGGGGACCGCCAGCCGGGTCACCCCGAGCATCGTGGTGGACGGCGCCACCCGGGCGGCGCCCAGCCGTCCCGCCAGCACGCCGTAGTGCTGGAAGAGCCGGTCGACGTCGGTGGTGTAGACGTTGAGCCGGACCAGGTTCGCGAGGGACATGCCGGCCTCGCCGAGCACGGCCTCCAGGTTGTCAAGGCTCAGTGCCAGCTGCGCCGCCATGTCATCGGCGTGCTGGGGCTTGCCGTCGGCGCTCATCGCGGTCTGCCCGGAGCAGTACAGGGTCCTGGCATGCCCGGAGACGACCTCGCCCTGGTTGTAGCCCAGCTCCGTCGACCACGCCCACGGGTTGACCGCCGTTCGCTCGATTGCCATATCCGCTCCATTCGCTTCGTTCATCACGTACGCCGATCGGCTCGGTGGCCGTCGTCGTGCTCATCAGCCTCCCGGCAAATCACGACATCCTCTGTCGCGTATTCCTGTTAAGTTTTCGTATGCGCGCCGACCGGTTGGTCTCGCTGGTCCTGCTGCTGCGGCAGCACGGCCGGCTGTCCGCCGCCGCGCTCTCTCGCGAGCTGGAGGTTTCCACCCGCACCGTGCTGCGCGACATCGAGGCGCTGTCCGCGGCCGGGGTCCCCGTCTACGCCGAACGCGGCCGGCACGGGGGTTTCGCGTTGCTGCCCGGTTTCCGTACCGAGCTCACCGGGCTGAACCAGGACGAGGCCCTCGCCCTGCTGGTCGCCGGATCGCGGCGCGGCGCGCAGGCGTTCGGCCTCGGTTCCGCGCTCGCGTCGGCGATGCTCAAGGTGGTCGACGCGCTGCCCGACAGCTACCGGGACACCGCCGCCGGGGCGGCCGAGCGGCTGCTCATCGACCCGGAGACCGACCTCCTCTCACGCCGGCTCGTCGACGAGGAGGTGCCCGACGCCATCGCGGCCGAGGTCCTGCGCGCGGTGTTCGCCGGGCACAAGCTTCGGATCCATTACGCGGCCGCGGGCCAGACCCCGGAGTGGCGCACGGTGGACCCGATCGGCCTGGTCACCGTCCGCGACCGGGGCTACCTGCTGGCCACGAAGTCCGGCGCGGACCGCATGTACCGGCTGTCACGGGTCCTGGCCGCCAAGGAGCTCGACGAGCCCGCGCAGCGACCGGACCGGGTCGACCTCGACCGGGCCTGGCAGGAACGCAGCACCCGGTTCCGTACCGGCGGCGACCAGGTCGCCGTGCAGGTGCGGCTGAACCCGGCACGGCGGGAGGACCTGGTGGGCACCGCGCTGGCCGTCCTGTCCGAGGAGACCGGCGCGGACGGCCGGCTGCTCATGGAGGTGACCTTCCAAGATCGGAGACACGCCGAATGGGCGCTGTGGCAGCTCACCACGAGCGCGGAAGCCCTGTCCCCGCCGTGGTTGCGCGACGCGCTGCGCGAGCGTGCCACCGCGATCGCCACCCGCTACGGGCCGTCAGCCTGAGCGGGCCCGCAGGCGGCGTACCAGAAGGGCCGACAGAGCGGCGGCGCCCAGACCCGCGGCGGCGGCGAGCCCGCGCTGGCGCGCCACCCGGCGCTCCACCTGCGAGTACGGCGTGGTGGAGAAGGAGACCAGCTCATAGCGGGAGACGTAACGGCCCGGCAGTGCCCGCTCCAGCGCGTGCTCAAGCCGCTTGCCCGCCAGGAACGTCTTCGAGCCGACCTTGTCGCGCATCTCCACGAAGTTGTCCAGCGCCAGGCGGGCGATGACGTCGGTGTCCTTCCGGCGGCGTTCGAAGCGGTCCAGGGCGGCCGGGAAGTCGTCGCCGGTCTCGTCCAGGCACCGGTCGAGCTCGACGCAGTCCTCGAAGCCGCAGTTGGCGCCCTGGCCGTAGAACGGGACGATCGCGTGGGCGGCGTCGCCGATCAGGCCCACCGTGGTGTCGCCGAGGCGGGCGTGCCAGGGGGCGCAGCGCATCGTGACCAGATGGCCCACCGGGTTGGCGCGGAAGCCGGCCGCGAGCGCGGGCAGGTGGGCGTCCGGGTAGTGCTCGGCGAAGTAGGCCTCGATCTCGTCCGTTGTGCGCAGGCGGGCGAAGGTCTCGTGCGGCCAGAACAGCGTGCAGGTGAACGACCGGTCCGGGTTCGGCAGCGCGATCATCATCGAGCGGCCGCGCGGCCAGATGTGCAGCGCTCCCGGATCCATCGCGTAGTCGCCGTCGCGCGGCGGGATGGACAGCTCCTTGTAGCCGTAGTCGAGGTAGGACTGGCTGAAGTCCACGCCCGGCAGCGCCTGCAGCTTCGCGCGCACCGCGCTGTGGGCGCCGTCCGCGCCGATCACCACCGCGCCCGGCGGCAGCTCCGCCTCCACGCGGTGGCCGAAGATGACGGTGACGCCGTCGTGTTTCCCGGCCGCGTCGAGGAGCTGGTGGTTGAGGTCGGCGCGGCTGATGGAGTTGATGGCGTGGGCGCCGCCGGCGCTGTAGGGCTGGAAGGTGAGCGAACCGTCCACGGCGTGCATCATCCGGCCCGGCATCGGAATGGCCCGCGCGAGCACCTCCCCGTCCAGCCCGAGGCGGCGAAGCGCGTCGATGCCCCGCTCGGAGATCGCCAGATTGATCGACCGGCCCCGGTCCGCGCTCGCCACGCGCGGGTCCCGGCGGCGCTCGTGGACGGTGACCCGGTGGCCTCGGCTAGCCAGGAAACAGGCGAGCAGACACCCGACCAGCCCGGCACCGACGACGGTAACCTCCATCTTCCCTTGGTACGGCCCGCCACCCCCGATGTCCAGAAGCCCACCACCCCGCCACCCTCGGAGACCCCGCCCCCGGCCTCGAAGCACCCCAGCCCCGCGGGCGCCGGACTTCCAGAACCGGATCCCACGACCGAGCCCCCGGACCGAACCCCAAGGCCCGGACTTCCAGGGCCGCACCCCCAAAGCCCGGACCTCCGGGGCCGGACTTCCGGGGCCGGACTTCCTTGGCCGAGGGCAGGTAGGCGTCGGGACCTTGGGAAGCCGGAGCCTGGCTGCTGGCTGCTGGCTGGAGAGTGGGGCCCGGAGCTGTGACGCTTGGGGGCTTGGGGGCTTGGGGGCTTGGGGGCTTGGGGGCTTGGGGGCTTGGGGGCTTGGGGGCTTGGGGGCTTGGGGGCTTGGGGGCTTGGG